>NZ_FIZY01000035.1 GCF_900060185.1 Grimontia marina | reverse complement strand
ACTGACTACCTAGCACTCACCCAATTTGTGGTTATCAGGAGGATCATCCCCTCGCGGTTCCTATCCCGATTGGTCTATGACCACTCTTCGTTACATTGTCAGAGCCGCTACTTTATTCAGGCTCCTAGGTTCATCTGGTGATACAGATGGTTCACTCGTTAAGCGGTGAACAGCGCTTCATACGACTTCACGTCGCACGCCCCATTCTTTGTTAATATTGGTTTTTGTTGGCGTCGCGAATATCGCACTGAGACCAAGATAATCGACAGGTAAGCTATCGGCTTCTTCAAGCTGGGCTTCGGTTTCAATAGATAGCCCCAGTAGTTTGTCAGGACCAATCAAATCACGGGCAATCTCTGCTGGCATGTCCGATTGGCCAAGGTGCACGCCATCCGCATCAACCGCTAAAGCAACATCAACGCGGTCATTGATAATAAGTGGAACGCCGGTTCCAGCCAGAATCGCTTTCACCGCTTTTGCCCGCTCGATAAACGCCATGACATCACCTTGCTTCTCTCGTACCTGTACCATGGTGACACCACCTGCCACGGCTTCGGAAACCACGTTTTTCAACGTGTCCAAATCCTGTTGGTCATCAGTCACCAGATACAAGCGATATGGGTTTAACGTCTTTTCTGTGTTCATGAGATTTTCAGGCGTTTGAGAAGCGTCGCTTCATCCAGTTGGTAAAGTGCATCCAAGATCTCAACTTGCAAACTGCCCGGTCCCTTTGCCCTTTCAGCGGCAATTTCTCCTACCACGCCCATGACGGCTGCGGCTGCAAGTCCGGTGTTCTCCCCGACAGCTGCAAATGCGCCAGTGAGAGCAGACAACGAACAACCCATACCCGTTACGTAAGGCATCATTTCATGGCCGTTGTTGAGCTGGGTTTCCCCTTGGGATGTCACGACGTAATCTGTCGCGCCAGAGACCACAACGTTACAGTTGTAAGCTTCAACCAAATACCGCGCTGCCCCAACTGCGGCTTCGCTGCTGTCCAGCGCATCCACACCTTTGCTTTGCGCTCGCTCTCCGGCCAATGCAATGATTTCTGAGGCATTGCCCCGAATGATGAGGGATTCAGCCCAGGCTGCGATTTGTCTTGAAGTCTCAGTGCGAAGCACGCTGGCTCCACAACCGACAGGATCCAGCACCACGGTTTTCTTATTCAGGTTGGCTTGCTCAACAGCATGAATCATGCGCGGCGTCCAAGCGCTGTCCAACGTACCGATATTGATCACCAAGGCACCGGCAAATGACATCATTTCTGCCATTTCCTGCTGGGAGTGCGCCATGATTGGGGACGCCCCGAGCGCCAGCAACGCGTTGGCAGAGTTATTCATCACCACATAGTTAGTAATGTTCACCACCAGCGGTTTGGACTCTCTAACCTGTTTAAGTCCCGCTACGATCGTTTCTGTGTTCATCGCCTGCTCCTTTTCAGCGCACCGCGCCGTGTCCTTGGTAAAAGTGATTTACTGGGCCGTGGCCCTGCCCGACTTCGAGTTCGTCTGCGTGAGAAATGGCCTCAGAGATATAGCGTTTTGCAAGCGCTACAGCCTGACTTAACTCATTGCCTTGCGCCAGATAAGACGCAATAGCCGAAGACAGCGTGCAACCTGTGCCGTGCGTATTCTTGGTCTGCGTGCGTTTGGCAGAGAAAGTCTCAACCTGGTCTTCGAAAATCAAAAGATCATTGCTGTTTTCGTCGGACTCCAAATGCCCACCTTTCAAAAGCACCGACCCAGCACCCAGAGCGCGCAGGTCTGCAATCATCTCACTCATCTCTTGCTCTGTTTGGGGCACCTCCGCGCCTGTTAATGCGGAGCCTTCCGGCAAATTGGGCGTAATGATATTGGCCAACGGCAGCAGTTCACTTTTCAGCGTGCTGATGGCCTCTTGCTTCAACAGCAAATCGCCACTGGTTGCGACCATCACAGGGTCAACCACCAGATACTGAGGGCGATAATGGCGGATTTTGTCTGCGACAACTTTGATGATATTGGCATCTGCCAACATACCGACTTTCACCGCGACCACATTAAGATCGGAAAACACCGCATCCAACTGGTGGGCTACATGCTCAATAGGAATAGGAAAAATGGCAGACACGCCACGGGTGTTCTGTGCGGTAATTGCTGTGATCACCGAGCACGCATAACTGCCTGTCGCTGACATGGCTTTGATATCTGCTTGAATACCTGCGCCGCCACCGCTATCAGAACCTGCAATGGTCAACACAATAGGAGTGCATTTTGATAATATGGGATTGGAAGATGTGTTCATATGGGTTCCCTTTAAAGACTCAGGGAACAGAGAACGAGCGATAGAAGAAATCTGAAGGAATGCATATCGTTCGAAATCATAGTTCCCTACGTCAGTACTAACTGCCTCAGGTTCAACGGGTCACGCGATGCGTTCTCAGCCAAATGGCTCCCCGACTATGTCTCTGATAGTAACAAGTTCGATGTTTAGCGCAATCACTAAGTAAGATTCAACGTTTTGTTCTGTGGAAAACCACGCACTGGTGGGAAAAACCAGCAGTCTGTAGCGAGTGATAGGGAAAATCATTGACCTTACCGTAGGGGGAAGGTTTATTCTAAATCGAATGTTGTTTCGCTATTGAAGTCAGATGCGTATTTCTTCTCTCAGAAAATACTGGATATCCATCATCAGCCTGCTTGCCATGCTGGTGTCGGCTATTGCATCTGGCTCCCCAATGAATGCAATGGAAATGATGACGCAACATCATCAGCCTGTTGTCGCCTGCGAAATGAAAGAGCAAATAGCTAACCCGCATGCCGGTCACACCATGATGACCGAATCCTCTGCCCCTGACTGCGGCTCAGCAGCAGGCATGGACCACAACTGTTGCCCATCAACCTGCTTCTCTGCCTTTGCACTTTTCACTGACCAACAAACATCCCCCGTCAATCAGGCCAAACTGGCACTGATGAATACCGACCTGTCAGCCCAGACGGTCTATCAACCACAGTCTCTCTACAGACCTCCAATATCCTAAATCCATCATCTTGACCTTATTGCGCCCGAAATAAGGCGCTGAGTGTGTTTTCGCGTCGCTTTTCGACGCCAGAAATGGATTTAGTTATGAAATTCAAACCAAGCTTACTGGCTTTGTCGGTATATGCTCTGGTCTCTGTCTCTGCACCCGTTTTTGCCCACAGCGTGGCAACACCAGCTGAGATAACGGCCAAGCAAGATTCTCTGACACAATTGATTGAACAGGCGCTGCGCTACGATGCCAGTCGCAAACAGTTTTATGCGCAATCTCAAGCCATGCGTGAAACCGGCATTGCCAGCGCAACGCTGATGGACCCGAAACTTAAAGTCGGGTTTGGCGGGTTACCTGTCGACAGTTTTCAGTTCGACCAAGACCCAATGACCAATATCTCTTTGGGTCTGATGCAACAATTCGAACGTGGTGAAACCCTCTCGCTACAGCAGAAAAAAGCCAATCAGCAGGCCGACGGTATGTCACTTCAGGTCGACGCCCGCGAGCGCGATATTGCCAATGGTATTACCCAACTTTGGCTGGAACTGGGGTATCAGCAACAAGCCGAAGATATTCTGAAAGAAAACCAACGCCTGATGCGTGAACTGGCCAACTTCATTCAAACCAATTATTCGATTGGTAAAAACGAAGCTCAGGATTTGCTGAACGCGCAACTGCAAGTGAGTAAGCTGGATGAAAAGCTTCAGGCCAATGCCCAAATGCAGCGCCGCATTACCTCGCAGTTTTCCGAATGGCTGGGCGCTGAATGGCTGGCACAAAATGGTCAACTTCTCACGTCAAACCAACTCGATTGGCAACACCTGAATCAACGCATTGAACGCTCAGACGGCACTGAACATTACGCGCTATTGGTCGATCACCCTACGGTCAAAATGACCGATGCCGCCATTTCAGCCAGCGAAACGCAGGTGGAAATTGCTGAGCAAGCTTATGCGCCGCAATTTGGTGTAGAAGTCATGTACGCCTACCGACAGGCAAACGGCATGAACGGTCAACCGGCTTCCGATTTGGTCAGCGCTTACCTGACCATGGATTTACCGCTGTTTACGGATAACCGTCAGGATAAAAACCATGCCGCTGCCCAATACCAGGTAGGTGCAGCCAAATCCCTGAAAGATCTTCTCCTCGCAAAGATGAACGCCAAGGTGAATGCCTTGCTCGTTGACAGGGAAAACCTGGAACAGCGTTTGGAGCGCTACCGAAACACCCTGATTGAACAAGCAAAGGCGCGTACTCAAGCCGTTGAACGTGGATATCAGAACAACACCGCACAGTTCAGCGATGTGATTGCCGCTGCCAGGGATGAGCTGACACTCACGTTGGAAAAACAGCGCCTTATCACTGACCTGAACTTAGTGAACAGCAACCTTGCTGCTTTGCTGGGTGGCTTTGACTACCGAGTCGAAACGCCGGATATCGTACAACCAACAACAAGAAACGCTCATCAGTAACGGGGAAAGAACAATGAAAACAATGCAAGTAGCCACTTTGGCGTTACTGGTCGGTGGCGTGATTGGGTTTAGCGCGAATCAATTTATGGCCGGGCATGGCCACGATATGTCGGCCATGGCAGAAAGCACTTCATCTGCAGGCTCAGAAGAGCCTCTGTACTGGGTCGCACCGATGGACCCTAACTATCAGCGCGATAAGCCGGGTAAATCACCGATGGGGATGGATTTGATCCCGGTTTACGCCGAAGACCTGGCTGGGGGTAACGACAAACCCGGCACAGTGAAAATCGACCCTGCTGTTGAAAATAACCTTGGCGTGAAAACGGCGGCCGTTGAGTTATCCCAACTATCTCCACGCATCGAAACCGTCGGTTACATCGCCTTCGATGAGAGCCTGCTATGGCAAACCAACGTCCGTGTCGCGGGCTGGGTTGAGAAACTTTACATCAACGCAGTCGGAGAGAAAGTCAGTAAAGGCGATGTGCTTTTCACGCTCTACTCTCCTCAGCTGGTCAAAGCGCAGGAAGAACTGCTCAACGCCTACCGCACTGGCCGAAATGGGCTGGTCAAAGGCGCGACCGAACGTCTGGTTTCACTTGGCGTCGACCGCGAACAGATCCAGCAAATTAAAAAGCGTGGCAAAGCCTCACAAACTATTGAAGTAAAGGCACTCGCAGACGGTGTCATCGCAAGCCTGAACATTCGCGAAGGGGGTTATCTTTCCCCTGCACAAGCGGTAATCAGTGCTGGCCCATTGGAAGAAGTCTGGGTTGATGCCGAAGTCTTCGAACGTCAGGCCCACTGGGTGAAAGCAGGCAGCAAAGCCACCATGACGCTCGACGCGATTCCCGGTCAGGAATGGCAAGGTAAGGTCGACTACGTTTATCCGATTCTGGATCCAAAAACCCGTACCCTTCGCGTTCGCCTGAAATTCTCGAATCAGGATGGCGATCTCAAGCCGAACATGTTCGCCAATATTGCATTGCAACCAGTGACCGATGAGGCGGTACTGACTATTCCTAAGTCGTCAGTGATCCGCTCTGGCGGCATGACCCGCGTTGTATTAGCCGAAGGTGAAGGTAAATATCGCTCTGCCCGCATCGAGGTTGGTCGCGAAGCAGGCGATAAGATCGAGGTGCTGCAAGGGCTCACAGAGCAAGATCGCATTGTCACTTCTGCACACTTCATGCTGGATTCTGAGTCTAGCCAATCTGCAGATTTAGCGCGCATCTCTTCTTCTCAAGATCAGGGTGTAGTACCACCACCTGAAACCCAGTGGGCAAAAGGCGAAATCACTAACGTGATGGCAGGCCACCGCATGCTGACCATCAACCATGCACCCGTTCCTGAATGGAACTGGCCGGGCATGGTGATGGATTTCACCTTTGCAGAAGGCATCGAAATGGGCGACTTCTCTGCAGGTCAGGCAATCGACTTCGAAATGCAGAAAGGCGCTTCCGGTCAATACGAAATTGTTGATTACAAAGTCAGTGAAACCACAACACCAAATGAAGTGTGGGTCGTCGGCGATATCTCCATGTTAATGGCAGATTTCGGCATGATCACACTCAACCACCAGCCGGTAGATGAGTGGAACTGGGAAGCAGGAGAAATGAACCTCTCGGTGGATGGAGACGTTGACCTTGGCAGTTTTGCAGAAGGTCAGACGGTACGTTTTCAGGTTCAGAAAAACGGTTCTGACTACACACTGAAAGCGCTGGAGCTGAATGGAGGTAATCAATGATTGGCGCGATTATTCGCTGGTCGATTGCCAACCGTTTTCTGGTGTTGGTCGCGACCTTATTCCTGACGTTGGGTGGTCTCTACAGCGTAAAAAATACGCCTGTTGATGCCATTCCTGATTTGTCTGATGTTCAGGTGATCATCAAAACCACCTATCCCGGCCAAGCGCCACAGGTAGTGGAAGATCAGGTCACCTACCCGCTCACTACCGCGATGTTGGCGGTGCCGGGCGCGGAAACCGTACGCGGGTATTCCTTCTTTGGCGACTCGTACGTTTACATCATTTTCAATGATGATACCGACATGTATTGGGCACGCTCCCGTGTGTTGGAATACCTAAGCCAGGTTGCACCCAAACTGCCACCCAACGCCAAACCCACCCTTGGCCCAGATGCTACCGGTGTGGGCTGGATTTACAGCTACGTGTTGCAGGACAAAACTGGGCAACACGATCTGGCTGAACTTCGCAGCTTGCAGGATTGGTTCCTGAAGTACGAGCTTCAAACGGTCGAAGGTGTATCAGAAGTGGCCACTGTCGGCGGCATGGTGAAGCAGTATCAAGTGCAAATTGACCCTGCTAAACTGCGTGCTTATGACCTGACCTTGCAACAGGTCAACATGGCAATCCAGAACGGCAACCAAGAAGCGGGCGCGTCGGTGATCGAAATCGCTGAAGCTGAGCACATGGTACGCACCACAGGTTACCTTTCCAGCGTGGAAGATATTCAATCACTGCCTATCAAGGTAACCGACAAAGGCACGCCTCTGTTGCTGGGTGACATCGCGGATATCAACATCGGCCCTCAAATGCGCCGCGGTATTTCCGAGTTTAACGGTGAAGGTGAAGCGGTTGGCGGCGTGATTGTGATGCGCTTTGGTGAGAACGCCAGCGAGGTGATTGGCAACGTTAAAACCAAACTGGAAGACCTCAAACGCAGCTTGCCGGAAGGTGTGGAAATCGTCCCGACCTATGACCGCTCGACGCTTATTGATGCGGCCGTTGAGAACCTTTGGAAGAAGCTCGCGGAAGAGTTCATCGTGGTTGCGGTGGTCTGTGCTCTGTTCCTGTTCCATATCCGCTCGTCGCTGGTTATCGCCATCAGTTTGCCAATCGGTATTCTCTCTGCGTTTATCGTGATGCACTGGCAAGGTATTAACGCCAACATCATGTCGTTAGGCGGTATCGCCATCGCCATCGGTGCCATGGTGGACGGCGCGATCGTGATGATAGAGAACGTCCATAAGCATATTGAACGAACGCCGCTGACGGACAAAAACCGCTGGCAGGTGATCAGCAAAGCCGCAGAAGAAGTCGGTGCGCCACTGTTCTTCTCGCTGCTGATCATTACGCTGAGCTTTGTTCCTGTGTTCGCCCTGGAAGGTCAGGAAGGCAAGATGTTCTCGCCGCTGGCATTCACCAAAACCTACGCAATGGCTGCCGCTGCGGGTTTGGCGATCACGCTCGTGCCTGTGCTGATGGGTTATTTCATTCGCGGAAAGGTACTACCTGAGAACAAGAACCCGGTGAACCGCGGTTTGGTGGCGCTGTATCGCCCACTATTGAACCTCAGCCTGAAGTTCCCGAAAACCATGATTGTGGTAGCAATCGCACTGATGGCATCAGCTTACTACCCGACCAGTAAGCTCGGCAGCGAATTCATCCCACCGCTGGATGAAGGAGACCTGATGTACATGCCAACCACTTACCCTGGCATTTCCATCGGTAAAGCGCGCGAACTGCTGCAACAGACTAACAAGCTCATCAAAACCCTACCGGAAGTAGAATCTGTCTGGGGCAAGATTGGCCGCGCCGAGACCGCAACTGACCCTGCACCGCTGACCATGATTGAAACCGTCATCCAACTGAAACCACGTGAAGAATGGCGTGACGGTGTCACGACAGATTCACTGCGTAAGGAGTTCGATGATCTGGTGAAATTCCCGGGATTAACCAACGCCTGGGTGATGCCAATTAAAACCCGTATCGACATGCTGGCAACAGGAATCAAGACACCGATTGGTATTAAGATCGCGGGTCCAGACTTGGCAGTAATTGAAACCATTGGTTCCCAACTTGAGCCAATCCTGAACGGCGTTGAAGGAACAGCCTCAGTTTACGCAGAACGCGTTGCTGGCGGGCGTTACGTCACCATCGACATCAAACGTCGTGCCGCCGCCCGTTATGGCCTCAGCATCAAAGATGTTCAGCAGGTCATTACTACAGCTGTGGGTGGCATGAATGTCGGAGAAACCATCGAAGGCTTGGAGCGCTACCCCATCAACGTGCGCTATCCGCAAGATTACCGCGACTCAGTGGTGAAGCTTCAGGAGCTGCCTTTGGTAACACCAAACGGTGCGCGTATTGCGCTGGCGGACGTCGCGGATATTCGCTACGAAGATGGCCCTCCGATGATCAAAACGGAAAACGCGCGTCCTAACGGCTGGGTGTTTGTCGATATCGATGGACGTGATCTGGGCTCTTATGTGGCAGAAGCACAGCAAACCGTCGCAGAACAGTTAGTACTGCCAGCGGGATACTCACTCGCTTGGTCAGGGCAATACGAATACATGGAACGCGCCAAAGAACGCCTGAGCGTTGTTGTTCCTGTGACGATCGCCATCATCATGCTGCTGCTTTACATGAGTTTCCGCCGCGTCGGTGAAGTGCTGATCATCATGGCTACCCTGCCACTCTCTCTGGTCGGCGGCTTGTGGCTGATGCACTACCTTGGCTTCAACTTCTCCGTTGCTGTTGGTGTTGGTTTTATCGCCCTTGCCGGTGTTGCCGTGGAGATTGGGGTCATCATGCTGGTTTACCTCAATCAGGCATGGCACTACCGCAAACTCCATGCGCAGGAAGAAAACCAACCACTGACCGGGAAAGATCTGACCGACGCGATTCGCGAAGGTGCAGGCCTGCGTGTGCGTCCGGTCATGATGACGGTGCTTACAGTCATAATCGGCCTGATCCCCATCATGTATGGCGAGGGCACAGGCTCTGAGGTCATGCAGCGTATCGCTGCACCAATGATTGGTGGCATGGCGTCTGCTCTGTTACTTACCCTGCTGGTTCTCCCAGCCATCTTCAAGCTTTGGAAAAACAAAGAAGTCACCCAAAACGCATAACAAATCCACTGGGCTTTTCAGCCCAGTGATAACCATTTTTAAAAGGAAAACACGATGAAAAAGACACTGATTGCACTTTCTCTGGCTCTGGTTACCACTGGTGTATTTGCTGACACGATGGACCATTCGAAAATGGACCACGGTTCGATGGATCACAGCACGATGAATCATGGAAAAATGGATCACAGCGCCATGGGTCATGGTGATATGGACCACTCTAAAATGGACCATTCAAACATGATGAACATGGAAGGCATGTCAGCGGTAGGTATGCCTGCTAACGGTGCGAAGCCCGACAAAGTAGTTCACGTTATCCTGACTGATGACATGCGCATCAACTTCAAGAAAGATGTGAAGATTGAACCCAATGACGTGGTGCAGTTCGTGGTGATGAACGCGGGTAAAATCGACCACGAGTTTTCTATCGGTTCGATGGAAGAGCAATTAAAACACCGTGAGATGATGAAAACCATGACAGGCCATCACGATCATGATTCGGGCAGTACTGTGACCGTTAAACCAGGTAAAGCAAAGCAACTGCTGTGGCATTTCCATGGTGACAATAATGTGGAATTTGCTTGTAACATCCCAGGCCATGCGGAAGCAGGCATGGTGAAGAGTGTGAAGCTATAACTCATCAGACAAAGTGCCGCAATGATGCGGCTCTTTCATTTTTGTAGGAAAAGGCGTCATTAAAGATTTATTAGAGGGGGGCGGCAAAGAAATAAGCCTCTTTCGCACTCAACACATGTTGATAAACAATTTGGACTCTTTCGCATTTTGGTGGCTGTAAACATATCTCTGTTCATCGCCAAAAGGCATCTGTTCTTTTTGGTAAAGATGATTCATTCACTAGGTTCGAAAAGTAAGTATGCTCAGCGGGTATTTCATTGAGATAGCGATGCTAGCACGATTTGCACCTACCCAGCTTTGATGGATCAAAGCTCAATGGAATAGTCTCAGTTTAAGAGCCCGATTTTGCAAGGTATAGAAAGCCAATCACACAAATAAAAAGTAGGTGTCATGGCAAAGCTCACCAATATTCAAGGCTCTTTTCTTATCACGAAAACTCCCGGGTATTTTCTGCTGATTACGTCAAATAGGTGGGTGCAGAGAAAGCCGAAAGTGAGTCAGGTTAGTGAGTATTCTTTTGCTACATATTGACTCACCCTGTAACAAAATGACCAAATAAGCATACACCACAATCTCGGGGTAAATTGACCAATAATGTGGGCAACATGTAAAATTTTCCGACAAATTCACTAAATACAGGGTCAAATAGAATGACGACTCACTACTCTCTGTAACATGACTGTTGTTGAAATTAGATTCATCTCTCACATCCAACCCAAAAACTCGGACATTCGTTGCAACATCAATACAACATAGGTCATATAATCCTTCCACTATTGGAACAGGAGTCAATAAATAACCAATGTCAAGATGTACCCCCTCTTACAAAAGTCTTGAAGTCTTTCTGGCTGTTGCCAGAACCCAGTCTTATTTCCTAGCCGGAGAAGAAATGTGTATCGATGCAACAGGCGTCTATAAGCACATTAAGACTGTCGAAAATTACTTTGATCAGCGACTGGTGCTTGGCAGTAAGGGGAACGTAAAACTGAGCGAAGCCGGGAAGCAATTGGCAAAGCAATTAAATGATGGATTTGAAATCATCAACTCGGCTTGTTCAACGCTAAAAAAAGATGATTCATTGAATGTAAAACTCCCAATCTCTTTCGGATTGCGCTGGTTACTCCCCAATACCCACGATAACTTTTCAATGGTTAGCGAATTCGGTCAATTTCACTTTCATGTTGCCTATAGCCACACCATCGATTTTGCCGATGAAGACTTTGATATGGCAGTGGTTTATACCGTTAATAGCAAGGATGAGAAGTTCTACAATGAGCAGCTCGTTGCTGTCGCTAAACCGGAATACCTTAAAACCCTCAACGATCCTTCTTGGCCTGAGTTGCTCAAACACGGACGCATCGTTCACCCTACATCGACTGAAGCCGACTGGAACATCTTTCTGAACAAATTGAATATAGATATTTCCCAAAGTTGTTGCTCGCAGCGCATGATGACGGATTCCATCAGCAGCGCAATTTCCATCGTTAAGGAGATTGGTGGTATTGCCGTGGTAGATCCCCTCTTCATCCAAAAGGAAATTGCCAGTGGGGAATTGGTGATGGTGACACCAGAGGTCGTGGCAACTGGATTTGGCTACAAACTCGCTGGTTCTCGTGTTATGCCGGATGAGGATGCCTATCGATTTTTTGAAAGGTGGCTGACGGAAAACTGCCAATTCGTTCTCCCCGCCTTATCACAGGCTGACGTCGCATAAAAAACTCGCCCTAGGGCGAGTTTTTACTGTATTGAAGAGCTTCAAATAAATATCGTTAGGAGTTTACGGGAACTTCTGATGCGATGGTTTCCTCGTTGCCCCTCTCTCCTGGCCTTCGCATATTTGCCAACATACTTGCCCCTAAGATCAGCGCTCCGCAAACCACACCGGACAGCGTTGGGGTTTCATCAAAAAACACCACACCAATAATAAATGCCATAGGAACTGACAGATAAAGCAACACGCTACCTGTAGACACATGCGCTCGGCGGAATCCCATAATAATGAAATAGTTATAGGCATTACCCAACACTGCCGCGAGAAGTACGATACCCCATTGCAAGGCCGAGATATCTACCCAGCCTTCCACAAACACTGTCATTGGCAGAGATACCGCGGCCAACGGTACCGCCAACCAGAACAGCATAAACTGAGGGTTTTCTTGTGAGCCAAGGCGTTTGTTTAGAACATGTTCGACAGCAAGTGTCAGTGCCGCCACAATCGGCGCAATCACACTGAAGCCACTTCCCGCGTCTTCAGGTCGATTGATGTAAAACACCGCACCAAAACCTACTAAACTCGCGATAACATTCTTCAGCGAAATCTTTTCACCGAGTAAAACAACAGCCAGCGGGATAATGAAAATAGGCTCTGCAAACAAAATGGTAATCACGGTGGCAAACGGTAGGTTGGCCAAAGAGTAAAACAAGGTGTAACAACCCACCAGATTGAGCGCAAAACGCCAGTAGTAGATACGGCGATCTTTAATCGTCTCGCGCTTTTTCCAGTAGTAGGTCACCACAGGCAAGATGACTAAAGCGCCGATTATCCAGCGCATAAACAGCAACTGCCAAGTGCCTATATCACCACCAGCAAGCTTGATAAAAGCATCCATGGCCGTCGCAGAAAGGACAGCCAGGAATATCATCGCCAGTCCACTCCAATGTGTTTCTCTATGCAAAAGACGCCTCCTTGTCCTCTTGCTCGGCGTCAAACCATGGCGTTTCTATGCGCTGCGGTTTAGCGATTACATCGCTTAGGTATTCATAGACAGAGCCATGATAGAGCCCCTTACTGTGCAACCACTCGTCGTTATAAACCGTGTTGAGATACTTTTCACCGCCATCGCAAATCAGGCAAACCATGTTGCCGCTGCCTTGGCGCTTCGCACAGCGTTTAATGGCTTCGTAAATTGCGCCACCCGCTGAACCACCCACCAACAATCCGTGCTCACGGGCGAGATATCTACAGGTCGTGAAAGCTTCCGCATCGCTGACGCGAACGCCTTCGTCAAGAAGGTCAGGGTCGTAAAATGGCCCCATCACATCCCCTTCTGGCATGCCTGTTCCAGATTGCCAGTAAGGCCCACTTGGGAAACCGAAGATCACTGAACCAACCGGTTCCACACCAATAATTTCTAAAGATGGGTATCGGACGCGAAGTGCTTCGCCAACACCGACGATACTGCCGCCTGTACCGACGCAGCAAACAAGACCGTCTAAACGATCACCTAGCTGTTCTTGGAGTTCCACTGCGAGTGTATTGGTGTAACCCGCTGGGTTCGCAGCGTTATTGCACTGGTCCATAAACAGGCCGCCATCAATAGAAGCGGCAAGATTTCGTGCAGTTTCAATGCGGGCAACCGTTGCCACTTCATCATCGGCAAAATCACCTTCCAACAGATGTATTTTGCCACCATAGGCTTTTACCGCTGCGAGTTTGTCGGGGGCTGCATGGTGATCGACAACGGCGATAAAGTTGATGCCAATTTCTGCACACATATAAGCGAGTGCAGTGGCAGTGTTACCGGAAGAGGATTCCACCACTGTTCCGCCGCGCTTCAATCGACCTGATCGCAGCGCATCAAAAAGCATCTCCCTTGCCATACGATCTTTCATGCTTTGCCCGGGATTATTCTTTTCCACTTTCAGCCAAAGCGTCCAATCACTATGGGAAAATTTCAAGGCAAGCATTGGGGTTTCCCCAATCATTTGATGCATTGCTGTGCAGAGTTTCATCCCCTTACCTCCTCGATTAAAAAAGAATCTTCCTTGTTATCCAGTACAACTTTGTTAGGGATAGGCAAACCATGAAAGCGGGTTTCCAGCAGATCCATCAGATAGCCAGCGGTGTTATTAAAAACCAGTAAGTCTCCCGCTTTGGGCATTTGAGAAAAGGGGACTTTTCGGTAAGTTAGTACATCTTCCTCAAGGCAGCTTTGCCCTGCGATGTATGCACGAACAGGGATAAAGCTATCTGTGCTCTCCTCAGAAACTGGAAGATGTAAAGGATCGACGATAAATTCTGAGTTGAACCAGGTCTCAGAGAAACTAAAGCTCAGCCCTTTGACAATCACACAGTAATCTCCCGCATTGGTCGTTTTGGTACCAAGCACCTCGAAAGTGGTAAAACCAGCCCCATCAGTTAATGCCCTTCCGGGCTCAACAATAAGCTCTATTCTGTTGGCTTTGAGGCGTGCTGCGTTGCCGCCTTCTTTCAGGACTTTCTCCACAGCGGTTTCCATGGTATCCGGATGCCAGTAAGGGTAGAAACTTTTTGGCATACGGCCCGCAGCAAAATCCTCTTTATCGATAGCATTTTGAAAACGTCGCCAAGTAGCTTCTTCGACATAGCGGAGCGGGTATCCACCACCAATGTTTATTGCCTTCCAGCGAATGTCGGCCCCAAAGCGTAACGCGTCTGCGATATCAAGCAGTTCGGATAACGCTTTGCCTCGCTCAAGGGGGCAGTAACCAGAAAGGTGGAATCCCGCCCCTTCCAATTCAATATTTGACAGGCTGTCAGCAAACAATGAAGCTGCTTTGAGCTTCTCTTTGTTCATTCCAAAACGAGTGTGGGGCTGCTCTGCGTTCCAGCGAAGTAATACTCGGGCACTCTTCCTTATTGATGACGCAAGGCACTGAATTTGAAGTAACTCCTCATCGCTATCGACAACAATTCTGGCTTCCTGTCTAAGCGCCAGTGTCAGAAACGCTTCCGACTTAAATGGCCCCGACAAACTACACTGTCGCCCATTCACGCCTTGAGTGAGAGCTAGTTGGAATTCTTCAAGGGATGATACATCTATGCCAATTCCTTCCTCAGCGGCCGCTTTTACCAATGCAGCCGAGCGATTGGTTTTCATGGCGTACAGCACTTGAAACTGCGCTCCCAATTGATGGGAAAGTACCTGTTTTAAGCTATTGATATTTTCCTTTATGCGGTGGGGAAGAATAGCGTGAAATGGTGTGTTTGCCGCGTTGGTGATAAGTGGAAAAAGTTGGCGATAAGGAAGCGACAGATCCTCTTTTGCCGGAAAGAGGATGTCGAAGTCGTTAAGTACTGCCACCTCCACCCCAGTATCCATACTGATATGATTCATTGCGTCTCCAGCGTCCAGGCTACAAATCAGGACAGCCGCGTGAAAAATTCAAGCATCTTGGCTGTGTTCAATTACCCGAACAATCTGAGGCACTTATTCCTAACTGCACCAGATTGTCGGTTTCTATGATTAATTTTCAGGACATCTCACGCCACAGAATTAAGTGCACATTAGTCTGCATTTTTTGCATTCCTTTGCTTTGGTGACACTTTTCCTACTCGCTGGAGCTAACCAAAACGGGTGGAGGCATAATTTCACTAACGGGAATCTGCGGCGCATAATCTGCATGCTTAGGAGTCATGTTACCTACGCCAGAGTTGGTCAGAAAAGGGATAATCCAAATCAGCCAAGGTGGCTGCGGACAGTCAAATGCCGAAGATGTATCCGATAAAACCGCTTCAGTAAATGGCGCGCCAAGCTGATAGATGTCTCCGGTATTAAGCCCAAACTCCGTAAGGACATGTTGCCAGACCGATTTACTTATCCATTTTTTGAGAAGTACTTCATAACTGACACGCACCAGTTCAGCCTTCATTTGCTCGTCCTGACCCAGTCGCTCCTCGAGGCAGGCAAGCGGTGGTGGAAGACGTTCGCCTATCATCAGCTGAACCATGTCTATGACAGTCAGGCGAACGACCCCATATCCCATAAGGTCGAAGACTACAGAGGGTAAATCAGCGCGCTTTGTTCCCGCCAAAGGGCGGCTCATATCCTCCACATTACGGAGTTTGACCCTAAATGAAGCCAGCATTTGGTCTTTGCTGTCTGTTGCTGATGCCCTTCCCTGCTGTCCTGACATAATGGTCAAAGCACGGAGGCGGTGAAGCGTTGAAAGAACAAGGCTTAGCGCCATATCCGCATCTTTTTTGCTTTCAACTGTACGACTGAAATTACCCTGGGAATAGCCGCTCAATCTACACAGTTGAAGCGCGCTGAAATTAAGTTTTTCCAGTTCTTTCCGAACCGCTTCTGAAGGTGGTGCATGGAGCCTCAGCATATGGCAAGCCGAAGACTGCAATTCACGAACCAGCATGCTCGTACTTTCAGCATCTCCCCAACGATTCAATGGAAACAAAGCCGGTAAGAATTTCGACGCTGCGCGGGCGGAACCATCTTGCATGCCGGCGAGGCAAAACATATTACTCCAGGAAAGCACAACTGTATCTGTACGCTCCTGATAACAGAGGTCTGCGGTAAAAGTGCCGTTGTCCTGAAATGACAACGGGCGAAGGCAATAGGCGTATGTTGGCTGTGTCATCACTCCCCCCTAAATCAACAGCGAGGCTATAAACAACGCTAACTTCTTGGGTCAGCTCGAGTAGATGACAGCGTACAAGCTAAGGCTGGGGGATATTTGGAATTGTTTGCAACTGCGAATGCAGGAAATGCACCTCCATGATTTTTAAGATTTTTTGTTGCACATTGAGAGCACTTCACAAAAGATAGCTCTGTTAGCAAAGCTAAATCCAGTATGGCGGACCGAGAAAAATAGATAGCGGGATTTACTTGGGCACAAGCTCCCTTGGCCTTTGGGTTGTTGCCAACAACGTTGTCTCTCTTCGCTAGGCTGAACCCAGGTCTAGGGTTCTGCACCCTATCTCTTGCGAGGGTTAAAAATGCAAAAAGGCCACTGATAGTTCAGCGGCCTTTTCTAATGTGGCGGAGAGATAGGGATTTGAACCCTAGATACGCTATTAACGTATGCCGGTTTTCAAGACCGGTGCTTTCAACCACTCAGCCATCTCTCCGTAAGTGCGGCGAATATTAACGGGGGCGCGGAAGAGTGTAAACCCCTTTTCTACACATTCGAATTTAAGTGCCTCTTTTTTAAGCGCACCGACGGTATAAGACGAAAATTTCCACAAATATCCAGCCAAAAGATCCAACATCCAAGCCGAAAGGCGCAATTAACCCTCTAATTTGGTCAGTTTCTCATGGTTGTGACTACAATGATGAAAAAAGCCTTGCGCTATTGATAGGCGTATCACTTTGACAACCGAAGAGATGAAGGCACTTCCTGCTTAACATTAAACGTCGCAGAAAGGTCTGGAGGTCATCTTGTGGAGCATAGGCTAATTGGCCAACGATAAGAGAGACGACAATGAAAACTTCAGATTTATTTGTGCGTGCGCTGGAAAATGAGGGTGTTGACTATATCTACGGCATTCCGGGTGAAGAAAATCTCGATTTTCTGAACTCGCTGAAAGATTCCAAGATTGAACTCATCCTGACTCGTCATGAACAAGCCGCAGGGTTTATGGCAGCGACATATGGTCGATTAACCGGGAAACCCGGAGTCTGTCTCTCAACACTTGGTCCAGGTGCAACGAATTTTGTTACAGCGGCTGCTTATGCTCAATTAGGCGCGATGCCGATGCTAATGCTTGGCGGTCAAAAGCCGATTCGTAAGAGTAAGCAAGGACGTTTCCAGATTGTTGATGTCGTCAACCTAATGAAGCCAATTACCAAGTATTCCGAACAAGTCGTAGACGGCAATAATGTCCCCGCAATGGTGCGCGAATCCTTCCGTGTTTGCATGGAAGAACGTCCGGGCGCTGGTTATCTCGAACTTCCGGAAGATATTGCCGAAGAAGATTCAGGCGCAACGATATTTGATGTGGTGAATCACCGGAGGCCTGATGCGAACGAGAAATGTCTCGATCAAGCAGCAGAAATGATCAAAAACGCCAAGATGCCGCTGTTGTTGATTGGTGCGGGTGCTAATCGCAAACGTTCCAGCCAAGCTCTCAAAGAATTCATCGAAAAAACGGGTATCTATTTCTTCAATACTCAAATGGGTAAAGGTGTGGTGGATGAGCGTCATGAGCGTTTTATCGGCACTGCAGCCCTTTCAAGCCATGACTTCCTGCACTGTGCGATTGAAAAAGCTGACCTGATTATCAACGTCGGTCACGATGTCATCGAGAAGCCTCCGTTCTTTATGGAGAAAGGCGGCACCAAAGTCATTCACATCAACTTCTTTGCGGCGCGCACTGATGAAGTGTACTTCCCGCAACTCAATGTCGTAGGTGATATCTGTTCATCAGTGGGCCGCCTGACGGAGAAAGTCGGCAAGCTTTCACAAGATATGAGCTATTTCGGCCGCGTAAAAGCCCATGTTGATGAGCGTACTACCAAGTACTTTGAAGATCGACGCTTCCCTATTCTTCCCCAACGTCTGGTGAAAATCCTGCGTGACCAGTTAGATGATGAAGACATCGTCACGCTCGATAACGGCGTTTACAAAATCTGGTTTGCTCGCAATTACCAGTGCCACAGCAATAATACTCTTTTATTAGATAACGCCCTCGCCACAATGGGCGCGGGCTTGCCTTCAGCCATGGTGGCTAAGCAGCTCTATCCGGACAAGAAAGTGGTATCAGTCAACGGTGATGGCGGCTTCATGATGAACTCGCAGGAAATCGAGACCGCAGTTCGTATGGGGCTGGATCTGGTCGTTATCATACTGAATGACAGTGCCTACGGCATGATCAAGTGGAAACAGGAAGGCATGGAATTCGACAACTTTGGTTTGGATTTCGGTAACCCTGATTTCGTGAAATACGCCAACAGCTTCGGCGCGATTGGTCACCGTCCTGACAGCCATGACGAATTCCAGTCGATTCTAAAACATGCGCTAAATACCAAAGGCGTTCACCTCATTGATTTGCCAGTGGACTATTCACTAAACCACTCCATTTTGAATGTTCTTATCAAGGAAAGCCGTTCTATCGGATAAAGGGAGAGTGTAAACATCATGTCTGAACTGAACGTCTATCGCCCCTATGATGGCGGTTTGATTCGGTCGCTGCCAATGCAGACAGCCGACGATGTAGAAACAGCGCTGGCGACAGCGCACACGCTGTTTCTCGACAGAAACACATGGATGCCGCCATATCAGCGTATTGAGATTCTTGAACGTGTGATTGAAATAATGTCGTCTCAGGTAGAGTCACTCACACGCATGGCTGCGGAAGAAGGAGGTAAGCCCTACATCGACTCCAAAGTAGAAGTGCTGCGTGCCATCAACGGCGTAAAGCTGGCCATTGAACATATTCCGCAAATCAAAGGTGAGCAGATCCCGATGGGACAAACCACGGCATCAGTAAATCGCATGGCTTTCACGATTCGTGAGCCAATTGGTGTCGTAGCGTCTGTGAGTGCTTTCAATCACCCACTCAACCTAATCGTACATCAGGTCATTCCTGCATTGGCAGTAGGTTGTCCTGTGATTGTAAAACCCGCGCTTACCACCCCCCTATCTTGCCTGAGATTAGTTGAGATCCTACATGAAGCGGGCTTACCCAAAGGTTGGTGTCAGGCACTGGTTTGCGACAACGACGCTTCCAGCAAACTGGTCTCTGATTCACGGGTTAACTTTCTTTCATTTATCGGCTCTGCAAAAGTGGGCTGGATGCTGCGATCGCAACTCGCACCGGGCACGCGCTGTGCACTGGAACATGGTGGTGCCGCCCCTGTGATTGTTGATGACAGCGCCAATATTGATGAGGTCGTACCTATGCTTGCCAAAGGTGGCTTCTACCATGCAGGACAAGTTTGTGTATCTGTTCAGCGAGTGTACGCGCAGCAGGGATTTTGCCGCGAACTGGCGGTAAGACTTGCCCAGGCAGCAGAAAAAATGAAGGTCGGTGATCCATTGGATCCGGATATAGAAGTCGGTCCGCTTATTCTCCCGCACGAAGTCGATCGTGTTGACGAGTGGGTGCAGGAAGCAGTAAAAGGCGGTGCTGAATTGCTTTGTGGTGGCAAGAAAATCTCCGAGAGTTGCTACGCGCCAACCGTATTACTCAACCCACCGGATGACGTCCGCGTTTCCCAAATGGAAATCTTTGGCCCCGTGGTATGCGTGTACTCTTATGCTGACAAACAAACGGCTATTGACCGTGCAAATGGATTGCCATATGCCTTTCAAGCAGCGGTGTTTACCAACGATTTAGAAGACGCATTGAATGTCACTCAACAACTCAACGCAACTGCAGTGATGGTAAACGACCACACAGCATTCCGTGTCGACTGGATGCCATTTGGCGGCCGCGACGCTTCTGGTGTGGGTCTTGGTGGTATTCAATATTCCATGCATGAGATGACAAGGGACAAGATGCTCGTGTTTAAGAGTAAGCATTTGTAAGAAGGCCTATTGAAAGCTATCCCTCTGACCCACTCTTGTTACCAGCGACGGCGTTAAACACTGGGTGGGTCACCTATTCCTTTACATCCCAGTTTCGTTGAATTCCCACCATATCGGATAGCCCAAGCAAAATGTCTTATAGTTAAATCAGGAATATCAATTTTAAATCACAGGGGACGGCGTGAATATCCGAGCCAAGGCGATTCTCTTAACCGCGTTCATCTTTACAGCCGTCATCCTTACGTTTATCACAATAGCAATCGGTTATCTGGGCGATGCGCGTAAAGAGGAACTGAATTACCGCGCAAAAGAACTCGCCGGGCTTGTTGCTGTTACCTTCGAAATTCCTTTGCTTGAAAAGAACCAAACAATCATTAGAGAGATGACTGATCGCTTCGTCGCGCATGAAGATCTGACCTATCTGACTATTGATCAGGGGGATACACTGATTGCGCATAGCCGGAGCTTGGAGACTCCGGAAGATGGCGTTACAGTGGTTTTCCAAGAAGTGAAGAATGCCGATGGGAAACTTGGTACGGTGATCGTCGGTTATCGCAACCATTACAGTGACAACATGGCCTCGCCTGTCGGGCAAATGCTTATCTGGGGGACCAGTGGTATTGGGTTGTTCGCCATTGTCGTTATCTATTTTTTACTGTACTCCATTACCCTCCCCTTGCGGAAACTGCACCAGATTCAAGAGTCAGGAGAACTAAAGCCGCGATTCAGCTTGTTTAATGCAGGCGAAGTGGAAGCAACAGTAGATGAAGTGAACCGCCTTCGAAAAAAGATGGACCGTAGCTACAGTAAACTCCAATCCTCTCTTCGAGACCATACGTTTTCCTACCAGCAGACCCAACTATTAGAAGAACGCAGTCAGGCAATTTACAGCGCATCACTGGATGCAATCATCGTTGTTGACGAACAAGATACAGTTTTAGAATTCAGCCCTATGGCAGAACGGTTATTCGGTTGGTTAAGAGAAGATATTTTAGGCCTAAGGTTGTCAGACACTATCATTCCCGAACGCTTACGGAATAAGCACATTTCTGGCATGAAACACTTACTTCAAACTGGAGAAGGCCCAGTTCTAGATCGACGCATAGAATTACCCGCGATGAGAAAAAGTGGCCGGGAGTTTCCCGTTGAGATTTCTATCTCCTCTTCAAAAACAAAAACAGGCTATCTATTCGTTTCCTACATCCGCGATATATCTCAGCAGAAAGCTCGAGAAGAGGAAAGGCAGCAGACCACCCAGGCGTTCGATATTGCGTTCCCGATGTTGATTGCTGACGCTAAAGGCCATGTTGTTCGTATTAATCCAGCGTTTCGTGACATGCTCGGTTGTAAGCCAGAAGATGTAATAGGTGAAAAACCACACTCACTCACAGAAAACCCCACAGATAAACCACTCCACACTAAAATTTGGTTGTCACTGTTGAAGCGTGGCAATTGGGAAGGTGCGCTTAAACTTAGGCACAAGGCCGGACATTTGGTCCATGTGAACGTAAAAATGAAGGCAAAACACAATGAGCACGAAGATTTGAAATTCTACATTGCGCACTTTGAGGTGGTTGGCCGGACTAGAGATGATCTTACCCGTGAAAACTATCTCGGAGACGAGGAACAAAGCCCACCGTAGTGGACTTCTTCATTCTTTGGCTTGAACAAGCTATAACGCAATAAACACGCCTGCCAGCGCAGCACTCATCAAGTTAGCTAAAGTCGCCGCCACAACGGCTCGGAAGCCTAGCTTTGCTACATCCTGCCTACGCTCCGGCGCCATAGCACCGATTGAGCCTAGGTTAATCGCAATCGAACCAATGTTGGCAAAACCACACAGAGCAAAGGTGACAATGGTTTGGCTGTGCTCTGTCAGCGCGTCTTTTACGTTTACAAAATCCATGAATGCAACGAATTCGTTAAGAATTGTCTTCTGACCAATCAGTGCTCCCGCACTGAGCGCTTCATTCCAAGGAATACCCGCTGCAAATGCCAGTGGAGAGAAAAGGTAACCGAAGATTAACTGTAGCGTGAGGCCATCATATCCAAACCAAGTACCCACAATTTCAAACCCTGCGTTTACCATTGCAATCACGCTGACGAAGGCAATCAACATGGTACCGACAGCCACGGCCACTTTCACACCGTTCATTGCACCTGATGCCAATGCATCAATCGCGTTAACATCTGTACTCTTCTCTAGCTCGATGTTTGATTGGTCAATCGCAACTTCACGCTCTGGCACCAGCATCTTTGCCATCAAGAGGCCACCCGGAGCAGCCATAAAGCTCGCCGCAATCAGGTACTTCAATTCGATACCCAGAGCAGCATAACCACCTAGAACAGAGCCAGCGACAGAAGCCATACCACCCACCATGATGGCAAACAACTCTGAACGGGTCATGTTCTTCAGGAATGGGCGAATAACCAGTGAAGACTCACTCTGTGAAAGGAAAATGTTGCTGGTCGCAGCCAAAGACTCAACCTGAGAAGTACCCAGAAAACGTCGAATTGCACCGCCAATCATTTTGATCAGCCATTGCATGATACCAAGGTAATAGAGAAGAGAAATGATGGCGGAAAGGAAGATGATCAGAGGAAGAACGCGGATAGCAAAAATGAAATTGCCACTTGCTAAATCACCGAAAACGAAGCCGATACCTTCGTCCGCAAAAGCTAATAATCCTGAAACGCCGTGGCTGATTGAACCAAGAAGAGATTGACCAAGGGGGAAATAGAGAACCAACGCGGCGAATCCGGCCTGAAGAGAGAAAGCGCCAAGAACAGTTCGCCAATTGATGTCACGACGACTGTCTGATAGTGCGTAAGCACACGCCAACAGGGCCAATACGCCGGCCAAGCTGTAGAAGATTTGCATTATGTTACCTTGCTTAAGTATCTGGATTTTGGCAGGTTTTGATAAAACGCGCGCAGGGAAAGGCAACTTGGCAGGAGGCTACAATTGCTGTCTTACCCAAAGGCGAATATCAAAGGCCCATATACCCAAACGACCTGAAGATACAGGATGTAGTTTGTTTGGGTATTCATGCTCACAGTTACGCTGGGCCCAGTTCCTTGGGGCAAGTTTCCATTTTGCAGCCGATTGAAAGCTTGGTTATTCACGCCATTCGTTAACGAAAAGCGCTCGCTTTAACCGGGCGGAGAATATAGCAAAGCCAAACCGTGTGTGACAATGATCACTTTTGTTAAATTTCATGGTTTGATTACCGAACAAGCACAAAAGGCTGCTTTGGATAAAAACTAACAAAGAGAAAGCCCGGCTAGAAAACCGGGCTTGTCGATTTATCATTGAGCTAAACTCACTTCAAATGGAAGATTTGTTCAGTCTCCAGTTTGGTCATCGCACGTACCTGACGCCAAACGTAGTAGAAAATACCCAGCATCATCAACATGCTTGGGATCGCAATCATTGGGTAGCTATAGAGCGTCATCTTGCCCAGTTCTTCATTGAATGCCGCAGTGCCTGCCGGACTGGTAACAATCCAGGTTGCGAGGAAATAATTCATCGCTGATGAGAAAACGAAGGTGCTGGCAAACAGATAGTTGGACGTTGTCAGGCAACGCTCAAACGATTCGGTATTGTTAGTTTGTGCCAAACGTTCTTTGATAAGTTCAAGGTTAAGCAGCGTGTCGTTGAAAATCATCTTCTTCACAATAGGGTAAGGCGTGAAGGTAGAAAAGAGTACCGCCAGACCAATCAGACCGGGAATCAACGCTTCCTTAATCGCCAGCCATTGAGTGTCCAGTTCGAGAAGGCCAATCCCCCCCGTCAACAGCACACTGACAAAGCCCAGTGCAGCAATCAAGTTCAGTTTCTTACTGCGGATGAGTTCCATACCACCATATGCTACCGGGAAAGCCAGCGCCACAACCAACGCCATCACGGTGCCAAGGTGTTCTTCACCGCTAAACTTCATCAAAATGAATGAAGGCAAAAATACGTTAAAGACAATTTCGAACAATGCGTTCGGCTTTTTCGGCTTTTTAGTTTCGGTATTACTCATAATCTTCCAATTTGGGGCTATGTATTTCTAGCTTTAGTCGATTGTTCCCTGACAACCGCAAGATGTAAAGGTTGGATACCTCATCCTGTGTAACGACATGTGTCGTTCCCCTTATTCTTCAGGCAGCTATTTGATGTGAAAAGTTCCGAACAAGGTCAAGTGAGTGGGATTTTGAGATACAAAAAAGCCCTGACATTTCTGTCGAGACTTCATTTTGTTGGCGGAGCGGACGGACTAGAGCGCGCCGGGCTCCCGGACGCGGCCCAAAGTGCTCAGCACTTTCTGGGGCGCGTATAAGAAAAAAGCCTGACGCTTTCGCATCAGGCTCTAATCGTTGGCGGAACGGCCGGGCTGGCGCTCCAGCGGGACTCAAGCCGTATGGCTCGTGAGAGTCCCCCTCTTGGAATCTGATAAATACAAAAAAGCCCCGACATTTCTGTCGAGGCTTCATTGTGTTGGCGGAACGGCCGGGCTGGCGCTCCAGCGGGACTCAAGCCGCATGGCTCGTGAGAGTCCCCTCTCTTGGAATCTGACAAATACAAAAAAGCCCCGACATTTCTGTCGAGGCTTCATTGTGTTGGCGGAGCGGACGGGACTCGAACCCGCGACCCCCGGCGTGACAGGCCGGTATTCTAACCAACTGAACTACCGCTCCAATTCTTGATGAAATCCGGCTTTACAGCCCAACTTCCAGAATGTGGCGGAGAGATAGGGATTTGAACCCTAGATACGCTATTAACGTATGCCGGTTTTCAAGACCGGTGCTTTCAACCACTCAGCCATCTCTCCGTAAGTGCCGCGAATATTAGCGAGGTCTCCGAAAGCTGTAAACCCCCTTTTTTCAAGTTTTGATTCGAGTGCTTAAAAATCAGCCAAAACTTCCACAAAAACATGCTGCAAGCCAGAAAATACAACATCTCAAAAAAGCGAAATTAACGTTCAAAACGAATTTTAAACTTTCTCATACCCTCCCTGTCCATGATTGCTAGAATGCCCAACAACTAAAACAATTCGAACGAGACGATGACAAGAAAACTACTTACCTTTTTTCTTTGCTTTTTTGCCCTTTTACTTACCCGCATTTGCTAACGAACAAATGGAAACCATAAGAGGTGCAGCCTGTTTGGTCTCCGACAATCAGGGCCGCGTCCTTGTCACCAAGGACATTCTAAATAACCGTATTTCAATACCAGGTGGCTTTGTGGACAGTGATAATCCCGCCGATGCAGCTATTCGGGAAACATTGGAAGAGACAGGTATAACTGTTGAGGTTATAAAAGAATTCGCAAGGCTGGACAAAGCCGTTCTGTTTGATTGTCGGGCACTGTCCCCCGTTAGTATTCACAATCAAGCAGATGGCAACGCAATGGTTGCTAGTTGGCATGCTGAACATTTTGGCCGGGAAGTGCGAAACGTCGCGATGATGAAGCCTGCTTCAATCCACATCAATGAAGTGCGATTTCCAGACCAAATAAAAGCGATCCCAACATGGATCAAAACCTCCACTCCAAGCCAAACCTCCCATTTTGACGATTTCAGTCACCTCAGTAGTGAGTTCAACGTCAGGAATGCGTCACTTAACCAAGCGCTACAACAAGCCATCAAGGCAATGCCTTCCATTTTTGGTGGACTGCTTACAGCGTCCTCGGCAATGGGAAGCAGCGTGTTATTCTTCGTGCTTATCCCAATTGCAATGGCGTCTGGCGGGGTGAAACGCGTTTCTCAACTGATGTTTACGACAGTCGCCATCACCTTGATTGTCAGCTTCGCGAAGTTGCATTTCGCCGTTCCCAGACCTTTTTATCTGTTCCCAGACCTTCAGCTTACAGGTGCTTCAGGCTTTGCATTCCCAAGTGGACATACCGCAATAGCTTTTACCGTATGGGGGTTAGTTTATCTATGGCTAAAGCAAGCGGGTAAAGGGAATCTGGCAATTTGGCTAGTGCCTTCGGTACTGGTCGCCTTAAGCCGTGTCTATCTTGGTGTTCACTATGTCACGGATGTGCTGGCAGGCGCAGTGGTAGGTACATTGGTTGTGGCAGTTTCAGAGGCACTAGCTCAACGCGATAATAAAATTGTGTCTCCGGCATTATGGGCACTTATTGGTGTTGTCGCCCTTCCGTTGGCAGCCACTCAAATCCAACCAACTTTCCTTTACTGCGCGGCATTCTCCCTTGCCTTTTCCTTGATGCTATTGCTGATAAAAAAGCGAGAGCCGACTTTTGAAACACCTTTGGGCAAAAAAGGATTCATCTGGTCGCTTAGCAGTGTCGCTATGGTTGCTCTGTTCATTGGTGGAGTTGGACTACTCTCTAACTCGAGTATCGAAATCCTCGCAGTGACAACGCTTGGCTTTGCCGTCCTGGCTGCCCTCTTGTCTTGGGTGGTTCCTAGGGTCTGTTGACCTTTGGTGATGATTTTTGCAGCAAAATTTAACCACCATTGATCAACAGACCCTAATCTCAGCAAATAACCAACTGACATTCAGCCGGTAATTACACATAAAAAGAGCGCCTATAGGCGCTCTTTTGTCTGTCAGACTTATTAGCCTTTGGCGATATCTGCCAATTCTTTTTCCGCATCGTGGTCAATTTCCACATGCGTAACAACACCAGCAGTCGGGTCGTTAAAGATTGACTCATTCAGCTTACCTTCGCTCTTCGCAACAATACAGCTTACCGCCGCATCACCAGTCACGTTAACCGCAGTACGCACCATATCCAACAAGCGGTCAACACCCAGAATCAAGCCAATGCCCTCCAGCGGCAGACCAACCTGCGCGAATACCATCGACAACATGATTAAACCAACACCTGGTACACCCGCGGTACCGATGGAAGCCAGCACAGCCATTAAGATAACGGTCAGGAAGCCACCAACACCCAGGTCAATGCCATAGATATTGGCGATAAATACCGTCGCCACACCCTGCATGATCGCCGTACCATCCATGTTGATAGTTGCTCCGAACGGAACGGTGAAAGAACCGACAGAGTTCTTCACACCCATACGCTCAGTCACGGTACGCAGCGTAACAGGAATAGTCGCGTTCGAGCTTGCAGTACTGAAAGCGAATACCTGCATGTTGCGCGCCTTCTTCATAAAGGTCACGATGTTCAAGCCAGAGAAGACTTTCAGAATGGTCGGGATAACCACAAAGAGGTGCAGTAACAGAATAGCAATCAGCACGACCACGTAGCCAATCAGTTCAACGAAAAGTCCTAAACCTAGGTTAGCCATGGCTTTGGCGATCAAACAGAACACTGCGTAAGGAGCGATCTCCATGATGAGCGTAACCATCTTCATCATGATTTCGTTCAACACTTCCACCAGCTCAACCACTTTCTTCGCTTCTTTACCCACCATCAAAATGCACACACCCATCAGGATCGCGAAGAAGATGATTTGCAGCATCTCACCCTCAGAAAGCGCATTCACTGGGTTGTTTGGGATGATGTCGATAAGTACTTGAGAAAGTGGCGGGGCTTCACGACCCGAGAATGCGGTATCAGCCGCCATTTGCATGCCAGTACCGATACCGCTGATTGATGCGATTGTGATTGCAACGGCTATCGCAACAGCAGTAGTCAGAATGTAAAGACCAAAGGATTTAGAACCCACCCGGCCAAGCGTTTTAATGTCACCAATCCCGCAAACCCCGCAAATTAGCGAGAAAAGTACCAGCGGAACGACCATCATTTTCAACGCGTTAACAAACATTTTTCCCACAACGTGGAACAAACCGTTTGTAATGTAGATGTCAACAAATCCATCTGCTGGGTTTAAGCCCAGAATGTTAATAGCGAGTCCAAGAATAATACCGGCTACCAAGCCGACAATAACCTTGGCGGTTAGGCTCATCTTGCCATCACCGTTTGATGCAGCGTCTACCATAATTACCTCCATGATTTTAGTTATGCAGTCGTGAAAACCCTTTCTTTTGTCTAACTAACTGTCAACTGGCAAAATCTGCACAAGCTAATTACGCATAAATAGTCAAAAGGAGAGATATTCCACTCACTCAATGAGAAAATGATTTGATTAGCTTAAAAATCAATCCGCAGCGAAAGACTTATGTAAGGAAAGTCCACGACTGGCAATAGATATATCCTGAATTCAAAGAAGGCTTTGTCTTGAAATTGAGTGTAAATGCAGTTTCTGTTAACAGGATGTTAACTAAATTTGTTGTATGAGAAAAAGGCAATCAATAGTCAACTGGATTCCCCCGTCAAGCCGAAGACTTCACCTCGACAAATATCAAAACTGACCAATTTCACCGCACGGAAATGACCATCATCCGTGATGTAGTCAACGCAAAGATCTCGAACCCTTAACAAAGGGTCATTATGAAAGGCGTGTTCACTTGCCATGTCGATTCACTCCCAAAACAATATTGAATGCAAATTATTATCATTTCTTTTTACAGTAAAATAAGTTCTCAAAGAGTGAATTAGATCGCAGAGTATTGGGGAAGGATCGCAAGCGTCCTTTCAGGTACAATTCCCGCTCATTTCTCGAATCCGTGGTAAGCATGAGTCAATGTC
Organism: Grimontia marina; assembly: GCF_900060185.1. Taxonomy (GTDB): domain Bacteria; phylum Pseudomonadota; class Gammaproteobacteria; order Enterobacterales; family Vibrionaceae; genus Enterovibrio; species Enterovibrio marinus. The sequence continues at coordinate 26,595 of NZ_FIZY01000035.1, read as the reverse complement.
CTGAGTGCGGAAGCGCGCTTGAATGCACTGCTGAGTCTGGTCAATGCTGGTGCATGCAGTATCCCAATATTCTCCCTCCAGCAGCAGAGGACAACCTCTCGTGTCTGTGTAAAACCTGTCTGGCTAAACGCATTAACGAGAAGCTGGAAACCCTCTATCAGGAATACAGCACCAATGACTTGATTCGTCTGGCAAAGCCCTATCGCGAGCAGAAAGAGTTAGTAGAAGGACTGGATTACACCATCGAACGTGGACTTTATGTATTCTCGGCTTGGTACCATTTACGCCGTGGCACCTGTTGTGGCAATGGCTGCCGCCACTGCCCATACGGCAAAGCAGAACCATCAGGCTACAACAACGTGGGCTAAATCACGGACTGCTTGAAATTCTTAGCTGAAAATACGCCGCTTTTTTTCACTCAAACAAGACAATCCAGAAAAATGAAAATCGTTGCTGTCACTGCCTGCCCTACAGGTATCGCCCACACCTATATGGCTGCTGCTGAACTCAAAAAAGCAGCGCAACAAATCGGTATTCAAATCGCAGTGGAAACCCAGGGCGCGATGGGTATTGAGAACCCACTCAGCATTCAGGATATCGCCCGCGCGAATGTGGTATTGATTGCCTCCGACATTGAAGTAGAAGACCGCGCCCGTTTCACTGGCAGTAAAATCCACTGTGTGACCATTGAAGAAGTCCTGACGGATCCCGTGAAAGTATTGGAGCGCTGCAAGACGTTATGATCACTCGGAGGATCACCTTCTTTGTTGATGAAGAAGGCTTGGCAGCATGGAGACTGAACCGTCTGAAAACGCTGGCGGGCTATTTCCGATCCGTCACCATGTTCTGCAATATCTCCCAGCGCAAACAAGCCAGCGTCGAACATCCTATTCGAATGATGAGCCTGAGTATCAAACCTGGCGATCTCTGCCAGTTATTGATTGAAGGATCTGACGCCGAGCTTGCTTCCATGGTGCTCACCGATTTTCTGGATGAACATGCTCACGTACTTTCCGGTGGCAAAAACAGCGCGCCATTTGAGCCTTCAGATCATGTCACCCTACCCTTCACGGGCATCATCCACCGCATTGATAGATCTCCATTGGATAAACACGCGTTATTGGTAGAGTTCGCGCTGAGAGTATCAACGAATGAATCTGCCAATCAGGAAGACTTGTTCAACGCGCTGTATAAACGGGAGAGTGTTTCAGCGACCTGTATGGGCAATGGCATTGCACTGCCTCATATCATTTCGCCGAATGTCAGCAAGGCGCATCTGATGATAGCGACCACATCCTTACCATTGAATTGGGGCTCTCATCGAGGTGATGTGACTCGGGTGATAGGAATGATGCTCCCTGCGCCGCCGGTTCGCGAGCATGTGGTCGCCTTTTCAGGTTTTTCTCAATTGCTATTAGAAGAACATTTCTGCCGCTATCTGACCGATAATCAGGATACGGATATTCTGGAAACCATCATCGTCCATTCCCTTTCCAATGCGTCAGTCTGAGCCCCGATATTCAGACGGTGTCATGCCAGTTTTGGACTTAAACACGCGGTAAAAGTAATTCACATCCTGAAAGCCGCAACGGGTTGCCACTTCCCCCAACCGAAAGTCATAACGTTTCAACATGAACTTAGCGCGGTCTATCCGCACCCAGGTAATGTAATCCGCCATCCGCATATGGCCTTGCTGTCGGAAAAGCCGCGACAGGTGATTCGGCGTGATATTGAAGCGGTGCGCTATCGACTCACGCGTGATGTGGCGGTGAAAGTTCTCCTGAATGTAGATACAAATCCCCTGATACAAATCTTCCACCCGGTTACGGGTGCCAGCGGCGGGCGCGATAAGCATCTGCTGGCAATAGCTCAACAGCGCGTGGAGCAGATATCCATCCATCGGCGTTTGCACGGGCTCTTTGGCAAGTGTATTCAGCGCAGCGAGAATGTGGTCAATCGCATGGCCGGTTCGGGTTTGGAGACTGTGCTTTTGCACGTCATAAAAACCCGGTTGGTTCTTGGCTTTACTCACCAAGCTAAAGCCCAGTTGGCGCTTGCCGAACAGAAGGCTCAGAACGGAGCAGTCTGTGTCCCAGTTGGGTTTATTCCAGCTGTTTGGCGGCACATACAAAGCATCCCCTGCCAATAGTTTCGATTCAGTGACCGACTTGTCGGGGTTTTCCAAAAGGTTGGGATATTCACCGCTGATCACCAGTTCAACGCGGGGAAAGTTGACCTGATAACTGAATTGAGGGGGCGTTACTTGATCACTGGCAAACCAGATGCGATTGAAGTGTTCGCGCTCTGCCAGAAGATTCTCCAGCAGTAGTTGAAAGACCTGACTCATGGTTGTTGTATTTAGGGGCTGTTGACCTTTGGTGGTGAAATTTTGTTCTAGCCCTAAACGTTTTAGGCGCGGCGAGGTGTGTACCGCCTAGTCACTCTAAGCAAATACACCTCAACAAAGCATAAAACGTTTAGGGCAGAACCCTTTGGGCAGCGTTTGTGGGGACTTTCTGCTGCGTTATCGGCTTCTCATGTAGGCGAGCTAAACATCGAAGCCTCTGCCTTGCATAAAATCCCCACAAACTGCTGCAAAAATCATCACCAAAGGTCAACAGCCCCTAGAACCCGTTAACGCGCCGATTATGCGCCTGCACACTTTGGTCAGCCAGAGAATCTCTACAGCACATATCTAATGCGTGACTAGGCTCACCAAAAACAGGCCGCTCGATGCTGTCTCTAGGTTACTAATCTCTAGCAGCCAGTTATTTCCACAAACGACCAACTCATCCAAACCTACGACAATAAAAATATATACCATTGTTTATTAACTTATTTAATGTCTTTTTTTACGAATCAGTCACTCTTCTCTTACTGAGAACAAGATCACACCTCACTTTTAATGTTACAAATATCCAGTAAAAGCCTTATCTCTCCTCTTCAAACAGTACGCGCGAAAACGGGAAAATATGTCTATTGGTAAGAGCCGTTAAAAACAAAAACTTTTGAGGGATAGACATCATGATTACATCGCTAATCAATGAAGATCTGATTTGCCTGAACCTGAAAGCAACGTCCAAAGAAGACGTTTTTGCAGAGATGATTGAACTTCTGCATGCTCAGGGCAGAGTCAACGACAAAGCACAGTTCCTGGCCGATATTCATGCCCGTGAAGAACTGGGTAACACTGGCTTCGAAGATGGCGTTGCCCTGCCGCACGCAAAAAGTGCTGCGGTAATTGAGCCTGCGGTTGCTATCGGTATCAGCCGCGAAGGCATCGAATACGGCGCTGAAGATGGTCTGCCTTCAAAACTCTTTTTCATGATTGCTTCGCCAGACGGCGGCGCAAACCACCATATTGAAGTGCTGGCTGAACTGTCTTCAAAACTGATTGAAGATGGCTTTATCGAAAGCTTCATGGAAGCCGAAAGCGCTAAAGAGGCGCTCGCTCTGCTACTTGAGAAAAAACAAGAACTGGAAACACCAGAAGCCAATAAAGGTTTGCTGATTGGTGTGACTGGTTGCCCTGCAGGTGTTGCACATACCTATTTGGCCGCAGAAGCTCTGGAGAAAGGTGCAGCAGAACTGGGCTATGAAATGAAGGTAGAAACCAACGGTTCTATCGGCGTGAAAAACAGCCCGACTGCAGAAGAAATTGCCCGCGCAGAAGCGATTATCGTTTCCTGTGACAAGCAAGTGGACATGACCCGTTTTGCTGGCAAACGTCTGATCAAAACCGGCGTCAAAGCGCCAATCAAAGATGCAAAAGGCTTGATCAATCAAGCGCTGGAAGCTCCAGCGTACGTTGCTTCTGCTGATGACAAAGCATCTGAGTCATCTGAAAGCAAAGCTTCTCAGGCACGCTCTGATTTGTATCGCTACCTGATGAATGGCGTATCTCACATGATCCCATTCGTAGTAACCGGTGGTCTTCTGATCGCACTGGCTCTGGCAATTGGTGGTCAGCCTACCGAAGCAGGCATGGCGATCCCTCCTGGCAGCATGTGGAACAAAGTGCTGGATGTGGGTGTGGTTGCTTTCACCCTGATGATCCCAATCCTTGCCGGTTACATTGCTTACGCGATTGCTGACCGCCCAGGTCTGGCTCCTGGCCTGATTGGTGGCTGGATTGCCAATAACGGTTCGTTCTATGGCGCAGAAGCGGGTACAGGCTTCATCGGTGCTATCGTTGCAGGTTTGCTGGTTGGTTACTTCGTGAAATGGGTAGCTACCCGTAACTACCACAAGTTTATCCAGCCATTGGTGCCAATCATGATTGCACCAATCACAGGTTCTCTGTTTATTGCTGGTCTGTTCATCTTCGTTATCGGCGCGCCAATCGCGGGACTGATGGAAGGCCTGAACACCATGTTGACCAACATGAGCACAGGTAACGTAATCCTGCTGGGTATTGTACTGGGTGGTATGGCTGGCTTCGACATGGGCGGTCCATTCAACAAAGTGGCATTCCTGTTCTCAGTAGGCATGATTGCAAGCGGTCAAACACAGTTCATGGGTGCGATGGCGTGTGCGATCCCTGTTGCTCCACTGGGTATGGCGCTGGCTACGGTTATTGGCCGCAAGTTCAACATCTTCGAACAGTCTGAAATCGAAGCGGGTAAAGCTTCTGGTGCCATGGGTCTGGTCGGTATCTCTGAAGGTGCGATTCCTTTCGCAGCCCAAGACCCAATGTCAGTGATTCCTGCGAACGTTATCGGCTCAATGGTTGCTGCGGTAATGGCCTTCTCCTTCGGTATCACCAACAGCGTGGCGCACGGTGGTCCAGTGGTTGCCCTTCTGGGTGCAATGAACAAACCTGTACTAGCGTTGGCGTGTATGGCAGCGGGTGCAGTGGTAACCGCGCTGGTTGCAGTATCCCTGAAGAAAATGCGTCAGGCGAAAGCGCAAAACGAAGTAGCAACGGCATAGTCAGATGAAGAACGCTCCCTTCTACAGGGAGCGTTTTATTTGCGTGAAATCAGCTACACACAGTCATAATTTGATAGACTCCTTGCCAGATTTCGAAGGCTTAAAGAAGAACAATGACAACTCAATTTTTTCCTCTGAAAAACGTTATCCAGGACTATGCCTGGGGCAGTCACACTTCCCTGACCGAACTGTTTGATATGCCAAACCCAGAGAACAAACCGCAAGCGGAAATCTGGATGGGTGCTCACCCAAATGGCTGTTCAAACATCGCTGTCGATAACAAAGAAACCCTGCTGTCAGATTTCATCAGCTCAGACATGGAAAACATTCTGGGCGCATCCACTACCCAACAATTTGGTGAACTACCTTACTTGTTCAAAGTGCTGTGTGCTGAAAAAGCGCTGTCAGTGCAGGTTCACCCAAGCAAAGCGCAGGCGGAAGCCGGTTTTGCAAAAGAAGAGGCGGCAGGTATTCCCCTGTCAGCGAGCTTTAGAAACTACAAAGACCCTAACCACAAACCGGAGTTGGTTTTCGCGCTGACTGATTACACGGCGATGAATGGCTTTCGAGACTACAGCGATATTCTGGGCTTTTTCCACCAACTCAACATTGAAGAGTTGGCATCACTGGTAAGTGCATTGCAAGACAACCAAAGCGAACAAGGTCTGTGTGATTTCTTCGGTGCCCTGCTTTCTCTGGAAGGCGAAGCCAAAGACGCAGTGGTATCTAAATTACTGGCCTATGCAGATGCCAACCAAACTGATGAATTGTTTGCACTGCTGTTGACGCTGTCTGAGCAGTACCCCGGCGATATCGGTCTGTTTTCACCATTGATCCTGAATACGCTGACTCTTCAGCCGGGCGAAGCGATGTTCCTTGATGCCTGCACGCCGCATGCGTATATCAAAGGTACAGGTCTGGAAATCATGGCGAACTCAGACAACGTGCTTCGCGCCGGTCTGACTCCAAAACACATGGATGTACCGGAACTGATTTCCTGCACCCGATGCTTGCCAATGCCAGAAGAAACCATCCTGCTGGCGCCACACGTTGAAGGCAATGCGCAGCATTACCCGATTCCTGTACCGGATTTCAAATTCAGTGTTTACCGCAACACCTTGAATGAAGTGCTGAGCACTCATAGCGCTGAAATCCTGATTGCTGTAGATGCCCCACTGACTCTAACCCACTCGAATGGTGACAGCGTCACTTTGAGTAAGGGCGAATCCGTATTTATCCCGGCGTATGTAGGCGACTATCAGGCGAGCTGCGAAAGCTTATTTGCCCGCGCCTATAACTGATCTCAGCAACATAAAAATGAATCACACCTGGGTACGATAAGTACCAAATCCCCCCTAAGTAAGATCGCCCGGCAGTTGCTGGGCTTCTTTTTGTTTCTACCCGACTCTAACTTTTGCATATGCGTCAACGAGATGCGTAACAGTCAATTTAACAACGTTTTTCCACCATCTGAGAAAGTGTTGCTAAAGCCAAATGCGCTAAGATAATTGCTTAATTTGCTATGTTTAACGTAACGAAAAGCCCCTACCATGCCTAGTTTACTGAACAACAAATGTATCAGTAATTAGTGTGCTCGAGGGAGTGATCTCACACCTAAAGAAAGCGCTTTCAAAAAGCAATTGAGATAGTGAGCACGCAGTCTAAATAGAACTGACTACCCTCGGAGGGGCTCTATGCTCAAAGGAAAAATCATAGTGTCAGGAGTAACGTCACTGGCTATTCTGACGGGGTGCTTTCTCGAATCGAAAGTCCCCTATTTCCCAGATTGGCCACAGATTAACAGCGCCATCAAAAAGGATCCGGAGGTTGAAAGCCGGGTCGCGCAAATGACGCTGGAAGAAAAAGTCGGACAGATGATCCAACCCGACCTTCGCAGCGTGACACCTGAAGAAGCCAAAGAATACAAACTGGGCTCCATCCTTAACGGAGGTGGAGGCTGGCCCGACGGCAATAAATACGCCACAGCACAGGACTGGGCGGAAGAAGCGGACAAATACTATCTTGCCCTTGAAGAAGCTTATGCAGAACGTGGTTTCCGTATTCCTTTCATGTGGGCAACCGATGCCGTGCACGGCCACAACAATGTTTTCAAAGCCACTGTCTTCCCACATAACATTGGCCTTGGTGCTGCTAACAACCCCAAACTTATCAAACAAATCGGTAAAGCCACTGCACGCGAGGTCGCTGCAACCGGCCTTGATTGGACATTCGCACCCACTGTCGCTACCCCGCGTGATTATCGGTGGGGGCGTGTTTACGAAGGCTATTCAGAGGATCCCGAAATCGTTTATCAGTACGCTGGAAAGATGGTTGAAGGCCTGCAAGGCGGCGTAAAAGGCCTGAAAAGTGAGCGTCACGTTATCTCTAACGTCAAGCATTGGCTGGGGGATGGTGGTACCACTGACGGTGTCGACCGCGGCAAGAATGAATATAGCGAAGAGTATCTTCGTAATATTCATGCAACGGGCTACTTCTCGGGCCTGGATGCTGGTGCGCAAGTGGTCATGACGTCGTTTAACTCTTGGCACAACGAAGCCAACTACGACGTGATGGGCACAGACAACTACAATAAAAAGCTCCACGGCAGTAAGTACATCGTTAACGATGTGCTGAAAGACAAAATGGGCTTTGACGGTCTGGTTGTCACCGACTGGAATGGTCACAGTGAAATCAACGGCTGTACCGCAGGCAACTGTCCTCAGGCAGTCCTCGCTGGCAACGACATCTTTATGGTGACAGCCCGTAAAGATTGGCAGGCCTTCTACCGCAATGTGATCGATCAGGTGAATGACGGCACCATTCCAATGAGCCGCATTGATGATGCAGTCACCCGTATTCTTCGCGTGAAAATGCGCGCAGGCCTTTGGGAGAAGCCTCAGCCAACCGAACGTCGTCTCGCAGGTAAACAGGACATTCTGGGCTCGGACTCACACCGTGAACTGGCGCGTAAAGCCGTCAGCCAATCACTGGTGCTTTTGAAGAACAAAAACAAAGTGCTCCCCCTTTCTACCCAGAAGCAATATCTGGTCGTCGGTAGCGCGCTCAATGATATCCAAAAACAAACAGGCGGCTGGTCCTTGACCTGGCAAGGCACGGAAAACACGCTAGAACGTGACTTTCCGGGTGCCACCACCATGTTAATGGCGATGCAGGCTCAGGTCGGTGAAGAGAATGTGTTTACGGAAGTCTCTTCTGCACCACAAGATGCCACTGCCGTCGTAGTGATTGGTGAAGACCCTTATGCCGAAATGTTTGGAGACATCAATAAAACCAAGACGCTTGAATACGCCACGCTGAAATCCTCTTATGGCGCAGATCTTCGTTTGATTAAATCGCTGAAAGAGCAAGGCTTTAAAGTCGTCACTGTGTTTTTCTCTGGCCGTCCACTTTATGTGAATGAAGAGATCAACCACTCTGACGCTTTTGTAGCAGCATGGCTGCCGGGCACCGAAGCAGGTGGTATCACTGACGTTCTGTTTGGTGTGGACGACAAAGACTTCCGCGGTCGTCTTTCTTTCTCTTGGCCAAAAACCAAATGTTCTACCACCATCAACCGAAAAGCACCAAACTTGGTGAACTATGAAACACCGGAGATGGAGCAAAATATCGATGACGACCACGCACCGCTGTTCGCTTACGGATATGGCCTTTCTTACAACAAGAAAAAAAGCAGCAAGCTGAATATCGACTTAGATAACCTGCCACTTGATCCGCGTGAATACGGTTGTGGTCTGGACGCACCAGATGATGGTATTGCGACCACCAATCTGGAAATCTTTGGTCGTTCAGCCGATGACGAATTTACACCTCGCATTGCGGGCTCATCGAATGGCTGGGTCGGCGTGACAGTGTCTAACGGCACACCAACCACCATTGGCTCCATCACCACCACGCCGATTGATCACCTCCACCAGCAGGATGCGATCAATGTGAAGTTCACGGGTGAAGCGCCTGCGCAGGTTTACATGCAGACTGCGGATGAGCAGGTTGTCGACAAGCAAAGCTATCTGAATGCTGACGCGACGCTGCAGTTTGATATCGACATGAAATCCACCGCGCCGCAAAGCATGATTCTCGCCACCCACTGTGAGTGGCCGTGTCTGGGTCAGGTTCCCATCCACAAAGTATTGCCGGCACCAAGCGGTCAGGACGAAACCAAGTGGACGACCATTAAGATCCCGCTGCAGTGTTTTGCTGACGAAGGCATGGCCTTCCAGATCCTCAATACCCCATTCCTGATTTATGCAGACGAGGAAGTTGAGTTCAATCTGGGTGAGGTTCGCTATGTGCCACGTAGTCTGGATGCTGCTGAAGACGCCATCACCTGTGAAGAGCTGAAAGTCCCTGTAGAACCGCCGCTTGAAGGCGATATCGTTGATATTTGGGAAACGTGGGAGCCAAACATCAGCACTTGGCAAGCTCGCACCGACACTTGGGAAAACCTCACTGACCACCTTGTGGTGACAGGCAATGTTCCGTCTGATGCCACCCATGAGTTCACAGTCGCTTACGATGCAACCAGCCCAGAGTTCTACAAAGGTTTGGTATTGGTGAAAGGTAAAACACTGAACCTTTCCAACTTCCTTTCGGGCAACCTGACGTTCGATATTTATATCGAAAGCTATGGAGAGCCAGTGAACCCTGGTGAAACCCAGACGGATGAAGTCGTCGTGAAGATGGAGTCGACCGCTGGATCGGGCAACGATTACCCAATGGGCAGCCTGGCTACTGGTCAATGGCACTCAGTCGTGGTTCCTGTTGCTGAACTAAACACGGGCGCACTGGACATCACCAAGGTCAACACACCGTTTGCAACGCTGTCCGACTGGAATGCTTCACAAGCTGGTGTGGTTTACCGCATCAGGAACATCAAACTGGAACAATAAGCTGACTCAGAAATTGCTATCAAAGCCCGCTTCGGCGGGCTTTTTTTGTCTTTCTCGACAATTCCCCCGACTAACCTCCGATTTTCCAGCCCATGCAAAAGAGAAGACGCGCCTGATACGGTAACATCTTGATGTCAGAAGATTATGTGGAAAGGAATCCATGCCGTTCAAATCTATGTCGTTTTGCTACCCCTGGCGACCCTATCAATCCCGCGTGCTCGATACCATTCAAGAGCATCTCAACGATCAACGACTGCACATCGTCGCTGCGCCTGGCGCTGGCAAAACCACCTTGGGGTTGGAGGTGTTCCGCCTATTGGGGAAACCGACTCTGGTGCTCTCCCCAACCCGCGTGATACGCGACCAATGGATTGACCGTCTTAAAGATTTTTGCGACACCGACTCGGTACAGACATTACCTTGGGTCAGCAATTCTATTACCGCGCCAAAAACGCTCACTTCCATCACCTATCAGGCTTTGCATACCAAGCTCTCTGACGTGTTGGACAGTGAAGATGACGAAGCCGCGACGCTTGAAGATGGCGATGGATTGGAAGGCGAAGAAGTTGACTGCTTTATTCAGCTTCTGCAAACCCACAAGATTAAAGTCCTGATCCTCGACGAAGCCCATCACCTTCGCAATGAGTGGTGGCGAGCACTCGAAAAAGTGTGTCAGGAAATCCCCGACATCACGCTGGTCTCCCTGACTGCAACGCCCCCTTATGATGCACAAGGTCATGAATGGACGCGATACGAACAGCTATGCGGCCCGATTGATGAGGAAATCTCTGTTCCTGAGTTAGTGAAAGCCGGCACACTCTGCGCCCATCAGGATTATGTCTGGGCCTGCAATGCGACCCAAAAAGAAAGCAAACAGATCGAAGAATATGATGAGCAGGTGTCTACGCTTTGCCAATCACTTTTCAGCAACCCAACCTTCGAAGCCGTCGTGCTTGCCCACCCCTGGCTGGGTGAAGGCGAGTTTGAGCTGGCAGTGATAAAGCAACCTGAAATCGCCATCGCATTGCTGAGTTTTCTGAAAGCCAAAAACCTGCCCCTCGATGCACAACTAAAAACACTGTTGGACCTTACAGCCACTGATATTCCAGAGCTTGGCCGACATTGGTGGCAGGTATTAATTGAAACGGTGCTCTTCTCAAATACCTTCCTGCATGGCGAAGAACATCAGTCTTTTATCGACGATTTAAAGAAGCAGCTCAGAGCCAATGAGCTCCTCTACAAACGCGAATTATCACTTGAACGTTCACGTCGCAATGAGCGATCGCTTGCGTTAAGCGGCGCCAAGGTTGAGGCCTGCAGCAAGATTCATCACCTTGAGCTGAAAAAACGTGGCGATTCCTTGCGGCAGGTCTTTTTGACTGACTATATCCGCGACGAAAACCTGACATCAGAAATCGATGCCGGAGAAAACAATCTCGGCGCTTGGCCCGTGTTTAAAACCATCACCTCAGACTCACCCATTCGTGAGCAGGTAGGTCTGCTGACCGGGAGGCTGAGTATTATTCCCACTTCACTATTGCCCGACCTCATCGCGCATATTGGTCATGACAAAGTCAAAAACCAAGCCATGGGCAATGAGGGGCAATATCAGAAAGTGACTGCACCACTAAACCAGCTGACCATCGCTTTTACCGCGCTGCTGATGGAAGGCAAACTCAAGGTGCTTGTCGGCACACGTTCGTTGTTGGGCGAAGGTTGGGATGCACCTGCAATCAATTCATTGATCCTCGCCAGTTCAGTCGGTTCGTTTATGCTCACCAATCAAATGCGCGGGCGGGCTATCCGTATCGACAAGAGCGCGCCGGATAAAATCAGTTCGATTTGGCATCTTGCCGCCATCAACATAAAGGCTTTTTCCGGTTGGTCTGACTATGACAATCTCAAGCGACGCTTTGATACATTTGTCGGCCTATCCGAGAAAGACGATACCATCGAAAGCGGCTTTGACCGTATGGCCGCCAGATGGCTAAAACATGATTATGTCCAAAAAGGGACCTCGCCGATTTTCGCCAACAACTCGCAAATGACCCAGCGCTTTAACGATATCGAGCGCGCGGGTGAGCGCTGGAAGAAGGCGCTAACTGTTGAAGGCTCAGCGCGGGTATTACCTTCAGTCAAAACACCACAAATTCAGGCGCTCCATGGATACATGCTAAAAAACAGCTGGCGCTATTTATTTTCACAGCTGTTGATCGCCTTGTCCGGCACCTTTTTTTGGACGGTGCACTTATTCCAAAGCTCTAGCAACGTATTGTTACTGCTGGCTATGGCACTCACTGCCACCCTTATCTACAAATTTCCGCAAACCGTCGCGACCACCAAAACCTTGCTACGTTTCTTACCCGTAGATGGGGCACTCAAACAAATGGGTGTGGCACTGGCAGAAGCGCTTTGTCAGGCAGGATTTGTAGAAACCTCTATCCGCAGAATGAAAGTCAATGTCTATGAAACAGCAGATGGGCAATTTTATCTCTCTCTGTCTGGCTGCAGTTTCTATGAGTCTTCGATATTCGCCGATTGCATGCATGAGATTGTTTCGCCGATCGACAACCCAAGATATTTGGTGATTCGGGAAGGCAAATTTCTAGGCACCAAGCGCGACGATTACCATGCTGTCCCCCTCCGGTTTGCTGCAAAGAAAGAGACCGCGATGATCTTCTATAAGGCTTGGTGTCAACACGTCAGCCTTTCCGAGCTGATCTACACAAGAACACCGGAAGGAAGGCAGGCGCTCTTGCAGTCAAAAATGAAAGCTTTTTCGTCAAACTTCGAAAACGAGGTCAGGCGCCAAGATCGTTGGAACTAAGACGCCGATTCCAAGAGACCAAGAACCCGCTAGACGTGTGTAAATACCTGACGCTCTGCCGACACCAAACTGTCTTCATATCAATACAAACAGGTATGCGATAACCAACACTAATTAACCAAAAAAGAACCAGGCTCTGACACTCGCTTTTTAAATCTTGCTCTCTGGATGTGTCAATTTTGTCTGACTTTGGTAACAGTTCATTGTATTCAGTCAGTTAGCCGCTCACTATCAGAGTCGTACAGCTTGCTGTGCACTTTGCTTAGATATCTATCCATGCAGAGTTCGCAACAGGCCACCTATCCCTTGCCATGCAGGTGGCTTGTTGCTCCCACATCATAAACGCCCGCGTCAATCGCGGGTGAATCACAATTCACAGCTGTTTATGGTACTTTGAATTAGAATTTCATGAATTTCGCAATAAAAACATTGCGTTAGTAAGACTTATGTATCATGCCTCTCTTTACGTGTGTTCACCCCACACAAATGTCAATAAATTCATACAGAAAAACCATCCAAAAACACTGTAAATTCAGGCAAAAGAATTCAATATCACTTTATAATTCATAACTATATTCCTCATTCCCAGCCTACAAAAATGTCCATATATCCTGTCATATTGTTAAGGCCTTTCATGCATTAGGGCACAAACAACGTCAATAATGTAGATAGAAGGAAATAACAAATGACAGCCATATACGGAACTTCCTGTGGTGACACCATCATCAGCAATTGCAACGTAGATTGGATCTACGGCAAGGGCGGCGATGACTACATCGTCGCCTACGGCAACGAGTACCTCATCGACGGTGGAGATGGTCATGACAAAATCATTGGCAGTGGAAGTAGCGATCACATTAAAGGTGGGAATGGCAACGACTGGATTGATGGTGGTTGCGGTGACGACAAACTAGAAGGCGGTAACGGTTGCGACACTATTAAAGGTGGCGATGGACATGACCTGATTTATGGAGGTTGTGATGATGACGTGCTGTATGGCGGAAATGGCAACGATACGTTGAAAGGAGAATGGGGTAACGATTTCCTGCAAGGCGGTTGTGGTGACGACAAACTTTGGGGAGGCGATGGACACGATACTCTCTTCGGTGGCAATGGTCATGATTATCTTGATGGTGGTTGCGGTAATGATGTCATGAAAGGCGGCAACGGCAATGACAAGTTAGTCGGTTACTATGGCGATGATCAGTTATTCGGTGGCGCAGGATGCGACGAGTTGTTTGGTGGTTGCGATAACGACTATCTGCACGGTGGTGACCACAATGACTATCTGAATGGCGGCTGGGGCCACGATAAACTGTTTGGCGGAAACGGAGACGATAAGTTGGACGGAGACTGTGGCAATGACATCCTTGACGGTGGCTGCGGTAACGACAAACTCGATGGCGGTTGGGGTAATGATCTCATCGCCGGTGGCCAGGGCAATGACATTTTGACCGGTAACCTAGGTAAAGATACCTTCTACTTTGATGCCCATGATGGCAAAGACAAGATCACCGACTTCAATTGCTGGGACGACAAAATCCAGATTGATGATTCTCTGGCAACATCTATTCATCAAATCAACATCACCAAATACGGAAGCTGTATCACGCTGGACTTCTGCGATGGCACAACTGTTCAGGTAAACAATGTTTGGGGTTGCTTCGACGCAAATTGCATCGAGTTTGTGACCGGTTGCGAATTGGTTTAAACCTTCACGCTCAAGCAACTACTAAGTCCAAGGCGGCTCAGCCGCCTTGTTATCTCGCCTGCTCTTCAGCAACCTGACGCAACATACTTACCAGTGTCTCCACCATCAAGATTGATACTTCCTCAGGAAATCGGTGAGGAAGCTTACACTATCAATCTCGCCTTTTTGCTCTGATAACAGAAAATCATAAATTGCATTTTCATGGTCACTGACTAATTCGAACAACTCGAGATGCTCAGTCGCACTGTCAGTGGCCTCTTGATAGCGTTGTTGGTAAGGTGCAACCCAATCCACCATGATATCGATTACAGATTGCCAAGGAAGATCAATCCATTTCCCAGCATCTTTAATGCCTTTAGACGTCATCGCTTGATCAGTTTCTGGTACAAACTCACTCAATTGCTCGAACCCTTCTCGCAAACACTTTGCAGTTAGCAACTCGACATCCAACAACAGTTGCCAAACTCGTTGTTTGTCACCATCCCGACGTCGCTCGATAAAGTGCTGGAAAAAAGCAATACCATATAGCTCACCGAAATAGGCAGATTTCAATTGTGCAATCATTTCACTTTCCTACGAATGAGATGACGAAGAGGCTGCGCCCCACGATAAATCAGCAATGACGCCAGAATCAGCGAACAGCCTGCAATCTTGTGGGCAGGCATGGCTTCGTGATACCAAACTACACTCAGGATCACCGTCCAGACCGGTTCCAGAATCATAATGATTGCCGCATTTGCTGCACTCGCACCTTTCTGCCCCAAGGTTTGCATTAGATAACGTAAGCTGGTCGCGACAAGCACGCTGAGCCCAAACCACACCCAGATATTTGATGGCACATGTTCTGGCCAGGTTTCCGTCAGCAGTGAGGCAATCGTGGCGACTACACCTGTCACAAACAGTTGCACGCAGGTCAGTACTAACGCAGGAATACGCTGGGCGTAACGGCTGTTGGCATTGAAATGAATCGCCAGACAGAGTGCTGCCAGCAGGAACCAGATTTGGCTTGCAGATAACTGCCAACCCACACCACCAAGTGACAGCAGAGCAAGTCCACATACTGCTATTGGCATCGACACCCAGAAGATGCGAGGCGGTGCTTGCTTGAACAGCAACCACCCGATAGGTGGCACAAACAGCATGGACAGACTCATGATGAATGCGCCCTCACCGATTGAGGTGCTAACGGACATGGCATAAATCCATGAGAGCAGAGCGCAAGAGAGGATACTCCCTACACCACCCGCGCGAATAAGATCAGCCTTTTCTGCACGTTTGAATGCCTTTAGGCAAAAAGGAAGTAAAAACAAAGAGGCAGCAATAAAACGAAGGCCAATAAAGCCAAAGGGCGGCAGCCCCTGGATCGCCTCTTTAGAGAAAATCCAACCCCAGGCTGCTAACACGGTAGCAAATAACAAAATCAAAGAAGCGCGTCTTTCAGACAACATCCCACACCAAAAATGAAAAGAACAAAGCAGTGAGCATTATCCCACTCCGTTTCGGTGGTGAACATTGAAATTGCGAGAAATAACAAAAAAAGCGGTGCCGAAGCACCGCAAGAGTCAGAAGGAGCTCGCCAGCCCCTATATGAGCGACACTCCGCCCTCCTGGGGGAATTAGGAGGAGCCGAGTACCGCACTCATATCCGTTTTTATGTTGTCAGATTGAGTACCAAAGATAGCCTGCAGATTGTCACCAACTACCACCACATCTATTGCACCCAACGCCTTAATCGAATCGATGTTGGCTTGCTTGATGTCTTTCAGGTTCACACGCAGTCGGGTGATACACGCATCCACATTTTGGATATTGCTCTTGCCGCCCATGGCAAACACTAAGCTGTGAGCCAGTTCTTCACCAACGACATTTGACGTCGCCGCTTCTGCTTCGCTTTCCCCTTCACGACCCGGCGTTTTCAAATCGAACGTGGTAATCGCGAAGCGGAACAGGAAGTAGTAAAGCGCCGCCCAAAGAGGGCCGATGATGGCGTAAAGTGCCGCATTTTCTGACAGCCCCCAGTAGAGGAAGAACTGAAGCGCGCCGTGGGCGAAATCGGTACTGTGGAGGATTTCAAAATAGTTCGTGATGGCAAAGCCAATGCCAGTCAGCACACAGTGTACAAAGTACAGAACCGGTGCGACGAACAGGAAGGTGAATTCGACAGGTTCAGTAATACCGGTCAACCAAGAAGTGAACGCAGCGGATGCCATTAAGCCACCTACCATGACTTTCTTCTCTGGCGCAGCGCAGTGATACATCGCCAATGCAGCGGCTGGCAAAGCCCACATGGTGTACATAAAGCCGCCACCAAGACCAGTTGCTGTTTTGTCACCAGCAAAGAAGCGTTGCAGCTCACCGCGCACCACGTCGCCGTTTTCGTTGACGAAGCTACCTACTTCAAAGAACCACACCGCATTCCACACATGGTGTAAGCCCAGTGGGATCAGCGCACGCTCAACAAAGCCATAAATACCGAATGCGGTTGGCTGGCCAAGCCCACTGACTGCATCAATGCCACCGTAAATGCCGGCACTCACCAGCGGCCAGACAAAGGCACAGGCGATACCGAGGAACAGTGACACAAAGGCAGTAATAATCGGCACAAAACGCTTACCGGCAAAGAAGGCGAGATAGTCTGGCAGCTTGATAGTGTGGAATCGGTTAAAGAAGTAAGCCGCAAACGAGCCAATCAGGAGCGAGCCGAATATCCCGGTGTTCAGGCTGTTTATTCCTATCATTTGGGTTAAATACCCCTGATGCTCCTCTATGCCCCGAAGTACAACGGTTTGTCCCATGGCGGCATTGAACACAATCCAACCTGCCACAGCAGCCAGTGCGGCGGTACCATCGTTGTTCTTCGCCAGACCAATCGCGACACCAATGACAAATAGCAGCGTGATGTTGCCGAAAATCATATCCGCGGATTGCATCATGATTGACCAGAAAGCATCTGGGAAGAACAGTTGTTGCGTTAAACCAAAGTTACCGACACCGAGCATCAAACCCGCCGCTGGCAACACAGCGACAGGCAGCATCAGCGAACGCCCGACTTTTTGTGCTTGTCCAAAGAATGAGCTGAACATAACAGATCCCTCTTAAATGAAGTGTGTGTTTCCCGGCCTCAATGTGTCGGGATGCTTTCATCTTATTTCGCTGAGATCCGCCGTAGGTATCATTTGGAAATCGGTTTGTATCAACACGGTTACATAGTTGAATTACCCCAGAAAAAGCTGTGAAACCGTTCGCATAATCGCCGCCCATCCCACGTCCAAATTTTCCGCAATGCCATGATTGTGCAGAGGAAAACAAGGAGATGAATCATGGCATTTCAGAAAAGGATTTTGATTGTCGATGACAGCGAAGAATTGAGAGATGCGCTCAGTGCTTACCTGACCAAATCAGGCTTCGACGTTGTGACCGCCGTCGATGGCGAGCAGATGCACAAGGTGCTGGCCCAGGGAGAGCCGAGTCTGATTATCCTCGATGTGATGCTACCGGGAGACGATGGCTTCACGCTCTGTAGCCAAATCCGTAAAACCTCCAACGTCCCTATCATCATGCTTACTGCCGTGACCGATGAAAT
Source organism: Grimontia marina (assembly GCF_900060185.1). Taxonomy (GTDB): domain Bacteria; phylum Pseudomonadota; class Gammaproteobacteria; order Enterobacterales; family Vibrionaceae; genus Enterovibrio; species Enterovibrio marinus. The sequence goes on along the minus strand of NZ_FIZY01000035.1, from coordinate 8,635 downwards.
CGACCGAGTCACCGGATTAGAGCTGGGCGCGGATGATTACATCACCAAAACCTTCAGCCCACGTGAATTGTTGGCGCGTATCAAAGCGCTGCTGCGTCGTTCTCAGTTCAATCAGAGTTTAGAGGGCGCGCGTTATATTTGTTTTCTCGATTGGAAGCTCGATACTCTCGCAAGGGTTCTAGTGACGCCGGGCGGTGATGAAACCACCCTATCAGGCGCTGATTTCTCATTGCTTAGTCTTTTCCTTCGCCACCCTAACAAACCCCTTAGCCGCAACATCATTTCCGAAACCATTCGCGGCCGTGAAGCCATGCCACTCGAACGCGGTATAGATATTCAGGTCAGTCGTCTTCGCGCCAAACTGGAAGATCAGGACCATTTGCTGATCCGCACCCTTCGTAATGAAGGTTATATGCTGAGTGCGGATGTGATTCATGAAGCCTGAGCCTCAGCCAAAAGAAGACGATAAGCACGAAACGAAGGGCAAGCTGCTCAATCGAATCTGGCCGCTGGGTCTCGCCAGCCGCTTTATTCTGATGCTTTCTCTGGTCATTCTGACATCGCAGGCACTGACCAGCGCGGTCTGGTATCGATACAGCTATTTGCAGGAAAAAGAAGGCTTGGAAACCGCGCTGGAAAGCATTGCCTCCAATGCGGCATTCACTGTCTCTTATTATCGCAAACTGCCTAAATCTAGCCGCCATTTGGTGCTTGAGCAAAATCGCAGTATGGGCGGAACCCGTTTTTTTATCTCGCTCAACAGCAAGAGAATTGACGCTAGAGGATTAGCGGCATCGGAGAGAAAACGGGAGCTGGAACAAACCGTCAGCGAAGTACTGAAAAGAACGCTTGGCCAGCAAATGTCTATCGACATTAACTTCATCAAGCGCGACGATTTGCGGGTTTACGATGCAGAAGTGCCACTTGATGATATTCCCCGCGCCTTTGCCCGCTACACCATCGAAAAGGTGAAAGACGACCCACCCGTGCTGGTGATGCAGTTCAAGCTCCCCAATGAGCAAAGCACGCCCGATGCACCGGAGCAATGGTTGTATCTGGCCACCAACCTTCCTGCACCTTATGTTTCGCTGGAATCACGCTTTCTTGATGCTCGCCAGCTTAATTTCATCCTGCTGACCTCGGTGTTTGTTTTGCTTTGTACCTGGCTGATCGTGCGCCGGGAGATAAAGCCAATTAAGAATCTAGCCCGCGCCGCCAAATTGATGGGAAGCAAGATGGATGCGCCCATTATCAAAGAAGAAGGAAGCGGCGAACTCATCGCGGCCGTCCATGCATTCAACACCATGAACCGTCGGATACGCGCTTATATACGCGACCGGGATCTGCTGTTCGGCGCGATATCCCACGATCTCAAAACCCCTATTGCTTGCCTGAAACTTCGCACGGAAATGCTCGATGATGAAGAAACCAAAATTCGTTTTGAACGTTCACTCAACGAGCTCGAGTTTATGGTGCAAGGTGCCCTGCACTACATCAAAGACACAGATATCCGCGAGCAGGTCGAATGGGTGGATATCAACGCTGTCCTCGAGGAAATCAGCGCCTTCTATGGCTCTGGAGAAAGTCAGGTCAGCGTTTTGGGCTCTGCTTCCCAATCGTTTCTGTGTAAACCCGTTGCCATCAAACGAATGCTGCACAACCTGATAGAGAACGGCGTGAAATATGGCGATCACGTGGATGTCAGCGTGCTGGATACCCCCCGCAATCTGGTCATCAAAATCCGAGACCATGGTCCCGGTATTCCGGATGAACTTCGCGAGCGCGTGTTCGAACCCTACTTTCGCATCCATCAGGAAAAGAAAGAAGGCACAGGGCTTGGGCTGAGTATCGTACGCAATATTGTTCGTGGTCATGCTGGCAAGTTGGTTTTGCAAAATCACGCAGATGGTGGCCTCGTTGTCACTCTGTCGCTACCCAGAGAGGAATAACAATGAAAAGAACCCTTCTCGCCACCGCTTTACTGGCAGCCAGTTTCCCTTCATTGGCTGATGCCGTAGAGTTGCTTCACTGGTGGACGTCGAACGGCGAACGTGAGGCATTAGCAGAGCTGGGATCTGCGCTCGAACAACAAGGTATCGCGTTAAAAAGTTCGCCCGTTCATGGCGGTGGTGGTGATACTGCAATGACCGTTTTACAAGCCAGAGCCATTGCCGGAAACCCGCCGGAAATGGCGCTGATCGAAGGGCCGGGAATCCAATCCTGGGCGACATTGGGTTTTGTTTCTGACTTACACTCTGTCGCCACCGAGCAAAAGTGGGACGAAAGACTCCCTGAAATTGCTACCAGCATCAACACCTACAAAAATCACTTTGTCGCTGCCCCTGTCAACATTCACCGCGTTAACTGGCTATGGGTAAACAAGGTTGTTTTTAACGAACACAAGCTGACTCCACCAACGGATTGGGATGAGTTCTTTATCGTCGCTGAAACGCTGAAAGAGCAAGGGATCCCTGCCCTTTCCATTGGCAATGAGCCTTGGCAATTGGCGATTCTGTTTGAAGTGCTAGCACTGGGTCTTTATGGCAGTGATTACTATCGTGAACTCCTGATTGAGTTTGATGATGCCTTGGTAACGAATCAAAAAACCGTTGAGCTATTTAAGACATTCCGTCGCCTCAAACCTTATATGACCGATCCATCGATACCTGTTTCGTGGGACACCGCGACGTTGAATATGGCAGAGGGAAAAGCCGCCATGCAGCTTCAGGGAGACTGGGTTAAAGGAGAGCTCAGTTATATGAAGCTCACCCCTAATCAAGATTATGGCTGCCTGCCCGCACCGGGAACCGCCAATACCTTTATCTATAATGTCGATAGTTTTGTGTTATTCCGGCTGAGAACAGAAGCCTCTGAAAACATGGCGAATCAACTGGCAAACACCTTGGTTTCCTCTGATTTTCAGTCCCGCTTTAACCAGAAGAAAGGCTCTATTCCCATTCTCAAAGATGTCGACATGACGCCATTTGATCTCTGCGCCAAAGCGTCCAAACAGGCGTTTGTTCATGCCGAAGCAAACAACACCCTACTCCCCAGCATGTCCGATTCCATGGCTGTCGCTCCCCAACTTCAGGAAGCCATGCTTGAGTTGATTAACCACTACTTCAATGACGATACCTTTACTGAAGAAGAAGCTATCAGCCAGTTAATGAAAATTGCTGCCAGCGTGCACTTCAATGGCTAACGTTAATCGCTAACCATAAGAAATTTCGATAAAGCTCTACAGCCTTTACTGCGTTTGTTATAAATAGAATATACCCAAGAGATCTCATGCAGTAAGGACAAAGAATGAGTGCAGGACAAAGGGAAATGACATTACGTTTTCTGGCAGAGCCCGGAGACGTCAACTTTGGCGGAAAGGTACACGGTGGTGCCGTGATGAAATGGATTGACCTTGCAGCCTACGCAAATGCAGCGGCATGGAGTGGCAAATATTGCATTACGGCGTACGCAGGCGGTATTCGCTTCGTGCAACCAATTCACGTTGGCAACCTTGTCGAAGTCAGTGCCAAAGTCATCTATACGGGCACATCTTCCATGCATATTGCAATTGATGTGCAGGCCAGTGACCCGAAAGAGATGAAAAACCGTCTGACGACCCACTGTATCGTCATTATGGTGGCCGTGGACGAAAACGGTAAACCGACGCCTATCCCGAAATGGATGCCGGAGACTGACGAAGACAAAGAGCTAGAGCAGTCTGCCATTCGTCTGATGAACATGCGTAAGCAAATCGGCGAAGAGATGGAAGCGCATGTAAAACTTCTTAAGTAGGAAACAATAGGCTCTCTACTCAGTATCTCCAAATTTCTTTGCTATGTTTGGATGCAGTAGGAGTTTATATCTAAAAGAGCTAAAGATGTAGGATTCAGAGAGTTTGACTGACGTTGTGATCGCGGCGTTCCTTTGCAGGTCAAAAAGGAACAACAAGGATGACGCCAGTCAACTCGCCCAAAGGGAGGGCCTCAATGCGCCCACTTCATCGTTAAATTCCACGGAAACAGAATAACTAATCCTCGCGAAATTTGCCTCGAATTGAACGCACTGATGACCTCTGAATGAGAGCATCTTCAGGTAGTTTGGGTATAAGCTCACGATAGTAGCTATAGTGTAACGAACTCAGTTAAATCCCACGTAAAATAGTTCGTTCGACAGCCTCATACGGTGTGAACTTTATTTCTTCAAACTAAAAAATTCAGTGGTCGTTTTTAGCTTTTTAAACCACTTTAAAAGAGCCATGCACACAGTGTTCTGACTTATACCTCCAATAAAAATAACAACTTTATTACTCGATCTTCTTCCACACTCATTACAGAAAACCTCACACAATATAGTTTTTATTCGATACTATTATTTCGATTAGCAGGCTAAATTTCATGCCAAGACATTCATATCTGATATAGTAAAAATCCGAAGCCTCCACAGCCATCAAAAATATAAGCACGCCGTTCCATAGAAGTTAATCGTTAGCCACAAATATCAATAGACGATTCTCAAGTACTAGGAGAAACTTAAATATCACTCTGAGGTAGGGAACTGTCAGAGAGATTATTCAGCGATTTTTTTGATACTGACTTTCATATTACAAGAACTAGAGCATCAATAAACATGAATATCAGCCTTAATTAACACTTGAGTAGGTCATTACCTGTCAAGTCTCTCTCGGATCGATAAATTATGATAGGCCAATTGAGAAAATCATTTTTATTTGCTATTAATCATTAACTTAACAGTCGACCACTATTACGTAGACATCACCCACCTAGCACTAAGCTAGTACTTTAGAATTAAGCAACCTAATATCTTAAAACTCGGCAATAGGTAAAGAAATCAATACAAGAAAAGCATGGTTAAATAGCCCAAGTTGAAACCATCAATCTTTAAAAATCCAAAGTAGCACTCAGTAAAAAAGCTTAGCCAATGAATGAACACCGTTTAAATTCATGAGGTTATTATTGAGATTACGTTTAGTTAAGCCTGCAAAGTTTTCAGTAAATTGCAAAAAGAAACCATGGAAACATACAGTCTTTAGATTTCGCCAGACACCTATTATCTAACAACTCATGTCTCACATTCGAGACGATAGAGGTTTGAATATTCCCTATCACCACTGTTACATTCGAAATATCCCACAACTTAAAAGTTAAATTTGCCTATTTCGGCCGCGAACCAATATGAGGTCAAAAATAATGCCCAACACGATTAATGGAACTGAAAATAACGACACACTTAACGGGACCATTGAAGTAGATACTATCTATGGAAACGGTGGTGATGACACTATTAATGGAAACGGTGGTGATGACGTTCTTTATGGTAATGATGGTCGTGACAGGGTCTCGGGTGGCGACGGAAATGACACTGTGTATGGTGGCATTGGCAATGACCGGCTATTCGGAAATGATGGTGATGACGAGCTACATGGGGACGAAGGTAATGACATTATCGCTGGCGGAACAGGTGATGATTCGATTTTTGGCGGTACCGGACGGGATGTTCTAGATGGGGCGTCCGGAGACGATAAGCTCTATGGTGGCGATGATTCCGACAACCTCTACGGGCTGGATGGAAATGATACGCTTAAAGGCGGTGCAGGCGATGATTATATTTACGGAGGTGAAGGCTTAGACCACCTTCAGGGAGAAGATGGGAATGACACCCTGTCAGGCAACGCCGGTGACGATGAGATTGAAGCTGGTAAAGGTGAAGACATTGTCTATGGCGGCTCTGGTGATGATGAGATTGATGGTGGTGACGGTGATGATATTTTATATGGCGACACAGGTAGCGAGTCTCCAATCAGTTCTGTAGCCTCGCGCTCCTTTCGTTTTCAGAGCCTTGATAGCGCGATTACATACAACGACACCATTACCGCGGGTAACGGAAACGACACTGTATACGGCGAAAACGGCGATGACCAGCTTCATGGTGAAAGTGGCGACGACAAAATCTACGGTGGAAACGGCAATGACCGCCTAACTGGTGGCTCAGGTTTTGACCTTCTCGAAGGAGGGGCTGGTGATGACACCTTAGAGGGGGGTGCTGACGACGACGAGCTGTCTGGCGAAGAAGGCAACGATACACTATCCGGCGGTGTCGGCGACGACACGATTAAAGGTGGTCTAGGCGCTGATACCATTTATGGTGATGAAGGTAACGATGTCATTTTTGGTGACGAAGGCAAAGATACCCTCTCGGGTGGTGAAGGTGATGACAAGATAAATGGTGGTGAGGGCGACGATGTCATTGGCGGTGATGCCGGTGATGACAAAATCTACGGTGAGGATGGCAATGATGTCCTCTCCGGCGGCGAAGGTAATGACACCCTAGAGGGTGGCACCGGTGACGATAAACTCTACGGTCAGGATGGCAATGATGTCCTCTCCGGCGGCGAAGGCAATGACACCCTCGAAGGTGGCACTGGCGACGACGTCATTGGCGGCGATGCCGGTGACGACAAACTCTACGGTCAGGATGGCAATGATGTCCTCTCCGGGGGCGAAGGCAATGATACCCTCGAAGGTGGAACCGGCGACGACGTCATTGGCGGCGATGCCGGTGACGACAAACTCTACGGTCAGGATGGCAATGATGTCCTCTCCGGGGGCGAAGGCAATGATACCCTTGAAGGTGGAACCGGCGACGATAAACTCTACGGTGAGTCAGGCAACGACACCCTTAAAGGCGGTGCCGGTCACGATGAACTCTATGGCCAGGACGGCAATGATAACCTCGCCGGTCAGGATGGTAACGACCTGATCAAAGGTGGCACTGGCGACGACGTCATTGGCGGTGATGCCGGTGATGACAAAATCTATGGTGAGGATGGCAATGATGTCCTCTCCGGGGGCGAAGGCAATGACACCCTCGAAGGTGGCACTGGCGACGATAAACTCTACGGTGAATCAGGCAACGATACCCTCAAAGGTGGTGACGGTCACGATGAACTCTATGGCCAGGACGGCAATGATAACCTCACCGGTCAGGATGGTAACGACCTGATCAAAGGTGGCGCTGGCGACGACGTCATTGGCGGTGATGCCGGTGATGACAAAATCTATGGTGAGGATGGCAATGATGTCCTCTCCGGTGCCGAAGGCAATGACACCCTCGAAGGTGGCACTGGCGACGATAAACTCTACGGTGAATCAGGCAACGATGTCCTCTCCGGCGACGAAGGCAATGACACCCTCGAAGGTGGCACCGGTGACGACCACCTCAACGGCGGCAATGATAACGATAAGCTCTATGGTCAGGATGGCAACGATGTCCTCTCCGGCGGCGAAGGCAATGACACCCTCGAAGGTGGCACCGGTGACGACGTCGTTGGCGGTGACGCCGGTGATGACAAAATCTATGGTGAGGATGGCAACGATGTCCTCTCCGGGGGCGAAGGCAATGACACCCTCGAAGGTGGTACCGGTGACGATAAACTCTACGGTGAGTTAGGTAACGACACCCTCAAAGGCGGTGATGGTCACGATGCACTCTACGGTCAGGATGGTAATGACGTGCTGGTCGGTGGTCACGGTAACGACCACCTCGATGGTGGGAACGACGACGACAAACTCTACGGCCAGTGGGGCAATGACCGTCTCGAAGGCGGCAACGGTAACGATGGCCTATGGGGTGAAGACGGCGACGACACCCTAGTCGGCGGTCACGGTGACGACCACCTCAACGGCGGTAACGGCAACGACACGCTGCATGGCCAGTGGGGTCACGATGACATGCACGGCCTGGCCGGTGACGACAAACTCTATGGCTGGACCGGCAATGATACCCTCCGCGGCGGTGACGGTAATGACCACCTCTACGGCGAGCAGGATAACGACTCCCTCTTTGGTGACAATGGCCATGACCGACTTTACGGCGGTACGGGTAACGACTACCTTCACGGCGGCAATGACAACGACGCGCTATATGGTGAAGACGGCAACGATACCCTCGTCGGTGGTCATGGTAATGACCGTCTTAATGGCGGTAACCATGACGACAAACTTTACGGCGAATGGGGCAACGACCGCTTAGTTGGCGGCGAGGGCAACGACGTTCTGCATGGTCAGGACGGTCACGACCGCCTTGAAGGCGATAACGGTAACGATGCTCTGTACGGCGGTAACCATAACGATGTCCTGATTGGCGGCCACGGAAATGACCACCTCGATGGCGGCGAGCATGACGACAAACTCTACGGCCAGTGGGGCAATGACCGTCTCGAAGGCGGCAATGGTAACGATGGCCTATGGGGTGAAGACGGCGACGATACCCTCTACGGTCAGGATGGTAATGACGTGCTGGTCGGTGGTCATGGTAACGACCACCTCGATGGTGGGAACGACGACGACAAACTCTACGGCCAGTGGGGCAATGACCGTCTCGAAGGCGGCAACGGTAACGATGGCCTATGGGGTGAAGACGGCGACGACACCCTAGTCGGCGGTCACGGTGACGACCACCTCAACGGCGGTAACGGCAACGACACGCTGCATGGCCAGTGGGGTCACGATGACATGCACGGCCTGGCCGGTGACGACAAACTCTATGGCTGGACCGGCAATGATACCCTCCGCGGCGGTGACGGTAATGACCACCTCTACGGCGAGCAGGATAACGA
>NZ_FIZY01000034.1 GCF_900060185.1 Grimontia marina | reverse complement strand
CTAAAGGGTTGTTGGAGACGACGACGTAGATAGGTCAGGTGTGTAAGCGCTGCGAGGCGTTGAGCTAACTGATACTAATTGCCCGTGAGGCTTAACCATACAACACCCAAGGGGTTTTGACGGACTCGAATAGAACATTGAATGTGTAGAACGAGAACAAAGACAGTCACTTTCCAAGATTTTAACGAATTTGCTTGGCGACCATAGCGTTATGGACCCACCTGACTCCATGCCGAACTCAGTAGTGAAACGTAACAGCGCCGATGGTAGTGTGGGGTCTCCCCATGTGAGAGTAGGACATCGCCAGGCTTCTAATTTTCTTTCACTTTTTGAAAAAGTGAAGACAAAAAGCAGAAGAAGCCCTGACCTGACGGTCAGGGCTTTTTTGCATCTACATCTTTCCATATTTACCACCGCTCCCGTTTTTTAATCTCCGTTACGGCTAACTTCTAAACTTGCTTCTACACTGTCAGCACTTGCTATCTGACAGGAACCTGAGCCATGCCATCACAACGTTCCAAGCGATTGAGAAAGAAACTGTATCTGGATGAATTTGCAGTTTTTGGCTTTGTGATCAGTCTGAAGCTGAATACGGAAAGCGACGAAGAATTAGATGCTTTTATTGAGTCTTTGGCCGACTTTGCTGAATCCAGACATCTGCTTGTTGGCGGCGGAGGTATGAGTGATATCGAGTTAGTTATAGGTTCCGCTCTCAGATATGGCTCTGCGACAGAGCAGGATAGGAAATCAATTAAGGAATGGATTGAAGAGCGTAATGAAGTGGAGTTGCTAGAGTTGGGATCGCTTGTCGATCTCCATCAACTGGAGTTTGTTGATTAATTAAAACAAAAGGATCCGGATGACCGGATCTCTATTGTCTTCTTGGATTATTGAGTGTTCAGGCGTGCCATAAAGAGCGCATCGACGTATTTTCCATTTCGAAACGCGTAATCAACCGCGATACCTTCCTGCCTAAAACCAAACTTTTGATATAAGGCAATAGCAGCTTCATTGTCACTATAAACGGTTAACTCGATTCGGCGCAGGTTCAGCCAGTTGTCCGCCAAGTCTATCATTGCAGTAAGCAATGCGCTGGCGACGCCTTTTCCTGTGTGGTCATCATGCACTGCCATGCCAAATTGTCCGACATGACGTCTTCGCCCTTTTTGGTTGGCTTCAAAGCCTAATTGACCGACTATCTCACCATTCTCTTCTGCGACCAGGCAGTAAATGTCATCCGGTAGATTATTGAGTCGCTTTTCCCACATCGTAAGCGATGGTAGTGGCATTTGCAGTGTGCCAGCTTGTGCTTTCGGGCAGGCATAAAGTTGCTGAATAGCAGGAATATCGCGAGGCTCTACAGGACGAACAGTTACAGGCATAGTCACTCCTTAGGTAATGCCAGAGGGACTTTTCATCATTGCTTGCAACTGATTGCTAGGCAAGCAGTTTTTTTAGTTGGTGATTGCTTACTTCTATCACTCAAGGTGAAGGTCTAGTGGTGTTTTACTATCGCGTCCACCGATCTCACGGGTCAGGCGTGGGACCATATAGCCAGAGACCTCTTTGATAAGACCAGACATCAGCTTTTTGGCTTCGTCGTCGTCGACCAGAAAATGCGCTGCCCCTTTTACCTTATCCAGTACATGCAGGTAATACGGCAAGATGCCTGCATCAAACAAGCTGTTGCTCAGGCTTTTCAGCGCTTCGACAGAATCATTCACACCGCGGAGAAGCACACCTTGGTTTAAGAGAGTAACACCTGCTTGTTTTAGTTTAGCCATCGATGCATGGAGTTCGTCGTCAATCTCGTTAGCATGGTTGATATGCGTAACCAGCACCACACTAAGCCTTGATGACTCAAGCATGTGAGTAAGTGCTAACGTCACTCGGGATGGAATAACGACAGGTAAACGTGTGTGGATACGAAGACGTTTAATATGCGGTGCAGACTCTATGGCTTCAATCAGCCATTTCAGTTCGTGATCTTTTGCCATCAGTGGGTCGCCACCTGAAAGGATGACTTCATCCACTTCGGGATGCTGCTGTAAGTAAGTGATCGCTTCGCGCCAGACGTCTTTCCCACCTCTGTTGTCTTCATACGGGAAATGGCGACGGAAACAATAGCGGCAATTAATTGCGCAGCCACCCTTAACAATCATCAGTACGCGGTTTTTGTATTTGTGCAACAGGCCTGGAACCGTATTGTCCTGCTCTTCAAGTGGATCTGTGGTGAAACCACTGACTTCTTCGAACTCTTCAATCACTGGCAACACTTGACGCAGCAGAGGGTCGTGTGGGTTACCTTTTTCCATGCGATTGATGAAGCTTTGTGGCACGCGCTGGGAAAATAGTTCACGCGCGCTGAAGCCAGACATCCATGCGGAAGGCTCTATATCAAGCTGTTGCAAAAGCTTTTGAGGATCTGAGACAGCATTTGCCATTTCTTTGAGCCAGTTTTGCTCAACAGAAGGCGCATTTCGGGTTATTATGTCCGGCATTTATGACAACTTCGAAGATGTTAAGAGGATAGACATGGCGTCTTTTAGCACCAATGAATTCCGCGGCGGAATGAAAATTATGCTCGATAACGAGCCTTGTGTCATTATCGAAAACGAGTTCGTTAAGCCAGGTAAAGGCCAAGCGTTCAACCGCGTGAAAATCCGCAAATTGCTTTCTGGCAAAGTGCTGGAGAAGACTTTCAAGTCTGGCGACTCTGTTGAAGCTGCTGACGTTATCGATATGGAACTAGACTACCTGTACACTGACGGTGAGTTCTGGCATTTCATGAACGCAGAATCATTTGAGCAAATCGCGGCTGACGAGAAAGCAGTAAGCGAAAACATCAAATGGCTGAAAGAGAACGATCGTTGTACCCTGACTCTATGGAACGGCAACCCAATCGCAGTGACTCCACCAAACTTTGTTGAGCTGGAAGTGACTGAAACTGACCCAGGCCTGAAAGGCGATACTCAGGGTACCGGTGGTAAACCAGCAACTCTGATCACTGGCGCAGTTGTGCGTGTACCTCTGTTCATCCAAATCGGCGAAGTGATCAAAGTTGACACTCGCTCAGGTGAATACGTAAGCCGCGTGAAGTAATTCATTACTTCAATGCTGAAAAGCGTCCTTCGGGGCGCTTTTTGCGTATCAGAGCCACGTAAATTCCAAGTTATCTTCGCAAACCCCTCCTATCATTCCCTGCTGTTATGTTTCGTTAAAAACGAATAAATACGGTTAATGTTTCGAATATTCCTGTTATGAGTTTTTTGTTACATTTATTCCCGCTGGTGATGAGTAGTTATTCACTTTGGCCTAAAAGCCATACCGCTTTATTCATCAAGCAGCAAATAAGAAGGAAAAGGATATGGACACTAAAAATCTAGGACAGGATTTAAAAATGGAAGAAAGACGTCAGTTGGCTAGAACAGGTATCAAAGCAGCGATTATTGGTATACCGCTGCTCGGGTTGGGGCTGACAATTAATAGCTCAGTATTGATGACAGATGCAGGCTACACTTATGTTCACCAGAACAATATGACAGGTGAGCTGGATGTATTTACTGAGCCTGGTATTCACTTTCGGATGCCGTTTCTGTCGAAGATCACACAGTACGATCAAGTGATCACTGTGTCATTCGGTAACAATGCAGGTGAAGATTTCTACCAGCGTCTGGATCCGGTGCAGGTGCGTTTTGCGGATACTTACATTGGTCAAATTCCGGTGACTTACCACTTCAAGTTGAGCAACGATCCGGAAGCTGTGAAGAAAATGCACCGAGAATTTCGTAACAACAGCAACCTGATTGATGCTTTGTTGGTGAAAAACGCACGAAACGTCACGGTGATCACGGCAACCCAGTACACGGGAGAGGAGTTCTTCCAGGGCGGACTGAACCAATTCAAATCTAAGCTTGGCGATCAGCTTCGAGAGGGGATCTATTTAACCGAACGTCGTCAGGTCGAAGTGGAAGAGTTGGATTTGGCACCTGTTGGTTTGAATCAATCTGATGCCAATAAACTGCAACGCACCCAACAATTGGTCTGGAAAACCGTGCCGGTACGTGATGCAAGTGGTCAGCCAATCCGACAGGATAACCCGCTGCAGCAATATGGTATTCATGTCACTCAGGTTACCATCGGCGATCCGCAGCCGGAGAAGCAGTTAGACCAACTGTTGGCGGACAAGAAGCGATTGGTCGCGGATCGTATCCGTGCGATTCAGGAGCAGGAAACCTCTAAGGCGCAAGCGGAAACCGAGCAGCTTCGCAAAGAAATCCAGCGTACCCGTGAAGTTCAGGATGCGCAGCGTACTAAAGAACTGGCGGTGATTGCCCAACAAAAAGAAGTGGCGGTTGCGCAGCAAATTGCCAAGCGTGAGATTGTTGAGGTAGAAAAAACCAAGCAATTGGCGGAAGTGGAGAAATCTAAAGAACAGGCTAACGCGAAGGCTGCGGAGTTCGAAGCTCTAGCGATTCTGGCTAAAGGTGAAGCGGAGGCGGCCATATTGAAAGCTAAGTATGATGCGTATGGTGCAAACCGCGATGTGTATCTGGCAGAGCTTAACCGTGATATTTCTACGTCGCTTTATCACAACCTGAAAGACTTCAAAGTTGAAGTGCCAAAACATTACTTTGGTGGCGGTGATGGCGGCAAGATGACCACCAACCTTGATGTGATCACCGGGCTTGGCGCATTGGGAATGATGGAAAAAACCGAAGCCATGCAGAAAGTGCAGCAGTAAAGGCCTATCTCAATAGAGCCTGGGTAAACAAAAGGGAGCAAATGCTCCCTTTTTCTCGTTTTACTGGCTGTTAAATCATAAAAATGAAGATAACAGACAGGGCGCTGATCAGAAATGCCGTTGCGTAACAGGCGACTTTGCCTGCGGTGCCAGTGTGGAATTTTAGATCATGCATACCATGGTGCAGGCGGTGCATCGCATGCCACATTGGCAGAGACAGAGTACCGATGGTGAACAGTGCGCCGATGAAGCTGGTGACAAAACTTGTGACGCGCTCATAGCTCAATGCTTCTGCATCCAGCATGCCCATTGGTGCCATGATGCCCAGAACCAGAATGGTCACAGGGGTGATCATGGCAAACCATGAACCACCTGCACCAAACAGCCCCCACCATACCGGTTCGTCAGAACGTTTTGGATTCAAATCGACCACGTTAAATCTCCTCAGATGTCGGGGTTAAACTAGAAACAGAATCACAGCAGAAATCACCGCAACAGCAGCCCACTGCGTCAGGACGATCACTTTCTTATCCAGCAATTTTCCACCGATGCGGATAGGCATCACTTGCGGCATCATGCTGAAGAAAGTCTGTGCGTGGAAAAGGCTACCCGCGAGTGCCACGATGTTGATCGCGATAACGACGGGGTTTGCCATGAATGATAACCAACCATTCCATGCCGCTTCGCCAACGACCAGACTGCCCAAACCGAAAGTCAGGCACAGGGTGAAGAAAATCAGCGGAAGCACAGTGGCTTCACGCACCATGTATATGCGGTAGAAAGGATGGTCTTTCCACCAGGTACGCTTCATTTCACGAACGTAAGGTTTACGGTTAGACATCCTTAAGCCTCCACTTTCTTAGAGCCATCTGGCTTGAGCATTGCAATCACGAAGTCTTGTGACGATGCGATCTTGCCTTGGTTTACCGCGCCTGCCGGGTCAACGTTCTTAGGACATACCTCAGAGCAGTAGCCCACAAAGGTACAACCCCAAGCACCATTTTCACCGTTAATCAGCTTCATACGCTCAGCAGCACCGTTATCACGGCTGTCGAGGTTGTAGCGGTGTGCCAGTGTCAGCGCGGCAGGGCCAATGAACTCAGGGTTCAGACCAAACTGCGGACATGCCGCATAACACAGACCACAGTTGATGCAGCCAGCGAACTGTTTGTAGCGCGCCATTTGCTCAGGCGTCTGGTTGTTCGGGCCATCTTCCGGTGTGCGGTCATTACCAATGATGTAAGGCTTGATGGCTTCAAGACGCTCGGTGAACGGCGTCATGTCGACAATCAAATCTTTCTCGATTGGGAAGTTCGCCAGTGGCTCGATGGTTACGCCGTCTGGGTAATCACGCAGGAAGGCTTTACATGCCAGTTTTGGCACCTTGTTGACCATGATGCCGCAGGAACCACAGATCGCCATGCGGCAAGACCAGCGGTAAGACAGATCTTTGTCCAGGTGATCTTTGATGTAACCCAATGCGTCCAGTACAGAGATGGTTTCATCAAATGGCACGTCGAAGGTTTGCAGACGTGGTTCGTCATCTTTCGATGGGTCGTAGCGAAGAATGCTGACTTTCTGAATGCGGTTTGCTGACATTATGCCTGCTCCTTCTCTGCTTTTTCAGCCTTCTTCGCTGCTGCTTCAGCTTCTTCTGCAGCGGCGCCGTAAAGACGTGCTTTTGGCTGAGACTTGGTGATTTTCACGTCACTGTATTTAATCGTTGGTGCACCTTCTGGGTTATAGAATGCCAGCGAGTGCTTCAGGAAGTTCTGGTCATCACGTTCGGTGCAACCGTCGTCCAGACGTTGGTGCGCACCTCGGGATTCGCGGCGAAGCACGGCGGAGTGTGCCATGGCTTCAGCAACTTCCAGACCGTAGCCCACTTCAATCGCATACAGCAGGTCGGTGTTGAATACTTTGCCCTTGTCTTTGATGCTGATGCGCTTGTAGCGTTCTTTCAGCTCAGCCAGCTTGTTGATGGTCTCTTGCATCAGATCTTCGCGGCGGTAGATACCACAGCCCGCTTCCATGGTATGACCCATTTCAGTGCGGATTTCCGCCCAGTTCTCATCGCCTTCTTGCGACATCAGCACATCGATGCGAGCTTTCACTGCTTCCATCTGATTTGCGATTTCAGCTTCGTTCCAGCCTTTGAATTCAGCAGCACGGTCAGCGGCACCTTCACCGGCTACGCGGCCAAAGACCACCAGTTCTGCCAGTGAGTTTGAGCCCAAACGGTTCGCACCGTGCAAGCCGACAGAAGAACACTCACCCACCGCAAACAGACCTTTAATGCTGGTTTCAGTGCGGGAATCGGTTTCGATACCACCCATGGTGTAATGCACGGTTGGACGGATTGGGATTGGCTCTTTCGCTGGGTCGACATTCACGTATGCTTTTGCCAGTTCACAGATAAACGGCAGGCGTTCCTTGAGGTACTCTTCACCCAGATGGCGAAGGTCAAGGTGAACCACATCACCCAGTGGGTGTTTGATGGTGTTACCTTTTTGCTGCTCGTGCCAGAACGCTTGAGACACTTTGTCACGCGGGCCCAGCTCCATGTATTTGTTCTTTGGCTGGCCAACCGGCGTTTCCGGGCCCATGCCGTAATCTTGCAAGTAACGGTAGCCGTTCTTATTGACGATGATGCCGCCTTCACCGCGACAGCCTTCTGTCATCAGAATGCCGGTGCCTGGCAGGCTTGTTGGGTGATATTGAACGAACTCCATGTCGCGCAGTGCCACACCGTGACGGAAAGCCATCGCCATGCCGTCGCCAGTCACGATACCGCCGTTGGTGTTGCAGTTGTAAACACGGCCCGCACCACCAGTTGCCAGTACGACAGACTTTGCTTTAATGCAGACCAGTTCGCCTTCCGCCATGTGAATGGCAATAAGGCCTTGTACTTCATTGTCGACAACCAGCAGATCAACGACGAAATACTCGTCGAGACGTTTGATTTGTGGGTATTTGATCGATGTCTGGAACAGGGTGTGCAGCATGTGGAAGCCGGTTTTATCAGCGGCAAACCAGGTACGCTCAACCTTCATACCACCGAAGCGACGTACGTTTACGTCACCGTTTCCCTTGCGGCTCCATGGGCAACCCCATTGCTCCAACTGAACCATTTCGCGAGTCGCGTTTTCTACGAAATATTCAACAACGTCCTGTTCACATAGCCAGTCACCACCGCCAACGGTATCGTTGAAGTGGTTGTCGAGACTATCCTCATCCTTGATGACAGCGGCGGAGCCACCTTCTGCGGCCACCGTGTGGGAACGCATTGGGTAAACTTTGGAAACCAAAGCGATTTCCAGCTCTGGGTTTGCTTCTGCAGCAGCAATTGCAGTACGAAGACCTGCACCGCCCGCGCCAATAACAGCGATATCTGTGGTAATGGTTTTCACAGCTATCCTCCGGAGGATTGTTAAAAATTTAAAGATGCTAACCGTGCATCTAACTCAAAAACTTTCCCCATCTTATTAAAGTTAAATCCCGTAAATTTTGACCTGAAAGGGTATTTGTTCCGAGTTTCTGCCTTCTAAAAAGCCAGAGCAGTAGATTTGTGATCCAGGTCGTTAGACAGGAAGAAATCACCTTGTTAAACAGAGGTTGCGCGTCATTTTCTCTTGTTTCTGACACGTAAAATCTGTCATCGATGAATGCAATTTAACCCTCTCTTTTAAAAAGGAAAAATGGTGAAAATGAGAATGGTTATCGAAAGGAGTTGTGCGCTTTTATTGCGCTAATTCAGTCGCTTGAATGAAAGGGCAGAAAAGGCATTAATGATGTCAATGAAGCGGCGGGTTTCTATCATGGCTTTCGAAAGCTAAAATGCCGCCAGTCATAATGAGATTGAGTGATAGTAATGACCCTTGAATGGCGTCCCACCGCAGAAATTGAAACCCTGAAAGCCAGAGCCAAACTGGTGAACGATATTCGCGGCTTTTTTGCCGAGCGTGATGTACTGGAAGTTGACACGCCAGCCATGAGTCAGGCGACGGTGACGGATTTTCATCTGCATACCTTCAAGACGGAATTTGTCGGCCCAGGTTTCGCTAAGGGTATCCCGCTTTACATGATGACCAGCCCTGAGTTCCACATGAAACGCCTGCTGGCGGCGGGGAGTGGTGCTATCTACCAAATCAACAAAGCGTTTCGTAACGAAGAAGCGGGACGAAACCACAACCCTGAATTCACCATGCTGGAATGGTACCGTCCAGGTTTTGACCATCATGCATTGATGGATGAAATGGATGCCTTGCTGCAACTGATTCTAGGCGTTGACGGTGCAGAGCGAATGACTTATCAGGAAGCGTTCATCAAGGTGCTCGGTGTCTGCCCGTTGGAAGGCTCGATGGACGAGTTGAAGGCTGTAGCTGCACCACTTGGATTGTCTGATATCGCCGAGCCGGAAGAAGACCGCGATACCTTGCTGCAACTCTTATTCAGCGTTGGTGTTGAAGAGAAAATTGGCCAAACTGTTCCGGCTTTCGTTTACAACTTCCCGGCATCACAGGCGGCACTGGCGCGAGTGTGTGAAGACGATAATCGTGTGGCGGCGCGCTTTGAGGTCTACTTTAAAGGTATTGAGCTTGCGAACGGTTTCTATGAGCTGGACAACGCTGACGAGCAACTGGCCCGTTTTGAAGAAGATAACCGCAAGCGTGAAAAGATGGGGCTGAAAGCTCAGCCTATCGATCATCATTTGATTGAAGCGATTCGTTATGGCTTGCCGGATTGCGCAGGTGTTGCGTTGGGTATCGATCGTCTGATCATGCTGGCTTTAGGCAAAACCCACATCGATGAGGTGATTGCTTTTCCGGTCGGGCGAGCCTAATCCCGAGCCAATAAAAACGCCGCATCATGCGGCGTTTTTATTGGGAATCCTATCAGCTACTGGTAACGATAAGACCTGCGCCAATAACAGCGAGCGCCGCACCTAACCAAGCGCTTGGTGCAGGGCGCACGCGGGTAAATAGCCAAATCAATGGCAGGATCATTACCGGTGTCGTGGAAGACAGTAGCGCGACCATGCCTACTTCTCCCCATTTCAGCGCGTACATAATCAGGGTCATACCGACTGCCATTGCCAAAAAGCCGTTCACGACAAGCATACCGAAGATACGCCAGTTGATCGGGTTAACAGGTTGCGCGACACGTATCTGGAGGAAAATCAGTGTGCCGTGGGCAAGGAAAGCCGCGATCATCCGGATAGCGGAAGCGGCAATCGGATCGACACCTTGGGTTAAAACAGGCTTGGCAATGACCCCACCCAACGACTGACAAAGCGCTGCGGTCAAACCCAGCCCGACAGCCACCCAGATATTGCCTTTAGTTTCTTCCCATTGGTGCGCATTACCGCTTTGGCGGAAGAAGACCGCAATCATCACTCCGGAGAACACCAGAATGGCACCGAGCAGACGTATCCCTTCTAGTGTTTCACCAAACAACCAGATACCTAGCAGGGCAGAAAAGACCGCATGACAGGAATACAAGAGGCCAGAGCGTCGGGGTCCTATTCGGTTCATACAGCCAAACAGGGCGGTATCGCCAATAAATATTCCGATAAGACCAGACAGTGCCATTGGCCAGAGAATATCGGATGAGACGGTTGCCCAGCCACCTGTAAGCAAGGCCAGTATCGTCAGCATCACTGACACACATGCCATCCGCCAGCGGCTATAGGCAAAGCTGCCCAAGTGACGCGCAGGCGTGACCGAAATCAGGCTAGAAATACCCCATAGGAAGGCAGCGCCGAGCGCGAGCCATTCGTAACTCAAGATGACACCTTTAACATAAAAAACCGGAGGGAGCGCGAGTTTAGCTGCTGGAGCTTGGCGGTAAAAGTGGGTGTTTCACTTCCCCGCAATTAGATGTGATCAGTTTAGGACAAGTAGAGCGGCGTAGACAATCACAAGGCCAACCAGACCCAAGATAGTGCCGACTTTCGCTATATCTTTACTTTCAATGAGCCCTGTAGAGTAAGCCAGACTGTTTGGCGGTGTTGATAAAGGAAGTATCATCCCGAGAGATGCCGAGAAGGCAACGACGACAAGAAGCCCCTGAATGTTGCCGACAGAAACAAGGCTGTCCATCGACATTGCAACCGCTGCGGCAATTGGCATCAGGAGGTTTGCGGTGACAGTGTTGGACATGAAATTCGCCATTAGCCAGCAAATCATAGAGAGCGTTCGCACCACGGCGAGTGGTGATAAGGCATCGTAATCCACGGCATGAGACAGCGCAGCGTCAGCCCGGTCTTATCGATCGCCAAACCAATCGCGATACCGCCCGCTACCAGCCAAAGCACATCCCAGTTGATGAGTTTCAGCTCTTCCTTGCCCATGATGCCGCTCAGTACGAGCTAAAGGATACGTAGTGGCAGAGAAAATACTCTGTGTCTGGATAAACTTTGGGCACAAAAAAGGGCATAGCTGCCCTTTTCGTTACAAATCACAGCTTGTGTTACCAGTATGCTTATTCGGCGGTTTGCGCTTCGTTGCCTTCTGTCTGAGCCGATGCTTCAACACTGTTCCGGCGTGCGTAAACCTCACCCATGCGGGTTGATTTGCCAGGAATGACGGCGTCATCAAAGGTGATGGCGTCTTTCGGGAACAGGTTGATCACGGTTGAACCCAGCTTGAAGCGACCCATCTCTTCGCCTTTTTTCAGCGTGATGGCTTGCTCGCCTTCTGCTGGGTAATCCCAGCGGCGGATGCTTTGACCAGTAGGAGGTGTAACTGTGCCTGACCAAACCGTTTCAATGCTGCCGACAATGGTCGCGCCAACCAGAATGTGCGCCATTGGACCGAAAGCGGTATCGAAGATACATACCACGCGCTCATTACGTGCGAACAGGTTAGGGACATTTTCTGCGGTCAGCGGGTTGACGGAGAACAGGTCGCCCGGAACGTAAATCATCTGGCGCAGTGTGCCGTTACATGGCATGTGAACACGATGGTAATCACGTGGTGACAGGTACAGCGTAGCGAAGTCGCCATCAGCAAATTCTTCTGCCAGCTTGGCGTCGCCGCCCAGCAGCTCACAGGCATCAAAGGTATGGCCTTTCGCCTGAATCAGACGGCCTTTTTCAATTGGGCCAGCTTGGCTCACACATGCATCGGCAGGGTGGGCAATCACGTTTGCTTCGTCATTCAGAGGGCGTGCGCCGTCTTTTAATTCACGGACGAAGAAGTCATTAAAGGTTGGATAGCTTTTCGGATCTGAGTTCTTAGCTTCGTTCATTTCCACCTTGTACTGGCGGATAAACCACTTGATCACAGCCGTTGTCAGAAAGCCGGCTTTAGCTGCTGCCAGTTTGCCAACAAGTCGGGTCAGCAGGTGTTTTGGCATGCAGTACTGCAGGCCAATTTTTAAATCGTTAGACACGGTTATATTCCTAACTCGTATGCGCCCGAGAACGGGCCTGGAATTTAAAAAGCGGCCTAGTTTACAAAATTAACAGGCCGCTAACCAGTTGATGTGTAGTTGAGCGAAACGGATCAGTTTTCTTTGTTGCGTGAAAACTGACGGTTTGCCTTCATCTCAGACATGCTGTCGATGATTTTATGGTAGCTCTCGAAACGCTCTACACTGACTTTGCCATCTTCTACTGCTTCTCGCAGCAAGCAGCCTGGATCATCTTTGTGTTTGCAGTCGCGGAACTTACAGCCACCGAGGAATTTGCGGAATTCTTTAAAGCCTTGTGTCACCTGTTGAGGCTCTAAATGCCAAAGACCGAACTCTCGCACCCCTGGGCTATCAATCAGATCTCCACCATCAGGGAAGTGGTACAAACGCGCTGTCGTTGTGGTGTGTTGGCCAAGCCCTGAGTTTTCAGAAACTTCACCGATGTCGGCATTTACTTCAGGAAGCAGGGCATTCACTAGGCTGGATTTGCCTACGCCAGATTGACCCACGAAAATACTGGTGCCATCAGCTAAACGTGCCTTTAGCTCGTCAACGCCTTCACCGTTCTTCTGGCTAACCATCAACACTTCGTAGCCAATTTCGGCATATAAAGCGAGGATATTCTTAACCATTTCAAGGTCTTCATCGTCCAACAAATCAATCTTGTTGATCACGATAAGGGGTTTGAAACCAACCTGTTCGGTAGCGATAAGGTAACGGTCTATAATGTTCGTAGACAATTCGGGTAATATCGCGGAAACGATCACCACCTGATCAATATTAGCCGCGACTGGTTTGACGCCGTCATAGTAATCAGGACGGGTAAGCACTGAGTGGCGTTCATGAGCAGCTTCCACAACGCCAGCGATACCTTGCAGTGTTTCCACACCTGGACGCCAGATGACTTTGTCCCCGGTCACCAAGCTTTCGATAGAGCGGCGAAGGTTGCAACGGTGGATGATGCCAGTTTGAGTATCTTCGATGTCAGCGTGCTGACCGAAACGGGTGATCACCACCCCTTCACGGGCAGACTCAAGCAGAGATTCGTCCCATTGGACCTCTTCTTGCTGGCGATCGATGCGTTTTTTTTGATTTGTCCGTACTCGGCGTAACTGGCCTTTTGTGAGCTTTTTCTTTTTTGCCACGAGAATGTCGCTAGTTTAGTTGGCTTTCATGTCAGGCTAAGTATGATACATGGTTTACTTGCAAAATAGGCAATTTGGATGTCTTTCAGCGATAAGAATTTAATCTGGATTGATCTGGAAATGACAGGGCTTGACCCAGAAGTACATAAAGTCATTGAGATCGCTACCGTTGTAACAGATGCTGAGCTTAATGTATTAGCTGAAGGGCCTGTGCTCGCCATTCACCAGTCTGATGAAGAACTGGCGAAAATGGACGAGTGGTGCACCAATACTCACACTGGCAGCGGGCTGGTGGATCGTGTGAAAGCAAGCACCGTGAGTGAAACTGACGCGATCAAACAAACGATCGCTTTCCTGCAAGACTGGGTGCCTGCTGGTGTGTCGCCGATTTGTGGCAACAGTGTTGGTCAGGATCGCCGCTTCCTCTATAAGCATATGCCTGAACTGGAACGCTTTTTCCATTACCGTACCGTCGACGTCAGCACGATCAAAGAGTTGGTTCGTCGCTGGGAACCTGAAGTTCTGTCAGGAATCAAAAAACAAGGGACTCATTTGGCACTGGATGACATTCGGGAGTCAATTGAGGAACTTCGTTACTACCGGAGCAAGATCTTTACGATCTGACGGCAAAATAACCAATGCGAAGAAAAATCAAAAATTCTGGATTCAGAGTATTGCATCCGCGATTTTTCTTCGTATAATTCGCAGCCCTGACATAGACAAATGTCTTTGATAAAGCGACACTAGCTCAGCTGGTAGAGCGCAACCTTGCCAAGGTTGAGGTCACGAGTTCGAACCTCGTGTGTCGCTCCAAAAATTTGAATGATCCGATTGATCGTCGGATGATCTATGCGACACTAGCTCAGCTGGTAGAGCGCAACCTTGCCAAGGTTGAGGTCACGAGTTCGAACCTCGTGTGTCGCTCCAAAATTTGAAATGATTCCGATTGATTGTCGGATGAACGATGCGACACTAGCTCAGCTGGTAGAGCGCAACCTTGCCAAGGTTGAGGTCACGCCTAAGCCTTGAAGATCGGGAACCTCGTGTGCTGCTCCAAATTTTGATTTCCTTCGGGAAGCGCAGAACAGGCTAAGCCTAACCTGCTAAAAACAAAAAATAATCCAACACTGTTGGAACAAAAAGCGACACTAGCTCAGCTGGTAGAGCGCAACCTTGCCAAGGTTGAGGTCACGAGTTCGAACCTCGTGTGTCGCTCCAAACTTCCATTTGGAAGTGCGCTACAGCAGGTATCAAGCCAAGGTTGAGGTCACGTCTTTTACCTTGAGAGCCGGAACCTCATGTATCACTCCAAATTTCTTACAGAACATCATCTGTAAGCACCAACATTCCGCATTATATGTATCAGTTACTTATAGGATACGGCGGGTCGTTGTCTTTAATGCTGTGAAGCATTATCTCCGGGCAAGGTCTAGCCCAAATACAATCTGAATATGTTTTTAAAGTTAATGTGCCTGCACTGTGCTTTATGCAGCTTTTTATCGTATTTCTTAACAGAGTTATCCACAATGTTTAGCTTGTGGGTAAAGCCGTTGATGAATATCAGAAGATGTGATGCCACTCAGAGTTATTTGTGCGGATGTTGATCGGTGGAAAACTGATTCCTGTGAATTATTTTCATTATAAGGTTATGTTTTTAATAGCTTTAAGTTTTCGGTTTACACTGTTTTCAAACGATTATCCCCAGCTTCATCACCTTTCGTGATTTTCATCTGAGATTATTCACAGAGTGTGTTTAACTTTATAAGTGTGCACTGTTTTATAGCGTACTGAAAAGGTTTTCCACATTTCGCAGAAGAAGTGAATCTGTGTCTTGTTTTTGCATTAATTTTGAGCAGATAGGTGACTTTCCACTACAGTGTGATTGCGCTTAGGCATCTCTTGGTAAACCTTTCTGAACGATTCTGACCAGCCTCTTGGTTGAGGAAGGCAGAACGTCAATAAAATGTCCACTCCGGCGTTTCATCTGTTGTTCCAGCGCCCAATTAAGGTGCTGATCAAGCATAGCAGAGAATCCTCTGGCTGATTCCAAAAGTTCAATTATCTCTGGATCGTAAGGGGCATTCCCCATTGCCACAGAGAGGTTGCGGCGCCATTTTTCGTGACCTATACGGCGAATGGCAGAGCCTTCAGTTTCTTTCAAAAATGTCGCTTCATCCCAACTGAACAATGTTTTAAGAGGCTGTTGAATCAAGCTTTCCCGTCCATAAAAATCAGACTCATTGGTTAGGTCAGCTTCGCGGTTGTATGGGCAGACCAACTGGCAGTCATCACAGCCGTAGATACGGTTACCCATTGCTTCGCGAAACTCTTCCGGTATTTCACCATCGAGCTCAATCGTCAGGTAAGAGATGCAGCGCCTGGCGTCGACAATAGTGTCACCAACAATAGCCTCTGTTGGGCAAGAGGTGATACAGGCAACGCACTTGCCGCATTGATTTTCTGACGGTTCATCTACTGGCAATGGGAGATCGATAAGTAACTCCCCCAGGAAAAACCACGATCCTGTGTCTTTACTGAGTAGAAGAGAGTGCTTTCCTGTCCAGCCGAGGCCAGCTTTTTCGGCCAACGGGCGCTCTAAAACAGGGGCAGAATCGACAAAAGGACGATAGCCGAATTTTCCAACTTCTTCTTCAATGCACTGACCCAATTTTTTCAGTCGGTTGCGGATGAGTTTGTGATAGTCACGCCCAAGCGCATAACGACTGATATAGGCGAGGGAGGGGGTTTCCAATGTTTTGGCAAACCCAGCATCAGGTGGTAGGTAATTCATTCTGGCACTGATTACACGGACTGTTCCTTCAACGAGTTCCTGTGGACGGGCACGCATCATGCCGTGGCGCGCCATCCAATCCATTTCGCCGTGATAGCCGTTATCGAGCCAACGCTGCAGTTGTTCTTCATGCTGACGGAGATCAACATCAGTGATCCCTATATGCTGAAATCCTAGTTCGTGTCCCCATTGCCTGATATTTTCAGCAAGTTGGGTAAAATTGATCGACGATGAAGATCGGGATTCAGACATAAGATCAGCAAGGAAAAACAAAGATGAGCGCAAGTCTACCACACTCACTTTACCGATCGGATCAGGTCAGAGATGGAGAGCACAAGATTGCAGCAGATCTTGGCGTAGAAATGTACAGCTTGATGGAGCGTGCAGGCCTTGCTGTCTTTGAGACGGTGAAAGATCGTTGGCCTGATACAGAGTCGATCCTTGTATGCTGCGGCAATGGCAATAACGGCGGCGACGGCTATGTCATTGCAAGGCTGGCCCTTGAAGCCAATATGTCTGTGACGCTCTGGTCGGTAGCCGACCCCTCTAGTGTTAGCGGCGATGCATTGAAAGCACAACAGAAGTTTGTGGCTGCTGGTGGTTTGATTGTGCAAGGCACGTTTCCTGATGGTAAGTATGATCTGGTGGTTGATGCGGTTTTTGGCACCGGGCTCAGTCGTGATTTATCGGGTTTCTATCTTTCGGCTGTACAAGCGATTAATTCGCTCGATTGTCCAAAGATCGCTGTCGATCTACCGAGTGGCTTAGATGCAGATACTGGAAATGTCTGGGGTGAGGCAGTCATTGCTGATTGTACACTGAGCTTTGTGGGGTTAAAGCAAGGTCTCTTCACTGGCAAGGCGCGTGATTATTGTGGTGACATTCTCTATGACGGCTTGGGTATTGGTGAAGAGTTTGCAGCGAATGTTCCTGCTTCGTCTACACTGCTGATGCTTTACGAAGCAGCTAAGCTGGAACCCAAACGTAAAAGCAGCACACATAAGGGTCATGCAGGGCGTGTGATGTGCGTGGGTGGTCAGAAAGGGATGGGTGGTGCCATTATTCTGAGTGGTCAGGCAACACTTCGAAGCGGTGCTGGGCTCGTCGCGGTGCTCACCGATGAAAGTCATGTTCCCGCATTGTTGGCCCGTCAACCAGAGTTGATGGCACGATGGTGGCACGAAAATGAAAGTAATGAAGTGCTGAATAACATCTTCGCGTGGGCAAATGTTATTGCCATTGGTCCTGGTCTTGGAAAGAGTATGTGGGCGAGAAAGTTGTTTGAAGCAGCAGTTGCATGTGAGTGCCCCATGGTGGTTGATGCTGATGCACTCAACCTGCTGGCGGAGTCACCGAAATACAGGGATAACTGGATTTTGACGCCGCATCCTGGAGAAGCCGCAAATTTATTAAGAACCAGCACAATAGAAATTGAACGGGATCGTTTTTCTGCCGTCAAAGAGTTACATAAACGCTATGGTGGCGTAGTGGTGCTTAAAGGCGCAGGCACAATCGTTTATGATGGCAGCACTTTGAGCATCATCGATGCAGGCAACCCCGGAATGGCCAGTGGCGGCATGGGGGATGTTCTGACCGGTGTGATTGCCGGATGCGTAGCACAGATGTCTTCTCTGTCGAAATCAGCCAATTTTGGTGCCTACTTACATAGCTATGCAGCAGATATTGCTGCACAAGACGGTGAGCGTGGCCTGATCGCCAGTGATTTGCTCCCGCTTCTTGGCAACAACATAAAAACAGAATTGCGATAGGGTAGCGCCTTATCGTAGAAAAGCAGTGAGAAACATGACACAGACTTTTATGACTGAGCTTGCCGATGAGCAAGCAACAGTGGCATTTGGTGCAGCTGTCGCAGCCGCTTGCGTGCAGCAAACAACGATTTATCTTCACGGCGATCTTGGCGCAGGGAAAACCACCTTTTCCCGCGGTTTTATCCAGTCTCTTGGCCATTGTGGCAATGTAAAAAGCCCTACATATACTCTTGTAGAGCCTTATCAATTGGATAGCTGGCAGGTTTATCATTTTGATCTTTACAGGCTGGCTGATCCGGAAGAGCTTGAGTTCATGGGGATCAGGGATTACTTCACACCTGATGCACTTTGTCTGGTGGAATGGCCAGAAAAAGGTGAAGGTTTGTTGCCGCAACCGGATCTTGATATCACACTGAAATATAAAGACGAACAACGTTCAGTGCAGGTAATAGCCAACACGCCTGTTGGTGAAGCGTTATTGGCAAAACTGGAGTGGAAATAACGATATGCTTTGGCGGGGCGTGTTACTGGGATTGATCTGTTGGCTGGGAGCGCTTTCTCCTGCGCTGGCAAATTCATTAGAAAATGTGCGTGTCTGGCCAGCGCCGGATGAAACGCGCGTAGTGATGGATTTGGCTGGAGAGCCATCCTATAGCTATTTTACTCTGACAAAGCCAGACCGTCTTGTGGTGGACTTGAAGGACACTACTTTGGGTATGAAGCTGCCAAAAAACATCAGTGACAGTAAGATCCTTTCCAAAATCCGTAAAAGTAACCCACCGAGCAAGGGTACTTACCGTCTGGTTTTCGAACTGAAAGGCAAAAGCGTGCCCCGCCTATTTCCGCTAGCGCCTAGCGGTGAGTATGGCCACCGTTTGGTTATTGATATACCACACGGAAAGCCAACTGTTGTGGCGAAACCAGCCAAGCCAACTGCGCCAGCGGAAACCCAGACTGCGTTACCGTTTGGTACAGACGACATTATTATCGCCATTGACCCGGGTCATGGCGGCAACGATCCAGGTGCTGTAGGACCGAGGCGTAAATATGAAAAGCATGTGACGCTCTCTATTTCACGTCAGGTGGCTGCCAAAATTAATGCAGTGCCTGGGATGAAAGCGGTATTGACGCGCAATGGTGACTACTTCGTCGATCTTAACAAGCGCTCTGATATTGCGCGTCGTAAAGGCGCACATCTGCTGGTTTCAATCCATGCTGATGGTTTCCATAAACCTCAGCCTCGTGGAGCGTCAGTGTGGGTCTTATCCCGCCGCCGTGCCAACAGTGAAATCGGTCGTTGGATTGAGAAGCATGAAGAGCAGTCCAACCTCCTAGGTGGTGGCGCATTGCTTGATGATAACCAGGATGAATACCTTAGCCGTGCGGTATTGGACTTGCAGTTCAGTAACTCACAAAAAGAAGGTTATGACGTTGCAATTCGTGTTTTGAATGAAATGGGTAAGGTGACAAAGCTTCACAAATCCAGTCCAGAACACGCGAGTCTTGCAGTACTGAAATCGCCTGATATTCCATCACTTTTGGTCGAAGCTGGTTTTATCACTAATCCCCAGGAAGAAAAACTGCTGCACACTGAGAGTCACCAAAAGAAAATAGCCAACGCCGTTTATCGTGGCATCCTCACCTACTTTGAAGAGTTCCCGCCAGACGGAACCTTGATGGCGGCGCGTAAGAACGGCATCAAACACAAAGTCACTTCCGGCCAGTCTTTGTCTGTGATTGCGAAAAAATATGGCAGTTCGATATCGGCAATTAAAGCGGCAAATGGCTTGAAGTCTAACAGTTTAAGAGTGGGGCAAGTACTTACTGTTCCTGACGTCAATGTTGGTGCACTGGCGTCAGTTTCCAAGCCCTCGGTTAACCATTCAAAACCTACTGTCTCATCAGGTAA
This sequence comes from Grimontia marina, assembly GCF_900060185.1. Taxonomy (GTDB): domain Bacteria; phylum Pseudomonadota; class Gammaproteobacteria; order Enterobacterales; family Vibrionaceae; genus Enterovibrio; species Enterovibrio marinus. Next base: position 39,601 of record NZ_FIZY01000034.1, on the reverse strand, counting down.
AACCCTGACTCACACTGTCAAGCGCGGTGAGTTTCTCGGTAAAATTGCGCAGGAATATGACGTGAGCGTTGCCAGTATTCGCAGTGCTAACCGCCTGCGCTCAGATGAATTGGCTATCGGGCAGAAACTGAAAATTGTAGGCATAAAGCCCAAGGATAAACAGCATAAAGTGAAACGTGGGGAGTATCTGGGTAAAATCGCCAGCAATTACGGAGTGACGGTCGACAGTATCCGTCGCGCTAATAAATTGCGTTCTGACGAGCTGGCCATTGGCCAGACTTTGATTATTCCCGGGAGCTAAGCATGGCAATTCAAATCCTACCTGCACGTCTGGCGAACCAGATAGCGGCAGGCGAAGTGGTTGAAAGGCCAGCTTCTGTCGTCAAAGAACTCGTCGAAAACAGTATTGATGCGGGCGCGACTCGTATCGATATCGATGTTGAAAAAGGCGGTAGCAAGCTTATCCGTATCCGTGATAATGGCTCAGGCATTGCCAAAGAAGAACTGGAATTGGCCCTCAGCCGTCACGCGACATCCAAAATCTCCTGCCTCGATGATCTTGAAGCCATAATCAGCCTCGGATTTCGTGGCGAGGCACTGGCGAGTATTAGCTCGGTATCCCGGCTATCCTTGACATCCCGAACTATCACCCAATCAGAAGCCTGGTCCGCTTATGCAGAAGGGCGGGATATGGCGGTACAGGTAAAACCTGCTGCTCACCCGGTTGGGACGACGGTTGAAGTGGTGGATTTATTCTTTAATACACCGGCCCGTCGCAAATTTCTCCGTACTGACAAAACTGAATTCGGTCACATTGATGAGCTGCTGAAACGCATTGCGCTGAGCCGCTTTGATGTTGCGATCACACTGCGCCACAACGGCGCTGTCATTCGCCAGTACCGCACGGCTTCGAATGATGTGCAGCGTGAAAAGCGACTAGCTGCGATTTGTGGCTCGCAATTTGTGAAAAGCTCAGTGGAAGTAAGCTTGGAACATCAGGGCTTAACCCTTCATGGCTGGATTTGTGCGCCAGAAGGTGCGCGTGCACAGAATGACATTCAACATTGCTTTGTGAACCTTCGAATGATGAAAGACAAACTCATCAATCACGCGATTCGACAGGGCTATGAAACATCATTGCGTCCCGATCAATTCGCCGCTTACGTTCTTTATATTGACATCGACCCGCACCAGGTGGATGTGAATGTTCATCCAGCCAAGCATGAAGTCCGTTTCCATCAGGCGCGTCTGGTACATGATTTTATTTATCAGGCCGTGGCAGATGCGTTGATGCAAGTCGCGGCGGAGCACGCTCCTGCGCTAGAGTTTGGACAGCCGTCGGTTAGTGACGTCAGCAATGGGCAAAATACTATCCTGCCTGAAGCTATTCCAGAGGTATCAGAACCTGAAACCCCCAATTCGGTAGAAGGTCAGGACTCTGTTGGTACTGCCTACTCTAATTACCCTGGCCAGGCTGAATACGCGGAATGGCGACCTCAGTCTTCAGGGCAGAGCCCACGTGCATCAGGTTTTAGCCAATCATCTTCGGGAGCTTTGTCTGGCAGCGGTGTACGCCCCGAGCAATATGGCGAAAGTACGCCTTCCAAGCGTGAGCAAAAAGTGTATGAAGCGCTAATGACAACGCCCGTCGTCCCATCGTCGGATACGCAGGTAGCCGAGGCTGCGCCAGTGTTTATCCCATCAACGGTGGCACAAACACCGGTTTCTGTTGGACATGCAGGAAAGGGCTTGGGTAAGGCGCTAGCTATAGTGTCTTCCAAATATTTAATGCTTCAACGTGAGGAGGGTATTGTACTGCTCGATTTAGATGCAGCAGCTTACCTGGTGATGCTTGGCCAGTTTCAGGCTGCGGCTGAGGGCGAAGGCTTGAAAGCGCAACCGCTATTGATCCCGCAGGCACTGCCTGTATCAGAGGAAGAATTAGCGTTGATTGCGAAACATGAAAGTCTACTTCAGCAATTTGGTATGCTTCTTCGTCAAAAGTCGTCAACTCAGTTGATGGTGATGGCGGTTTGCCAGCCGTTACGGAATTACAATCTACAGCAGTTTGTCCCTGCGTTGATGGCATTTATTGCCAGTGAGTCGGATGCTTTGTCTTCTGAATCACTGGCACATTGGTTGGCCGTACAGGCGACGCAAAAAACGGATGTTTACGGTCTATCACAAGCCGTTACACTGATCGCTGATTTAGAAAACTGCTGGCAGGAAAGGCTGGCAATGCATTTTTCAACGTTGTTGCGTCCGGTTGATGTGACAGCGGCAATAGAAGCTTTTAAACATGACTAAGCCATTGCCGAAGGCAATTTTTTTAATGGGGCCTACCGCATCAGGTAAAACTGATCTGGCCATTGGTCTGAGAAAACGGTTTCCTGTAGAGATCATCAGTGTCGACAGTGCATTGGTCTATCAAGAAATGGATATAGGCACTGCCAAGCCAACGGCAGAAGAGTTGGTATTGGCACCCCATCGATTGATCGACATCCTTGATCCGTCAGAAGCCTATTCGGCTGCGGACTTCCGTGCAGACGCATTGCGTGAAATGGAAGATATTGTCGCAAAAGGGAGAATTCCCCTTTTGGTTGGTGGTACCATGCTTTACTTCAAAGCATTATTGGACGGTCTGTCTCCTTTACCATCAGCGGATCCTGTGATCCGCGCTAAAATTGAACAGGAAGCGAAGGAAATGGGCTGGCAGGCACTGCATGACGAGTTGTGTAATATTGACCCTGTCGCAGGTGCGAGGATCCATCCGAATGATCCTCAACGATTGTCGAGAGCGCTGGAAGTTTTTCGTATTTCGGGTAAAACTCTCACTGAGTTGACCGAAACCAAAGGTGAACCATTGCCATATGAGGTTCACCAATTTGCTATAGCCCCTAAGGAAAGGGGAGAGCTGCATCGCCGTATAGAGCTGCGCTTCCAAAAAATGCTGGAAGCCGGTTTCGAAGCGGAGGTACGCAAACTTTATGATCGTGGCGATCTGAACTCGGATATGCCGTCGATTCGATGTGTTGGGTATCGACAGATGTGGGATTATTTGGCGGGTAGCTGTTCGCTTGACGATGCAGTTTATCGTGGTGTGTGTGCAACCCGTCAGTTAGCCAAACGTCAGATAACCTGGCTTCGCAGCTGGGAAGATTTGACATGGCTTGATAGCGACGATGCCGGGCTATCGTTACAAACAGTCACAAAGTGTCTGACCTGATCTGGGAAGAGACAGGTATACTTTGGGTTGTTGTTAAGCGGCGTTGTTGATTTTATTTGTTGCTAATACAACTACAAACCAATAAGGAAAATTAAAAATGGCTAAGGGGCAATCTCTACAAGACCCATTTCTGAACGCACTGCGTCGTGAACGTGTACCTGTTTCAATCTACTTGGTAAATGGTATTAAGCTTCAGGGCCAGATTGAATCTTTTGACCAGTTCGTGATCCTGCTGAAAAACACTGTAAACCAAATGGTTTACAAGCACGCGATTTCTACCGTGGTTCCAGCTCGCCCAGTGAACCACCATCACAACAACTCTGAGCGTTCGCCAAATGAACGTCCGCAAGAGAAGACTGAGGAGTAACAATCCTTTGGTAAGGAGTTGATCGCTTGTTTGACCGTTATGAAGCTGGTGAACAGGCTATTTTAGTTCATATCAACTTCACCCAAGAAGGCGAATGGGAAGATCTCAGCGAGTTTGAAATGCTGGTATCGTCAGCGGGGGTTAGTCGACTGCAAACCATTACGGGCAGTCGCCAGTCCCCGCATTCCAAATACTTCGTTGGTGAAGGTAAAGCCCTCGAGATCGCCGATGCTGTTCGATGGACAGGGGCCGACATTGTTATTTTCAACCATGCACTTTCTCCTGCTCAGGAACGAAACCTCGAGCGTCTGGTCAAATGCCGAGTGCTTGACCGCACCGGTCTGATCCTAGATATCTTTGCACAGCGTGCCCGCACTCACGAAGGTAAGTTGCAGGTAGAGCTGGCGCAGCTTCGCCACCTTTCCACCCGACTCGTACGGGGCTGGACGCACTTGGAGCGTCAGAAAGGGGGGATCGGTCTGCGTGGTCCTGGTGAAACCCAGCTCGAGACAGACCGCCGATTGCTGCGTGATCGCGTTAAGGCGATCCTGCGTAGACTTGAGAAAGTGTCTAAACAGCGCGAACAGGGCCGACGTGCCCGAAGCCGTGCTGAAGTACCAACCGTTTCGCTGGTGGGATACACCAACGCCGGCAAATCCACCCTCTTTAACCGCATCACCGAAGCGGGGGTCTACGCCGCGGATCAGCTTTTCGCAACGCTAGATCCGACGCTGCGTAAAATCGAGGTGGAAGATGTTGGCGATGTGATCCTGGCGGACACTGTCGGCTTTATCCGTCACCTGCCACATGATCTGGTAGCAGCGTTTAAAGCAACCTTGCAGGAAACACAGGAAGCAGCTTTGCTTCTGCATGTTATCGACGCCAGTGATGATCGCTTCCGCGAGAACATCGAAGCGGTTGACGTAGTACTTGAAGAAATCGATGCTCATGAAATCCCAACACTGTTGGTGATGAACAAAATTGACAACATGGAAGAGGCCTTGCCGCGCATTGAGCGTGATGAAGAAGGTTTACCCCGCGTTGTCTATGTATCTGCACTGGCAGATCAGGGCATAGATCTTCTTTTTGAGGCGCTGACCGATAGGCTGGCGGGGACTATGGTAAGCTATCGCTTACGTATTCCACCGGCAGCTATCGGCAGAATGCACAGTAAATTCTGTCAGTTGCGCTGTATTACGCATGAAGAATACGAGCAGGACGGACATTTGCTGGTCGATGTGCGGTTGCCTCAAACAGACTGGTTGAGGTTGAAAAAAAGGGAAGGCAGTGAGTTAGGCGACTTTATCGTCCACTGACAGCCTGTTACAGTATAAAAACTATCGTCATATCATACTGATGGAGTGTTCTAATGGCGTGGAATGAGCCAGGAAATAATGGCGGTCAGGACAAAGATCCGTGGGGGAACCGCGGTGGTCGTGACCAAGGGCCGCCTGACCTCGATGAGGTATTTGGCAAGTTAAGCCGCAAACTGAGTGGCTTGTTTGGCGGCAAAGGGCCGTCTTTTGGTGGCAGTAGTGCTGCTGGATTGGGCGTAATTGCCGTTGTGGGTGCAGTCATCTGGGGTGTCTCAGGCTTTTACACTATCGGTGAAGCAGAGCGTGGTGTTGTACTACGTTTCGGCGAATACGATCGCATCGTTCAGCCTGGTCTTAACTGGAAACCAACGTTTATCGATGAAGTAGAAACGGTAAACGTACAGGCTATCCGGTCTCTACGCGGGTCTGGTCAAATGTTAACCAAAGATGAAAACATGGTTAACGTTGATATGGACGTTCAATACCGTGTTGCTGATCCTGAGAAATACCTCTTCTCAGTGACAAATGCAGACGACAGTCTTCGCCAAGCGACAGACTCGGCGCTACGTGCAGTGATTGGTGATGCGGAAATGGACCAGATCCTGACTACGGGTCGCCAGCAAATCCGTGAGCGTACCGAGGTCGAAATCAACCGAATTATTGATCGCTACAACATGGGTATTCTTGTTGTGGACGTTAACTTGCAAGGTGCTCGTGCACCTGAGCAAGTGCAGGAAGCATTTGATGATGCGATCAAAGCTAGGGAAGACGAAGAGCGCTTCATCAAAGAAGCAGAGGCTTACCGCAATGACATTTTGCCAAAAGCAACAGGTCGTGCGGAGCGTCTGAAGAAAGAAGCGTTGGGTTACAAAGAGAAAACCGTTAATGAAGCGCAGGGTGACGTTGCACAGTTTGAAAAGCTGTTGCCTGAATATCAGGCGGCGCCTGAAGTGACACGTAACCGCTTGTATCTTGAGACCATGGAGAACGTGTTCGGTAATACCAGTAAGGTATTAATCGACTCTAAAGCAGGTAGCGGCAACTTGTTGTACTTACCATTAGATAAACTGATGAATCAGACTCCAGCCCAACGTAGCAGTTCTTCTAACGATGATAACGCGGCTGATTATGGTATTGAGCTTGAGCGTTCTTCTCAGTCGGTTGCGCCTAACTCGAATACTCGTCAGTCGACTACACGTGAGGGGAGATACTAATTATGCGTAAGTTATTAATTCCCCTTATTATCGTTTCGATCGTTGTTGGTCTGATGTCAGTCTTCGTCGTGAAAGAAGGCGAGCGTGGTATTGTGATTCGATTTGGACGAGTACTGAAAACCGATGACGATATGGCGCGTATCTACAGCCCTGGTCTTCAGTTCAAATTTCCGTTGTTTGATCGGGTTCAGTTACTTGATGCGCGTATTCAAACTATGGATGACCAGTCAGATCGCTTCGTGACGTCTGAGAAAAAAGACGTGATTATCGACTCTTACGTCAAGTGGCGAATCAAAGACTTTGGCCAATACTACCTGTCTACCGGTGGTGGTAACCGTCTGACCGCTGAAGCCCTACTTCAACGTAAAGTCGCGGATGGGTTGCGTGCGGAAATTGGTTCCAAAACCATCAAAGAGATTGTCTCTGAGAAGCGTGAGCAGGTGATGGAAGACGTACTGACTGAAGTTCAGGAAAGTGCGAATGATATCGGCATTGAAGTCATTGATATGCGTATCAAGAAGATCAACCTTCCAGAGAAGATCAGTGATTCGATATACGAGCGTATGCGTGCAGAGCGTGAAACCGTAGCTCGTCGTCACCGTTCACAAGGTCGTGAGAAAGCGGAAGTTATTCGTGCTCAGGCTGAATTGGAAGTAGCAACCGTGCTAGCAGAGGCTGAGAAAACGGCGCGAGTTACACGCGGTGAAGCTGATGCAGAAGTAGCAAATATCTACGCGAATACGTTCAACAAAGAGCCGGAGTTTTATAACTTCTTACGCTCGCTGCAAGCCTATGAGAAGAGCTTTAACAACAAGGGTGACATCATGGTTGTGGACCCTAACAGTGAGTTCTTCCAGTACATGAAAGAGCCAAACTTTAAGGCAAACTAATCGTTGCCAAACAGCAACACAGAAAAGACAAGGCGCCGCGCCTTGTCTTTTTTTTATCCAAATAGAAGAGAGTGAAAAATGGGGTCTGAGTTGTGGCTCGCAATGGGCTTAGTGCTGGTAGTTGAAGGGCTGGGGCCGATGTTGGTACCGAAAAAGTGGCGTCAAATGGTCAGTGAAATGAGTCTGTTACCTGATGCTAAGCTACGGCGTATTGGTGGCTGTTTAGTCGTTGCAGGAGCGGTGATCGCATATATGATGTGGCCGTCTAAGTAAATCGAAAGAGCAAAAAACTGTGACACCCAAATGACCATAAGCAGGACGGCGCTCAAAAAATGACTGCATCCTTTATACGATGGTGCTAGAATCCCGTTTTAATCATCAACTGACTGGAAAAGATGAGCAATAACGTAGTCGTTCTCGGCACCCAATGGGGTGACGAAGGTAAGGGTAAAATCGTTGATCTGTTGACTGAAGACGCTCAGTACGTCGTTCGCTATCAAGGCGGCCACAACGCAGGTCACACTCTTGTCATTGACGGTGAAAAAACCGTTCTTCACTTGATTCCTTCTGGCATTCTTCGCAATAACGTAAAATGCATCATCGGTAATGGTGTTGTGCTTTCTCCTGACGCCCTGATGAAAGAGATGAGCGGTTTGGAAGAGCGTGGCATTCCAGTTCGTGAGCGTCTTTTCTTGTCAGAAGCTTGTCCGCTAATTCTTCCTTATCACATCGCTCTTGATATGGCGCGTGAGAAAGCACGAGGTGCGAAAGCAATCGGTACTACCGGTCGCGGTATCGGTCCTGCTTACGAAGACAAAGTTGCACGTCGCGGTCTGCGTGTAGGCGACTTGTTCGATAAAGAAGCGTTTGCCGAGAAGCTTAAGGAAGTGATGGAACTGCACAACTTCCAGTTGGAGCATTTCTACAAAGCTGAGCCAGTAAGCTATGAAGAAACTCTCGCGAAGGTCATGGAGCAAGCTGACATACTGACCAGTATGGTTATCGACGTCACCCAAGAGCTGGACGACGCACGTCAGCGCGGCGACAAGATCATGTTCGAAGGCGCGCAAGGTACACTGCTGGATATCGACCACGGTACTTATCCATACGTGACTTCTTCTAACACAACCGCTGGTGGTGTTGCTGCAGGTTCTGGTTTTGGCCCGCGTCACCTAGGTTACATTCTGGGTATCGCGAAAGCATACTGCACGCGTGTAGGCTCTGGTCCTTTTCCGACTGAACTGTACGATGGCCAGGAGAAACAAGATCCAATCGGCAAGCATCTGGGTACTGTTGGCCATGAGTTTGGTGCGACTACCGGTCGTCTGCGCCGCACTGGTTGGTTTGACGCTGTAGCTATGCGTCGTGCAATCCAGATCAACTCTATCTCAGGCTTCTGTCTGACCAAGATGGATGTTCTGGATGGCTTGGAAGAAATTAAAATCTGTACGGGTTACCAGAAAGCTGACGGCACTGTGCTGAACGTTTCTCCTATGGCTGCTGACGAGTACGAAAACATCACACCGATTTACGAAACTGTTCCAGGTTGGAGCGAGAAGACCTTCGGTGCTAAGTCTATTGAAGAGCTGCCACAAGCGGCACTGGACTATATTAAACGTATCGAAGAGTTGACAGGTGTGCCTGTAGACATCATTTCTACTGGCCCAGACCGTAACGAGACCATCATCAAGGTTCATCCTTTCGCGTCTTAATCGGCTTCCGGTTACAAGAAAACCAGCCTCCATGGCTGGTTTTTTTTTGCCCGGTCAGTTCTATACTGTTGATATCAATGAGCGGAACTTTTTCGCCGTAAAAAGGGTAAAGTTCGGCAAATCCTTGCCGATATAAGTTAGGCAAGACACATCGTATCCATTACCAAAGAGCGGATGATTCGCCTGTTTGGTAGAACAGCACCTGTATAGTGGGAAGGCATGAAACTGCGTACCTTATTTATATCCATGATGTTAGCCAGCCCTTTCGCAAAAGCGGAAGTCGGCCCGGCTCTTCCTGTGTATGAAGAGTCGCAATTGATTCGTCTGTTTGAGTCGAACATGCACCTCAAGAAGGTGAAAGAAGACGATTGTCAGCTCCTGCAAGATATCGAAGCCCGTGCTATCCGGGTTGAATCTCCGGCTTACCAGTTTCTATATGGTGATATGTTGGCTTGGGGCGTCTGTGTAGACAGAGATGTCGAAACTGGCGTTTACTATATGCAGGTAGCAGCGCAGCAAGGCCTACCGGCGGCGCTTGAGCAACTTGGCCGTTACTACTCCAAAGGCACCCTGGTGCAGCAGGACAAAGAACGCGCGATTCCCTACCTCCGTGAAGCAGCATCTCTGGGGAATACCCGTGCAAGACTGCAATTGGCTGAGCTTCTGGTAGCTGATTATGGTAGCCCGTTGGATTACGAGGATGCCTATCGATGGCTTTACCACACCATCACGGCGGATACATCCACACACAACCGTATTGCCATGCTAAGACGCGCATTGGAAGACAAGATGCCACGCAACGTCATCGCCCGCGCGAAACGTCGTGATACCTATTGGTAATAACCAAAAAGAATTAAAAATGCCCGCAGTTGAAGTTGCGGGCATTTTGCTTTTAGGAGAGCCTTTAAATCACCCTATGTGGGCCAAAGCATTCGTAGAAAATACGGTCTTTGTTAATCCCTGCATCAACAAGTTGTGACGCGACAGCCTGCATAAAACCAACTGGACCACAGAGGTAGAAGTCACGGTTTGTATCTTCGGTTAATCCTTCGACTTTACTGATATCTATCAAGCCTTGGTGATCGAATTGCCCACCTGTCAAATCCGCTTTCGAGGGTTCACGAAACCATACATCTTGTCTGGCGTTATGGTGTTGCCCTAGTAAGTTGTTAATATGATTACCAAAGGCAAGGTGTGCACCATTTTCAGCTGCGTGCAGCCAGTGGATGGCTGCATCATGTTTGCCACTGAGTAACTCCAGCATCGACAACATAGGTGTGAGTCCGACACCGCCTGAAATCAAAGCTACCGGGGCGTTATTGTCTGAATGGAAGAAGAAGTCGCCGGTTGGTGGCGCCAGCTCAACTGTATCTCCGACTTTCAGGTGATCATGCAGGTAGTTAGATACCATTCCTTGCGTCTCACGTTTCACAGAGATACGGTAAATCTCACCATTCGGTGCCCCAGATAAGCTGTATTGGCGGATTTCCTGATTGGTAAACTGCTCAGGGGAAAGGTAAATACCGATGTATTGTCCCGGTACATAGTCCGCCACAGGCTGACCGTCGACAGGGGCGAAAATGAAACTGGTAATCACTTCACTTTCAGTTTTTTTGCTAACCAGCCTGAAAGTGCGTGTTCCACGCCAACCGCCGTTAGACATTTCGTTTTGCTGGTAGATTTCTTCTTCGCGGTTAATAAAAACCTGAGCCAGAACCTCATAGGCTTCAGCCCAGGCATCCAACACTTCCTGGCCTGGAGAGAAAAGCTCGTCAATAGTTGCCAACAGGTTTTCACCGACAATGGCGTACATTTCTGGCGTTATATTTAAACTTGCGTGTTTTTGCGCAATCTTTTCAACCACTGGCAGTAGGGCTGGCAGATTATCGATATTCGCTGCATAGCCATACACTGCGTTGAAGAGTGCTTCGCGTTGGGCACCCGTAGATTGGTTGCTCATGTTAAAAATATCATTGAGCTCTGGATGTCGGCTGAACATGCGATCGTAAAAATGCGCTGTCAGCTTTGGACCGGTTTCAGCAAGTAGTGGGGCTGTGGACTTAACAATTTCAATGGTTTTCTCGTTGAGCATGGAGGGCCTTTTTATTTTTAAAGTTTCATCTTAAATGCACCTTTAAAGTTGTATCTAAAATAAATGTTTAAATCAACAAAAATTGAGATAAAAGGTAAAGTGATTTCAAGTCGACCAGTTTGGTTGCTGAGAAGTAAAGAAAATCAGAGAGTGCGCGCTTTTTACTTTCCAAGTACACTGTGCGCAAGGAGAGTTGATAACGTGCAATTAACCAGTTTTACCGACTACGGCCTAAGGGCGCTAATTTATCTGGCTACGCTCCCGGAAGGTGAGTTGACCAGTATTACTGTCGTCACCGAAAAATACGGAGTGTCCCGTAATCATATGGTCAAAATCGTTCACCGTATGAGTAAGATAGGGCTTGTTGAAGCAGTTCGGGGTAAGAATGGTGGGATTCGTTTGGGTAAATCCGCAGACCGTATTGTTATCGGCGACGTGATCCGTGCTCTCGAGCCCTTGCAACTTGTCAATTGCGAGCAACAAAACTGCCATATTACGTCAGCTTGTCGTATAAAAGGTGCCCTAGCGAGAGCTTTGGATGCTTTTCTTGACGAGATGGATCGTTACACACTTCATGACATGGTGTCAGGCAATGATGACCTGCAGCACCTTCTTATCCCCACTCGCCCGCTCTGATTCTCATCGTTTGAGACGAACTGCCAGTTTTTGTCGGTAATTCTTGCGGGTGCCCAATTTCTTTTATTCAAAGCGATATACTGAGTAACACATGTCGCTAATGGGAATTTTATATGTCTCAGGACAAACACCTACACAGCAACGATCCTTTCCTGGGTCGTGAAGCAGAAAAATACGACAATCCTGTGCCAAGCCGTGAGCACCTTCTCGAGGTAATTAAAGGCTTTACCACACCGGTAAACCGCGACCAGTTGTTTGAGGTGCTGGGCCTGCGTAGCGACGAAGAATACGAAGGTTTGCGCCGACGCCTCCGAGCCATGGAGCGTGATGGCCAACTGATTTTTACACGTCGTCAGTGCTATGCATTGCCTGAGCGTCTGGACTTGGTTAAAGGTACCGTGATCGGGCACCGCGACGGTTTCGGCTTCCTACGTCCGGAGGGCAAAGGCAACCGCGAAGACTGGCTGTTGCCACATCACCAGATGAAACAGGTGATGCATGGTGATTTCATCCTTGTACAACCAGCAGGCACTGATAAGCGTGGTCGTAAAGAAGCCCGCGTGGTGCGTGTTTTGGAAGAACGAAAAGGCCAGATTGTTGGCCGCTACTTCGTCGAAAACGGTATGGGCTTTGTGGTGCCGGACGACTCCCGCCTCAGTCAGGACATCGTGATCCCACAGGATGAGCGTAAAGGTGCACGCATGGGTAACGTTGTGGTGGTGGAAATCTTCCAGCGACCAACCCGTCAACACAACCCGGTGGGTCGTGTGGTTGAAGTGCTGGGTGAGAACATGGCACCGGGTATGGAAATCGAAATTGCCGTCCGTACCCATGACATTCCTCATGAGTGGCCACAAGACGTCGAAAAACAAATCAAGAGTTTCACTGAGCAAGTGCCGGAAGAGGCGAAAAAGGGCCGCGTTGATCTACGTGACTTGCCTCTGGTCACCATTGACGGTGAAGATGCACGCGACTTCGATGACGCCGTATTCTGTGAAAAGAAAAAGTCAGGTGGCTGGCGCCTTTGGGTCGCGATTGCGGACGTGAGCTACTATGTCCGTCCGGACTCTGCGTTGGACAAAGAAGCGGTGAACCGCGGTAACTCAGTCTACTTCCCGTCTCAGGTTATTCCTATGCTGCCGGAAGTGCTATCCAATGGTCTTTGTTCACTGAACCCTCAGGTCGACCGCCTTTGCATGGTGTGCGAAATGACGATTTCGGAAGCCGGTAAGCTTTCCGGTTTTAAACATTACGAAGCGGTGATGAACTCCCACGCGCGCCTGACTTATACCAAAGTCGCTGCGATGTTGGACGGTGATCAAGAGCTCCGCGAGCGCTATGCGCCGCTGGTTCCACATCTCGAAGAGTTGAACTGCATGTACAAGGCGCTGAAAGCGTCACGTGAACAGCGTGGTGCAATTGAATTTGAAACCGTCGAAACCAAGTTTATTTTCAACGCTATGCGCAAGATTGAGCGCATAGTGCCGGTTGAGCGTAACGACGCCCACAAGATCATCGAAGAATGTATGATTTTGGCGAACATCGCGTCAGCGCGTTTTGTTGAGAAAGCCAAAGAGCCTGCACTTTATCGCGTGCACGAAGCGCCGGGTGAAGAGCGCCTGACGGGCTTTAAAGACTTCCTGAGCGAAATGGGTCTCACACTTGAAGGGGGCTTAGAGCCGTCTCCAACCGATTACGCCAAACTGGCACATTTAATTGCTGGCCGCCCTGATCAGGAACTCATCCAAACCATGCTGCTGCGCTCAATGAAGCAGGCGGTGTATCAGGCTGATAATTCAGGCCACTTTGGTCTGGCGTTGAAGCAGTACGCGCACTTTACCTCGCCAATCCGTCGTTATCCGGATTTGCTGCTGCACCGCGCGATCAAATACCTGATTGCCAAAGAAGAAGGGCGCAACACTGATCGCTGGACACCAACCGGTGGCTATCACTACTCCTTTGATGATATGGATGTGATGGGCGAACAATGCTCGATGACTGAGCGCCGTGCAGATGATGCGACGCGGGATGTCTCTGACTGGCTCAAGTGTGAATACATGCAAGATCACGTTGGAGAAGTGATGGAAGGCACCATTGCCAATGTCACTGGTTTCGGTTTCTTTGTCCGTTTAAAAGAGCTCCATATTGACGGCTTGGTGCATATCTCGAATCTTGACAACGATTACTACAACTACGACATGGTAGGCCAAAAACTGGTCGGCGAGAGCTCTGGTCGTATTTTCCGACTTGGCGATCAGGTCACGGTCAAAGTATTATCCGTCAACCTTGATGAAAGGATGATCGATTTCGAGCTGGACGGAACAACCCGTAAAGCCCGCGGTGCCGGTAAAACTGCTCGTAATAAAGCCAAGAAAGGCCGCGCAGTGTCAGGGAAAGATCCTGAAGCACGCCAAGAACGTATGTCTGTTCGCCAGCAACTGAAGCGCGGCGCGATTCCAAAAGGTGAGGGTGATAAAGCCCCGGCCGGAAAGCGTGGCGAAAAAGCGACTGCTGGCAAACGAGGCGGCAAAGGCGAAAACCCGGCGAAGAAGAAAACCAAGGCTGAGAAGGTGCGCAAGAAAAAAGCGCAGAAAGGCAAACCAGCCAGAGCAGGCAAGAATAAGAAGTAATCCATGAGCAATGAAATGATTTACGGCATCCATGCCGTTAAAGCCGTACTAGAATCTGATCCGTCCCGCTTCATCGAAGTCTTCGTGCTGAAAGGCCGTCAAGACGATCGTGTATTGCCTGTATTGAATGAGTTGACCCGTCTGGGTATCACTCTGCAGGAAATGGGTCGAAAAGCACTGGACGACAAAGCCAAAGGTGCGTCGCATCAGGGCTTGATTGCTCGTGTGAAGCCAGGTCGACAGTACAATGAAAACGACCTCGACATCATTCTGGATGGCAAAGAAAACCCACTGCTGCTGGTACTTGATGGTGTGACCGACCCACACAATCTGGGCGCGTGTCTGCGTAATGCGGATGCTGCCGGCGTATGTGCGGTCATCGTGCCGAAAGACAAATCGGCACAGCTGAACGCAACGGCTCGCAAGGTCGCAGTAGGCGCTGCAGAAGTAGTGCCACTGGTGCGCGTAACCAACCTAGCGCGTACTATGCGTGCGTTGCAGGAAAAAGGCGTGTGGTTTGTCGGCACGGCCGGTGAAGCGACGCACGATGTATACGATGCGAAACTGACAGGTCCACTGGCGATTGTGATGGGCGCAGAAGGTGACGGTATGCGCCGCCTGACCCGAGAGACCTGTGATGATCTCATCAGCATTCCTATGGCGGGCAGCGTATCAAGCCTGAACGTGTCGGTAGCGACCGGTATCTGTCTGTTTGAAGCTGTGCGTCAGCGCCGCGGGTAACCGCAAGAAAGCAGACTGTTTTCAGACAAAGCAACGCCCGGTGATTTATTTCTCCGGGCGTTGTGCTTTTTGTTGCTATTAGCGGTGCAATTCTGTACTATCCTGCCTCCAAATTCCCGGTCTTTTACTTTCGTTCCTTGCTTCCGCTGGACGACCGGGCCAAGCGTGGAAGCTGAATAATCCGTAAGGAGCAACCAATGCGTCATTACGAAATCGTATTCATGGTGCACCCTGATCAAAGCGAGCAAGTTGCTGGCATGATCGAGCGTTACACTGGTTCTATCAAAGAGTCAGGTGGTCAAATCCACCGTCTAGAAGACTGGGGCCGTCGTCAACTGGCTTACCCAATCAACAAGCTGCACAAAGCACACTACGTTCTGATGAACGTTGAAGCAGAGCAAGCTGTGATTGATGAGCTGGAAACTGCGTTCCGCTTCAATGACGCTGTGATCCGTAACATGATCATGCGTACCAAAGGCGCTATCACTGAGCCATCTGTAATGATGAAGGCTAAAGAAGAGCGCGCACCACGTCGCGAAGAGCGTGCTGAAGCACAATCTGAAGACGAAGCAGCAGCTGAGTAATTTGATTTGATGACCAATCGGATTGAGCTAGCAGGTGCTATCACCCAAGGCCCGATTCGAAAACAGAGTCCTGCCGGCGTGCCCCATTGTCACTTTGTGATTGAGCATCGTTCGGATCAACGGGAAGCTGGATTGCCAAGGCAAGTCTACTGTCGTTTACCGGTCGTAGTGAGCGGGCAAGGGTCGCAAAACAAAACACAGCACTTAGCTTTAGGCAGTAACATCAAGGTAGGCGGTTTTCTCGCTTATCAGACCGGCCGAAATGGCGTAGGCAAATTGGTGTTGCATGCTGATGAAATTATAGACATTTAAGATCAGGAGATAGCCCCATGGCACGTTTCTTCCGTCGTCGTAAATTCTGCCGTTTCACTGCAGAAGGCGTACAAGAGATCGATTACAAAGACGTAGCGACTCTGAAAAACTACATCACCGAAGCTGGTAAAATCGTACCTAGCCGTATCACTGGTACCCGTGCTAAGTACCAGCGTCAGCTGGCACGCGCTATCAAGCGTTCACGTTACCTGGCTCTGCTGCCATACACTGACAAGCATCAGTAATCGGCACTGTCCAAGTTAATAGAGGAATAGATAATGCAAGTTATTCTGCTTGATAAAATCGCTAACCTGGGTGGTCTGGGTGATCAGGTAACTGTTAAGTCTGGTTACGCACGTAACTTCCTTATCCCACAAGGTAAGGCAGTAATGGCTACTAAATCTAACGTTGAGCATTTCGAAGCTCGTCGTGCAGATCTGGAAGCTAAAGTTGCTGAAGCTCTGGCAGCTGCTCAAGCACGCGCTGAGCAAGTTGAAGCGCTGGAAGCGGTTGAAATCGCTTCTAAAGCTGGTGACGAAGGTAAACTGTTCGGTTCTATCGGTACTCGTGACATCGCTGACGCTGTAACTGCAGCTGGCGTTGCTGTAGCGAAGAGCGAAGTTCGCCTGCCAGAAGGTGCACTGCGTAACACTGGTGAGTACGAAGTCAGTCTGCAACTGCACTCTGAAGTATTCGCTACTGTTAAGCTGAACGTTGTTGCTGAGTAATTCAGACACATCGTCGCTTTGAAAAGACCGGCCTTTGGGCCGGTTTTTTTGTGTTCAGAATTTATAAAGCATATTCACGGTAAAAATCGAATCGAGGTTTTTCAATCCCGGCGGTACTTCACTGATGTATTTTTGTGTGGTGGAAAGCTTAATCGCCAGATCGTCAATCAGGCTGGTGGAAACCGATGCCCGCGCTTCAAAACTGGTGTTACTTGGCCCGCAGATGGCAGTAATGCGACCTTCAAACAGCGCGGCCTTTGTCATTTTCCAGGAAAGCTCGGCCTGACCACGCAAAATCGCTTCTTCCACGTCATATGGCAAAATAAGGTCGTCATCATCCAACTCGTCCAGGTTTGGTGACTGATAACGGTAACCGGGACCGACTTCTAGCAGCAATGATAAATCTTCCTGCCAAATGGCCTGATAACCCATTCCTGCTGCGACAGTAAGGTCTTTAAAATAAGGGCCGTATTTATCGTCAAGAAAGCTCACGTTTCCCCACACATAATGCTTGGGGTCAAACTTATAGTTGGCCTGACTTTCGAACTCGCTTTTACGTTTATCTTCTTCGCCGTCTTTTTCAACCAGCAGGAATTTGGCTTCTGAAGTGTGTCGATAGGGTCCCTCGGTGAAGTTGACCCCTAGACGACTGTTGATCGTTAGGGAGTCTGAGTTGCCGGAAAGCGCCTGAAACCCAAGTTCCACTTCTGATTGCCATGGTTCAGGTGTGCTTGCTTTTGCACAAAGAGGGAGTGCCACCAGACAAAACAGAGACGGTTTCAGTAGCGACGACGCCATTTAGGTTACCATTACAACATCAGGAGCCACATTCTATATGAATCCTCCTGCATTTCGTCAGCAACACGTTAAATTGGCAGGCAAAAAAGTCGTGGTCGCTCCAAAGCGCCTACCGATAGTTATTCGTCAGAGGTTCTGGGTATAATGTCGGCCGAATCGACAAGGTAATAAGTAATATGGCAGAGCAACGCAGCAAGCAATTTAATTCCAACAAACCTAAAGACCGTCAGGTTGATGCCCTGAAGGTGCCGCCGCATTCTCTGGAAGCCGAGCAGTCTGTGCTGGGTGGTCTGATGCTCGATAACGAGCGTTGGGACAGTGTGGCAGAAAAAGTGGTTGCTGCTGACTTCTACAGCCGTCCTCATCGGCTGATTTTTGAAAGCACCAAGCAGCTGCTTGATGCAGGTATGCCGCTGGATCTTATTACTCTCTCTGAAAACCTCGAAAAGCATAGCCAACTGGAAGATGTCGGCGGTTTTGCCTATCTCGCAGAGTTGGCAAAAAACACCCCAAGTGCGGCGAACATTGTCGCCTATGCGGATATCGTCCGCGAACGTGCCATGGTGCGTAACCTTATCAGCGTCGCGAATGAAATTGCTGATGCAGGTTATGACCCAGAAGGGCGCACGTCAGAAGACCTGCTCGACATGGCAGAGAGCAAGGTTTTCGCCATTGCAGAATCGCGTACCACGGAAAACGAAGGCCCACAGAACATCGACAATGTTCTGTCGAAAACCCTTGAGCGCATCGAAATCCTGTTCAAATCGCCGCAAGACGGTGTGACCGGTGTGTCGACTGGCTTTACCGATTTGAACAAGAAAACCGCAGGCCTACAGGGTTCGGATCTCATCATCGTGGCGGCACGTCCATCCATGGGTAAAACCACGTTTGCGATGAACCTGTGTGAAAACGCCGCCATGGATCAGGAAAAGCCAGTACTGATCTTCTCACTCGAGATGCCTGCTGAACAGCTGATGATGCGTATGCTCGCGTCGCTTTCCCGTGTTGATCAGACCAAAATCCGTACCGGTCAGTTGGATGATGAGGACTGGGCGCGTATCTCATCGACCATGGGTATTCTGATGCAGAAGAAGAATATGTATATCGATGACAGCTCAGGCCTGACGCCAACAGAAGTGCGCTCCCGAGCCCGCCGTGTGGCGCGTGAACATGGCGGTCTGTCGATGATTATGGTCGACTACCTTCAGTTGATGCGTGTTCCTGGCCTTCAGGATAACCGTACCCTTGAGATTGCTGAGATCAGCCGCTCGCTCAAGGCGTTGGCAAAAGAACTAAATGTGCCTGTTGTGGCCCTGTCGCAGCTTAACCGCTCGCTGGAACAACGTGCAGACAAACGCCCTGTAAACTCCGACTTGCGTGAATCGGGCGCGATCGAGCAGGATGCGGACCTTATCATGTTCATTTACCGTGATGAGGTGTACAACCCGGAAAGCCCGCTGAAAGGCATTGCAGAAATCATCCTCGGTAAGCAGCGTAACGGTCCAATCGGTAGCGTGCGTTTGACCTTCCAAGGTCAGTTCTCCCGCTTTGATAACTACGCAGGTCCTGCGTTTGATGAAGAATAAAACAGAGTTTGTTGAGTATTAACCGCGAGGTGTTATGAAAGCGGCAACAGCAATCATCCATACCGCTGCCCTGAACCACAATATCGACATTATCCGCGCCATGGCGCCGAACAGTCGAACTTGGGCGGCGATTAAAGCTAATGGATACGGACATGGCCTTCTGCCCGTGGCAAAGGCACTTTCTTCTCAGGCCGATGGCTTCGGCGTTGCACGCCTTGAAGAGGCAGTGAGTCTTCGTGCTGGCGGGATTGTGAAACCTATCCTGCTGCTTGAAGGTTTTTATTCTTCTGCGGATTTGCCAACGCTCGAAGCACAGAATCTGCAAACGGCGGTTCATTGTATTGAGCAACTGGAAGCGTTGGAAAAAGCCAACCTAGAACACCCACTCCATGTTTGGCTGAAAATCGATACCGGCATGCATCGCTTGGGCGTGCGCCCGGAATATGTTGCCGAATTTATTGAGCGGCTGAAGGCTTGTCCGAACGTCGCGAAACCTCTTAACTTTATGAGCCATTTCGGCTGTGCGGATGAACCGGAAAAGCCTGTCACGGAGCAACAAATTGCGCTGTTTGAAGAATTGACTGCTGGTCAGCTGGGTTACAAATCGTTGGCAGCATCTTCCGGCAGTTTAATTTGGCCAACCAGCCATTTTGATTATGTTCGCCCTGGAATCAGTCTTTACGGCATTTCTCCGATGGTAGAGCGCTGTGGTAAGGATTTCGGCCTCAAGCCAGCTATGACGTTGACTTCAAGCCTTATCGCTGTGCGTGAAGCCAAGAAAGGTGAAACGGTGGGCTATGGCGGACGCTGGATGACAGATCGTGACACAAAAATCGGTGTGGTGGCAATTGGCTATGGCGACGGATACCCGCGCGCAGCGCCAGATGGCACTCCGGTAGTGATCAATGGTCGACGCGTGTCTTTGGCTGGGCGTGTTTCTATGGACATGATTACCATTGATTTGGGGCCAGATGCGACCGACCGCGTGGGCGATGAAGTGATCCTGTGGGGCGAGGAACTAGCGGTAGAAGAAATTGCCCGTCATGTAGGCACCATAGGCTATGAGCTTGTCACCAACCTCACATCCCGTGTTGACCTGATTTATACTAAAGGCCAATAGGCCCTAGCGTAAGTTGTAAAACGTTTTGAATCTGAATTTTTCTAAAGCCGTAACCCAAGTTACGGCTTTCTTATCTTTGCCATTTTTGCTTTTTCCAAATGGCGCTCTGGCATCGAGTCATCCAGAGTCGGAATCGCTGGATATTGAAGTGGTTCCATTTGTCTTCTCCACTGAAACCTTGGGCTTCTCTGCTGGAATGGCCGGGCTTTGGAAAGGTGCGGGACAGCCTCAAGCCTCGTTGTTTGCAGCAGGGCTTGGCACATCAAAAAGCACTTGGATGGGCTTTGTTGCCGCCAATAATTACATGCTTTCTGCAGATAGTCGCTGGCTGCTGAGTGGGCAGTTTTATGAAGGTGACTTCAAACAGTTTGACTACTATCTGGGTGATGCTGCGTCCAACAACTCTGTCTATGACGATCGTCTGACCGCAGACAGTCGTGATGCCCAGCATCATCTTTCCTTCCGTTATATCCTGCCTTTGGGGGAAGCACTAGACAGTCCGGTTCGTGCTGCGCTTTCCCCTGAGCGAGGCGATGAGGGAAATGCGCCGTGGAACAGCGGCGTCTCTTCAATTGATTTCCGCCCTTTCTACAATGCCCGGACGTTAGACGGTGAGGGCGTTCATGCGCCGAGCGACTTTTCGGATGCAACCGAAGTGTGGGGACTTGAAACCCACTTGAAATGGGATAACCGCGACAGCAGTAACAATCCAACAAAAGGCAGTCTCAGCGAGGTTATTGTTACAGTCGATCCAGGTGCTGATAACAGGGCGAGTTGGTGGAAGTGGGAGTTAAGTCAGAGCTGGTATTGGGATCTCGGCGGTTGGGATGACCTGGCCAATGAGCAAGTTGTGGCATTCAACCTCTATACCTCAGATACGCCAAGCTGGAACGACAAGTCAGAGATAAATGGTGAGTTGGTTTATCGCAGGCCTCCGGAATTCGCCGCAGCCCGTTTAGGTGGTTTGTATCGTCTGAGAAGCTTTCAGTCCGGCCGTTATGCCGACCGATCAGCGCTGAGTTACAGTGCGGAATACCGAGTCATCCCGGAATGGCAGCCTCTGGGCCAGTTACCCGTTTTCAATTGGTATGACGTGCCATGGTGGCAGTGGGTTTTATTTACTGATGTTGGCCGGGTGGCGGATGAGTATGATTTTGGAGTACTACATCAGGATATGAAATGGAGTGCTGGAGGCGCGATGCGTTTTCAGGTAGAGGGAATTGTCGTGCGTTCAGAGTTGGCTACGGGCTCGGAGGAAAGTATCTTCAGAGTTATGATTAACCAGCCTTTCTAATTACTATACAACGCCCCAGATCCGCTCTGGAGCAATATTTGTCGCCCGCTATCAACGGCTACAGCAGTTTTTACTTTTCTGCTTTGCTCGGTACATGGCTTCATCTGCATGCCGGATCAGGGAAGTGGTATCTTCAGCATCGTCGGGACACACAGCAATTCCAAGACTCAAGGTCACTGGGATGGTCGTGCTAACTAATTTAAGGCCGGTTTCGATGGAAACGACCAACTTTTTTGCGATCTCCATGGCTTCATCTGCTTCTTGAATATTGGTGAATAGCAGTACAAATTCATCGCCACCAATCCGGGCAACAAAATCACCATCGCGTAACGCTTCCTGAAAAATACGGGCAGCCGCCTTTAGAACCTCATCACCAATATGATGACCCAGCGTATCATTAACTGTTTTAAAGTTATCGAGATCAGCGAACATAACCGCGAACGGGAAATGCTCTTTGTTGTAACTTTTTGTCATGTCTTGCAGGCGATCTGTAATGAGCTGTCGGGTAGGAAGGCCTGTTAACATGTCATGGTGTGCCATGTAAGTCAGTTCTTTTTGCAGCTTATCTTTTTCGATGGCGTTGGTTTTAAATATCTCTAGTGCTTGGGCCATATGACCGACTTCGTCTTTACGCTCTGATACAGAGATATTGATGTCCAATTCATTGTTAGCAAGGCGGTTCATCATTGATGACATAGCAGCGATTGGCTTTGCTATATCTAAGGCAAGAAAATAACCCATGACAAAAATAACAACCGTTCCTACTAGCACAGATAAGGCTAGCGCACTGACAAAAACGCGAAGAGGGCTCAATATTTCGTCACGTTCTATCTCTGCAATGATAGCCCAATGTAGCGACATAAAATTAAATGGTGCAAAGGCACTGAGTACCTCCACGCCTCTGTTATCTTGCTCAAACTGGATGCCAGAAATACCACTTAGTGCTTTGGCTGCAGTCTTGGAATGAACAGAGGCTTCCAGAATTTTCTCTCCATGAAACCGGGAATTGCTTCGCATTAATTCATCAGGACCAATCAGGACTGTCTCACCAGTTTCCCCCATACCCGCGCTAACTTGCATGACACTATTAATGTATTTGATGGGCATTTGGAAGATTAGAGCGCCTATATACTCCTCACCGTTTCTGTGGATAGGGGTGGCAAAGAAGGCTTCGGGTTGATTAAAGCTTGGCTCATATTTTTCGAAATCAGTAAGGTATGCGTTATCCACAGAGGGGTTTTTGTTCACCATGGTGAATGCCCGGGCCAAATGAGTGTCTTGCCATTTTCCATTGAGAAGATTGGTGGCAAAGTCATCTTCTTTTTTGACCGAATAGAGAATATTGCCCTCTCTATCGACGAGGAAAATGTCATAGTAGCCATGCTCTGCGGCTAGATTGCGGAAGAAAGAGTGATATTTCTTATGGGCTTTGCTATACGCAGAACCGTCTTCAGCGTATAGCAGTGCTTCCTTCTGGCCCACGTCGAACAGGTTATCGGTGATATAGAGAGATTGAAGGGTTGATTGCTGGTTTTCCCCAATGTCTTCCCATGCCTCAGTGATTTCAATCACCGCATCTCTTGTCTGAGGTGAACGGGCGTGAATAAAGAGATCGCGTTTTACCGTATCAAAGTACAGCAGTAGCGACTCTTTCCTTGAGTCGAGCAGTGCAACTAGCTTTGACTCGGCAGAGAGGATGAGTTGTTCTGCTGCGAACTTATAGCTCATTATTCCAGTAATAATTGAAGATAAAAGCGCGAAAGAAATAATAACCAGTGGCAGCTTTCTTGTGATTTTGACGTTTTCTAACATTTGACCCCCGCAAGCCCTTTAGAAATTATAGGAAGCGCATATTCAAATGTGAGAAAATTTATGAATGCCAATTCATATTTTAAGATGATATCACTTTCGCCTTGTTTGAGTTTCTTGGGTTTTAAATACCTTGTAACGTAGCAATTATTCGTCGTATCCCACCGTGGTCACGATGTTCGCCAAAATAAATACCCTGCCAAGTCCCGAGCGCTAATTTTCCATTGCTAATTGGGATCATTATACTTGCTCCCAGCAACGAGGCCTTGATGTGTGCGGGCATATCGTCGTCGCCCTCGTAGGTGTGCTGGTAATACGGTGCGCGCTCCGGCACGAACTGATTAAAGTGTGCCTCCATGTCGCTTCTCACTGTTGGGTCGGCGTTCTCATTGAGTGTCAGACTGGCCGAAGTGTGTTGAATAAACAGGTTTACCAAGCCGACTTCCAAGCTACGAATTTCCGGTAATTGCTTTACCACTTCGTCGGTGATCAGGTGGAAGCCCCTTGCACGGGGACGTAGGCTAATTGTTTTTTGTGTCCACATTTAAAACAACCTGCTTTAAAAAATTTGGGTAGAGTGCGTGACGCTGCGAGTCCAAGTTGGTTAATCGGTCGTCACTGACCTAGCGCAACATTGCAGCAATTTTTTCGTGGCAAACTGTCACGCCCTTTGTGCCTGTAATCTAGTGGCGATATTTTGATATGGCTAAAAGTATACAGGACTTAGAGTTGATGTCGGTGACATCTTGTACTCAGGAACCCTGAAACCTACACCTTCAGGAAGTTTGGGTATACCATTATGCGATTCTGGAGGCTGCCCCGAAACAAGGCGGCCTGCTTCTGTACCGTGGGAAGGCAGTGCCCGCGATAACAGGCTATGTCTACAAAGGAACAATAATTATGTTGAAGTCCATCAATCCGACGCAAACCGCAGCATGGAAAGCGCTGACGGCTCACTTTGAAGATGCGCAGGATTTGACCCTCACCTCGCTTTTCGCCAACGATCCGAACCGTTTCGATAAGTTCTCCGTGCAATTCGGCAACGATATCTTGCTGGACTACTCAAAGAACCTGATTAGCGAGCAAACGCTGGACAAACTGTTCGCATTGGCTGATGAAACGGAAGTAAAAGGCGCTATTGAAGCGATGTTTCTTGGTGACAAGATCAACCATACTGAAGGTCGTTCCGTGCTGCACGTCGCCCTGCGTAACCGCAGCAACACGCCAGTGATGGTAGATGGTGAAGATGTGATGCCAGCAGTTAACGCTGTGCTGGAGAAAATGAAAGGTTTCTCCGAACGTCTTATCAATGGTGAGTGGAAAGGTTACACCGGTAAAGAAATCACCGACATCGTGAACATCGGTATCGGTGGTTCGGATCTGGGTCCTTATATGGTGAGCGAAGCACTGGCAGCCTACAAAACGCGCCTGAACCTGCATTTTGTTTCAAACGTTGACGGAACCCACGTGGCGGAAACCCTGAAAGATCTGAATCCAGAAACAACCCTGTTCCTGATTGCATCAAAAACTTTCACGACGCAAGAAACCATGACCAATGCCTTGTCTGCGCGCGATTGGTTCCTGGCGTCAGCAGAAGATCAGGCGCATGTAGCGAAACACTTTGCTGCGCTGTCTACAAACGCTCAAGCCGTTGCTGAGTTTGGTATCGATACCGAAAACATGTTCGAGTTCTGGGACTGGGTTGGTGGCCGCTACTCACTGTGGTCAGCGATTGGTCTGTCTATCTGTCTGGCAATTGGCTACGACAACTTTGTTGAGTTGCTGGCCGGTGCACACGACATGGATAAACACTTCCAAAGCTCGCCGTTCACCGAAAACCTGCCAGTGCTGCTGGCACTGATTGGTCTGTGGTACAACAACTTCCACGGTGCGGAATCAGAAGCGATTTTGCCTTATGACCAATACCTGCATCGCTTTGCGGCATACTTCCAGCAAGGCAACATGGAGTCAAACGGTAAGTATGTTGACCGCGACGGCAAATCTGTTGATTACCAGACTGGCCCAATCATCTGGGGTGAGCCTGGCACCAATGGTCAGCATGCGTTCTACCAGCTTATCCACCAGGGCACCAAGCTAATCCCATGCGACTTCATTGCGCCTGTTATCAGCCACAACCCGCTGAGCGATCACCATCCTAAACTGATGGCGAACTTCTTCGCGCAAACTGAAGCACTGGCATTCGGTAAAAACCGTGAGCAGGTAGAGGCGGAATTTGCAGAGGCAGGTAAGTCGGCTGAGGAAGTGGCGGATCTGGTACCGTTCAAAGTATTTGAAGGTAACCGCCCAACCAACTCAATCTTGGTGAAGCAAATTACCCCTCGCAGCTTGGGTGCGTTGATTGCGATGTACGAGCACAAAATCTTCGTGCAGGGCGTGATTTGGAACATTTACAGCTTTGACCAGTGGGGCGTAGAGCTGGGCAAACAGCTGGCGAACCAAATTCTGCCCGAACTGGCAGATCAGGATGAAGTGACCAGCCATGACAGTTCTACTAATGGTCTGATAAACGCGTTCAAACAATGGCGTGCATAAACACTAAACTCTGAACGTAAGAAAACAAAAAACGCCGCATCGATGATGCGGCGTTCTTATTGGATTTGTTAGCTTAATCGAAGCAAATTTCGATATAAGCGCGGCCATGCTCACATTCGAATGGCATGATAATTATTTGGCCTTCGCTCTTATGGGTGATGGTGTGCTCTCGGCCAGACACCACAACCGGAGTCGCCATGTCAAAATCAAAGCCTTTTTCTGCCAGCAAGCGTTTGGCACCTCCCGTCACCATATTGGTGATTTCACCGACCATGTCGGTGACATCCGCATTGATTGAGCTTGGGCGCTCACCTAGCATGCGGCTCATGATTTCCAGTGCCAGCTTTTCTTCAAACGTAACAGAGAAAGAGCCTTTGGTTTTTGGGCCCACCATACCAATCAGTCCTGAAACATCGCCTTTGGCGATTTCAGATGTTTTGAGCTGAGGTTTTTTCGGCGTGATTTCCAACTGCGCCATGGTAGTCAGCACGTTAACCAACGAAGATAAAAAAGGGTTTACAAATTCAGCGCGCATAATTGTTATTTACCGTCCTACTGCATTTTATGTGTCGCCACCTGGCAGGCGTGACAGGTTCCATGTGTTTCAACAACGTGATGACTCACCGCAAAGCCAACCTGATGGGCCTTTTGCTTCAGTGCTGTCGACAGGGTATCGGCGTGACACTCTTCGACAGCTCCACACGAGTCACAAATCAATAGCTGTGAACAATGTTGCTCATGTCCAGGGAGGCAGCAAGCAATAAAGCTATTTGTTGACTCCACTTTGTGCACAAAGCCCTGAGACAGCAAAAAATCGAGCGCGCGGTAAACCGTTGGTGGTTTGGCTTGCGGCTCTGTTTCCCGCAATACGTCCAGCAAATCGTAGGCGCTGATAGCCCTTTTACTCTGAACGATAATCTCATATACCCGCTCACGTTGTGTCGTAAGTCGAACACCTCGTTGCTCGCAAAGTGACTGAGCCCGGGCAATTAAATGTGAAAGATTGGCCATAAGACCTCAAAAATCAGGCTGAGGGCTACATTCTATCACAGCAAACAAATCACGCATCCGCCAAGCCGTGACCGTGGTATGCCTTTAGATAATTGTAGATTATAGACAAGCATCCGATTAGTGAGACACGCCTCGTTTTAGGTAGTTCATTACAAGTCAGCAAACTCTCTCACTTAATAGTGTGCTCACGGCACAGTAACTCTCCACCTTCCAAGTCCAAGGTTTCTTTGGTTAATTTGCAGAAGAATACACCATCAGAGACGGGCTGATGAAACTTACAGGTTTTGCAAACCCCAAAACTAGCGCTGTTGGTGGCTTTTTGCATGCTTCGCAGTAAGGTTTCGAGTTGTTCGCGCAACGCCTCACTGTCGTTGCCCAATTGCTCCAATCCATTTATCAAAACAACGGGGGGAATAGCCTTACTCGCGACCTCTTTTCCTTTTTCTGTTAACACCAAATGGGTGACACGGCGATCATCAGGGTCTTTTTCCTTGTTCAGGAAGCCTTTCGACGCCAGCAGGGTGATGGATTGAGATGTGGTGCCTTTTGTGGTCCCTAGAAATTCAGTGACAGCAGCAGGTGTGTCACTGAATTTATTGCAACGGGAAAGGTAATAAAGCACCTCAAGGTGCACTGGATGAAGGCCATATTCCACACCCACAAGACGCACTTCATTTCGGTGCAGAGTGACAATGCGTTCCAGGATGTCAGTTAATGGATTGATGGTGCTCATGTATCGTCTCTGTTTGCCGACAGTTTTTATTCGAAACTACAACTCTTAGTTGACAATTCTAGCAGGATACGTATTTTGAATATAGTTTCGATACAGAACTATATTGCAGAGGGATCTCATAATTGAAAATTAGGCATGACTATGAGTAGTAGTCTGAAGCCCTAGTATTCCATTTAAATCAATAGGTTATTTCACTATTATTCCTAAAGGGTTGTTTTTCAACCGATCTGCGTGACTGTTTTTAAAGCGATTAACAAGGAGATAGAAATGGCAATACATGTGTACGACACTTATGCGACGGCATCTTCCGGCAAAATTATGCACTTTGATGTATTACTGAGAGAGAAAAACGACGAATTGGCAGTGAAATATGCCAAGGCTTGGCTCGTTGAGATTGGTGAGGCGGATGCCACAGTAAAATCTGGCAACTGTGCGTTTTGCCATACCACTGCTGACTTGCCCGAATTTGATGGTGAGATCAACGAAAAAGGATATGCGATATACAAGCTGGAAGGATGCCCTGTGTGAAGATGGGGAAATCCTTGAGAAATAAAGGGTATAGCATTGAGCTATGCCCTTTTTGTTTCTGACGGCAGGTGGGATGTTGGTGTGCCGCACCTTCACAACTTGGGCAAATGCAAGAGTTAAGGTAGAATCCGCACACTTTTTTATCAGGTACTGCAATCGGACGGTGCTTTCGCATGACCAAATTCAATGAGGTTTATCCATGCTGAACGAAACAACTGACATCCAAAACTCATCATCAGGCTTTCTGTCTGAGAGTGTGTCCAACCCGTCAGCTCGTTTCAGTGTGGCGCCGATGCTGGATTGGACTGATATGTTAATTTAATCATTGTTTTATAATTTTTAGGGGAGACTATAGTAGATCCCTTTGAGTAAAGTCCCCCTCAGTTCCCCTGACTTAGTTCCCCTCACCTGATACTGCCATAGCGTTCAAACTGAAACGTTTTGTTAGCACGAATGCTTGTCCTTTGTATTTGAGCCGAGGATAAGAGCACTCCAAGATGGTTACCTTTTGGCAAGCACTGTACTCGTGTTTCCATTGCTTTGGGTTCATGCGAATCAAGCGGATACTTTCATCCACTCGGCAAAACCCTTTCTCGCTGTCTCAGCCGAACTAAACCAATTTAGCCTGTTTTTTTATTGATATTTCCCTTGCCTGATTATTCAGTTTTAAGGGATCAAATTTTATCCAGTATGAAACGTCATTTCGGTTGGCTTACTTCGTCAAACTGCTTTTGGTTATCTGCAGTTGGCGAAGATTGAAGTGAATTAGGTCATAAAGTGCTTATTTTTTAATTGTCTGTTTTAAATGGAATATCACTTATATTTGAAAAAACATGAGAACAGATACTTAGACATTTTGATGTGAATCAGTTCCTGATTTGTAGTCATGTGTATTAACCCATCGCTGCACTATTCTATTCAGCAGGCAGATACCGCTGAGTTATTTCATAACTAGAGTAAGGATTGTTCTATGGGTAAACACAGACAATGTTGGCCATTTATTGCTTCACTGATGGCAATATGTGCTTCGGGACTTCACGCCGAGATGATCGCTTCAGACCAAACCGGAGAAGCGTTGCTAGAGCTACTTCAGCGTGATTACAAACCACAAAAGACGCTCAACTATGGCAACGCACGTGAAAAAATGTTTTCAGAAATTGATAACGAAAACGGGCAGGTAAAGCTTGTATATACCGGTGTGTATTTTCCGACCACGACTATCCCCAACCATAACATCGTCAATACTGAGCACACATGGCCTCAATCAAAATTCAAAGGTTCCCGAGACAGATCTATGATGAAATCAGATCTGCATCATCTCTACCCAACCTTCAGCAAGGTCAATGCAGAGCGCGGCAGTAAACCTTTCGCAGAAATCCCCGACAATCAAACCAAAAAGTGGTGGGTGAATGATAATGGCGTGAGTGCTATCCCAACTCAAAACATCGACTTCTACAGTGAATCAACAACCGGAAAATTTGAGCCTCGGGAAGATCATAAAGGCAACGTCGCCCGAGCGATGGCATACCTCTATACCGTTTACGACCTTCCTCCTGGCAGTGAACGCTGGTTTGAAAATCAACTCGATACCCTTTACAAGTGGCATCAACTGGATCCCGTAGACGATAAAGAGCTCAAACGAACAATGGCGATTGCTGATATCCAGGGAACAGTTAACCCATATGTCGTCGATGAAACATTGTTTGGCCGTGCTTTAATGGGAGCAATGTCTGCTAATGGGATTCAGCCCAATACCGACATGACACCACTGGTGCCCCTAAATGAAACATTTGGTGTATGGAGTGGAGAAGTCAAATTAAAAATCACCACTTGGAACCTTGAACATATGATGAGCCGTGAACGTTTTCAGGAATGGGCAACGTTCTGTGGCAGAGATGACGTAAACTGGGACGATAACGTTGCCAAGAGTAAAGGTAAGCCCCGTCATTTAACTTACTGCAACGCCCACAGTGGTTTAAATTGGCCAGCAAATACCAAACAACAATCATTGCCACTAAGAACGATAGAAGCATTTGAACAGAAAGTCGCTGCACTACAAGAGCGTGCCATCGAACTGGATTCTGATGTATACGCTTTTCAAGAGGTCAGTGACGCTGAGGCTATCGAAAGCATCTTACCTAAAAACGAGTATGTAGTGATGTTTGAAGCTGTCGATGGGGTGCCTATGCAGGTGGGTTATGCAGTACGCAAATCGTTGGCAAAAAACGCCTCATATTCATTGGTGGAAAGTGTATCGGTTTGCAGGAAGGAAGATAGGGTCATTCTCGAAAACCCTGCCAGTTGTAAACCTTCCGCCTATCGAACTCGCCCAGGACTTGAGTTGACCTTGGGTGTGAATGGCGAAATGGTGAAAATACTTAATGTACATCTCAAATCTAGTTGCCGGTCAGACCCCGTTAGCCAGCCAAGAACCGGAGCTTCTGAACGAAACATTGAGGGATGTCAGATGCTACGTGACCAGATACCAGCATTAGAGGCATGGATTGACCAACGTGCAACCAATGGAGAGATGTTTATTTTGCTGGGAGATTTCAACAGAGACTTTGTAAAAGAGTTCCGCAACAAAATGACAGCGCGATTGGATGGTTCAAAACCGTCAGATCCTATATTGCCAAACACTCAAATTGGCTCAGTGTTTCATGAGCTTAATGATAATTCTCCTGAAGGTGCCAAGCTTCATTTGGAATGGCAGAAGATAGATGGTGAGTACAAATATGACTGTCCGTCTAAAGAGGGGTATGTTGAAAAAGTCTATTCGTGTCATCGCGGTATCGACCATATCATTGTCGGAGATAGTCTCTTTACTTCGTTAACGGATTCACCGGAGAAGATTTATGCCAAAGGTGCTGACTACGGAAGAGGTGCGTATTGCGGTGACCAAGCAAGGCCATCTGATCATTGTCCTGTAACCGTCGAGTTGTCGATGCCAAATGCGGCGAAGTGAAGCAATAAGTGGCTGGGCTCTCATATTGAGAGCCCATATTTTCACAAGCCCAATTTTTTGCAGCTGACTCAGATTTGGACAATTTCGAGTTAGGTGTTGCGTTCGCCACAGTCCAATTCGGATAACTAAAACTATGGCGGCGCTCGCCTGTCAATCAGTGACCGGCGGGCATCCTCTCTGTACTCATCCGAGCAATTTACTTAATAAAGGACGGGCTTGTTCAACACCCAAATAAAGTGTCGGCTACGCGACACTTATTCTTATTTGTTATGTTACGTATCGTTACACATCTTCAATTGTTACTGCACCGAAAACGCCGGAGAGTTGCTCTAGAAAATAACCAAGAAAACTAAAGTAATCCCCAGAGCGATGGCAATACAACCCTTTACTAACAATTCTGATTTCAAACATCATTTTTCAGCCTTCAAACTCTGAAACTGTCCAAAGATCCTTTTCAAATTGAAGCCTTACTGTTTTATTAAGATTATTAATAAATGATTGAATTTCTTCTGTGCTTTGATATTCAAATTCGAATGTTTGAGCTAAGCCCACAATCTCTCCTCAGTAACATAACGCCCGGTTCACCGCGCAAATTTTGTTGGCGGCTTTTTTGGAACAAAAAAGGTGACAAAAAAATTGTCCGGTGGAGCCGTTTGTTATAGCCAATTTCAGGCTACCGCCTTATTTATTTGCTTAACGATATTATCGCGGGCATTTTGCTTTTTAAAGATTGTTGGAATATGCAACAGAAAGCTTGCCCACTTAAACTTTTCGGTTTTTCTTTCATTGGATGCAATGTAATCACGGAGGTCCACTGCGGACTCGCGATTAAAGGCCCAAAGCACTTCACCTTTGTAGCTGAATGAATAATAAGCATCCTGAGGCCATTGAAGAATATATGGTTTTCTTGTTTGGCAATGGCTACAAGAAAATGCTCCAAGATCGAGGCCATGATTTCTGGTTAAGTACTTAGAGTGAGACCAATTTTCGGGGGAATAACCGTCAGGTAAGTCAGTGATAGCGTTAATCGAGCCACCATGCAAGTTAGCGAAATAGATAGCGCCGTGCCATTTATGCCCACAACCATCTTTAAAAATTGAGTATTCAAAGATGTCACTTTGCTTGAAAAATGGGACATCTTTTTTCAGTGAAATTTTGACGACCTCAGCAAACTCGAAGATACAATGACCACCACAAGCAGGGCATTTAATCTCTACTTTGTGAGGCATGGGATTCCAATCGTATGTGCCGGTCATCTCAGTTCCTTTAAGCTATAAACGTTCGAATAACGGGCGTTTACTAACTTTAAAATCGGCATTTGGAGAAACACCCCAAAACGGCTTGCTACGGTATTATGCGACATCTTTGATTAAACTGTTTGTATTAACAGTGAAAATTCTACTCAGGTGACAGAAGCGGTTGCCTATCTGCACCGTTTTCCTTTCGGTAGCTCCGTCGAGCGTGAAGACGTCACCGCAAAGCAGGTGCTAGGGGTGTTTCTCAAAGGAAAATACTATGTGGTGTTGGATAGGGGGAAGGTGGTGAAGGCATGAATAAAAGTCCCCCCCCCTCAACTCAGTTGTGTCTAACGCTTAACTAGATGGCTGACGGCTACCACGAGCATAAACGGACCGTCGCAAACACAGAGCAAACATTAAAGAAAATTCGCCAAGAACGGCCAGTCCATATTAATCACTTTTCGATGTTAATTAATTGCTTGAATCATAGAGTGATTTCAAGATAGGAAGCGCATCACTCTCTTGATATTCAATCAAAGTTGTTTCAGCACTTCCGATTACCGTTGTCAAAGCACCATTAGGAATAGGTATAAAGGTTTCCAGATTCCCCGTCCATTCCGCGTAATACGTTTTTCCAGATTCAAAGTTGCCTTTCAATATCGCTGGTTCAAACCAGTCAGTAGAGTTTACTTTTGGCATTTTCAAGGTATGTTCCCCTGGAGAAAGTTCCACCCTCAAAAAACCGCCGTTTTGCAAGCAACCAACGTTAATATCGTCTAGCAAAACAGGTCTACAGATTATGGCTCCTACGAAAGAACTTTGCCTCATCAAGTAAATCGAGCTGGTTCCTTCATCAGTGAATGCTGGAGCAACAAACTTTGCACCCTTAGACGCACATCCACTTAAGGTGAGCAAAGTTAGGGCAAAAATAGTAGATGTATATATTTTTCTCATATGCATTAGATATAAAATTGTCATAAGAATTAGCATTGTATACAAATAACCAACATCGGTCTAACGTCGCAATAACAGGCGCTTACCAAAACTGCTTAATCCCTTGTATTCACAACACTTTGAAAAGCCGCCGCAGTGACAAAGCGCCCCGTTCATTGCCTGGTTGAAAATTTATATTAATCAGATAGATAGAGTAAGAATGAGTCTACATTATGTTGAATTCTATCTTTTGAGTCTTCAAACGCTGGGCATAATTCAGGCGCCAAATGACACTCTTCCCACATCCTTTTCACCTTTAGCAAGTCTTCATCTGTAAAACTAAACTTTTGCTCATTCAGAATATTATGAGCACTCCATTTACATTCGTAATTCGAATAAAATAATATTCTAAAAACATCTAAAAATTTTGAGCTGCAGTCATGGGTTTCAAGGGCATATGCGAGTGTTGCACAACATTTAGGATCAACTGGATTTAAAACGCCTTCAATGAGAGGGTCAACTGCTCGTTTATCGCCAATATCTCTGAGAGCCAAAGCTGCTCCATTTCTAACATCAGCATTTACGGAATCAAGACACTCGATAAAGAACAGAGATACCGCATCACCCCCAATATCTACTAATTTATCTGATGTCTTCAAGAGCGAGTCCCAGTCGGAACAAAGAAACTGGTCTTTGAGTGCTTCAACTTCCGTATCTACTGCGTCCATTGTTGAAATCCCCCGTTCGCGTCGAGTTTTTTATAACAGTGTATTCAACCCCAAAATGGGCGATTAAACACCCCTAAACGGCTTGCTTCGGTATTATGCGACACCTTTGCATTTACTGTGTGTATCAACAGTGGAAAAGCATGTTTCGGATTATAAAAAGTAGGGTGAATAGGAGACTTTTCAACACCTCATCAAAAATGATGCTGGCTCACTTTGGGGCAGAAACGAGTTAGTGAAGACACATAAAGACGCCGGTAATGTTGTTAGCTTTCATCTCTTCCTCATCGCTCCATCGAGCAGCCTGCTACGTGCATTTGGAAATGTATTATAGGCTTTGCTTAGAGTGCGATGGAGTGAGCAAATCTTTGTAATAGTGACATTACTCATAAGGTCATTGATGTGGACACTTCGAGTTGTTCAGGTGGAAATCTCGACAATATCAAATGCTCTTTTTACTGTGGGTACGGCTCATTTGAATTTTCTATCCAACACTAGATTGAATGAGCTTGCTAACCTTTTGTTTTGTAACTTCGTTACAACTGCAGTCCAGTTCAACCTCGCTTACTATTTTTCCGATACTAAGCGGGGTATTTTTTGTCCCGACTTTACATGTCGTTGCCCTGAGCATCATGCCGTCCGTTTTGAAATTCTTCTGTCATAACAAAATTGCGGTGGTGCCAGTACTGATGCGGGCTGGCCGCTTTTATTGCTGATCGTCGCTTTGATCGTCCGATCCTTTAATTTGACCACGTAAAATGCACACTCTGTTTTTTATCAATGACTTAGGTTTATCGCCGTCGCTTTCGGTGATCCTTGAAACTGAAAAACACTGA
The DNA here is from genome assembly GCF_900060185.1 of Grimontia marina. Taxonomy (GTDB): domain Bacteria; phylum Pseudomonadota; class Gammaproteobacteria; order Enterobacterales; family Vibrionaceae; genus Enterovibrio; species Enterovibrio marinus. Next base: position 5,024 of record NZ_FIZY01000034.1, on the reverse strand, counting down.
AAAAAAGCGCATTTTTCGAAATTCCTTATCGTCAGCGAAACCCCAACAGCCGTGCGGGTTGGCGGTATGTTTTTGCACAAATCAAAACTGAAAAAAAATTCAGATCCTGAACCTCGCGGGAGGGGAGGAGGAGTGCGTTTTACGTAGCAGAACAGTTCACGTCAGCGCTTTACGTGATGATTGTTTGGAGGGGTGTAACATGCTGACTATTTGTTTGGTGTGGCGGGGTAAAATAATTTAGCGCCTCTTTATGAGGCGTCTAGTCATTTTGTTTTACGTAGGTGTTTTTCCGCTTGGCTATCTGGCATTTACCAGCGTTGGATTATGGTGCGTATCCTGTAGTTGAGTTGCCATTTTATCAAACCAGCCCAGTTTACTATTAGCTATTATGTTGTTTGGTATGGAATTGGCTGTGTTTGTAAGTGCGCTCAGCGCGGGTTGGTCGCGGTGGACTTACCTTTCCAGGCAAGTCCGCAGCTCTTCATTCAGCTGGCTCATTTTCTCCCAGGTTTCGTTTTTTACCAGGATGTGCCCTTCGAGGGTCACGCCAAGCGGCGGTAGGAAGTAGGAGAGGGATCTTTGCGTAAGTTCGGCAAAGTCATAGATAAGGTCAACTTTGGGTACCGTCTTTGCGCTTTCAAAGTCCAGATAAGTTTGTCTGGCTATACCCATCCTACGAGCGCACTCGGCTTGTGTGAGTTTGTTGGCCATGCGGGCTTCCTTCACCACATGACGAAGATGTGCTTTGAGTGTTTCTTCGTTTCGGCGTTCCATTACTACTTCGCTAACACCAATAAGGGAGGCGCATTTTATCACTGGTTTAGCTTATTAAATATGTGATCAGTTCTTTATTGGGGTGAGTTCAATGTTTGGATCTAATATAAAAAAATACTTATTCTCTCTAACTAGTAGCGAATGTATGGCTCTTTTGAATAATTTTTTTGTGATTATCTATAGTAATATCATGGGAATTAAACTTGAATTATTAGTCTTGGTTATGGTTAATGAACTAAATAGATGATATTTTTATTGGTTAATTTTTAGTCAATCAATAATTTGTGCGATGCATATCTAGTTTACTGTTCTTATATTTATGATATTTTTAATGAAGGCTATTCCAATTTGTCTCATTTTGAGAGTAAATTTGGTTTCGTAGTTAATTTCAGCTAATTAGTTTGTTGGTAGTTTAATGAATAAAGTTATTGAATTCTCGGATGATTTTAAAGTTGAAGTAGAGGTTAATGAGGATGAGGTTTTTGAAATTTCAAGTGGAGTTATTGTAGAAAACTCAATTGATAAAATTTCAGAATTAATTACTAGGACAGTTTCTCCTGTATATGACGCTTATAAAAAAATAGAAGAAAAATGTATCGTAGATTCTACAAAGATAACTGTAGGAGTAAAGTTTGGTGCTTCTGGGAATGTGTTTGTTGCTAAAAGTAGTGCTGAGGCAAATATTAGTGTAGAAATTAATATAAGGCCAAAGAATGAATAATTCAGTTTTAAAGGTTTCATGTACTGGTAATAATGCTTTTGGAACATGTTTTGCCATATCAAACACAAAAAATAGTACTTTATTCCTGACATGCGGTCATGTCATTAACGATTGCAATAGTGGCGATATATTGGTAGATAATCGTCGTGCAGTGGTTGTTGAAAACTTGTATGCCGAAGGTCTAGATCTGGCTTTACTTAAAGTTGATGACTTTATCATTGAACCGCTCAGTTTTTGTGGAGCAGATGATGATCAATGTCACGAAGTTGTTGGCTTTACTAACTTAGGAAGTGATATAAAAAAAGAAAAGATCAGCAAGCTAAGAATAAAAAACGATATAGAAATAATAAAAAAAACCCTTGATGTTAAAGTTAATGCTATAAAAATATATGCAGATGAGGAAATTTCTAAGGGATATAGTGGCTCTCCTATAATCAATACTAATAGTGGAAAAGTAGTAGGTGTTATTTCATTAAAAGTTGGTACGTCTACTAACTTTGGTATAGCTAATAGTCATATTAATGATCTTCATGAAATAGAAATATATGAAACAAGTAGAGTTAATAATAAAAAATTGAACTCTGAACTCTCTACTGAGGAAATATATTATATTGAAAAAATTTTAGATAATGAATTTCAAGAGGGATTAAACTGCTTTTCATCTAAAAACCCTGTGTGGAATAAACCTAAATTACATTCTTTTGATGAGATTGATGTAAAAGGTAGTGTTAAAGGTTCTTCTATTGAAGTAGACGAAATAATTAAAGAGCCAAGATCTATTGTAATTAATTCTTATCAGCAGCATGGTTTGTCATCATTAGCAAAATATATTACGAAAAAAGCATGGGAAAGTGATGTTAGAAGTTTTTGGTTATATCTGGATGTCAATGATCTAAAACCTCATAATAAAGACATATTAAAGGTGGTAAATAGGAGGCTAAATAAACTAAAACTTAAAAGAGAAGATGTGTCTTGTGTAATTATTGATGAAGTTTCTACTTCAGTAAAAGAAATACAAAAAATCTTATCAATTATAAATGATATATTTATAGATCTTCCATTATTGATCATGATGTCAAAAGTAGATAATGACCTTATTAACGAGGAAATAGACTATGATAAGATAAGATACTTTGAAAATAAATATTTATGGTCACTGAATAGAAGTGAAATAAGGAATATTGTAACATGCTATAATAGTGATAAAAAATATATAGATGAAGATGAAATAGTTATATCTAAATTAATATCTGACCTACAAGTTTTAAATATACCAAGAACTCCCCTCAATTGTCTTACTTTTTTAAAGATATATGAGTATGACTTTGATGAAACTCCCATAAATAGAACAGAGATGATTGGGAAAATATTATATTTGCTATTTAATGTAGATCTAATTCCTAAGTATAAGTCTCGTCCTGATTTAAAAGATGTAGAGTTTGTTCTTGGCTATTTATGCGAGAAATTTATACGCGATCATTTATTTGAGTTCACGCGAGATTACTTTGTGAGTGAGATTAGTAACTTTTGCTATGATTCTGATATAGATATTGAAACTGATGTTATATTTGACGTTCTTTACTCTAATGGAATTATTATTCATCGTCGTGATCGATTTTGTTTTAAGTTTTCATATTGGGTTTTATATTTTGCTGCTCATAGAATGCATCAAAATCATGATTTTGAAAATTTTGTTTTATCTGATATGAACTATACATCTTATCCGGAAATTATCGAATACTATGCTGGTATACGGCGTAATAGTAGTAAGGTTTTAGAAGTTCTATATGAAGATATTAGCAAGACTAGAAGTAACGTAGAAAACAAATGTAATATGCCAGATGACTTTGATATTTATTCAGAGCTACTCTGGAGCCCAACAGATGAATCGCTAAGTAGTGTTAAGAATATGTTGGAGGCAGGAGCTAAAGGTTCTAGACTTCCAAATGAGATAAAAGATCATTATGCAGATAAGTCATATGATTCTACAAAGCCGTTGAGTCAAACTATACATAAAATTCTAGAAGACTATTCATTCTTAAGATTAATGAGGGGAATTCATTCTGCTTCTAAAGCTTTACGTAATAGTGATTATGCTGATTCACGTCTACGTCATAAATTGATGTCTGAAATTGTTTATAGTTGGGAGCTTATTATTAAGTTTCAAGTGTTATTATCACCAATTATATGTAGAGATAAATATGTGACTGTTGATGGTGCAAGATTTGGTCTAAAGGATTGCTTTAGTGATGATTCTACAGAAGCAATGATGGAACTCATTCCTGTTATACCAACTAATGTTATTAGATGGTTTCAAGATGATATTTTCTCAAAGAAGATGGGTTCTTTTTTCTATAAGAATTTTAAAAAGCATGATCGTGCCTTAGCTTTACACACAATAGCTTTGCTTGTTGTTGCAAAACGTCCTATTGATTGGGATATATTTATTGATACTTATATAAGAGGATTGGATAAAAACTCTTACTATTTAAGTAGTATTTGTGAGGAGCTATATGAACAGTATCAGTTTAGTTTCGCTTCATCTAAGGAGCTTAGTAGTATTGAAAAGTTAATTAAGCTGTCTATTGCGAAGCATGATGGCGTGAGAAGGTTAAATGCTAAGTCCATCAATAAGGTTGAGATAGGTGTCTCGCCTCAGCGTGTAGAGTAACTTCAGTATATTATACATAGTTTATGGATGATCCTAGTTTCCCAAAATATTCAGCTTATGTGTGACCAGATAGAATCCTACAAACCTGCGATCGGCTATAGCCGGTCGCTTCTGCGATTTCTCTCAGGCTAAGGCCTTTTTCTCTATAGTTTTTCACTTTCTGGTGCCGTTCGGTATCGGCTCGTTTGCCTTTGTACTTGCCATTAGCTTTGGCGGCTTCTATGCCCTGGCGTTGTCGCTCTCTTCGGGTTTCGTAGTCTTTTCTGGCCATGGCGGCCATCAGCTCTATTAGCATGTTGTTAATGGCATCCAGCACAGCTTTGATGATGGGGTCATTGTGGGTGAGGGCGTTGTTGTCGAGTGCCTGCCAGCTGGTCGGTACGTCCATGCTGACAATGCGTATGCCTTTTTCCTCAATCATGCGCTTGAGCTGTTTCCAGTCGTGGTCGTTAAGGCGGGTGAGGCGGTCGATTTGTTCAACGAGCAGTATGTCGTTTGCCTGTGTGTCGGTCAGCAGGCGGTTTAGCTCTGGGCGGTCAAGTTGGGTCCCGCTGATGTTTTCGGTGTAGTAACTGGCAATGCGTTGGGCATGCTCTTGGGTGAACTGGTCGAGGGCGCTTTTTGCCCGTTCGGCATTTTGTTCATCGGTCGAGGCGCGAAGGTAAGCGCGAATAAACATGGTTTGTCTCCCTGAAGTTGGCCAACGTCGCATTTAGGTGGTCGCAATAGGTAGTGTCGCATTTAAGTGGTCACATTGCCAGTTTTTGTATCAGGGTAGGGTGGTCGCGTTGGGGTATGCTCTAAAAAGTAGGTGTAGTATAGTTGACAACTAAGCAGTGTATACAGATAATATACACC
>NZ_FIZY01000033.1 GCF_900060185.1 Grimontia marina | reverse complement strand
GACTTGCATGTGTTAGGCCTGCCGCCAGCGTTCAATCTGAGCCATGATCAAACTCTTCAATTAGAATTTTTTTGCCCTTCCTCACTTTGAAAAAGTGAACAAAGGCGGCTCGATGAAATACTGTTGTGTTCTAACCCCTCTCTACATAGTAAAGAAAGAGCAGAACGAATTGACTGTGCCGATAACTCCGAAGAGTTTTCGTTTGGTCACTCAGTAAACATCGATAAATCTTTTGTCTATCAACTACGAGTGCCCACACAGATTGCATAGGTCAAATTGTTAAAGAACGTTGACTTGAAGAAGCGTTGCTTCTCACCGTCAGGGCTGCGAATTTTACGCTGCCGGGCGATGAAGTCAAGAAGAAATTTTGAGATTTTTCAGCGTTGCTTTCGCAACCCTCAAAACACCTTGTTGACTTGCCTCTCGGGGTGAATTTCCCTTCGAAGCGGGCGGCCATTTTACTGATTCGAAACAGCGCGTCAAGCGTTTATTTCGACTCAATTTTTGAGGACTTCGCCGTACCGTCTTGAGTGGGCGTTTCCGCTGCGGGAGCCGCTCTCCGTGTCGGTGAGGCGGCATTATAGGGAGGTCTGAAATTCTGGCAAGGGCTTTTTTGAGGTTTTTTATGAAAAACGGTGCGTTCGATTACTTTTCGCCCAAAACGGCATTAAAGTGTATTGAAACGAACAAGAATTGCACTCTTTTCCGCATCAAGATAGTCTGTTTTCAATCATCCTTATTTGGAATTCTCTATGTCTTCTGTACTTCGCAGCTATAAAGGTATCTTTCCAACAGTAGGTGAACGCGTTTACCTCGACCCTTCTTCTGTATTGGTTGGCGATATTACTCTTGGTGATGACGCAAGCATTTGGCCTTTGGTTGCTGCCCGCGGTGACGTTAACCACATCCGTATCGGACAGCGGTCTAACATTCAGGATGGCTCTGTTCTTCATGTCACCCATAAGAATAAAGAAAATCCAGAAGGCTATCCGCTCATCATTGGTGATGACGTGACCGTCGGGCACAAAGTCATGCTGCATGGCTGCACCATCGGTAATAAAGTGCTGGTCGGTATGGGCGCGATTGTTCTTGATGGTGCTGTAATAGAAGATGAAATCATGGTGGGTGCGGGCAGTTTGGTCCCACCTGGCAAGCGTTTAGAGTCTGGTTTTCTCTATGTGGGCAGTCCGGTAAAACAAGCGCGCCCTTTGAAAGAAGCAGAACGCGCTTTTTTGCAGAAATCGTCTGATAACTATGTTGTCACGAAAAATGAGTACATCGCAGAGCTCGAAGGTTAACGCACCCAGATCTCACCGGACGCATTGAAGTCTTCCTCTTCAATGGCTTCTTCTGCTAACTCTTCCAGATCGAAGCGGTTCCCGGCAAACGCTGCCAGAATCGCTTCTTCTGTATTCAAAGCTACTCGCTCTCTCTTTTCCAGATCAACAATCGAGATAAAGCAAGCAATCAAAGAGCCTGCTTGCTGGGCTTCAAAGCGGACAGCGCATTTTTCAGTATCGACCTGTTGTAGGTCAGGGAAAAGGATGTTCTGGTTCATCTGCACTTCATCTATTCAGCAAGATTACGGCGAAGCTCTCTCAGTACCTGTCCAGTTCCTGGCCTGATACCTCGCCAAATCGTAAAACTCTCTGCAGCTTGTCCCACCAGCATACCCAATCCGTCAATCACACGGGCGGCACCGTTATCCAGAGCCCACTGGTTACTGCTGGTCACGACTGAACCATATACCATGTCGTAAACCACAGTTTGACTGCCAAACACAGTCGCTGAGATTTGTGGGTGTTCTCCTGAAAGGCTGGCAGATGTGGAATTCACCACCACATCAAACTCTCCTTCAAGCGATTCAAAGCTGGTTGCCGACACACTGCCGTTATCCGCAAATAGTGATGCCAGCATCTCGGCTTTACTGGCAGTCCGGTTGGCAATCACCAGTTGAGCGGGCTCGTGAGCCAGTAAGGGAAGGATCACTCCCCTCGCTGCGCCACCTGCACCAAGCAGTAAGATTTTAGCGCCTTCGAGTTGGACATGGTGACTCAGCAAATCCTGCACCAGACCTTCCCCGTCCGTGTTATCGCCGAGTATGCCGCCATCATCGAGCTTTTTCAGTGTGTTCACCGCCCCAGCGAGCTTAGCCCGCTCAGTCAGCATAGTGGCTAACTTAAACGCCTCTTCTTTAAAAGGCACAGTGACATTACATCCTTTGCCGCCACTGTTAAAAAAGGCAGTTACCGCTTCCTCAAAACCACCGATTGGTGCTTCGAGCGTTTCATAATTCATTGCCTGCGCAGTCTGGCGCGCAAACAAGGTGTGTATAAAAGGGGACTTACTGTGTGAGATCGGGTTGCCGACAACGACATATTTATCCACGACTTTGTTTTCCTTGAATTACCATTCCCTTGGTTTCAAAAACTCTTTGTAGAGCTTCTCTTCAGCAGATCCCTGCTCAGGCTCGAATCCATACTCCCAGCGCACCAGTGGTGGCATAGACATCAGGATTGATTCTGTCCGTCCGCCGCTTTGCAGACCAAACAGAGTGCCACGATCGTAGACAAGATTAAACTCAACATAACGCCCACGGCGATAAAGTTGGAATTCGCGCTCACGTTCACCGTAAGCGGTATCTTTGCGTTTCTGCACGATCGGGAGGTAAGCATCGAGGTAACCCTCACCCACGGCTTTTATGTACTCGAAAGACGCGTCGAATCCCCACTTGTTCAAATCATCGAAGAAAAGACCGCCGACACCACGGGTTTCGTTACGGTGAGGCAGGAAGAAATAACGATCACACCAGGCTTTGTGCTCAGCATAAACGTCAGGGCCAAAGGGTGCACAAATAGACTTCGCCATCTGGTGCCAGTGTACACAATCTTCTTCTACCGGATAGAAAGGCGTGAGATCGAAGCCACCACCAAACCACCAAACCGGGGCTTCCCCTTCTTTTTCGGCAATGAAGAAGCGGACATTGGCGTGGGAAGTCGGGACATTCGGGTTTTTCGGATGCACCACCAAAGACACCCCCATGGCCTCAAAGCCCCTGCCTGCCAGTTCAGGACGGTGCGCCGTCGCCGAGCCTGGCATTTTGTCCCCAAACACGTGGGAGAAGTTCACGCCAGCCTGCTCAAATACATTGCCATCGCGAAGCACCCGGCTTTTACCACCGCCGCCCGCGGGTCTTTCCCAGGCATCTTCCTCAAATGTCGCGCCGCCGTCTTCTTTTTCCAGCGCCGCACATATCGTGTCCTGCAACGACAGCAAAAAGTGCTTAACCGCCTCTTTATCAACCTGCTGAGGAAGGTTCTGATTCTCCACGTGATTTCCTTGTACTTTTATTTAGCCCTGACGAAGCACCTTACCAGAACGCGCATCTCGGATCTCGGTGGGCTTGTCACGTCCGCCAATTTTTCCTTCTAAAACATTCGGCACACGGCTACCCAATTGCTCTACCACTTCTGATACACTGCGACACGGCTCTTCACCGCTGAGGTTTGCACTGGTTGAAGTGATGGGTTTGCCATAAGAAAGACACAGCTCGCGGACATCCGGATGATCGGAAACGCGAACAGCGACAGTATCAAACTGCCCAGTCACCCAGTCGGTGATCTTCTTTCCCGCCGGCATGACCCATGTGACAGGTCCCGGCCAGGTTGCCAAAACATCGGCTTTTACCTCTTCGCTCAGGCTATCGAAGTCAATGTATCCGTCCAACTGGGAAAGCTCTGCCGCGATCAGAATGAGGCCTTTGGCCTTATCACGCTCTTTTACATCTAAAAGCGCCTGCACAGCGGCTGGGCTGTCCGGGTCACAACCCACACCAAATACCCCTTCGGTGGGATACGCGATAACTTCCCCGCGCGCCAACGCTGCCACGCATTGCTCAACATTCGCCAATGCTCTTCTCCTGCCTATACCCGAAAAATTCGGCTTACTATGACCAACTTTACCCGACGTTCTCAACACTTTTGTCATAAATCGAAACAGACTTTCTATCAGCCCCGTTTATATCAGGTATCCAAACAGCAGCAAACAGACTGACGCAAACGTTTTCCTTGCTGCTTTTTGCCGATATAATGCGCCCACTTTCCATGTTTCAGCGGTTAACGAGCATTTACAGGAGTTACTATGAAAGTCGGCATCATCATGGGTTCTAAGTCAGACTGGCCAACCATGAAAAACGCAGCAGATATGCTGGATCACTTCGGCGTTGCCTACGAAACCAAAGTGGTTTCCGCCCACCGCACTCCTGGCCTGCTCGCAGATTATGCCAGCGAAGCTGCTTCACGTGGCCTGAAAGTGATTATTGCCGGCGCAGGTGGCGCTGCTCACCTACCTGGGATGACCGCTGCATTTACCAGCCTTCCTGTACTGGGTGTACCGGTTCAGTCAAAAGCACTGAAAGGTATGGATTCGCTACTTTCTATCGTTCAAATGCCAAAAGGTGTGGCAGTCGGTACGCTGGCGATTGGTGATGCGGGTGCCGCGAATGCCGGCCTGCTTGCAGCGCAAATCTTGGCGACCAATGATGCAGAGCTGATGGCAAAAGTCGACGCTTTCCGTCAGAACCAAACAGACACCGTTCTCGCTAACCCTGACCCATCGGTAGATTAATCATGAATGTGCTGGTTCTCGGTGCCGGACAGCTGGCACGTATGATGGCGCTGGCAGGTGCCCCCCTAAACCTTAAGATTAGCGCGTACGATGTGCGAAGCGGCAACCTTGTACATCCGGTCACGCTGGAAGTACTTGGGCAAGGTCTGGAAAACGGGATTGCCGATGCCGACGTGATTACTGCCGAGTTTGAACACATCGCGCCGGACGTACTGGAAGTCTGTCAGGCCAGCGGTAAGTTCTACCCTGGTGAAACCGCCATCCTGACCGGTGGTGACCGCCGTCTGGAAAAAGCATTGCTGGATAAAGCAGGTGTAGCCAATGCCCGTTATCAGGTGATTGAATCGCGAGAAGATTATGACAAGGCAATCGCCAATATCGGCCTTCCACTCATCCTGAAAAGCGCCCTTGATGGCTATGATGGCAAAGGCCAGTGGCGCCTGAAGCCAGATTCAGATATTGAATCGGTGTGGCAGGATATCGACCAGTTCCTCAAAACCTCTCCGCAAGGCGCGCGTCAGTGTGTGATTGCCGAAGAATTTGTGCCATTTGACCGCGAAGTGTCATTAATCGGTGCGCGCAACGCCAAAGGCGATCTGGAGATTTACCCACTGACCGAGAACATCCACACCAACGGTATCTTAAGCGTGTCGGTGGCAGCTGGCGACAATGATGCAGTTCAGGCTCAGGCTGAAGCCATGTTTAAAGCGGTGGCAGATACACTGGATTATGTCGGCGTATTGGCGATTGAATTTTTTGATGTCGGCGGCAACCTCAAAGTGAACGAGATTGCGCCGCGCGTGCACAACTCCGGTCACTGGACACAACAAGGTGCTGAGGTCTGTCAGTTTGAGAACCACCTTCGCGCTGTCTGTGGCTTACCGCTTGGCAGTGCCAAGCGCATCCGTCCGACGGCGATGATCAACATCGTCGGTGAAGTGACTGTCCCGATGAATGTCGTGGGACTGGCGCATGTACATTGGTACGACAAAGCGCCGCGACCAGGCCGTAAAATTGGCCACATCAACCTGTGCGCAGAGAGTGCAAAGGCGTTGGGTGAAGCACTTCAGGAAGTTGCCAAACACTTGGACGACACTGAGTTTCCCGCCCTTCAAAGTGCCGCAGAAACATTAAGCTGAATGAGCCAAGCCCAAAACGAGAAAAGCCGCTGCTAGCGGCTTTTCTTTTTTCGAATACCAAGCAAGTTGACTTTAGGTCATTGCCCCTGTTTGTGCTGACACTTTTTATCCGCACAGACTTTCACGATGCCCGCCGCCAGTTTTTTCTCCAGCAGAAGCGGATATCCGCAAACCTCACAGTTGCCCTTAATAGGCTTAAGGTTCACGGCGAATTTGCATTTCGGGTAAGCGTCACACGCATAGAAGGCTTTACCAAAACGCGATTTCTTCTCGTGCAGTTTTCCTTTGCGGCACTCAGGACAGCTGATGTCCATAGTTTCCGCTTCAGGTTCTTGATCGCGCTTTTCGATATGTTGGCATTCCGGATACGCCGAACAGCCAATAAACATACCGAAGCGCCCTTGGCGGAGCACCAACTCGTTACCACATTCCGGGCACGGCATACCAAGCTCTTTCACTATGTGTCCGTCATTGTGGTTCAGTGACTCGATGAAATCACAAGCCGGGTAGCCAGTACATGCTTTGAAAGGGCCGCGTTTACTGTGCTTGATAACAAGAGCGCTGCCACATTTAGGGCAGCGCTCTTCATTTTCCAGCGCATGTTCATGGGCGCTGAACAGGGAATCGTCAATTTTTCCAGCCAAAACAGACCAGCCTCAAATCAGTGAAGGTATTCATCTTCCGCTGTGCTGTAGAGTAACTCTTCCATTTGATCGTACGCGCTCTCGTTGCCAGGCACATTAAACAGCACCATCAGGATCACCCATTTCAGATCTTCCAGCACAAATTCCTGCGTATCGAGCTCCATAACACGGTCAATCACCATTTCACGGGTTTCAGGGCTCAATACACTAATTTGCTCAAGGAAAGTCAGAAAACCTCGGCTCTCAGTATCCAGTCGATCCATCTCTTTCGGGGTGTAGATACGAACAGAAGTGAGCGCACCGCCAGTAAGGTATGGGGTTTTGTCGGCGTCTTGAAGTAACGCCAGCTTTTCAAGCCAGTTCAGCGCTTTGTATATATCGTCTTGATGAAATCCAGCTCTGGAGAGTTCATCAGCCAGTTCGTCCTGATCCACCATCAACTCAACATCGCTGTGGATATAGGTTTCAAACAGGTACATTAAGATGTCCATCATGGCTATCCCCTCCTCGTTCTGACATAACCACCGGGTACCGCTGTTACCAGCCCCTGTAGCTCAAGTTCTAACAACTGCATCATGATTTCGTGAACGGGTTCATCGCAGATCTCTGCAAGCACATCGACACATCTTGCTTCATTTCCTACGTTAGCTAACAGTTCAGGAAATGGCAATTCTTCTTGCAAAACTTGGGCCTGATCGACCTCCAACTGGTGGTTAATTGCGCAGCCAGCCAATGCGCCAACCTGCTCTAAAATGTCGTCTACCGACTCCACCAGAAAAGCACCCTGCTTTATCAAGCCGTTACTGCCTTTCGCATGTGGGTTATGGATAGAGCCCGGTAAAGCAAAGACATCCCGCCCTTGTTCAAGCGCCAGCCTGGCGGTGATCAGCGAACCACTCTTCATTGCCGCTTCCACCACCAGCACTCCTGTAGATAGACCGCTGATAATGCGATTTCGTCTCGGGAAAAATGCAGGTTTTGGCGGCGACCAGGGCCAAAGCTCTGACACCAGTGCGCCATTATCCCTGATATCGTCAGACAGTTGACGGTGTCTGGCAGGATAAATTTTCTCAAGCCCCGAGCCCAACACGGCAATGGTTTTCCCTTTGCCATCGAGTGCGCCGCGATGAGCACGGCCATCAATACCCAGCGCCAAACCGCTGGTCACGATGACATCGTGAGCGGCAAGCTCTTTAGCAAAAGCATGGGCCAGTGATAAGCCATCGTTGGATGCATGACGACTGCCAACCATCGCTAGTTGCGGCAGTGACAGTATATGGGGATCGCCGTCGACAAATAAAAGAGGGGGAGCACCGCTGATTTGCTTTAAGAGGTAAGGATAGCGGGAATCGGTCAGCGAGATGATATGCCTGCCTGGTGCTGATGCCCAGGTCAGGCATTTGTCGATAATGGAAAAGTCAGGTTGTCGCAGCGCCTGAATTTGAGCGGGCTTTAAGCCAAGTGCTGCTAGCTCGATGTCCTCCAGCTCGTCCAGTTTGTGCGGTGGGTACCGGCTGATGATCTTACTGACCGCCTGACTGCCGAGGCGGGGAACAGCGGCGAGCCTAAGCCACCAATCAAGCTCGCGAGACATCTTATCCTTCCGCTGCGATAACCGGCATATCCGCTTTCAGTGGCTTATCGGCTTCCACCACCATGGCAAGACTGAAGAAAGGATAGCTGCGGATAACCAATAAAGTGCCTGCCGATGTTGATGGCAAGACTTTCACCAGTTCGCCGCCACCGTTGTCGATATCGCTGTCGTAGAGCATCTCACCCTTAGTGCCTTTCATTGCCACACCCGGCACCACCACCGAAAGGGTATGCCCTTCATTTAGGCCGTCCTGTTCGCCCAGATCGACCACTACGATTTGACGGTGTCCAACATAGTTGCTGCCGTAAAGGTGTCCAACCATTCTGCCTTCAACACCCTCAGGTGCGGGTTTGGGGTGGAAAATCTCTCCGGTTTTCGCACCAAGTGCAGGCAATAGAATATCGTTAGGTTTGATTTCCTGATTTTGGTGGGTCAGCGTCATCTCAGCAATATCATCGAGCGAGCGCACCAGCTTGGCTTCCCCGACTTTCTTGAGGCTTATCATGCGAACCATCGCATCCCCCTTCTCCCGCTGGAAATCCGTCACAGTGCGGTAAATAAACCACTCTTCCGTGTCTAAAGACTTATCAACAAAAAACGGCGTGCGTTTAGAGATGTAACTCCATCCTTCCTGCGTGCCCAATACTCGCGGAGCGAGCAAATACTCACGCTCATGAATGAGGGTGTCATAGGTCAAGAACTGGCGCAGAACCGATGGCGAAGTGCTGTTGATAGGGGTTGAGTCGGTACGGTTAGCCCCTGCCGTATAAGAAAGCACAGGTTTGCCATCAAGCCAGCTCAGGCGAAGTTTGTCGCCCGGATAGATAAGATGAGGATTTTTGATTGCCGGATTGTGTTGCCAAAGCGTCGGCCAGTGCCAAGGTTTTTCAAGATACAGGCCCGCAATATCCCAAAGGGTATCGCCTTTTTTCACCGTATAGTTTTCAGGCGCATCAGCGCTCAAACGCACTTCTGACGCAGCTATCACGCCTGGCATCCCCAGCGCCAGACAAAAAATGATAAGCTTTTTAAACATCCCTTGTCTCCAAAAGCGTACTTTCGATTTGGATGCTGTCATTTGAATAGCAAAATGTCTAGAATTAGCCCAATTACCGAAGCCGGATACGGCGCAGTTCAACATATTTAAGAGACGTTTATGAGTGTATTGCAGGTTTTGACCTTCCCGGACGATCGCCTACGCACGGTGGCGAAACCGGTAGAGAGCGTCACACCAGAGATCCAGACCATTGTTGATGACATGCTGGAAACCATGTACGACGAAGAAGGCATTGGCCTTGCGGCGACTCAGGTCGACATCCACCAGCGCATCGTTGTGATTGATATTTCAGAAACCCGCGACGAGCCTATGGTGCTGATCAACCCGGAAATCATCGAGAAGCGCGGTGAAGACGGCATCGAAGAAGGCTGCTTGTCTGTTCCCGGCGCACGCGCGCTGGTGTCCCGCGCATCAGAAGTGACGGTTAAAGCACTGGATCGTGACGGCAACGAATACCAGTTCGAAGCGGATGACCTTCTGGCTATCTGTGTTCAGCACGAGCTGGACCACCTTGAAGGCAAACTGTTTGTTGATTACCTGTCGCCCCTGAAGCAACAGCGCATCAAACAGAAGCTGGAAAAAATCAAACGCGCCAACCAAAAAGCCAGCTGAGGTTTCCTTGAGCGACTCATTGAAAATCGTATTTGCCGGTACGCCGGATTTCGCCGCCCGTCATCTGGCGGCGTTGTTGTCTTCACACCATGAGGTGGTAGCAGTTTATACCCAGCCTGACCGTCCGGCGGGCCGTGGTAAGAAATTGACTGCCAGCCCAGTCAAGCTGCTGGCGCACGAACACAACATTCCTGTTTATCAGCCAGCAAGCCTGAAAGCAGAAGACGCGCAGCAAGAACTATCTGCCATTGGTGCGGACATCATGGTCGTAGTGGCTTATGGCCTGCTGCTACCTAAAGTGGTGCTAGACACACCTCGCCTCGGCTGTATCAATGTTCACGGCTCTATCCTGCCACGCTGGCGTGGCGCTGCGCCTATCCAGCGCTCAATCTGGGCGGGCGATGCAGAGACAGGCGTCACCATCATGCAGATGGATGAGGGGCTAGATACCGGCGATATGCTGAAAATCGCAACCCTGAACATCGACGCCAAAGAAACCAGTGCCACGCTTTATGAAAGATTGGCGGAAATGGGCCCTGAAGCCTTGGTGGAATGTCTGGGTGATATTGTTTCTGGCAAAGCCGTTGCTGAAAAACAGGACGATGAGCTTGCCAACTACGCGAGAAAGCTCAGCAAAGAAGAAGCTCAAATCGACTGGACCATGAGCGCCGACGCCATTGAACGTTGCATCCGCGCCTTTAACCCATGGCCGATGAGTCACTTCTCTGTGGCGGACAACAACATCAAAGTCTGGAATGCCGAGGTCGAAACAGAAGACAGCGGCAAAGCACCAGGCACCATTTTGTCTGCCGACAAGAAAGGTATCCGAGTGGCAACCGGAGAAGGCGTGTTGCGCCTGACATCCATCCAGCCACCGGGCAAAAAAGCCATGAGCGCGGCAGACATTCTGAACTCCCGCCGCGACTGGTTTGAACCTGGCACCCAACTGTAATTGAGAAGGCCAGCTTGCTGGCCTTTTTTAGTGGCTCGCATTCACGTGAGCAAACACTGAGGTATATTCATGAACGTTAGAGCTGTCGCTGCACAGGTTATTTATCAGGTTGTCGACCAAGGACAATCCCTGTCAGCCGCCCTGCCGCCTGCCCAACAAAAAGTCGCCCCGCGCGATGGCGCCCTGCTGCAGGAGATCTGCTACGGCGTGCTGCGCTGGCTGCCGCGTCTCGAATCCATCACCCAATCACTGATGGACAAGCCACTCAAAGGCAAGCAACGCGTTTTCCATCATTTGATTTTGGTCGGCCTGTACCAGCTCAACTACATGCGCATTCCAGCCCACGCGGCGGTCGCAGAAACCGTGAATGCCACCAAGGTGCTGAAAAAACCTCAACTCCGCGGCCTTATCAATGCCGTGTTACGTAATTACCAACGCAACCAGGAAGCTTTAGATGCCGCCGCTGTCGCGCACGACGCGGGTAAATACGGTCACCCTGGCTGGTTGCTGAAACTGCTACAAAAAGCCTATCCAAGTGATTGGGAACTGGTGGTTGAAGCCAACCATGAAAAGGCGCCAATGTGGCTGCGTGTTAACCGCACCCATCACACCCGCGATGCTTACAAAGCGCTTTTAGATGAAGCAGGCATTGAGACTGCAATACATCCTGAAGCGGACGATGCACTGAAACTGGCAACACCTTGTGATGTCACTGCCCTCCCTGGCTTTTCAGAGGGCTGGGTCTCGGTGCAGGACGCGGCGGCGCAGCTGTCGGTCAACTACCTTAAACCTCAGGCTGGTGAACTCATCCTTGATTGCTGCGCAGCGCCGGGGGGTAAAACCTGTCACATCCTGGAGCACGAACCAACTGCAAAAGTCGTGGCAATGGATGTGGACGCCACCCGTCTTACCCGCGTGGAAGAAAACCTCAAACGCCTGAAGCTCGACGCGCAGGTGATTTGTGGCGATGCCCGCACTCCGAGTGAGTGGTGGCAGGGAGAGCAGTTTGATCGTATTCTGCTCGACGCGCCTTGTTCAGCTACCGGTGTTATTCGCCGCCATCCGGATATTAAGTGGCTTCGCCGCGCCGACGACATCGATCAGTTAGTGTCGCTGCAGTCTGAAATTCTTGATGCAATGTGGGCGCAGCTGAAATCTGGTGGTACGCTGGTCTATGCGACTTGCTCGGTCACCCCGCAAGAAAACGCAGAGCAGGTGAAAGCTTTCCTCGCCCGCGCATCAGATGCAACATTGGAAACCGGCACACCTGAGCAACCGGGCCGACAAATCCTGCCAGGTCAGGAAAACATGGATGGGTTCTATTACGCCGTCCTCAAAAAAGCGTAATGGAGTCAGCGCGGGCAACAACCACTGCCCGCGATAACAATAAAAAATTGAACCGAGGTTCACGCAGACGTTATGAAAATCATCATCTTGGGGGCTGGACAGGTCGGTGGCACACTGGCTGAAAACTTGGTGGGCGAAAACAACGACATCACCATCGTCGATAAAGACCCCGAGCGACTCAGAGAGCTGCAGGACAAATATGATCTTCGTGTGGTGCAAGGCTACGCCAGCCACCCCACCACACTGCTGGAAGCCGGCGCACAGGATGCCGACATGCTGGTCGCGGTGACCAACTCCGACGAAACCAACATGATCGCCTGTCAGGTTGCTTTTACCCTCTACAACACGCCCAACCGTGTAGCCCGTATTCGAAGCCCGGAATACCTCGCCACTAAAGACCAATTATTCCAGACCGACGCTTGCCCGGTTGAATACCTGATTGCGCCGGAAGAGCTGGTGACCCAGTACATTCAGCGTCTGATTGAATACCCAGGTGCACTGCAGGTGGTGAACTTTGCCGATAACCGAGTCGGTCTGGTTGCGGTTAAGGCCTATTACGGTGGTCCGCTAGTGGGTAATGCTCTGTCAGCCCTTCGCGAACACATGCCACATGTCGATACCCGCGTGGCGGCGATTTTCCGTCGTGATCGCCCTATCCGTCCGCAAGGCACGACTATTATCGAGGCGGACGATGAAGTCTTCTTCGTGGCAGCAAGTAACCACATCCGCTCAGTGATGAGTGAACTTCAGCGCCTTGAGAAGCCTTACAAGCGCATCATGATTGTCGGCGGCGGTAACATTGGTGCCGGTCTTGCACGAAGCCTTGAACGTGCATACAGCGTGAAGCTGATTGAGCGCAACCCAAGACGAGCAGAGCAACTGTCAGAAATTCTCGAGAACACCATTGTATTCTGCGGTGATGCGGCGGATCAGGAGCTTCTGAGCGAAGAGCACATTGACCAGATTGATGTCTTCATTGCTGTGACCAATGAAGACGAAGCCAACATCATGTCTGCGATGTTGGCCAAACGTTTAGGTGCCAAGAAGGTGATGGTGCTTATCCAGCGGGGGGCTTACGTCGACTTGGTGCAGGGCGGTGTTATTGATATTGCAATATCTCCGCAGCAGGCGACCATTTCTGCTCTGCTGACCCACGTACGTAAAGCCGACATCGTGAACGTTTCTTCGCTGCGCCGCGGCGCAGCAGAAGCGATTGAAGCCATTGCACATGGTGATTCCAACACATCGAAAGTAGTAGGGCGTGCCATTGGCGACATTAAGTTGCCACCAGGTACCACCATCGGTGCGATTGTTAGGGAAGAGGAAGTCCTGATCGCCCACGATAAAACCGTTATTCAGCAGGACGATCACGTGGTGATGTTTCTGGTGGATAAGAAGTATATCCCGGACGTGGAAAGGCTGTTCCAGCCAAGTCCATTCTTCCTCTAAAGACAAAACGCATCACAGTGTATGGTTAACTTCAAACCGGTACTGTTCGTCATAGGGCTGGTCTTATCCAAGATCGCCCTATTTATGTATGTACCCACCCTAACTGCCTTTTTCACCGGTACCGCCGGCTTTCTCGACTTTAGTCTTTCGGTCATCATTACCCATGTCGCTGCGTTTGCTTGTCTGACGCTCGGGAAAACCGAGGACTTCCGGCTAAACGCCCGCGACATGTTTGTTATCACCACCATGGTGTGGCTAATTGCCAGTGCCTTTGCAGCGCTACCTTTTGTCTTCATTAACCACATCAGCTTTACCGACGCCTATTTTGAGACCATGTCCGGTATTACCACCACGGGTTCTACCGTACTAAGTGGCCTTGATAATATGGCGCCGTCGATTCTGCTTTGGCGCTCCATACTGCAGTGGCTCGGTGGTGTTGGGTTTATCGTGATGGGCGTCGCCATCTTGCCGTTTTTGAACGTCGGTGGTATGCGCCTGTTCCAGACCGAGTCTTCCGATTGGTCCGCAAAATCCAGCCCACGTACCAAAAACGTTGCCATCAGTATCATGAAGGTTTATGTCTCACTGTCAGCACTCTGTTTTGTCGCCTACTGGCTGACAGGCATGACGGCGTTTGAAGCGGTAAACCACGCCATGACAACGTTATCGACCGGCGGCTACTCCACCTCAGACAGCTCAATGAACCATTTCAGTCATGCCGCGCACTGGGTCGCCACCTTGTTTATGTTCGCCGGTGGCCTGCCATTTCTTCTGATGATTAACGCACTGCGCCGACGGGAGCCCAGCATGCTGGTGAACGATGCACAGGTGCGAGGCTTTACCTATCTGGTACTGGCAACGGCGTTGATGGTGGCAATCTGGCTGGTACTGACCAAAGACTATGGAGTGATGGACGCAGTGAGAGTTTCGCTGTTTAACATTGTCTCCGTGGTAACAACCACTGGCTTTGGACTGGATGACTTTACCGCGTGGGGACCTTTCGCGTCGGTGATTTTTGCTTTTATGCTGATCGCTGGTGGCTGCTCAGGCTCAACCTCAGGCGGCGCAAAAATATTCCGCTTCCAAATTGCACTCGCCTTGCTGAAAAAACAAATCCAGCAACTGGTGCATCCTTCAGGCGTTTTCATCCAGCGCTACAATGGACGCCCGGTCAACGAAGACATCGTGCGCTCTGTGGTGGCATTCGCCATTACCTACATTATGACCATACTGGTGGTTGCGATGGTACTGGCCGCCACCGGGCTTGATGGTATCACTAGCCTGACAGGGGCAATGACTGCGGTAGCTAACGTGGGGCCAGGCATGGGCACTATGATTGGGCCAACAGGAAATTTTGCCGGATTATCTGATACTGCCAAATGGGTGCTCAGCATCGGCATGTTGATGGGACGGTTGGAAATTCTGACTGTACTGGTTTTACTGTTTCCGGTTTTCTGGCGCGACTAAGCGCGCCAGTTCACTCATACGGGCTGCACGTACCAGTAAATAGCCAGGAAGTGCAGCACCGTGCCGCCCAGCACAAACAGGTGCCAGATAGCATGGTTGTAAGGAATACTTTGCTTCACATAGAAAATCACGCCCAGCGAATACACCAAGCCGCCCAAGCCCAACAATACCATGCCGGCTGTCGGCATCACCTGCGCCAACTGATAAACCACTACCAGAGACAACCAACCCATTGCCAGATAAGTCGCCAGTGACAACGATTTAAACCGGTACACGAAGGCAATTTTCAGGATCACCCCGACCAGTGCTATACCCCAAATCAACGCCATTACCCAGTTTGCCAGCGGCGTTCTGAGACTTATCAGCATAAAAGGCGTGTAGGTGCCCGCGATGAGCAGATAGATGGCGCAGTGGTCGAACGTTTTGAGTGCGCGCTTCGCACCGTCAAAGGGAATCGCATGGTAGAGCGTGGATGCCAGATAAAGCAGGATGATACTGGCGCCATACACACTGTAGCTGGCAATACTGAGCGCGTCGGCATGCTCACCGACGGCTTTCACGAGCAGCATGACTAAAGCCACGATGCCAAAAATCACACCCAGGCCATGGCTGACGCTGCTGGCAATTTCTTCTTTCACCGAATATTGAGACGCAGAAGCCGCTGTTGTCATGCGACAGTCTCCTTAATTGCTAACGCATTTGAGAGGTCCAGCGGCGAGTATGACACATTTAAGCGTACACGTGTAAGCTTAAATTATTGCGAGATTTGCTCTAGCAACGTTTTAACCTCAGCAGCGACTTCCTCAGCGCTTCCTGTGACGGTTAGCTCACGGGAAAGCTTGTTGGCTCCGACAAATCGCCCTACTGCTGCCCCAATACCTTCACCCTGTCGTCCAAAGGTCATCGCAAGATGAAGGGAGCCATCAGATCTTGTCGCTACCAGCGTCATGTCCCTGAACACGGATTGATAAGGCTCCAAAACTGGCGCCCACTCGAACTGCTGCTCAAAGGGTATGGGCTGTCGCTCGACTTCTTCGTTTTTTACTTTTTCAATGCGAAAGCCTGAATCCTCAAGCGCGGAGAAAGCCGCATCTAATTGGGTATCCGGTTTCACCGTCAACTCGGTTTTCGATAAGGTGTCTTTACCCATCGGAATATCGAGGTTCACTTCAAGCCAAATTTTGCCATCCCCCATCGACAAAGGCGCATTCAGTGGAAGGCCCATGGTTGACTCAAAGCGCTGAGATTTACCCGGCTCAGAGGTAAATGCGTCCGGAAGAAACCACTTTGCCAAAACATGGGTTTTACGACGACGCTGCTTCTTTCTGCCTTGTTCGCCTTGGGTTCTGAGCTCTTCCCATCCCATGTAGTCACAGCAAACCTTGAGTTCAACCGCATCCACCTGTTGGACAACATCTCCGCCTGTTACCGTCACCAACACCTTGGTTTGCTCACCCTGCATCAAAGTTGTGGAATCCAGTTCAACGCTGACTTCTGCGCTGCCAAAACCCACTTTCGCCAACGTTTTTTTCAACCACCCCATGTTTTTCAGTCCTTATTTTTGCATACAGGCAATCAACGAAGTCTAGACACCAAACAATGACTAAGCTGTCACAGCAACGCGCTAAATTCAGTCTAAGATTATTAGACTGGTAACGTACGGCGGTCTTGCCTCGAAAAATGACGGAGAATAAGTCAGCCATGTCAAAAGAGATTTTTGCGCAAAGTTCTGGATATTTGAAGAAAGTTGTTCCCCTTCTAATGAAGTACCAAGTTCCCGCAACACCACCTAATTACGCACTTTGGTACACCTACGTCGCTAATGCCGATATCGAACTTTCCAAAAAGATTGATGAATCCATAAAAGAAATAGGGACGTTAAGTCCCACACTCAGTGAAGAGCTGTACAACGATCATGTCGCTGACGAGAAGGTGAAAGATGTCGACGAGTTCCAGCGCGGACTTCAAGCGCTGGCCCTTGAAATGAGTAACACTATGGAAGATACGCTCAAAGATACCGCCACTTTCCAAAGCACATTAGACAAGACTTTCTCCCAACTTGCCCGTGTTGGTGAAGAAGCCCTGTCGATGGAAGAAACCGTTGCCGTGGTCAGAAAAGCCGTGAAAAGCTCCAATGAACTGCGTCAGTCGACTAATTTCTTTAAAAGCCAGTTAGCTGATGCGCAAGAAGAGATATCCCGACTTAAGGAAACACTACAGCAGGCCAACGAAGATGCGCTTCACGATGCACTCACGGGTATCTACAACCGTCGCGCCTTTGATACCGAGTTAGAGTCTTTGGCTACCAGTCCGCCACCGAAAGGCTTCAGTCTGTTACTTTGTGATTTGGACCACTTTAAAAGTTTCAATGATACCTACGGCCATTTGATGGGTGATCAGGTGTTAAAACTCACCGCTAGGCGCCTCTCTGATTATTGCCGTGACGGAATACATGCTTACCGTTATGGTGGGGAAGAGTTTGCCTTGCTTGTACCCAACCGCCCACTGAGTGGCGGATGCCGCGTTGCTGAAACCATCCGAGCCACCATCGATAAACTTGCGATTAAAGATAAGAAAACCGGCAAGAAACTCGACAGTATCTCGGTCTCTATCGGTGTCGCTGAATATGAAAAAGGCGAGAGTATCCGAAACCTCATCAGCCGTGCCGACGCTCAGTTATACGAGGCCAAAAACTTGGGTAGAAACCGTGTCATGCCCGTGACATAAGGGCGAGACAATTAAGTGTAAAGGTGAGTTTACTCCGCTTTTTTTCTACGCGAATTATTTTTCCCGCTGCTGCTTTTTTCGGCAATTCTTTCCTGTTATTATCCGCGCAAATTCGCACTTCGCGAACCCCAGAGTGAACACGCAGTAAGGCTAGCAGCCATCGGAAACCCTGACGCCACTCTGTAAGAGAACCCTGTCATGGATGCGCAGCCAATGAGAACCTTAAATGCGCCCTGTTACTGTCCGTCCTGTTCGTGTTACCCGCACTCCTTCCCGCATGCGCGCTCACTTTTTTGCGCCAGCGTTCAAAAGCAAAACCAACACTGACCTGAAAGGTACTCCAGATCTGACCCTGGTGCGCCCAACACCTGTCATGGTTGAAATGACAGAAGGTGAGGCGGCTTAATTGACCCTTGCTGTGATTGGTCTGCCCGTCTGAATCTGTTACTGTAAGCAGATAAGTCACATAAAAAGTAAGGCCAAAATCCGGCCAGTTGGAGTCTTCAAAAATGAAATGTCATCGCATTAATGAACTTATCGAACTGCTTCATCCTGAGTGGCAGAAAGAGCCTGAACTGAACCTGCTCCAAATGATCGTTAAGTTAGCTGAGGAAGCCGGCTACGAAGGTAAACTAAAAGACCTGACCGATGACGTGCTGATTTATCATCTGAAAATGCGTAACAGCCAGAAAGATGACATGATCCCAGGTCTTGCAAAAGACTGCGAAGATGACTTCAAAACGGCGATTCTGCGCGCACGTGGCATTATCAACTAACGACTGCGCAATAAACCAGACATAAAGGCGAAGCTTCAGGCTTCGCTTTTTTATTTTCAAAACAATTGGCTGTTACACTTCAGTGGTGTGATTGCCCGGTTATTTTCCCACCATACGCACAGAATTCGTCTCTCCTCCTCAGATATAATCTGGCGTCTATGATTGAAGTGATAGTTAACTATCAAAGTGTTGAGTGTTAATCGATGAAAGGCACTGACAATGTATCAGTGTCAGCAATGTTCGGGAAATCCCGATAGCCCAAGGAATGCAGCTGTCATGAGCAAGGATAAAATTGAAGTCAAAGACGTTACCCCAAAAGAGTACAACCCTAAAACCCATAAAACGAGTGGCGATCGTTTCAACCCAGGTAACCGCATCTACGTGCGGGCAATGAGTGGGGTATTCCAGAAGCTGCGCCGTAAGATGGGCTGGTTCTTTATGCTGTTGTTCGTGCTGACGCCATGGATCCCATATGGCGATCGCCAGGCGATCCTGATTGATATCGGCAAACAGCAATTCAACTTCTTCGGCACCACACTTTGGCCTCAGGATCTTACCCTGCTTGCCACCCTGTTTATGATCGCCGCCTTCGGTCTTTTCTTTATCACCACCTTTTTAGGGCGGGTCTGGTGTGGGTATCTCTGCCCGCAAACAGTTTGGACGTTTATCTACATCTGGTTCGAGGAAAAGCTCGAAGGTACGGCCAACAAACGAAAGAAGCAGGACTCACTACCAATCACGAAAGAGTTATTCCTTCGAAAAACGGCTAAACATATCTGCTGGTTTGCCGTCGCGCTCCTCACCGGTCTCACATTCGTTGGCTACTTTGTGCCGGTCAAAGAGCTCTTCATTGATTTCTTTACCTTCAACAGCAGTTTCTGGGTCGCCTTCTGGGTGCTGTTTTTCAGTGTCTGTACATACGGAAACGCAGGCTGGATGCGCTCTATCATGTGTATTCACATGTGCCCTTACGCACGTTTCCAGTCAGCTATGTTCGACAAAGACACCTTTATCGTTGGTTACGACCAGAAACGCGGAGAAGCACGAGGCCCAAGACCACGGAAAAAAGATCCAAAAGAGCTGGGCCTTGGTGATTGTATCGATTGCAACCTGTGT
Organism: Grimontia marina; assembly: GCF_900060185.1. Lineage (GTDB taxonomy): Bacteria > Pseudomonadota > Gammaproteobacteria > Enterobacterales > Vibrionaceae > Enterovibrio > Enterovibrio marinus. Next base: position 43,204 of record NZ_FIZY01000033.1, on the reverse strand, counting down.
GTTCAGGTCTGCCCGACAGGCATCGATATCCGTGATGGCCTGCAATATGAGTGCATCAACTGTGGCGCCTGTATTGATGCCTGTGACGAGACCATGAACAAAATGAACTATGCCAAAGGCCTCATCAGCTACACCACTGAGCACAAACTTGAAGGCCATAAAGTCGATGTCGTCAGACCTAAGCTGATTGGCTATGGAATTGTGATGGTGGCCATGCTGGGGTTGTTTGTCATGCTGTTTTCCGCGGTGCAACCAATGGGATTGGACGTTATCCGTGACCGCACACAGCTGTTCAAAACCAACAGTGAAGGCCTGATAGAGAACACCTACACACTGAAAATTCTCAACAAAACCCAATCACCGGAAACCTACTCGCTCACCGTGAAAGGTTTGGATGGTGTGGAATGGTATGGCAAGCAAGAAGTCACTCTGACCGCAGGTGAGATCTTCACCCTACCAATCAGCCTGGGGGTTGACCCCTATGAGCTGAGCACGCCGGTGGCCAATATCACCTTCGTGCTGGAGCGCCAATCGGGGGACGATAAGAAAATCATCGAAACAGAAAGCCGCTTTATCAGTAAGATGTAGCGCACTTTCCCGAAAAAACGGACGCCACCTGAGCGTCCGTTTTTTATCTTCGGCGGCAAACTCTGCTACCATCACAACCCACACACCTTAACCTAGCCAACTCTATGAGCGACGCCCAATTTAGCTATGAACATCTCACGCCAGACACCTTGCTCAATGCATTGGAGTCGGTTGGTATTCGCCCGGAATCAGGCCTGCTGGCATTGAACAGCTACGAAAACCGGGTCTATCAGTTTCAGGATGAAGAGCGCCGTCGATTGGTGACCAAGTTTTACCGTCCACAGCGCTGGAGCCGAGAGCAAATCCTCGAAGAGCACGCCTTTGCCGATGATCTCGAGCAGGCTGAAATTCCCGTCGCTGCACCTATGAAAATCGACGGAGAAACTCTGTTCAACTTCGAAGGCTATCAGTTTGCGGTTTTCCCAAGCGTCGGCGGCAGAACGTTCGAAGTGGACAACTGGGATCAGCTTGAAATGGTGGGTCGCTTTTTAGGTCGTATCCACAAAGTCGGCGCCAGTAAACCCTTTGTACACCGCCCGACCATTGGTCTGGATGAATACCTCTTCACGCCACGAAAAGCGCTGGAAAATTCTAGCTTCATCCCAATGCATCTCGAAAATGCCTTTTTTGCAGATCTGGACCGCCTGATCAGCGTATTGAAGGACCGCTGGAATCCAGATGTGAGCACCCTGCGTTTGCACGGTGACTGTCATCCCAGCAACATTCTCTGGCGCGATGGCCCCATGTTCGTGGACTTGGACGATGCCAGAAACGGTCCGGCGATTCAGGATATCTGGATGCTGCTCAACGGTGACCGACACGATCAGCTGGCACAGATCGATACCATTTCCGAGGCATATTCAGAATTTCACGATTTTCCCGCCAATGAGTTGCAACTTATTGAACCATTGCGCGGTCTGAGAATGGTGCATTACATGGCATGGCTGGCAAAACGCTGGGAAGATCCTGCATTTCCGCGTGCATTCCCATGGTTTGCTGAGGCAAAATACTGGGAAAATCAGGTACTCGCCTTTAAAGAACAATTGGCCGCCCTTGAAGAACCGCCACTCACACTGGTTCCTCAATGGTAAGCAGCCATGAATAACACTCAGGGAGAAAAGACGTTATGTTGAAAAAAATGTTGGCTGTAGCTGCAGCAGCAATGTTGGCCTTTTCGGCGCAGGCAGCGCGCTTCAACGCGGGTGAAGACTACCAGGTGCTGGATCTACCAAAGAGCGATACACCCAGTGTGGTTGAGTTTTTCTCATTTTATTGCCCACACTGCTTTAAAAGCGAACCACTGATGCAAGAGCTGAAGAAGAACATTCCAGATAATGCTAGCTTCACCAAAAACCATGTGTCATTTATGGGTGGCAATATGGGGAAAGCTCTGAGCAAAGCCTATGCAACCGCAGTGATGCTGGATGTGGAAGACAAAGTTGTGCCTGTAATTTTCAACCGTATCCACCTGATGCAGAAGCCACCACGCAATGAAGAAGAGCTTCGCCAGATGTTTATCGATGAGGGCGTGGACGCAGACAACTTTGACGGCACGTTCAATAGTTTTGCAGCGAATGGTATGGCAAACCGTTTCGATAAAGCGTTTCAGGAATCAGGCCTTCGTGGCGTGCCGGCACTGATCGTAAATGGCAAATACCACGTGACGCCAAAAACAGTGAAGACCAAAGAAGATTACTTCGCGCTGGTTAACTTCTTGCTGACACAGTAAGAGCTAACAACATGAAAAAAGGGCCATCAGGCCCTTTTTTGTTATCTATGACTTTTTTCAACTTTAACTTTCTAAACCGCGGTTTTCCGTCGCTCTGGGATTTCCACTTCAGGCTGCTCATCCCCATAGATTCCATCTAGTCTGACATCTTTCTCTTCCCAAACATCATTGAGCCACTGATGGAAGCGGCGCTTGAACACTTTGTCGTTGAAGTAATCGCCTTTGACGTTTTCATCCACGGGTAGTGTGTCGATGCGCACCACAATCTTTTTCATTTTGCCGCTCAGTAAATCCCTAAAAGGCAAATGACGGTTATCCGGATACGCCAACGTGACATTGATGATGGCGTCAAACTGATCGCCCATTGCGCCCAAAGTGTAAGCAATGCCGCCGGTTTTAGGAGGCAGTAGGTTGTTATATGGCGATCGAGTCTGACATTTCTTGTCATCGGTAAATCGGGTGCCTTCAACAAAGTTCACGACCGTGGTTGGAGTGTAGCGGAAGCGCTCACAGGATTTTCGGGTGGTTTCCAGATCACTGCCGCGCTTTTCAGGATGCTTTAACAGGTACTCGCGCGAATAGCGCTTCATGAATGGCATATCAACCGCCCAGCAAGCCATGCCGAGAAAAGGGACGTACAGCAACTGCTGTTTGAGGAAAAACTTCGCCATCGGAATGCGGTTTCTGAATACTGAAAAAATCACCACGATGTCCGTCCAACTGAGATGATTACAGATCAGCAAGTACCACCCATCTTTTTTCAGGGTCTCTCCTCCCTGAATGTCCCACTCAACATCAGAAGTGAAACTCAGTAGTTTATGGTTTCCGGTCGCCCACGCCCACATCATACCGTTGCAAAGTCGGGTTACGCACCGTTGCAAAGCCGGAATGGGTAACAACATTTTGATCAGGGCAAAACAGCAGATCAGCACTGACCAAAACGCAGTATTCAAGCAGACCAGAAAGGCGTTCAGATAAAGTAACAATGTCTCGATCTCGCGTTATATTCACTGAGTTATCATTCAATGGTCATAATACGACGCAGAAATAAAAAACACCATTCAGTTACAAGTGGTCACATCAGTCTATCCATGTCACTGACTGGGCTAACTCGCCAGTGATGTCAGCTGTTTAAGAAGCCTATCCATCGAGCGGTATCCCAACGCCTCGGCCAAATGACCACGCTGAATATTTGCCTCGCCGGACAAATCCGCAATGGTACGTGCCACTTTGATAATCCGGTGATATGCGCGGATAGACAGCCCTAATCGATGCAGTGCCGTTTCCAGAAAATCCGCGTCTGCTTTATCGAGCGGACAGTAGGTTTCAATCTCTCGACTGGAAAGCAAACTGTTTACCTTGCCAGATCGTGCGAGCATCACCGCTCTTGCTCTTTCTACCCGCGCTTTAATCACTTCTGTCGGATCGCCGCGATCGCCGCCTTCCGTTAACGTACCTCGCGGCAGTGCGGGGATTTCAATCGAAAGATCAAAGCGGTCAAGAAACGGACCTGATAAACGGTTGAGATAGCGAAGTGTCGCCTGTGGATTGGAGCGCGCCAACTGGCCTTCATAGTGTCCGGTCGGACTGGGGTTGAGTGCACCAATAAGCTGGAAGCGCGCAGGAAAACAGGTTTTACCGTTTGCACGGGAAATAACCACCTCACCAGATTCAAGAGGCTCACGCAGTGAATCCAACACCTTTCTTTCAAACTCAGGCATTTCATCGAGAAAAAGTAAGCCATTGTGCGCCAGCGATATTTCACCCGGTTTCGGGGTGCTACCACCGCCCACCAATGCGGCCATTGAACTGGAATGGTGTGGGGTGCGAAAAGGCCGTTTGCGCCAGTTACCCTCGTGCAATGGCTTTTCTGTCAGGGAAGTGATCGCCGCAGTTTCGAGCGCTTCTTTGTCACTCATTGGTGGCAACAGATCGGCCATACGTGAAGCCAGCATGGTTTTTCCGGTTCCAGGCGGGCCAAGGAACAAAAGGTTATGAGAGCCTGCTGCCGCAATCTCCAGCGCGCGCTTTCCTTGCTGCTGGCCGATAATGTCCTGCATACAGCGCCCAACGGTATTTGGCGTTACTTCGTCATCTTCAGGTTCTTTGAGCATCAGGCTGCCCTGTCCGCTTAGGTGACGGCAAACAGAAATCAGATCCGGCGCGGATACATGAATATCCCGACCCACCAGCGCCACCTGTCCACCATTTTCATCTGGCACCACCAAACTTCTCTTCGCTTCTCGGCACGCCACGGCAGCAGGCAAAGTGCCTTTTACTGCGCGTAGCTGGCCGGAAAGGGCCAACTCTCCTGCAAATTCATGACTATCGAGCTTGGTCATCGGAATTTGACCGGAAGCAGCCAAAATGCCGAGCGCGATGGGTAAATCAAACCGACCCCCTTCTTTAGGTAAATCCGCTGGGGCAAGATTGACTGTGATGCGTCTTGCGGGAAATTCAAAGCCCGAGTTCACAATGGCGCTGCGCACCCTGTCCCGCGCTTCTTTGACCGTGGTTTCGGCAAGGCCAACTAGCGTGAACGCAGGTAACCCATTGCTGATATGGACTTCGACTGTCACCTGTGGCGCTTCGACACCAACACAGGCGCGACTATGGATAATGGCAAGATTCATAGGGCGTAATCAGTAACTATTTAACTATCAATAAGTTATTTGCATAAACCATTAGTATTACTGCATTACGAAGCATAAATTGGAAATTCGAGCCACTTTTTGCTTGTCATGCGACAGAAGTCTGTGATACCACTATGAGCAGACAACAACTGTGCAAACAAACGTTGACATAAACATACAGCGCCGACACAAACGGCGCTCAAAGAGACAAAATGAATCATCTATCTCGCGCCCTAGTCATTATTATTTCAATTATCGTGGTGGTACTACCGCGAGGGGCAGCGACGGCTAGAACATAGCAAACAAACATCGCAACAGCCCCCGCATCGAAAGGTCCGGGGGCTTTTTTCACATTTGGACGTGCGGTTGTAAGACGCAAAAGGAAAACGCGGTATGGGACCATATCAGGAAGCAGAGCAAACAACCTCCTTAGCAGGACTTAACGGGAGGCCACAATGACAGGTGCACAGTTCGTCGTTGAAGCTTTGCGAAAGCAGGGTGTAACGACAATATTTGGTTATCCGGGCGGTGCGATCATGCCCGTTTACGATGCCCTTTATGACGGCGGCGTTGATCATGTCCTTTGCCGTCATGAGCAAGGCGCTGCCATGGCCGCTATCGGTTATGCGCGATCCACCGGCGGTGTCGGTGTATGTCTTGCCACGTCTGGCCCAGGTGCCACCAACCTTATCACTGGCCTTGCGGATGCCATGATGGACTCTGTGCCCGTCGTCGCTATCACAGGCCAGGTTGCCAGCCCACTTATCGGCACCGATGCCTTTCAGGAAGTTGATGTTCTCGGTCTTTCCCTTGCCTGCACCAAACACAGTTTTCTGGTGACCGACACATCTAAACTTGCTTCCACATTGGCTGAGGCCTTCGTAGTGGCCAAAGAAGGCCGTCCTGGTCCCGTCCTGGTAGATATTGCTAAAGACGTGCAGCTTGCCCAAATCGAAGAGGCATTTGCAGCTATCGCGCATCAGCCCGAGTCGCCTGAAGTGTCTGAAGCCTCGCTGCAGGAAGCCAATGCTTTAATTGCAGAAGCCAAGCAACCAATGGTGTATGTCGGCGGTGGTGTACAATTGGCTCATGCAACAGACACCCTTCGCCAGTTTTTAAATCACAGCCAAATCCCAGCCACCAGCACTTTGAAAGGGCTCGGTTCGGTAGACAAAGATTACCCCTATTATCTCGGCATGCTCGGTATGCATGGCACCAAAGCGGCGAATCTGGCAGTGCAGCAGTCTGATTTATTGATTGCCATTGGCGCACGCTTTGACGATCGCGTCACTGGCAAGCTGGATACTTTCGCGCCTAACGCCAAAGTCGTTCACATCGATATTGATGCTGCAGAATTCCACAAATTGCGCCGCGCCAATGTCGCGCTTCGCGGCGAGCTGAATACCGTGTTGCCGCAGTTGGGCGAGCCTTCTGATATTCAAGCATGGCAAGACAGCGTGCTGACCATGAAAAAGGACTTCGGCTGGCGTTATGACCACCCGGGCGACCCAATTTTCGCGCCGCTCCTTCTTAAACAACTGTCTGACATGATGCCGGACTCCACCGTCGTCGCGACCGATGTTGGCCAACACCAAATGTGGGTGGCGCAGCACGTTGAGCCACGTCGCCCAGAGAACCTGTTAACCTCCGCAGGTCTCGGCACCATGGGCTTTGGTTTGCCTGCTGCTATGGGTGCCAAAATGGCCCGTCCCGATGATGAAGTTGTATTAGTTTCTGGAGATGGTTCATTTATGATGAACATTCAGGAACTTGGCACCCTGAAACGCCGCAATATTCCGGTAAAAATGGTACTGTTGGATAACCAACGTTTGGGGATGGTGCGTCAATGGCAGCAGCTTTTCTTTGAAGAGCGCTACAGCGAGACCAACTTATCGGATAACCCTGACTTCGTGACATTGGCATCAGCCTTTAACATCCCAGGGAAAACCATTACCCGTAAAGACGAAGTGATCCCGGCATTGCAGGAGTTATTGGCGAGTGATAAAGCCTACCTGCTGCATGTTGCTATCTCAGAGGAAGAGAACGTATGGCCACTGGTTCCACCCGGTGCCGCTAATCAGGATATGTTGGAGCGTACATGAGCCAATCACACACTCTGCTAATCAATGCTGACGACCAGCCAGAATTGCTGGAGCGTCTGCTGCGCATTGTCCGTCACCGCGGATTCCGCCTGACAAGCCTCGACATGCATCATACCGATGACACCAATGCGGTTGAAATTACCCTGCAAGTGAAGAGCGATCGTCCTATCGCCAATCTTCAGAGCCAGTTAGACAAATTATGGGATGTCTCACGCGTACGTCTGCTCCCGCTAGAACAACAGTAATGCGTTATAAGGATTAATAAGAATGGCAAACACAGCGGATTATATCTGGTCAAACGGCGAACTGATCCCATGGCAAGATGCCACAGTTCACGTACTGACCCACGCCATGCATTATGGCACTTCGGTTTTTGAAGGGATTCGTTGCTACGATACCCCGAATGGCCCAGTGGTCTTCCGTCACCGCGAACACATGCAACGTCTGAAAGACAGCGCAAAGATCTACCGCTTCCCTATTCCTTACTCAGTTGATGAACTAATGGAAGCGTGCCGTGAAACATTGCGAGCCAACAACCTGAACTCTGCTTACATCCGCCCGCTGGGGTTTGTGGGTAATGTTGGTCTGGGCGTTTGTCCGCCGCCAGACACCAAAATGGATCTCATCATTGCTGCCTTCAGCTGGGGCACTTACCTCGGCGAAGATGCGCTGGCTAATGGTGTCGATGCCATGATTTCAAGCTGGAACCGCGCCGCGCCGAACACTATCCCTACCGCAGCTAAAGCGGGTGGTAATTATCTGTCGAGCCTGTTGGTCGGTGGTGAAGCCCGTCGCCACGGCTATGCTGAAGGTATTGCCTTAAGTGTGGATGGCTACCTGTCAGAAGGGGCTGGTGAGAACCTGTTCGTGGTGAAAAATGGCGTGATTTCAACGCCACCAGCGACCAGCGCCATCCTTCCTGGCATTACCCGTGACTCCATCATGACCATCGCCAAAGACATGGGTTATGAGGTGCGTGAAGAAAACATCGCGCGTGAAGCTCTTTATCTGGCAGATGAAGTCTTCATGACGGGCACAGCAGCGGAAATCGTGCCGGTTCGCAGCGTAGACCAAATCACTGTGGGTGAAGGCAAACGTGGCCAAGTCACAGAGAAAGTACAAACCGCCTTCTTTGGCCTGTTCAATGGCCAAACCGAAGATAAATGGGGATGGCTGGATCCGGTCTCTCCGGACGCCAAATAAGTAGTTTTAGAGGATAAGGAAATGCCTAAGTACCGTTCAGCCACCACCACTCATGGCCGTAATATGGCGGGTGCCCGCGCCCTTTGGCGTGCCACCGGCGTAAAAGATGAAGATTTTGGTAAACCTATCATCGCAGTGGTGAACTCCTTCACCCAGTTTGTACCAGGTCACGTTCACCTGAAAGATCTTGGCCAGCTGGTGGCGAAAGAAATCGAAGCAGCAGGCGGCATTGCAAAAGAATTCAACACCATCGCAGTCGATGATGGCATTGCTATGGGTCACGGTGGCATGCTTTACAGTCTGCCATCACGTGAGCTGATTGCTGACTCTGTGGAATACATGGTGAATGCCCACTGCGCTGATGCCATGGTGTGTATCTCCAACTGTGACAAGATCACTCCGGGAATGTTGATGGCGGCAATGCGCCTGAATATCCCAGCCATTTTTGTCTCCGGTGGTCCAATGGAAGCGGGGAAAACCAAGCTTTCGGATCAGATCCTGAAGCTGGATTTGGTTGACGCAATGATCCAAGGTGCCGATCCAAACGTGTCAGATGAGCAAAGCGAGCAGATCGAGCGCTCAGCGTGTCCAACCTGTGGCTCTTGCTCAGGTATGTTTACCGCCAACTCCATGAACTGTCTCACCGAAGCGCTGGGTCTCAGCCAGCCGGGCAACGGTTCTATGCTGGCAACCCACGCCGACCGTGAGCAGCTTTTCATCACCGCAGGTCAACGCATCGTTGAGCTGACCAAGCGTTACTACGAACAAGACGACGAGTCTGCTCTTCCGCGTAACATTGCCAGCAAAACCGCATTGGAAAATGCCATGGCATTAGATATCGCCATGGGAGGCTCGACCAATACTATCCTTCACCTGCTCGCAGCTGCGCAGGAAGGCGAGATAGATTTTGATATGACTGATATCGATCGTCTTTCCCGTCAGGTTCCGCACCTTTGTAAAGTGGCACCTTCCACGCAGAAATATCACATGGAAGATGTTCACCGTGCAGGTGGTGTCATGGGAATTCTGGGTGAGCTGGACCGTGCTGGTCTTCTGAAGACCGATGTGCCGAATGTTCTGGGTGAAACCCTTGCAGATACACTGGCGAAGTACGACATCACGGTAACGGACAACGAAGACGTGAAAACCTTCTACCGCGCTGGCCCTGCCGGTATCCGTACCACAAAAGCCTTCTCTCAGGATTGCCGTTGGGACACGCTCGATGATGACCGCACTGAGGGCTGTATCCGCACTAAAGAAAATGCCTACAGCCAAGATGGCGGACTTGCTGTACTCACAGGTAATATCGCTCTTGACGGCTGTATCGTGAAAACAGCGGGTGTGGAAGAAGAAAATCTGACCTTCCGCGGTCCGGCGCATGTTTTTGAGAGCCAGGAAGACGCTGTCAACGGTATTCTCGGCGGTGCAGTAAAAGCCGGTGAAGTCGTGGTTATCCGCTACGAAGGGCCAAAAGGCGGTCCAGGCATGCAGGAAATGCTCTACCCAACCACTTACCTTAAATCCATGGGTCTGGGTAAAGCCTGCGCACTAATTACTGATGGCCGCTTCTCAGGCGGTACCAGTGGCCTGTCCATCGGTCACGTTTCTCCGGAAGCTGCAAGCGGCGGCACCATTGGCCTGGTGAAGCAGGGCGACATCATCGCTATCGACATTCCAAACCGATCTATCGTGCTGGAAGTCGACGAAGCAGAACTTTCTGTACGTCGCGCCGAGCAAGATGCGAAAGGCTGGAAACCTGAGTCACGTGTGCGCGAAGTGTCGTTTGCATTGAAAGCGTATGCCAGCATGGCAACCAGTGCTGATAAAGGTGCTGTGCGCGATAAAAGCAAGCTGGAGGGGTAATCATGAGTCAGGCCCGCCAACAACACAGTGAACCTGCACCGCTCAGCAATGCCGACTACCTGCGTGATATTTTGCGCGCACCTGTGTATGAGGCAGCCATTGTCAGCCCATTGCAGGATATGCCGCGAATTTCGCAGCGTTTGGGCAATACCATTCAGCTGAAGCGTGAAGACCGCCAGCCGGTGCATTCATTCAAGTTGCGCGGCGCCTATAACATGATGGCGCAGTTAACTGAAGATCAGCAAAAAGCCGGTGTTATCGCCGCTTCTGCAGGTAACCACGCGCAGGGCGTTGCTCTGTCCGGCCATAAGCTGGGAATCAAAGCCACCATCGTGATGCCGCGCACCACACCAGACATCAAAGTAGCGTCAGTGCGTGGTTTTGGCGGCAATGTGGTTTTGCATGGCAACAACTTTGATGAAGCCAAAGCCAGAGCGGTAGAGCTATCAGAAGAACACGGCTACACCTTTGTGCCACCTTTTGATCACCCGTTGGTGATTGCGGGTCAGGGAACCATGGGTATGGAAATGCTGCAACAGAATGGTCATCTGGACTATATCTTCCTGCCTGTGGGCGGGGGAGGTATTGCCGCGGGCGTAGCAGTTATCGTGAAACAACTGATGCCACAGGTCAAACTCATTGCCGTAGAAGCGGAAGACTCTGCCTGTCTGAAAGCTGCATTGGATGCTGGAGAGCCTGTCACTCTGGATAATGTTGGCACCTTCGCAGACGGTGTGGCAGTCAAACGCATTGGAGATGAGACCTTCCGTCTGTGTCATGAGCATCTCGATGACATCATCACTGTGTCGAGTGACGAAATCTGTGCAGCTGTGAAAGATATCTTCGAAGATACCCGCGCGATTTCTGAGCCTGCTGGCGCCTTGTCTCTGGCCGGTCTAAAGAAATACACCGAGCAGCATCAGCTCAAAGGCAAGAAGATGGCCGCCGTGCTTTCCGGTGCGAACACCAACTTCCACAGCCTGAGATATGTCTCTGAGCGCGCCGAACTGGGCGAGAAACGTGAAGGCCTACTGGCCGTCACCATTCCTGAACGTACAGGCGCTTTCCTCGAGTTTTGTAAGATACTCGGAGGCCGCGCAGTTACAGAGTTTAACTACCGTCATAGTGACGATACGCTGGCAAACATCTTTGTGGGTGTGCGTTTGCAAAATGGACAGGAAGAGCTCGACGGCATCATCACCGATCTGCGAAAAGGCGGGTATCCGGTGCAGGACTTGTCTGACGATGAAATGGCGAAGGTTCACATCCGATACATGATTGGCGGACGCCCAACTAAGGCGATGAAAGAGCGTCTGTACAGCTTTGAGTTTCCGGAATACCCAGGAGCACTGCTACGCTTTCTCAACACGCTGGGAACACATTGGAACATCAGTATCTTCAATTACCGCAATCACGGCTCTGACTACGGTCGCGTGCTGTGTGGCTTTGAACTGGATGACAAAGACATCTTGTCGTTTACCTCGCACCTGCGCGAGCTGGGGTATGCCTGGAAGGATGAGACGGATAACCCATCCTATAAATTCTTTCTGGCTAAATCCCAGTGAACAGCTTTACCAAGAAGACAAAAAAGCCCAGCATTGCTGGGCTTTTTGTTATTTTTACTTATTGATCTCTTTCCAGCGACGTCATGTTTATCATGTACTGTGCCAGTAGCAATGCCTGATCCATCACGAGGTTACGCGCTGACTCCGGTAGCTGACTGAATAGCGCCAACAGGGTATTGAGATCATCCCTGTGTGTAAACGCGATGTCGCTTCGCGTGCTTTCGCCGTACAAAAACCAGTTTAATGGACGGCCGGTTACATCAGCGATGATTGCCAGAGAAGACACTTTGGGTTCCGTTTTACCGGATTCAATATCTAAATAGGTCTGACGGGCGACATCTAAATGCTGTGCCATCTCCACCTGTGTGATATCCCGATACTCCCGCGCTTCCCTAATGCGCTGTGCAACATGAGCTTTGACAATAAACATCGCTTGCCCCACAACTCGGCGCCTAGGAACAGATTCATTAGCACTGTTCACAATGACGCACTTTACTGCTAGAACTGCATTATGCACAGGGTCGATTTCTACACATGCAAAGCGTTGTTGAAGTGTGAAACAGGGCTGCTCTTGCCTAAACCAGATGACAAGGAAAATCAGCAATACCTATTTTGGCAGGCAAGGTTCTACCGAGCTTGCCAAGTAAGTAAGTGCTTAACTTCTTTGCGCTGATTTCGAGTAATTCACCAGGAATGATGCCATGTTTACGCTCTGATTTAGAATAGCAGTACGAGCCTCATGAGGCAGCTTGGAGAAATGTTCCAGCAAGCGATTAACATCCTGTTTGTACTGCACGTCGTGTAGTTCAACATCAGCATCACCATAAACGAACCATACCAGTGGACGTTCAGTGATTTCTGCAATTTCTGATAACATTCTGACACGTGGCTCGGTTTTACCAGTTTCAATGTCCAGATATGTTTGGCGAGCTACTTCGAGTAGTTTGGCCATTTTCACCTGAGTGATCCCTTTCCACTCACGTGCTTCTTTGATACGTTTTGCTACTTGTGCTTTCGAGTCGATCATACTTCACTCCCTACGACTTACAGCTATCTGTTATGTAGTTGTGCTGTTTATCGACAATATGCACAATGCAGGCCAACTATTTGGGCATCAAATAATGTATTTAATATCAATTACTTATTTTTACATAAAATTGACATGTTAATATTTCTGGACTCAGTGTCTTATTATGACTGCGAAATGATTTGCAAAATGCAAATAAGACAGAGTCACCGACAGTTGCAAAAAGCAAATCAGACAGATCCTGTACTGTATACAAGACATAAAAAGGAGCCATACGGCTCCTTTCCAGTTTTTACTTCTCACTAATAAGCGGTTTTATTCCACTGTTACAGCCTTAGCAAGGTTTCGAGGCTGATCGACATCTGTCCCTTTAATAAGGGCGACGTGATAAGACAAGAGCTGCATTGGCAAGGTGTAGAAAATAGGTGCACATACTTCATCAACATGCGGCATCGCCACGATAGTCATGCCTTCACTCTCTTCAAAGCCTGCATCTTTATCTGCAAACACATAAAGCTGCCCACCACGAGCACGAACTTCTTCAATGTTGGACTTGAGCTTTTCCAGCAACTCATTGTTCGGTGCCACCACAATCACCGGCATGTCAGCATCAATCAGTGCCAATGGGCCATGTTTAAGCTCACCTGCTGCATAAGCCTCTGCATGGATATACGAGATTTCTTTCAGCTTCAGTGACGCTTCCATAGCGATAGGGTAGTATTCTCCTCTACCCAGAAACAATGCATGGTGCTTGTCCGCGAAATCTTCCGCCAGCAGTTCAATCTCTTTATCATACGCCAGCGCTTGCTCCATGGTCGCAGGCAAGCGGTTCAATGCCTCTATGATGGTTTTTTCTCTCCCTGCATCAACGTTGCCTTTCTGTTTTCCCACTGCCGTCACCAACATCAACAATGTCGCCAACTGTGTAGTAAATGCCTTAGTAGACGCCACACCAATTTCAGCACCTGCACGGGTCATAAACGCTAAATCGGATTCACGAACCAAAGAAGAGCCAGCCACATTACAAATGGTCATTGCGCCCATAAAGCCCCGCTCTTTGGCTTTACGTAGCGCGGCCAGCGTATCCGCGGTCTCTCCGGATTGGGAAAGGGTAATTAACAAACTGTTAGGACGGGTAGCAAAATTTCGGTAGCGAAATTCAGAAGCTATCTCAACATCACAACTCACACCAGCAATGTCTTCGAACCAGTAGCGGGCAACCATACCTGCATTGTAGGACGTACCACAGGCGACTATCTGGATGTGCTCGGCGCGCGTGAGAATATCTGCCGCGCCATGACCAATACTCTCCACCAGCACGCTGTTGCCATCAATACGCCCTTCCAGGGTGTTAATGAGTGCAGAAGGCTGCTCAAAAATCTCTTTTTGCATGTAGTGGCGGTATGGGCCTTTGTCTGCAGCATCATGTTCAATGGACGACTCATGAACCTGACGTTCAACACACTCGCCATTCACATCGGTAATGCTGACTTCGCGTCGGGTGATTTCAGCCACATCGCCTTCTTCAAGGAAGATGAAGCGTCGGGTGACATTGAGCAGTGCCAGTTGATCGGACGCCAGAAAGTTTTCCCCAATACCGAGACCAATCACTAAAGGGCTACCAGATCGCGCGGCAATGAGGCGCTCGGGATCGCGTCTGTCCATCACTACCGTGCCGTAAGCGCCTTCCAGCTGTTTGACCGTGCGCTGGAACGCCTCCATTAAGGTGTGGCCTTGAACCAACTCCCAATCCACAAGGTGTGCGATGACCTCAGTGTCAGTTTGGGAGGTGAAGGTATAGCCACGGCCTTTGAGAAGCTCACGGAGTGATTCGTGGTTTTCAATGATGCCGTTATGGACGATGGCAATGTTATCGCCCGACATGTGCGGGTGTGCATTGGCTTCGCTTGGTTCACCATGGGTTGCCCAACGGGTGTGAGCAATACCGGTACCACCAAGAACAGGCGTTTCCTCCAGAGCTTCAGCCAGATTCTGAACTTTGCCCAATCGACGCAACCGACGCAGTTGTTGCTCGCTGTCAGTTACCGCTAGACCCGCAGAGTCATATCCGCGGTATTCTAACCTACGCAGACCTTCCAGCAAGATTTCAGCAACGTCCCTTTGCGCAACCGCGCCCACAATTCCACACATATCTTTCCCCGTATCTAGTCAGGGGCGCAGAACACCTCTGTGCCCGTCTTTTCAATGGCAAGTTTGGTGGTGGCATCAAGCTTACTGTCGGTGATCACTGTAGTGATGGCATCCCACGGCAATTCAAGGTTCGGAATTTTGCGGCCGATTTTATCGGATTCAATCAAAACCAAAACTTCCCGAGACACTTCCGACATGACCCGGCTCAGGCCGACAATTTCATTAAACGTTGTCGTACCGCGATTAACATCTATGCCATCAGCACCAATAAACAGCTGGTCAAAGTCATACGCACGCAACGCCTGCTCTGCGACCTGCCCCTGAAATGCTTCAGAATGTGGGTCCCAGGTGCCGCCTGTCATTAGTAGCGTCGGCTCGTTTTCCAACTCCTTAATGGCTTGTGCCACATTCAGGGAGTTGGTCATCACCACCAATCCGCGCTTTTGATCGAGAAGAGGGATCAAAGCTGCCGTCGTTGAACCACTGTCCACCACAATGCGATTATGGTCGCGAATCCTGGTTGCCGCCATTTTTGCGATCGATAACTTTTGTTCCGAAACTTTTACTGCGTTTTCCGAAACCATTTCATGAGGAACAGGAACTGCTCCGCCATAACGACGCAGCAGAAGTCCATTTTTCTCAAGCTCAGCAAGGTCTTTACGGATCGTTACCTCTGATGTTTCAAACAGAGTTGAAAGCATATCTACGCTGACTTCACCCTGTTCAGTCAGCATGGCAACAATCGCATGGCGACGTTGTTGAGTATTACGTTTCGACATGTAACCACCAAACTTTCGTTTCGAAAGATAATATAAACTTTAAATCAAAGATCAAGGATGAAATGCGATACACATCACTTCTAGTATGATCTGCAACACAGATTGAGAATTATACAGAGAGTTAGGCGCAGAGAGCGCGAGAAAAGAAGGTAAGAGAGTGGGTTGCAAACTGCAGATAGAAAAAAAGCAGGCTAAAAAGCCTGCTTTCAATCATGGTGCGGAAGGAGAGACTTGAACTCTCACACCTTGCGGCGCCAGAACCTAAATCTGGTGCGTCTACCAATTTCGCCACTTCCGCAAATTGTTTTACCTAATCCTTCTTGTTGAAGGCTTAAGTGATGTTTGGTGCGAAGGGAGAGACTTGAACTCTCACGTCCGTAAGGACACTAACACCTGAAGCTAGCGCGTCTACCAATTCCGCCACCATCGCAATTTTTTCGCCTGATATTGAGTCTATAACTCGTAGACACTGGTAGTGTGTCTTATCTGGCAGAAAGTCAGAGACTTTCGAAATAAGTGGTGGCTACGACGGGATTCGAACCTGTGACCCCATCATTATGAGTGATGTGCTCTAACCAACTGAGCTACGTAGCCAACCTGAAATATGGCTGGGGTACCTGGATTCGAACCAGGGAATGGCGGCATCAAAAGCCGCTGCCTTACCGCTTGGCGATACCCCAACAGCAACCACACTGGAAAGCATGATCTTTAAATAATGGTGCGGAAGGAGAGACTTGAACTCTCACACCTTGCGGCGCCAGAACCTAAATCTGGTGCGTCTACCAATTTCGCCACTTCCGCATACCTAATTGTTCATCTCACCTCTGGAAAGGAAGAGATGGCGCGTCCGGGAGGATTCGAACCTCCGACCGCCTGGTTCGTAGCCAGGTACTCTATCCAGCTGAGCTACGGACGCGCTGTTGGCTGGGGTACCTGGATTCGAACCAGGGAATGGCGGCATCAAAAGCCGCTGCCTTACCGCTTGGCGATACCCCAACAGAGGCGCGTATAATATTGCGGATTCAGAGGAGCGTCAACCCCCTATTTTTCGTTTGATGACGATTTAATCGCTTCAATAAAAAAACACCGCTTTTGCGGTGTTTTTTTATGCATAACAAGCGCTATTTCTGCTTAACCGGTCTCTTCCAGCCATCAATTGCACGCGCTTTTGCACGGGTAATAACGAGTTGGCCCTCTTCCACATTACTGGTCAGTGTCGTACCTGCACCAATCGTTGCGCCTTTTTTAATGGTCACCGGAGCTACCAACTGGCTATCTGAACCAACAAACACGTCATCTTCAATCACAGTTTTGTGTTTATTCGCGCCGTCGTAATTACAGGTGATAGTACCTGCACCGATATTTACGCGCTCACCGATTTCAGCATCACCAAGGTAAGTCAGATGATTTGCCTTAGAGCCTTTACCGATACGTGCATTTTTCACTTCAACAAAGTTACCCACATGTGCATCATCCACCAACTCAGCCCCTGGACGCAGACGAGCAAAAGGACCCACGGTACAATCTTCACCCACCGAAGCACCTTCAATCACGCTGTATGGGCGAACGACGGTGTTGTCGTCGATTTCACAGTCTTTCAATACACAGCCAGCGCCGATGACCACGTTGTCGCCTAAAGTGACTGAACCCTCAATCACGACGTTCACATCGATTTCGACATCAGTACCACACTGTAGCTGACCACGTAGATCAAAGCGTGCCGGGTCACGCAGCATCACACCGCTTTCCAACAACTTTTCTGCCTGGGCGGCTTGATAAGCACGTTCCAGACGTGCCAGCTGGATACGGTTGTTAACGCCTTCTACTTCAATCGCGCTTTCCGGGTGAACAGCTTCGACAGCACGGCCTTCATCGTGGGCGATCGCAATCACGTCCGTCAGGTAGTATTCGCCCTGTGCATTGTCGCTTTTCACTTCGTTCAGCCAACGGCGTAGATCACGTCCGGTAGCGACCATCACACCAGTGTTGATTTCTTTGATAAGCTTTTGCTCTTGAGTGGCATCTTTATCTTCCACGATCGCCACCACAGGCCCGTTACGGCGAATGATACGTCCGTAGCCCGCTGGCTTATCCAGTACCACTGTCAGCAATGCAATGCCGCCGTCCGGCTGCGCATCCAACAGGTTTTCGATGGTTTGCTCTGAAATCAGCGGCACATCGCCATATAGAATCAAAACCTGTTCATCATCAGCAAACTCAGGAGCAGCCTGATTCACTGCATGACCTGTACCTAGTTGTTCTGCCTGAAGGACCCAGTTTACCGGCTCTTCTTCAAGCGCTGCTTTCATGGCATCTCCACCGTGGCCATAAACAAGATGGATGTTTTTTGCACCTAACGAAGAGCAAGTATCGATAACGTGCTTAGCCATAGGTTTACCGGCAAGGGTATGCAGCACCTTAGGTAGGTTGGAGTACATACGGGTTCCCTTACCCGCAGCCAGAATCACAGCACTGAAATTCATGGAGAGTTGTCCTTGGTATTGAGGGTCTACTACAAATAATGGCGCTTATTGTAACGGTTCACTTTGTAAAACGGGATTCAAACCTATAAGAAATTCATAAATTTCCGTCATCTTGTAGCAATTTTCAGGCGATACCTCGCAGATAATCACTTAAGAAAACCCACATATGAATTTACGTTAACTTATTGATAATTAACTCATAAAAACTGAGCGTATCTTTTTCTGCCAAGGTTTAAAGACCGGAAAATTAGGCGATTGGAAAACGAGAAAAACAAGTATAAAAAAGGCGACCTATCGGTCGCCTTTCAGTCTTTGGGTGATACCTGGTACTTAGCGTGCCTTTTTGGTCAGCTCGATAACTCGTAGCTGGGCAATCGCCTTGGCCAGATCACTGGCCGCCTGAGCAAAGTCCATATCGCCATGTTTATTGAGGATACGATCCTCTGCACGGCGCTTCGCTTCTTCTGCCTTAGCTTGATCCAGATCGACGCCGCGAATTGCGGTATCTGCAAGCACAGTTACTGTGCTTGGTTGCACTTCCAGCATACCACCAGAAAGGTAAATTACCTCTTCATGGCCGTGTTGCTTAGTAATGCGGATCATGCCCGGCGTGATAGCGGTCAGCAGCGGGGTGTG
The DNA here is from genome assembly GCF_900060185.1 of Grimontia marina. Taxonomy (GTDB): domain Bacteria; phylum Pseudomonadota; class Gammaproteobacteria; order Enterobacterales; family Vibrionaceae; genus Enterovibrio; species Enterovibrio marinus. The sequence goes on along the minus strand of NZ_FIZY01000033.1, from coordinate 24,445 downwards.
GCTTGGGTAAATACCCAATTCACCTTCGCTACCCGTTACCTGGATTGCTTCAGCACGGCCAGAAAACAATTGTTTCTCTGCGCTTACTACATCCAGGTGAAAGGTCATCGCTGCCATGTCGCCTCCTACCAGCTATTACAGGTTCTTCGCTTTTTCCAGTACTTCTTCGATACCGCCACAGTACAGGAATGCCTGCTCAGGGATATCGTCGTACTCACCAGCCAACAGACCTTTGAAGCCTGTGATGGTTTCTTTCAGCGAAACATACACACCAGGTTGGCCTGTGAAGACTTCTGCTACGTGGTAAGGCTGAGTCAGGAAACGCTCAATCTTACGTGCGCGGGCTACTGCCAGCTTGTCGTCTTCAGACAGTTCATCCATACCCAGGATGGCGATGATGTCTTTCAGTTCTTTGTAGCGTTGCAGTACAGACTGCACACCACGTGCAACATCATAGTGCTCTTGACCGATAACCAGTGGATCCAGCTGACGTGAAGTCGAATCCAGTGGGTCAATGGCTGGGTACAGACCCAGTGCAGCGATGTTACGTGAAAGTACAACGGTCGCATCCAAGTGCGCGAACGTGGTTGCTGGAGATGGGTCAGTCAAGTCATCCGCAGGTACGTATACCGCCTGTACAGATGTGATAGAACCACTCTTGGTCGAGGTGATACGCTCCTGAAGAACACCCATCTCTTCTGCCAGTGTAGGCTGATAACCTACCGCAGATGGCATACGACCCAGCAGTGCCGATACTTCGGTACCTGCAAGGGTGTAACGATAGATGTTATCGATGAACAGCAGTACGTCACGGCCTTCATCACGAAACTTCTCAGCCATTGTCAGGCCAGTCAGTGCAACGCGCAGACGGTTACCCGGTGGCTCGTTCATCTGACCGTAAACCATTGCTACTTTCGATTCTGCTGGATTCTCAACGTTTACAACGCCCGCTTCCTGCATCTCGAAGTAGAAGTCGTTACCTTCACGAGTACGCTCACCGACACCTGCGAATACAGACAGACCAGAGTGCTGCAGTGCGATGTTGTTGATAAGCTCCATCATGTTAACGGTCTTACCTACACCTGCACCACCGAACAGACCGATTTTACCACCCTTCGCGAATGGACAAACCAGGTCGATAACCTTAACGCCGGTTTCCAGCAGTTCGGTTGCATTTGATTGGTCTTCGTAGCTTGGCGCTTCACGGTGGATAGAGTAACGCTCTTTCTCACCGATTTCGCCACGCTCATCGATTGAGTCACCCAGAACGTTCATAATACGTCCCAGTGTCTCAGTACCTACTGGTACTTCAATCGGTCTACCAGTATTTTCTACTTCCAGTCCACGACGCAGACCATCGGACGAACCCATTGCGATGGTACGAACGATACCACCACCAAGCTGCTGCTGAACTTCCAGCACCAGACGCTCGCCTTCACGTTTCACGTTCAGGGCATCATATACCTGTGGCACAGATTCCTGTGGAAACTCTACGTCGACTACCGCACCGATGATCTGAACGATCTTACCTGTAGCCATCGTTATTCCTCTAAAATAGTTCGTTGGCCCTTGCCTTACACCGCAGCCGCACCGGAGACAATCTCCGACAGCTCTTGGGTAATTGCAGCCTGACGGGCTTTGTTATACACCAGTTGCAGTTCATCAATCAGATTCCCTGCATTGTCTGTTGCAGCCTTCATCGCAACCATTCGCGCTGCTTGTTCACACGCGAGGTTTTCGACCACGCCCTGATAAACCTGAGATTCAACATAGCGAACCAACAAGGTATCAAGCAGTGGTTTTGGCTCAGGCTCATAGATGTAGTCCCAAGCATGGTTGCGCTGCATTTCTTCGTCTTCCGACTTAGGCAAAGGCAGCAATTGATCGATCACTGGTTCCTGCGTCATGGTGTTCACAAACTTGTTGTAAACCAAATACAGGCGATCCAGTTGGCCTTCATCATATTTCTTCAGCATCACACCAACGGTACCGATCAAATCTTCCAGTGAAGGGTTGTCACCCAGACCAGAAACTTGTGCGGATACGTTGCCGCCGCAGCTGTTAAAGAATGCAGTTGCTTTCGCGCCAATCAGTGCGGTTTCAACTTCCACACCCTTCTGGCTGTAAGCCTGCATATCTGTAATGACACGTTTGAACAGGTTGATGTTCAGGCCACCACACAGACCGCGGTCTGAAGATACGATGATGTAACCGACGCGCTTGGCTTCACGCTCTTCCAGATAAGGATGGCGATACTCAAGGTTACCAAGTGCGACATGACCGATCACTTTGCGCATAGTAGTCGCGTATGGACGGGAGGCTTCCATGGCGTCTTGCGAACGACGCATTTTAGAAGCGGCAACCATTTCCATCGCTTTGGTGATCTTCTGTGTACTTTTTACACTTCCGATCTTGTTACGAATTTCTTTTGCGCCGGCCATCGTTACTCTCCGTTATTAGAAGGCCGCTGAGCGGCCTTCTACGCATTACCAGGTTTGCGTTGCTTTGAAGTCTTCAACCAGCTTAACCAGTTGCGCTTCAATGTCGCCGTTGTAGTCGCCAGTCTCATCGATCTGTGCAACCAGCTCAGCAAACGTACCTTTAGCGTATGCAAGCAGAGCAGATTCGAAATCAGCCAGTTTGGTCAGCTCAATGTCTGCCAGATAGCCTTTTTCCGCAGCAAAAATCATCAATCCCTGCTCAAACACAGACATTGGTGCGTATTGCTTCTGCTTCATCAGTTCAGTTACTTTCTGACCGTGATCCAGCTGCTTCTTGGTTGCCTCGTCCAGGTCAGAAGAAAACTGAGCAAATGCTGCCAGTTCGCGGTACTGAGCCAGAGCGGTACGAATACCACCAGATAGCTTCTTGATGATCTTGGTCTGTGCTGAACCACCTACACGAGATACTGAGATACCTGGGTCAACTGCCGGACGGATACCTGCGTTAAACAGTTCCGATTGCAAGAAGATCTGACCGTCGGTGATCGAGATAACGTTGGTTGGTACGAACGCAGATACGTCACCCGCTTGGGTTTCAATGATTGGCAGCGCGGTCAAAGAACCGGTTTTGCCAGTCACTTCACCATTGGTGAACTTAGCAACGTAATCAGCGTTAACACGCGCAGCACGCTCCAGCAGACGAGAGTGGAGGTAGAAAACGTCACCTGGGAATGCTTCACGGCCTGGTGGTCGACGCAGCAACAGAGAAATCTGACGGTAAGCAACAGCTTGCTTAGACAGATCATCGTATACGATCAGCGCATCTTCACCGCGGTCACGGAAGTATTCACCCATCGCACAACCTGCGTAAGGTGCAAGGTATTGCAGTGCAGCTGCTTCAGAAGCAGATGCAACAACAACGATGGTGTTTTTCAGTGCGTCGTGCTCTTCCAGTTTGCGAACCACGTTAGCGATGGTTGACGCTTTCTGGCCGATAGCAACATAGATAGAGTAGATACCAGAGTTCTTCTGGTTAATGATCGCATCGATTGCCAGCGCCGTTTTACCGGTCTGGCGGTCACCGATAACCAGCTCACGCTGACCACGGCCGATTGGGATCATTGCATCAACTGCTTTGTAACCGGTTTGTACTGGCTGGTCTACCGACTGACGAGCAATTACGCCAGGTGCAATCACTTCTACAGGAGAAGTCAGTGCTGCGTTGATAGGACCTTTACCGTCAATTGGCTTACCTAGGGTGTTAACCACACGGCCCAGTAGCTCAGGACCTACTGGAACTTCAAGAATACGACCAGTACCGGTTACCTTCATGCCTTCCTGAAGGTCGGCATAAGGACCCATAACAACCGCACCTACAGAGTCACGCTCAAGGTTGAGCGCCAGTGCGAAACGGTTGCCAGGTAGTTCAATCATTTCACCTTGCATAGCATCTGCAAGGCCATGGATGCGAATGATACCGTCGCTGACTGACACGATGGTACCTTCGTTGCGTGCTTCACTAACAACGTTGAATTTTTCAATACGCTGTTTGATCAGATCGCTAATTTCCGTGGAATTAAGTTGCATGCTCCAATTCCCCAAATCAAGACTGCAATGCATCGCTCAGACGGCGCATACGGCCGCTAACTGAGTTATCGATGATCAAGTCTCCAGCTCGAATCACAACCCCGGCAACCAGGGTCTCGTCTACACTACAGTTCAGCTTCACTTTTCGCTCAAGGCGGGCTTCCAGCTTGCTTTCAATAGCATCCAGTTGCGCTTGTTCCAGCGCGACAGCAGAGGTGACCTCGACGTCAACTTGCTTTTCTAATTCACGGCGAAGTGCCATGAACTGGACAGTTACTTCCGGCAACGCTTTTAGGCGTCCGTTTTCAGCCATTACCTTCACCAGGTTCTGGCCGAATTCATTGAGCTGCTCACCGCACACTGAGAGAAAAATCTCAGTCAACTTTTCAGCTGAATAAGAACCATCGAGAAAGTCTGCGATGGTTTCATTGCGGGCAACTTCAGCAGCAAAAGCCAGCATTTCAGACCACTGGTCCAATTCGCCTTTTTCTACTGCCAGATCGAAGGCTGCTTTAGCGTAGGGGCGTGCGATGGTAGTCAGTTCAGACATAGCTGCCCCTCCTTCTTAAAGTTCTGCAGTGATTTTATCGAGAATATCTTTATGAGCATTTTCGTCGATTGAACGCTCAAGGATTTTCTCAGCACCGATTACGGCCAGAGTTGCAACTTGTTTGCGCAGTTCATCGCGGGCACGGTTACGCTCAGCTTCCAGTTCAGCCTTTCCTTGGTTAAGGATGTTTTCGCGTTCAGCAGATGCTTCTTCGCGGGCTTCATCAAGAATTTGTGCTTTACGCTTGTTCGCCGAATCGATGATCTCAGTTGCAGCGCGCTTTGCTTCTTTCAGTTGATCAGAAGCATTAGCCTGGGCCAAATCCAGGTCTTTCGCGGCACGCTCAGCCGCCGCAAGACCGTCAGCAATTTTCTTCTGACGTTCTTCAATCGCTTGCATGATTGGTGGCCACACATACTTCATGCAGAACCACACAAACATGGAAAACGCGATCGCCTGGCCGATAAGAGTAGCGTTCATATTCATAACTGCTTCTCCATCTCCCAATAGTTAACTACAGGTATAATCAGGCGACTTAACCCAGCTGACCAACGAATGGGTTTGCGAAGGTGAACAGCAGTGCGATTACGATACCGATCATTGGAACCGCATCCAGCAGACCAGCGATGATGAACATCTTAACTTGCAGCATTGGAGCCATCTCTGGTTGACGAGCCGCACCTTCAAGGAATTTACCGCCAAGCAATGCGAAGCCGATCGCTGTACCCAGGGAAGCAAGACCTACAATGATGCCAACGGCAATTGCAGAAAAGCTCAATAAAGTTTCCATCACTATCTCCAGTTTCTTGTTGTCGGCTTATATGCCGGAAGGTCGAACAAAGTTGCTTACTAAAAAATCTTTTATTAATGCGAATCTTCATGTGCCTGAGACAGGTACACAATGGTCAACATCATAAAGACGAACGCTTGGATGGTAATAACCAGAATGTGGAAGATTGCCCACGGTAATGAACCCAACCATTGCGCCCACCACGGCAGAAGAGCCGCAATAAGGATAAATACCACTTCACCTGCAAACATGTTACCGAACAGACGCATGCCGAGTGAGATTGGTTTCGCCAGTAGCGATACCACTTCAAGCAGCAGGTTGAACGGGATCATAAGTGGGTGATTGAACGGGTGAAGAGCCAGCTCTTTTGCAAAGCCACCTAGGCCTTTGATCTTGATGCTGTAGTAAATCATCAAGAAAAACACGCCCAGCGCCATTGCCAGTGTGATATTTACATCAGCTGTTGGTACGACCTTCATATAAGGAATACCAAGCTGTTCCGCTGGATAAGGAATAAAATCGATAGGAACAAGGTCCATCGTATTCATCAGAAATATCCAAACGAAAATGGTCAGAGCCAAAGGCGCGATCAGTGGATTCTTTCCATGGAAGGTTTCGCGAACGTTTTCATCAACGAACTCCACCAACATTTCCACAAAACACTGAAGCTTGCCTGGAACTCCTGTTGTAGCTTTTTTCGCTACTGCTCGGAACAGCCATAGAAAGCCGATACCGATGGCAATAGAGAAAAACAGGCTATCAATATGCACCGACCAGAAGCTACCTTCCTCCACCAGACCAAGCTTGTCCGAAGACAGGTTGGTTAAATGGTGGGAGATATAACCGGAGGGTGTAAGCGCTTCACCTGGCGCAGCCATAACTCATCCTATTTGTTGTTGTTAATGAATAAAACTGGCGCGAGGATATTAATTCCAAGTACCAGCAAATAGGTCAGTTTGAGGGGAACAAGTTCCACCTCGGCATACAGGTAAACAACGGAAAACAGCGCGACGGTAAGTAGAATTTTAAGCACTTCCCCGCTGTAGAAGGATGCCACAACGAGCTTTGCTGCTCTCGCTCCACTAAAGAGGAATGCACACAATGCAAAGGCTGCGTTGGCGATTACGAAAATGCCACCGCCTATGAGTGCGGAAATTCCCCAGTCGACATTGATGGTGGTGACCATCAAGATTGCCGTTGCTAACACGACGCACGCCTGTAACAGCAGCAACCTTTTCGCAAGCTTGCGACCTGGTCGCGTGAGCGTCGATACCATGTATTCGTTCCTCGATTCCTTTCCTCTTAGCACCTTGTCGTGCTGGGAAAACTGCAAAAATTATACGGGTCGCCCTTTTGAATGCAATCTCATCACATCAAAAAGGGAAACTAAATTTTACAACAGGGTAACCTGATCACAGTAAGCAAAAATATGTAACAAAAACCCAACGCGTCACGTCACAATTCCTCACCTAGAATTGCAAGAATTTGCATAAGTTTTTCGTTCTGATCAAAGGTGATAACCAACTTACCACTACCACTCCTGCTTTGGGACAGACTGACAGATGTGCCTAGCTTGTCAGTCAGCCTATCCTGTAACTCCACCAATTTTGGTGATACGGGTTCCTGTGTTTTTTCTACCGCCGGGGTCAGGGCTTTTTTCACTAAGGCTTCGGTCTGCCTAACTGTGAGTTTTTTATTGACGGAGACCAATGCAGCCTCGATCTGTGCATTGCCATCTAATGCCAGCAAAGCACGCGCATGACCCATTTCCAACTGACGCCCAGACAACAGTTTCTTTACGCCAGCTTCAAGGCCGTTCAATCTCAGCAGATTACTGATGGTAGTACGGGATTTGCCCAGCGCTTCGGCCAGTTGTTGGTGGGTGAGAGAGAAGTCATGGATCAAACGATCCAGCGCTTCCGCTTCTTCCATGGCGTTAAGATCTTCACGCTGGATATTCTCAATCAGTGCGATGGCGCTCGCAGCTTTGTCATTTAGATCTCGGACCAAACAAGGAACATGGGTCAAGCCAGCGATTTTTGATGCTCTGAAACGGCGCTCACCGGCGATAATTTCGTACTGTTTGTCACCGAGGTGGCGCACAACCAAAGGTTGGATAACGCCTTGTGCGCGAATAGACTCCGCCAGCTCTTCCAATGCTTCCTGCGCCATATCCTGACGAGGTTGATACACACCAGGACGCAATGCCGCTAATGGCAAATGCTGAAGCTCACTGTTGTTAACAGCTTCCTGAGTATCGTTATTCAGATCGACACGCGCTTGTGCCCTAGCACTAGTGGCCAGTAGCGCATCGAGTCCTTTACCCAATCCACGTTTGGTAGCGTTCATTCACGTTCCTTTAAGACGCGTTGGCAACAGCCTGCCTGGCCTGCTCTTCCCGTCGCAATATTTCACCGGCTAATGCCAGATAGGATTTGGCACCGCTGGAATATTTGTCGTAGTACATGGCAGGTTTGCCGTGACTAGGCGCTTCAGCCAAACGGACATTACGCGGGATAACTGTACGGTAGACCTTGTCTCCAAAGTGTTTTTTGATCTGTTCAGACACTTCTGTCGCCAGACGATTTCGCGGATCGTACATGGTTCTGAGCAAGCCTTCCACATGCAAGTCAGCGTTCACTACGCTTGCAAGCTTACTGATGGTGTCCATCAGTGCGGTCAGGCCTTCCAATGCAAAGTATTCACACTGCATCGGCACCAGTACGGAGTTTGCCGCCGTCATGGCATTGATTGTAAGAAGGTTAAGAGAAGGGGGACAATCAATGAAGATGAAATCATAGTTTTCACGAATGTCGGCTAATGCGCTGCGCAGCCTCACTTCGCGGGCAAACACTTCCATGAGTTTGATTTCTGCCGCAGTAACATCACCATTGGCCGCTATCAGGTGATAACCGCCCGTCGTTTCTGTCACCACCACATCGTTAAACGGGGTCTCTTCAACCAGCAAATCGTAGGCAGTGGCATGAACATCGTATTTGTCCACACCACTCGCCATGGTTGCGTTGCCCTGCGGGTCTAGGTCAATTACCAATACCTTACGCTGAGTCGCTGCCAGCGAAGCAGCCAGGTTGATACAGGTCGTTGTTTTACCAACGCCTCCCTTTTGGTTTGCTATAGCAATGACTTTTCCCACAAGACGACCTCGCCTAATAATCCTATCTAGCCAAGACTACTAGATGACGTTGACCTTCCAATCCCGGAACAGTCAAAGGTTTGATATCTGTCACAGAACATCCGGCAGGAAGTTCATCAATTTCGACTTGATCCACTTGTCCCTTCAGAGCAAGGAACCTTCCTTGAGCTGAAGGCAGGTGATGACACCAGTTTACCATGTCACTCATAGATGCAAATGCTCGGCTTAATACGCCGTCAAATCCCTGTTCAGGTTGAAAATCTTCCACGCGGCTCTGTACCGGCGTGACATTGGTGATTTTCAGCTCATGAAGAACCTGACGGATGAAGCGAATACGCTTACCCAAGCTGTCGAGAAGCGTGAAGGATTTTTCCGGGTTGATGATTGCAAGCGGGATCCCTGGCAATCCAGGCCCCGTACCCACATCAATGTAACTTTGGCTATCGAGGTGCTGACTCACCACGATGCTGTCCATGATGTGTTTGACGATCATCTCGTTTGGATCGCGCACCGAAGTGAGGTTGTACGCTTTGTTCCATTTGTTGAGCATTTCAACATAGCCAATCAATTGGGCTTGTTGCTCAGCAGGGATATTCATCCCTGCCTGTTCAATCAGTTTTGCTAGACGTTGTTTCACAGAAACTCAGGCCCCTTTTTTCAGCATGCCTTGTTTTTTCAGATGGACCAGCAGGATAGAGATCGCTGCAGGCGTGATACCGGAAATGCGTGACGCCTTGCCAATGGTCTCTGGACGGCTGTCTTTCAATTTCGCCACCACCTCGTTCGACAAGCCTTTGATTTGGGAATAATCCAGCTCTATTGGCAAATGGGTATTTTCGTGGCGGATAGATTTTTCAATCTCATCTTTCTGGCGGTCGATATAACCTGCGTACTTGACCTGAATTTCCACCTGCTCAGAGGCTTGAATGTCTTCGTGCGCTGGCGAGAATGTGGGAATTTTCACCAGATCGTTGTACGTCACTTCCGGACGACGCAATAACTCTTCACCGTTTGCCTCACGGGACAATGGCGTTTTCAGGATCGCGTTCAATGCTTCAGCGTGCTCTGAAGTCGGGTGGATCCAGGCACTGCGAAGACGCTGCGCTTCCTGTTCCATGTTTTCCAATTTCTGGTTGAAACGGGCCCAGCGCTCATCCTCAACCAAACCGAGCTCGCGACCGGTTTCAGTCAAACGCATATCCGCGTTGTCTTCACGAAGCAATAAGCGGTATTCAGCACGGGAAGTGAACATACGGTACGGTTCTTTGGTACCCATGGTCGACAGATCGTCAATCAACACACCCATGTAAGCCTGATCACGGCGAGGACACCAGCCCTCTTTGTCCTGAGCAAACAAGGCGGCGTTTGTACCTGCGAGCAAGCCTTGTGCAGCAGCCTCTTCATAGCCAGTCGTACCGTTGATTTGACCGGCAAAGAACAGACCTTTTATAAACTTGGTTTCAAAGGTCTGTTTCAGATCGCGCGGATCGAAGAAATCATACTCGATTGCATATCCCGGGCGGATCACGCGTGCGTTTTCGAAGCCTTTGATCGAATGAATGATCCCCATCTGGACGTCAAATGGCAGGCTGGTGGAGATCCCGTTGGGATACAGTTCATTTGTCGTCAGACCTTCCGGCTCAACGAAAATCTGGTGTTTATCCTTGTCCGCAAAGCGCATTACCTTGTCTTCAATTGACGGGCAATAGCGTGGGCCAATACCTTCAATCACACCGGCATACATAGGACTACGATCCAGATTACTGCGGATTACGTCATGGGTTTTTTCATTGGTGTAAGTGATGTAGCAAGGGATCTGACGAGGATGTTCAGACATATGGCCCATGAAAGAAAACACAGGGCATGGGTCATCGCCATGTTGAGTTTGCATCACACTGAAATCAACCGTACGCGCGTCAATACGTGGTGGCGTACCGGTTTTCAAGCGGTCAACACGGAATGGCAGTTCACGGAGGCGATCAGCCAGAGCGATCGAAGGAGGATCGCCTGCCCGGCCACCGGAATAATTCTCAAGACCAATGTGGATTTTTCCGCCGAGGAACGTACCTACGGTCAACACCACCGATCGGGCACGGAATTTCAGGCCCATTTCGGTCACAACACCAATCACTTGATCCTTTTCAACGATCAGGTCATTCACTGCTTGTTGGAATAACATCAGATTTGGCTGGTTTTCCAATGCCTCACGTACAGCAGCTTTGTACAGCGCACGGTCAGCCTGTGCTCGGGTAGCACGGACAGCAGGGCCTTTCGATACATTCAGGGTACGGAACTGAATACCACCTTTGTCAATCGCACGCGCCATCAGGCCGCCTAGTGCGTCGACCTCTTTCACCAGATGTCCTTTTCCGATCCCGCCAATGGCAGGGTTACATGACATTTGCCCCAATGTATCGATATTGTGTGTCAGCAGAAGGGTTTGCTGACCCATACGTGCAGCGGCCAGTGCGGCTTCCGTACCTGCATGACCACCACCAACAACGATGACATCAAAGTTATCCTGGTAAAACATGGTGTGACCTCAATAAGGAATGTGTTGATCGGTTGGTTGAGCAAAAGAGGATCATTCTACCGCTTTTCAGAAACGGAGAGAACCAAAAGTGTGATCTTTGATCGAGGGTGTGTCTCTTAAAATATATAAAGATCTTTATATAGATCTTTATTTTGATCTCTTATTAGGGAAGACGATCTTTGTGGATAACTAATAAATGATCAGCATGATCATGCGTTTAAGGAAGATCGTTTTCTGTGTGTTTGCTTGGATCTATTCTGGTACTTCTTGGGATCAAAATGGAATGTTATCAACAGGTGGGGAAAGAGAGGAAAGTTGTTATTTGGATAACTATAGGTTTATCACCGTTTAGATCTATAGTTATCCACAAAGCAAAGGTCACACTTTTGAATAAAGTTTTTATGGTCGACGCGTCATTTTATTCACAAAATACCGATTTGTGCTGGGATAACCATGCTTCAGCCGCTTCTTCAGGCAAAGGCTGCTCAAGAATATCAATCTCTAATCGGGGGGCCAGAGACTGCGCTCCCAGGCTTTTCAATAGTTCATCTGCCTGAATACCTGCGCCACAAAACGTGTCGTAACTGGAGTCGCCGATTGCGATCACGGCATACTTTAGGGCACTCAAATCAGGTGTCGTGTTTTTCAGGGCTTCCATCGCTGGCGCGAGGTTATCCGGATAGTCTCCGGCACCATGGGTTGATGTGATAAGGAGAAGGCTGGAGGCATTCGCGACGTCATCAGGCTCTGCTTCATTGATCACATTCACTTTGATGCCTTCTTGTTCCAGAAGATCAGAGAGGTGATCGCCCACGTACTCTGCGCCGCCCAATGTACTGCCGGTGATCAGGGTTAGTTCACTCATAAGTTTGTTCTCTAACAGTTTATCAATGGCCGTTAGTATTGAGTGACGGTCACTGCTGCGTCAAGTCAGCTTGGTTGGTAGTGTTCGTTGCGATAAAGGGCATTTCTCCCTTTAGGTGAAAGGGTTTGTATCTTGTTTTTGCCACGTTTTTTGGCATTGCTTACGGCACTAATGGCGGTGTCAATCAGTTGGAATCCCGCCAGACAGCCTTCGTTGGATGTGGTCACCCCGAGGCTTGCGGTGCGTTTTACGGCCGTGTTATCGAGCAAAACCACACTGCGCCCGATGACCAATTTCAGTTGCTCGGCCACACGGACGGCCTCATTGGAGGGAGTGTTTCGCAATAGAACGGCGAAGCTATCTGCATATAGACGTCCAATTGGGGTGGCGGGTGGTAATTGTTCCCTTAATAAATCGGCGATGTGGACAAGTACCTGATCACCTGTAGGCCTTCCATGCATTTCATTGATTTGTCTGAAGTCATCGAGATCGATGGCGATGATAGATAGGGGCTCTCCCCGCCTCTGTGCCTGATAGAAAAGCTCATCAGCCTGATTATATAAACTTTGGCTATTTGCGGTTTCTGTCAGAAGATCTTCGTGCATCAGTTTTCTTGATGATTCATCAATATTATGAAGATCCACAAGGTAAAAATCGGTTAACGCCACGGAGGCAAGTACCAGGATCAGGATGACACACAGGTAAGCCGCTCGGGCATCGGTGTCTGTTAGCGCTAGAACGGGATCCGTAGAAGGAACTGTTTTGGCAAGGAAAAGTAAGAAGATAGCGATAAGTGATAATCCGTAACGGGGCAAACGTTCATTGGGATCAAATACCAACATAACGGCGGTAGGTACTACCAGTAACAGCAGTTCGGTTTCAAAATTGGCCGACAGTACGAATAGGGGAAGGAAGAGTTGCTGTAGGAAAAAGGTCACGAATATCCAGTATTTCGCCATCCACAGAATACCCTCCCGGATCAGTAAAAAAGAGATCAGGTAGAGTATGGCAAACAAGCCGTTTAATAGCGCTGCGCTGGCACTGCCAAAGGCGAACCAGAATAAGGCAGAGAAAAGCAGAGTGCCACCAGCACAGAGGCAGGTAAGCAGATTCACCATACGAAGGTGATGTATCTGCAGTTTATCGCAGCGTGTTATACCCAAGTTAAGAATGGGGTTGAGGCTGTTGATCATTGCTTTAGCTGGCAGAAAGGGAGTTTGACAACAAGTGTAGCAAAAGCGGGATGATTCGGAGGTAAAGAAGCCACCCGAAGGTGGCTCTGAAAGGATTACTTACCAATACAGAATGAGCTAAAGATCCTGCCGAGAAGATCGTCTGAGCTGAATTCTCCAGTGATCTCTGAAAGATGCTGCTGGGCAATGCGGAGCTCTTCCGCGAGGATCTCTCCGGCCATGTAACCCTCAAGCTGATCTTTTCCGATATCGAGGTGTCGGGCGGCTGCATCCAGTGCTTCCAAGTGGCGGCGACGGGCCATAAAGCCACCCTCTGTCGCGCCGGAGAAACCCATACAGGCTTTCAGGTGCTCACGCAGGGCATCAACACCTGCTCCTGTCTTCGCGCTTAAACGGATAAGGGTAGGCTGACTGGCATGGCAAATTCCAAGGGTTTCAACAGTCATGTCTGCCTTGTTGCGGATAACCGTCATACCGATATTTTCTGGCAGGCGGTCGATAAACTCCGGCCAGATTTCTTCCGGTGATGTCGCATCAGTGGTGGTGCCATCCACCATAAAGAGCACGCGGTCCGCCTGAGCGATTTCATCCCAGGCACGTTCAATACCGATACGTTCCACCTCGTCTGAGGCGTCACGCAAGCCTGCTGTGTCGATGATGTGCAGCGGCATGCCATCAATGTGGATATGCTCACGGAGCACATCACGGGTGGTGCCGGCGATGTCGGTCACAATGGCGCTTTCTTTACCGGAAAGGGCATTGAGCAGACTGGATTTACCCGCATTCGGACGGCCGGCGATCACCACTTTCATGCCTTCACGCATGATAGCGCCTTGGTTGGCTGCTTTACGCACGTCATCCAGCGAGTTGATGATGTTGTCGAGATCGGCGGCGACTTTACCGTCAGAGAGAAAATCGATTTCCTCATCCGGGAAATCTATCGCCGCTTCCACGTAGATGCGCAGATGGATCAGCGCTTCCACCAGCGTATTAACTTTGCCCGAAAACGCCCCCTGAAGGCTTTGCAGCGCGCTTTTCGCCGCTTGCTCTGAGCTGGCATCAATCAAGTCGGCAATCGCTTCTGCTTCCGCCAGATCGAGCTTGTCATTCAAAAAGGCGCGTTCGGAGAACTCGCCCGGGCGGGCAGTGCGAACACCGTCGATATCCACAATGCGCTTGATCAGCATATCCATGATAACTGGGCCGCCATGACCTTGCAGTTCCAGCACATCTTCACCGGTAAACGAATTCGGCGCCTGGAAGTACAGGGCAATCCCCTGATCAAGTGCGTTGCCCTGTTCATCGTTAAACGGCAGGTATTCAGCGCGTCGCACCGGAAGTTCACGTCCGGTGACCGCCAGGGCAACTGCTTTGGCTTTAGGGCCTGATACGCGGATGATGCCCACACCACCGCGTCCCGGTGGTGTTGCCTGAGCAACAATGGTGTCTGAATGAGTCATGAAACTTTACCTGCGGTTTGAAATCGTTGCTTAGTGTATACCAATTTTACCTGACCGCCTGTCGCGTCTTCAGAAAGAAGAAAGGCGGCCAGTTGGCCGCCTTGTCAGTATTCAGTGCGATTAGGTGCGGCTGTGAAGGCCTTTTTTCTCCAGCGCACGGTAAATCATGGTCTGCTGGATAAGGGTCACAATGTTCGACACCAACCAGTACAGTACCAGACCTGCCGGGAACCACAGGAAGAACACGGTGAACATCACTGGCATGAAGTTCATGATCTTCTGCTGCATTGGATCGGTGATGGTGCTTGGGCTCATCTTCTGGATGAGGAACATAGAAGCACCCATCAGCAGTGGCAGCACATAGTATGGATCCGGTGCTGACAAGTCTTGAATCCACAGCATGAACGGTGCGTGGCGCAGTTCTACCGATTCCATCAGCGCCCAGTAAAGTGCGATGAAGATAGGCATTTGTAGAAGCAGAGGTAAACAACCGCCCAGCGGGTTCACTTTCTCTTTCTTATACAGCTCCATCATTTCCTGGCTCATGCGCTGGCGGTCATCACCAATACGCTCACGCATTTCTGCGAGTTTTGGCTGCAGCATGCGCATTTTCGCCATCGAGGTGTACTGCGCTTTGGTCAGCGGGTACATCACACCACGAACGATGAAGGTCAGGATGATGATTGCCACACCCCAGTTACCCACGAAACCGTGAATGGTTGACAGCAACCAGTGCAGTGGGCTCGCGATAAACCACAGCCAGCCATAGTCGACAGTCAGGTTCAGGTTAGGTGCCACTTCAGCCATTTTGTCCTGAAGCTTAGGACCGACCCACAGGGTCGCGTCCAGTTGTGCCGTTGAACCTGCTGCAACTGTGGTGGTTGGGTAGCGTACACCGATAAAGCCCTGGCCATTGCTGGTGCGGGTATACAGGTTCGCTTCACCTTCTGAATGTGGAATCCAGGCGGCAACGAAGTAGTGTTGCATCATGCCTGCCCAACCTTGATTGGCGATAGTCAGGTTCAGGTTTCTGTCCTTCATATCGTCAAAGCTGTATTTCTCGTATTTCGCATCGTCAGCCGAGTACACACCACCGCGGTAGGTCGGCATGGTCAGGCTGCCGCCGTCATCCAGCAGGTTTTGTTTTAGCTGCGCATACATTTGTACTGTCGCGGCTTTGTCGCTTTGGTTGTCTACTGTGTAGTCAACGTCAACCGCGTAGTTGTCGCGTTTCAGTACAAAGGTTTTGGTGAAGGTAATGCCGTCTTTCACCAGCGTCAGAGGAACACGCAACTCGTCCTGGCCATCAGCCATCACAAAGTCGGTGCCGTTTGCAGAGAACTGTGCACGGCCATCCAGGGTATCGATACCATCTGGGCCAATCAGGCCGCTTTGAGCAACGAATACGTGGTCAGGCTGGTTTTTGAGCATCACGAACTTGTCGACAGAGTCGAACTCTGCGTCGTAGTTGTTCAGTTCAGCGCGAAGAATGTCACCGCCTTGTGTGTCAACGGTCAAAGTCAGCACGTCACTTTTGATGGTGATCAGCTTGTTTGAAACTGCGTCCTGCGTCAGAGGCTGAGACGCATCTGAGCTGGCAGGTACATCACCACTGTGTTGTGCTTGCTGTGTTACGCCCTGGCCCTGTGGTTGAGGGTTGGTTGCTTCCGTCCAGTTGAGATACAACATGAAGGATACAAACATTAGGGCAATCAACAGGATATTGCGTTGAGAATCCATTGTTAATTGTCTCGATTTTTAGGATGACGCGGGGGTACAGGATCGTACCCACCATGATTAAGAGGGTGGCATTTTAATAAACGTTTGCTGGCGAACCAACACCCTTTTATCACACCGTGACGGTTGACCGCTTCTATGGCGTATTGGGAGCATGTCGGCGTGAAGCGACATCGGGGCCCCAGAAGTGGGCTGATGAAGAGTTGATACCCGCGAAACAGTCCAGTGACTATTTTTTTCGCGGCGGTCGAGACAAACGTTGCCATAACTTATCAAGCAGCTGACTCAGTTCTTCGTTACTGAGCTCATTCGCACTTTTCTTTGCTATCACAACATAATCTTTTGCCATCAGCGAGTGCTGGTTGAGACGAAAACTTTCACGTACCAGACGTTTAAAGCGATTTCGGTCAACGGCAAGTTTGATTTGTTTTTTTGGAACAGCTTGGCCTAGACGTGGGCGTCCAAGTTTGTTGTTTCGAGCAAGAATGGTTAAGTGTGGAGAGCCAGCGCGGTGAGGTTGCTGGAAGACGAAGTTGAAATGTTCGGGAGTTAACAGACGTAACTCCCGAGAAAAAGCTAGCTTATTCACAAATCGCTAAGGATTATTTTGAAAGCTTGCTACGGCCTTTCGCACGGCGAGCGGCGATAACCTTACGACCGTTCTTAGTTGCCATGCGCGCACGGAAACCGTGAGTGCGCTTACGCTTTAGAACTGAAGGTTGAAAAGTGCGTTTCATGGTTTCTACCTTAATTACTGATCAGTTTTTAGGTTTGTTAACCCGACGTGGGACAAAAGTCCGACGCCTCTCAACAAAGAGGGCGGATTGTAATCACTGACTGACTTATAGTCAATGTTAAAACCACAGGTGGTTTCAATCCGAATCTCTCAGGGCGCGCAATTATACGTGGTCGCCTGTCAAGCGCAAGGATCCTTTGCCGATCTTATCCACCTTTCCTTGTGTATTTCATGTGCGATCGTCAGGGATAACCCAGTATAGGGTGTGTAAATTTGATCAGGATGAATTTTTTAAGAACATCGATCTCCCGTGACGTTTTGTGGAGTGGGGGAGTCAACATTGTGATCGGATCATCGGATTTTTGAGCCAAAATCAGATAATTCTGTGAGTAAGTGGGGTGTTAGCTGTGCCGATCTGCAAACTAAATGTGCGATCTGTGTGTATAACTTAGATCTTATTCACTGCAAAAGGGATCTCTTCGCTAGCGATCCTCCTCGTACAAGTATAAACTTAGTTCCCTTTTCATTAATAAATAAGTGTGGAGTCAGACGTGTCATCTTCGCTTTGGTTGCAGTGCCTTCAGCGCCTTCAAGAGGACCTTCCTGCAACAGAATTCAGCATGTGGGTTCGACCGCTTCAGGCGGAGTTAAATGACAATACCCTGACTTTGTTCGCGCCAAACCGTTTTGTATTGGATTGGGTTCGCGACAAATACCTCAATAGCATCAATCAGTTACTGAATGAATTTTGCGGTAACGACTTGCCTGTGCTGCGCTTTGAAGTTGGCAGTAAGCCAGTTGCCCCGGTGGCGCCGCCAAGCCAGCCTGCAGCTCCTGCCCCTGTTGCACCAGCCGCTAAACCTGTTGGTCGCACGTGGGAGCCTGCACCTTCTCCTGTGCAATCAGATGTGAATCACCGTTCTAACGTGAATCCCAAGCATAAGTTCACTAACTTCGTAGAAGGTAAGTCGAACCAACTCGCATTGGCAGCAGCTCGCCAGGTGGCAGATAACCCGGGCGCGGCATACAACCCACTTTTCCTTTATGGCGGCACAGGTCTAGGTAAAACCCACTTGTTGCACGCTGTGGGTAATGCGATTTCTGATCGTAAAACCGATGCGCGCGTGGTGTACATGCATTCTGAACGTTTTGTTCAGGACATGGTTAAAGCGCTGCAGAACAACCAGATTGAAGAGTTTAAGCGCTACTACCGTAGTGTTGATGCGCTGCTTATCGATGATATCCAATTCTTCGCCAACAAAGAGCGCTCACAGGAAGAGTTCTTCCATACCTTCAATGCGCTCTTGGAAGGTAACCAACAAATCATCCTCACCTCTGACCGTTATCCAAAAGAGATCAGCGGTGTGGAAGATCGTCTGAAATCCCGTTTTGGCTGGGGTTTGACCGTTGCTATCGAGCCACCAGAGCTTGAAACCCGCGTGGCGATTTTGATGAAAAAGGCGGAAGATCATAATATTCGCCTGCCAGACGAAGTAGCGTTCTTTATCGCTAAACGTCTGCGCTCAAATGTTCGAGAGCTTGAAGGGGCGCTGAACCGCGTGATAGCGAATGCTAACTTCACCGGCCGTGCTATCACCATCGATTTTGTCCGTGAAGCCTTGCGTGATTTGCTGGCACTTCAGGAAAAACTGGTTACCATCGACAACATCCAGAAAACCGTCGCCGAGTATTACAAAATCAAAATGGCGGACCTATTGTCGAAACGTCGCAGCCGCTCTGTGGCACGTCCACGCCAGGTGGCGATGGCACTGTCAAAAGAGCTGACCAACCACAGTTTGCCGGAGATTGGTGACGCATTTGGTGGCCGCGATCATACTACGGTACTTCATGCATGCCGAAAGATTGAACAGCTGCGCGAAGAGAGCCACGATATAAAAGAAGATTATTCCAACCTGATCCGGACTTTGTCGTCTTAATATGAAATTTACAGTTACCCGTGACCAATTCTTGAAACCCCTGCAGCAGGTGTCTGGTGCATTAGGGGGACGACCTACGTTGCCTATTCTTGGCAATATCCTGCTGAAAGTAGAGTTCGGACAACTTTCCATGACCTGTACGGATTTGGAAGTTGAGCTGATTGCTAATCTGCCGCTGGAAAGTGAAGCAGAAGACGGGGCAGTGACGGTCCCGTCTCGTAAGTTTTTAGATATTTGCCGTGGTCTGCCAGACAGCGCACCTATCAGTTTTACGCTCGAAGGTGATCGCGCAGTAATCCGTTCAGGCCGCAGCCGTTTTACACTGTCGACATTGCCAGCTGCTGACTTCCCGAATATCGAAGATTGGCAGAGCAACGTGGAGTTCACAGTGCCACAAGGCAAGCTCCGCCAATTGATTGAAAGCACTGCGTTCTCTATGGCCAACCAGGATGTCCGTTATTTCCTGAACGGTATGTTGCTGGAGACTGATGGCACTACGCTTCGCTCTGTGGCCACAGACGGTCACCGTATGGCGGTAGGTACAACTGCGCTCGACAATGAATTGGCTGGCCAGCAAGTGATTGTGCCACGTAAATGCGTGACTGAATTGATGCGTATGCTGGATAACCCAGAAGCGCCAGTGACAATCCAGATTGGCAGTGCCAACATCCGCGCTCAGGTGAACCAGTTTGTGTTCACCTCTAAGCTGGTGGATGGTCGATTCCCTGATTACCGCCGCGTCATGCCGCAATCTTCCAACAAAATCATGGAAGCAGATTGTGACGAACTGCGTCAGGCATTTTCACGTGCAGCGATTTTGTCGAATGAGAAATTCCGCGGTGTGCGCTTGAACCTGAGCTCAGGCCAGCTTCGTATTTCTGCGCATAACCCTGAGCAGGAAGAAGCGGAAGAGTTTGTTGACGTTAATTACGATGGCGAAGACTTGGAAATCGGATTTAACGTCAGTTACGTGCTGGATGTATTAAATACGCTTAAGTGCGAACAAGTACGCTTTTCGATGACCGATGGTACGGCGAGTACACTGGTAGAAGATGTCAGTAATGATGACGCCATGTACGTCGTGATGCCTATTCGTCTGTAATATGGCGCTGTCCCGACTCTCTATCCATGATTTGAGAAATATTGAAGCCTGTGACCTTAGCCTGTCATCAGGCTTCAATTTTCTTGTAGGGCTTAACGGCAGTGGAAAAACCAGTGTGTTGGAGGCGGTTTACTATCTGGGGCATGGCCGTTCGTTTCGAAGCCAGCTGACCGGAAGGGTGATCCGACACCAGCAAGACAGATTAGTTGTACACGGTCGCGTGCAAGCAGGTGAGTCCTTACTACCAGTAGGACTCCAGAAAAACCGCGACGGTTCGACAGAAGTGAAAATTGGTGAGGAAAAAGGGCAGAAGCTGGTGCAGCTTGCCGAAGTCTTGCCGATGCAACTGATTACCCCGGAAGGGTTTGAACTGTTAACTGGTGGTCCGAAATTCCGCCGGGCATTTATCGACTGGGGTGTGTTTCACGTGGAACCCCAGTTTTACCTTGCGTGGTCTAGGGTGAAACGGCTTACCAAGCAACGCAATGCGCTGATGAAAACAGCGCGTAACTACCGTGAGCTTAGTTACTGGGATGCGGAATTAGCGCCTTTGGCCAACCAAATTGACCAGTGGCGTAAAGACTACATTGAAAAGCTCTCAGAACGTGCTTCCAAGCTATGTGAAGCGTTTCTGCCTGAGTATGAAATCAAACTCAACTACACACGCGGTTGGGATAAAGAGACAGATTACGCCGAGTTGTTGCGCGAGAACTTTTTACGCGATCAGCAACTCGGGTACACGGTCAGTGGTCCTCACAAGGCAGATCTTCGCCTTCGCGTGGGCGGCACCCCGGTGGAAGATGTACTTTCTCGTGGGCAGTTAAAGTTGATGGTTTTTGCCCTTCGTTTAGCACAGGGCCAACAATTGACCGAAGACAAACAAAAGCAATGCATCTACTTGATAGATGACTTTGCGTCCGAGTTGGATAGCCAACGACGGGCGCTATTGGCTGAGCAGTTAAAAGCCACAGGCGCGCAGGTATTTGTAAGTGCCATTAGTGCCGATCAGGTCGCTGAAATGTGCGACGAAAATAGTAAGATGTTTCATGTGGAAAACGGTAAAATAGCCGCAGAATAAAATTAAGCGAGAGTAACTCAATGTCCAACAATTACGATTCATCGAGTATCAAGGTACTCAAGGGTCTGGATGCAGTACGAAAGCGTCCGGGGATGTACATCGGTGATACTGACGACGGTACCGGTCTGCACCACATGGTCTTTGAGGTGGTCGATAACTCTATCGATGAAGCTCTCGCTGGTCACTGTAATGACATCGTGGTCACCATCCATGAAGACGGTTCGGTATCTGTAAAAGATGACGGTCGTGGTATTCCTGTCGACATCCACGAAGAAGAGGGTGTATCAGCAGCCGAAGTTATCATGACGGTACTTCATGCCGGTGGTAAGTTCGATGACAACTCGTACAAAGTCTCCGGTGGTCTTCACGGTGTAGGTGTTTCGGTAGTAAATGCCCTGTCTGAGAAGCTTGAGTTGACCATCTGGCGTCACGGCAACATCCACCAGCAAATCTACAAAATGGGTGTGCCTGAGCAGCCTCTGGAAGCTATTGGTGATACTGACGAAAACGGTACCCGTATCCGATTTTGGCCAAGTGACGAGACCTTCTCTGACACTACGTTCCATTACGACATTCTGGCCAAGCGCCTGCGTGAGCTGTCATTCCTGAACTCAGGCGTTTCAATCAAGCTGATTGACGAGCGCGAAGAGAACAAGCAAGACCACTTCATGTATGAAGGTGGTATCCGCGCATTCGTAGAGCACCTCAACCGTAACAAAACACCTATTCACCCAACTGTGTTCCACTTTGAACATGAACGCGAAGACGGTGTGTCGGTAGAAGTGTCAATGCAGTGGAATGATGGTTTCCAGGAAAACATTTATTGTTTCACCAACAACATTCCTCAGCGTGATGGCGGTACTCACCTTGCCGGTTTCCGTGCAGCTCTGACCCGTACGCTGAATTCCTTTATGGACAAAGAAGGCTATTCGAAGAAAGCTAAAGCAGCGACTTCTGGCGACGATGCCCGTGAAGGTTTGACTGCCGTTGTGTCTGTGAAAGTGCCTGATCCGAAATTTTCAAGCCAGACTAAAGACAAACTGGTTTCTTCAGAAGTGAAGTCTGCGGTTGAGTCAGCAATGAACGAGAAACTGTCTGAGTTCCTGATTGAGAACCCACAAGACTCGAAGATTGTGTGTAGCAAAATCATCGATGCGGCGCGTGCGCGTGAAGCGGCGCGTAAAGCACGCGAAATGACCCGTCGTAAAGGTGCACTGGATTTGGCAGGTCTGCCAGGCAAGCTTGCAGACTGTCAGGAAAAAGATCCTGCACTGTCTGAACTCTACATTGTGGAGGGTGACTCTGCAGGCGGTTCCGCGAAGCAGGGTCGTAACCGTAAGAACCAGGCTATTCTGCCACTGAAAGGTAAAATCCTGAACGTTGAGAAAGCGCGCTTCGACAAGATGCTTTCTTCTCAGGAAGTCGCAACGCTGATCACCGCGCTGGGTTGTGGTATTGGCCGTGACGAGTACAACCCGGATAAGCTGCGTTACCACAGCATCATCATCATGACTGATGCGGACGTCGATGGCTCGCACATCCGTACGCTGCTGTTGACCTTCTTCTACCGCCAAATGCCTGAGTTGATTGAGCGCGGTTACATCTATATCGCACAGCCACCGCTTTACAAAGTGAAGAAAGGTAAGCAAGAGCAATACATCAAAGATGATGAAGCGATGGAACAATACCAAGTTGCTATCGCGCTGGAAAATGCTTCACTCTTCGTAAACCAAGATGCACCCGCATTAAATGGTTTAGCGTTGGAAGAGTTAGTCAGACAGTACAATGGTGTCATGAAGCTGATCAAGCGAATGAACCGTCGTTACCCATACGCATTGCTGAATGAGCTGGTATACCAACCGCGTCTGAGTGTAGATACGCTGGGCAACGAAGGTGAAGTACGCGCCTGGATTGATAAGCTGGTGGATGTTCTGAATAAGAACTCGACCGGTGAGAGCTCTTACCGTGCAGAGATAAAGTTTGACGAAGAGCATCAAGCTTACCAGCCAGAGCTGATTGTTCGTACTCACGGTGTTGATCACGAGTATCTGATTAGCTACGATCTGCTGAACTCAAAAGAGTACGGCCGGATTGCTGATTTGTCAGAAGCGCTTAACGGACTTCTGGACGATACTGCATACATTCAACGTGGTGAGCGTAAGCAACCTGTTAAGAGCTTTGCAGATGCGCTGGCTTGGTTGATTAAAGAATCTAACCGTGGCCTTAGTCGTCAGCGCTACAAAGGTCTGGGTGAGATGAACCCTGATCAACTTTGGGAAACCACCATGGACCCAGAATCACGTCGTATGATGCGCGTGACCATTCAGGATGCGGTAGCAGCAGATGAGCTCTTCACGACATTGATGGGTGATCACGTTGAGCCACGTCGTGCGTTTATCGAAGATAACGCCCTGAAGGTTGCCAACCTCGACGTGTAACCTCGTGATTCTACGTAAAATCTGAGTAAATAACGCCGCATTAGCGGCGTTTTTTTACGTAGCGTGATGTGTTTATTTAAGTTGTTGAATTTTCAGACTTTAAGCGTGTCCAGCAATGCTGTTTATCAGTTCTTCATGAATGGCTAAAGACGGATTCTGATAAGACGCCAAGTTATCTTCTAGGTTATCGTTTACTTCCACCAGAACGTGATTCGTGGAACCGACTAATCTCAGGGCCACTTGTTTTTCGTTATCCGCATAAAGTGCAAGCGCATCTTCTTTTGTCACTTGTAAATCACGCTCTCCTTGAACAATGAGAGTCTTACCCTTTCTTTGGGATAGTAGAGAACAGGGGTTCTGTCTCAGTAAGGAATTCATATAAGGCTGGACTGATGGTCTAAATAGCTGAAAGAGGCTCTCGCTGATGTGAGTGACATTTTCACCTTGTTTTAATGCATCGATAATTGCTTTGGCTTCATTAACAAGTTGGGGAGCGCGTGCTGAAAGTTGTTCCAATATGATTTGGTCTATTGGGCGACCTGGTGTGGCTACGAGCACAAGCGTATCAATGTCTGTTTTCAGTCCTGCAGCAAGACCGATGAGCCCTCCTTCACTATGACCAATGACACCCACTTTAGATGTCGGATATCTATTTCGCAGCCAGTCAATCACGTAAACAGCGTCATAAATATAGGTATCAATGGTCAGGTTTTCTTCGTAAGCGCCCCATGAACCCACAGGGCTTGTTAGTGAGAGAAGTTCCACGGAAGTAGAGAGTCGATGTCAGGTTTAGGCTTCGCCAGCTCTTTCATACATTTCACCATGTAGTCGTAGAGGATGAGCC
>NZ_FIZY01000032.1 GCF_900060185.1 Grimontia marina | reverse complement strand
TTACTTCCGGCACCTGTTCACGGAGTTGCCGACGCGTTCACTCGCCGATGATATGTCGGATCTGATGCCATGGAATGTTGATCTGAGCGATGTGGAATAAGGCTTCACCAGTTCATTAATCGCTTACATAGCAAGCTCCGAGACGTTAGTGATCTCACCTTCAAATCTCACATTCCAGTCTGCATCGCACAGTTTGTAGTGTTTCCCAATCATCCAATCCATGGCGACTACCTCTCTTTGAGTGTCCTCAGAGCATAGATTATTCATCAGTACATGATTTGCCGATGACACAGACTTTGACATAAAAGTGGGGTAAGTGAGGTAGGTTTCGGTAGCTAGGCTATGTCACCACACGGGACAAACAGTTCGCACTGCGAACTTTTAGAGCTTTGTTAGATGGCGTAACTACGGTGGAATGGGGGATACGGTGTTGCAAAAGTGCTAATTAAACGCAACTGCTGCTCAAAAGAACTCACCAGTTCTCAATCGCGGATACTGCATCTCATAGCGTCGCACTCTGGGGGTGCGGGCAGAAAAAGAGAGAGCATGAGATGATAGCGAGACGTTTAACACCGTACCAGTTTGTACAAGAGTTCTATCCTGGCTTAGGGTTGCAGGAGAGTTTGGTGGTTAAGTGGATTAAGCAAGGCAAGCTCAAAGGTGGGAAGATGAGGCTTGGTGTCTATTATGTTTACATCGACTGATGAGAAGCCTTTGCATCACTGAGTGTTGATGTTCATGAGTGAGGTTAGGGGGTTATAGCGATAAAACCCCCTATAGCCGTTCCCAAAATCCCGAAAATCGCTGCCCATTTGACCATAGGTTCACTGGAAGATTTTACACCCATGGCTATCGAAGCCACCACTAGCATTGCAGCAATGGCTCCCCAAGCCTTAGTGTCTTCAAAACCTCTGAAGAAGAGTACTGCCAGTACATAGATACCAGTAATCCAAGGTATTGATACCTTTAGTATCTTGTCACAAAGCTCGATGTTACTCTTCATACATTTCCTTAAACTCAATCGCAAAGCCCATCAATAGATTGCCAGATCTCTTTTGGCAAACCGTAACGAACTTCCTGCGTGTCGTGTCTCGGAAACTTGTCCTTGGCTCCCCAGAATTCCGACCTAAAGTTCGCAGTGCGAACATTTAGAGCATTTTTTGATGAGGTGACCACGGAAGAACGCGGGGTGCAGGGGTTGTGAACATGTTAATTGAGCCAAATGCTGCGCAAAAGGCCGCTGCCTTGAATTCTCCTTCAGTATTGATCATGTGACTGGCATCACTCGGTCACGTTCACCACCGCTAGACCTATGTTGGGCGGTACAAGAAGGCTTATAGCCTTACTGTATGAGGGAATTACTATGAATCCAGAAATGCATGTGCGCGTGCCAATGTACTGTTGGGAAAACATCCAGAGCAACTTCGGTGACATGATGTTTGAACAGCTGTTGTTTGGCTACCACCAGGAAGACATGGATGCGAGCTTTGCTCCTAACCATGAGAATGCCATTTGTGCCCTCGGAAAGCGTGAAGGAAAGTGGATCCTTGACTGCGGAAAATGGCAAGAATCGTTCAAGTCCAGAGCTACTGCTATCAAGTGGGCAAGAGATAACTTAGCGGTAAAGGCTTTCAGGGATGTTAACTTTGCATTGTATGATGCAGGTAAACCAGATACCTATTCGTGGGTAGAGTACATCTCCGAGCAAGATACTCGGGAGCGATTGGAAATGCTCTTCAATCGCTTTGGCTTTATAGCACACCCGCTTTTCATGTATAGCCCGTTCAAGTCTTGCCGCATGCCCAAAAAACCATCTGCTAAGGTTTGGCGCATTGTTGATAAGTACATATCAGAGTTAGATGAGCAGGAAGACCTTGAAGTGCCATACTCCGCTTGGCTGCTTGATCTTCCTCGTGAGCCAGGTTGCTACTATGTCTGCAAGCGTGGGAGTGCCGAACTGCAGAAAGTAGAAGTGATTCGTCATGAGGAGGACGGCTTTTGCCCTGAGTTCGTTCTCAGTGTTTTGGAAAATGACGGTACGACCTACGCACTTTATGGCGAGAGGAACTGTGAAAAATGGATGTGGTGTCACTGCTACGAATGAGAGTAGATCGCCGAAGTGTAAGGGCTCACAGTTGTGGGCCCTTTGTCTTTAGGTGACTGAAAAAGTTCGCACTGCGAACGTCCTTACCAAAACTCTGCAGGTCCTGTCACTCTGACAAAAAAGAGTGACAGGACCTCTACTCCGCAATTTTACTGGGCTACAGCACAAGAAGATTGAATGCTCAGCGAATGACGCCGAAGGCATGGCGCTCCCTGCGCCACACTCCCTTGATGATTTCAAATGCATAGACAACAATTAGACATGTAACACCTCGCGGCTATTGCTGCACAGACTACTTCGAACTGAGAACCCACAAACAACCAGCGCATTCGACTCCTCAAGCCCTACGGGCATCTGGATGTTGGCAATTGTTCACGGCTCACGGCTGTTCAATTGTTCGGAAATTCTTATCCGCGCAGTAGTCATCGTCCCAATATCTCTTGCTTGTTCGAGAGGCACTTTTAAAGAAAGTGGGGGCAATAACACTTATCTATCATACGACGTACCACGACTGCTGCACCTTACGAACTGCGAACGAAAACAGCCATGACAAAGCCAGCCCTGCGTTGGCTTTTTTTGTTCATCAATTCACAAGGAGACGGTCTCATGGCGACCAATTTCATGTGCCAGGCCAATCAGGTCTTGCGAAGAAACCGCGACGGTTCACATGCAACACAAGCTGAACGTAAGAAGGTCATCCAGCTTATAGACAAAGAGCTCAGGGAGCTTGGAGTGAAGAAGCTGGAACTCAGAAATCTGAAAAGAAAGCATATCGACAAGCTTTTGAAGCACTGGAATGAGAGTGGAAAGGCAGCTGGCACCATCAAAAATCGTATGTCCCACATACGCTGGCTGGCAGAGAAGATAGGTAAGTCTGGCCTAGTGCCTGCCAGCAATACGAGTCTTGGTATCGCGAAACGTCAGTATGTGACGAACAAGAGTAAAGCCAGACACTTGTCGGAAACACAGTTGAAAGCAATTGGGGACCCACATTTAGAAGCGGCCCTTCGCATGCAGAAAGCCTTTGGTCTCAGGCGGGAAGAAGCGATGAAAATCATCTTAAGGGATGCCGATAGAGGAACGCACCTCCATATAGTGAAAACCAAGGGGGCTAGGCCTCGTGACATTCCAATCCGAACTGAAGAACAACGAAGTCTGATCGATGAAGTGAAAAGCTTGGTAGGAGCCGGTTCATTGATCCCCCCTGAGCTCAAGTACGTGCAGCAGTTGAGACGCTTCGAGAAAGCTTGCATCGAGATTGGCTTGGATAGAAGTCATGGGCTTCGGCACGCATATGCACAACAGCGATACCTTGAGCTGACAGGATGGTGCGCTCCTGCTGCGGGAGGGAAGAGCTCAAAAGAGCTTACTCGAGAAGAGAAGCTTACGGATAGGGAGTCCCGCCTAATCATCTCAGAAGAGTTAGGCCATTCCAGAGAGGATGTAACTGCCGTCTACTTGGGACGGTGAGTTTTGACTGCGATACTCTGGCTAATGGAGTCATCGCATCAAGTTATATCGGAAACATCGGGCTTGCTTACCCGTTGTTTTTTTATCATAAAAGTGGGGGAGAGACACTAGATCTCAACCCGGGTGAGGTGACGAATGAAGCAGATTGATGTTGTTCTAAGCGAGCTATATCAAGATGCCAGTGAGGCAATCCTGGGCGAACCCGAGATTGCCGCTCATAGAAACAGTAGAGATGTCGCAGCAACTCTCGCTTACTTTATGGTGTATGTCGACAACCTGACGTTCGAACAGTATGGCAACGAGTTACAGGCTCGTTTAGTGGGGATAGATGCAACATCGCAGCAAAAAGCGACTGCTCAGTAGATGTTCGCAGTGCGAACACCTACTGAGCAGCCTTTCCGTTCGCACTGCGAACTAGCCATCACGTCGCTAGGGGTAGCAACGAGCTACCCCTGAGATTTTTCGCTTTGGCAAACACCATCGCTGCTGTTATATATTCTTCTAGTGTTTTGAAGCACAAACGACGAATATTTATTGGATAAACCGTTGGCTCTAGCTATTGAATTTATCTGAGCCACTATACCTTCTGCTTGGTAGTAACGTCTGGTGTAATCCTTATCGCACCAATCTTGATGTCTAAGGTTCACTCCTAGCTTAGAAAACTCTCTCATTTGGACGAAAATTTCCTGTTCTGCAACTGCTTGCGCTTTCGCTTCAATTGCTACAGCCGAATACTCTGCATATAAGCTCTGAAAAGCTAGGGCTTTTTCATTGTACGAGTCTATTTCTCTTTTTAATTCGGATTTTTTATCTTGAACCTCAGCTAAAGCTTCCTCGAGTTTTATGGTCTTTTCGTCGTTAGCCGCTTGTTGCGCTCTTAGCTGCAACTCTTTGACCGCAAGGCTTTCTTGAAGTGTTTGCTTTATATCAGACTCATATGCTTTTTTTTCAGATTCAAGTTTTTCACGTTCTAGTTTTAGGTGTTGTTGTAGTTTTTCGAGTTCCTGTTTTTTCTGAGTAAATGCGACTTTTGAGTCAGCATTCTGCTTTTCAAAGTCAATTTGCAACTCATGTAATTTGTCTCGCTCTTTGTTGATAAAGTCTTGTTTAGCGAGTAAATCATTGTATTGGTCGTTGACGTAAACTAAAGCGGTACCGCAGAGAGATAGAACTACGAATAATACCGCGATGAGATATTTTAATGGTGTACTTGCCGCCATACTGTGAAACTCCATTTTTATACTGAGTGCATACACATACTGTACTAACATACAGTATGTGATTTTTGTTGCATAGTTTTTTTGGGGGGATTACTACTTTGGTTGCTCCCACCATTCTTTTAACCCACTTTATTGCTCTATTGAGTATTTGAATATTGCTTAGATTGTTGCTGCGGTTTTGCTGCAATGGTGGTTGTTAAAAGTAGGTATCAGATTACATTGGGGCAAAGATCTGTTCGAAAGTGGGTGAGGGGTATTTAACTCAAAGAGTGGGAGGTTTAGTACCAACTCTTTACTGCACCCACTACTACACCTTAAAGTGCAAAAAAAGCAAAAGGCCTGAGTGGTTACTAACCTCTCAGGCCTTTCTGTATATGGTGGCCCCTCGCAGATTTGAACTGCGGACCAATCGATTATGAGTCGACTGCTCTAACCACTGAGCTAAGGGGCCGTGTAGGGAGTTGATTATAAGGGGTGGAAGCAGGGGTGTCTAGACGTAACCACACCCTATTCAGTATGCTTTTTAGCCACTTAGTTCAAATCGCAGAAATGAAAAAGGCGAGCAGTGCTCGCCTTTCCAATATTGCTTCAAATACGCTTGGATTATTCGTCCAGGAAGCTGCGCAGAACTTCTGAGCGGCTTGGGTGGCGCAGTTTACGCAGTGCTTTCGCTTCAATCTGACGGATACGCTCACGCGTTACGTCAAACTGTTTGCCCACTTCTTCCAGCGTGTGGTCGGTATTCATGTCGATACCGAAACGCATACGCAGAACTTTTGCCTCACGTGGTGTCAAGCCAGCCAATACTTCGCTGGTTGCCATTTTGAGGTTGTTCATGGTTGCGGAATCCATTGGCAGCTCGAGGGTGGTATCCTCGATAAAGTCGCCCAGATGTGAATCTTCATCGTCACCGATTGGGGTTTCCATGGAGATTGGCTCTTTGGCGATCTTCAGCACTTTGCGGATCTTGTCTTCTGGCATTTGCATGCGCTCTGCCAGTTCTTCTGGCAGTGGCTCACGACCCATCTCCTGAAGCATCTGACGTGAGATACGGTTCAGTTTGTTGATAGTTTCAATCATGTGAACAGGGATACGGATAGTACGTGCCTGATCTGCGATTGAACGGGTGATTGCCTGACGGATCCACCATGTTGCGTAAGTCGAGAACTTGTAACCACGACGGTATTCGAACTTGTCTACCGCTTTCATCAGGCCGATGTTACCTTCCTGAATCAGATCCAGGAATTGCAGGCCACGGTTGGTGTATTTCTTAGCGATAGAAATAACCAGACGCAAGTTCGCTTCAACCATTTCTTTCTTCGCACGGCGAGCTTTCGCTTCACCGATTGACATGCGACGACTGATGTCTTTAACGCGCTCTACAGAAAGGCCAGTTTCGTCTTCAACGATTTTCAGTTTCTGTACGCAGCGGCGAAGATCTTCTTCGTACTGCTTCAGGCGATCGACGTATGGCTTTTCTGAAGCCAGTGCTTCATCTAGCCAGCTGTCTGACGATTCGTTGCCGCTGAACAGTTGTACAAAGGCTTTCTTCGGCATTTTCGCTTGGTCTACGCAAAGGCGCATTACGATGCGTTCTTGTGTGCGTACGCGATCCATCGTGTCGCGCATTTCGTTGACCAGGCGGTCGAATTGTTTTGGTACTAGACGGAACTGCTTGAACACTTCTGACAGCTCGGCGATGGCGCCAGCGGTGTCTTCGTGGAAGCGGCCGTTTTTCTCGATTGACAGTTGCATGCCTTCGTAAGCCACACGCAAGTCGTTAAACTTTTCGCGCGCTAGCTCCGGGTCGATGCCGGTATCTTCTTCTTCGTCATCATCATCGTCGTCGCCGTCATCATCCTCATCTTCCAGTTGCTCTTCGGTGAGCTCTGAACCGATGTGGGTGGCGGTAGGTGCGATGTCTTCCTGGTTCGGGTCTACGAAGCCAGAAATGATGTCTGTCAGGCGAAGCTCTTCTGCTTCTACTTTGTCAAACTGATCGAGCAGTGATGAGATGGAGCCAGGGTATTCGGCAACCGATACCTGTACTTGGTTAATACCATCTTCGATGCGTTTGGCGATGTCGATTTCGCCTTCGCGGGTAAGCAGTTCTACTGTACCCATTTCACGCATGTACATGCGTACTGGGTCAGTTGTACGACCTATTTCAGATTCAACGCTAGAAAGTGCTGCTGCTGCTGCTTCGACGGCATCTTCGTCCGCGACAGTTTCAGACATCATCAGCTCATCGGCATCTGGCGCTGTTTCCACCACCTGAATACCCATGTCGTTGATCATCTGAATGATGTCTTCTATCTGATCAGAATCAACAATGTCTTCCGGTAGGTGGTCATTTACTTCTGCATAGGTTAGATAGCCTTGTTCCTTACCTTTTGCGACAAGCAACTTTAGCTGTGACTGCGGATTTTGATCCATAGACGATATCCAACTTCGGGTCTGAGTGAAGAATTTAGTATGCGGAAACGCAAACTGCCAATTTTAGCAAAATACAAGTATGCTGGCTAGTTTCTAGTCGGGTCGGCTTTGTAATAATAGCCATAATTCCCGTCTCTCTTCGGCTGATAAGCCGACGCTTCGATCTTTAGCTTGAAACTTGTCTATTTGTTGTTTGACACACTGGTCTAGAATTTTATCCAGTGAGTCTAAAAAAACGTCTAATACATTGTTTTCGTTGATAGGTAGTTCCCAACTTGCCAATTTGGCCAACAATGCCTCTTGTTCTGTGCCGCGCCAATGTTCGAGCAGCTGTCCTGTCGTAATATTGGGACGGTTTCTGCAAAGTTCAAGCATGGTGGTGAATAAATTTAAGCCGGGCATGCCGAGCTCTTCCACCCCATCCAGTGGCGGTACGTTTTCTACAAACCCTGGATTCTGCAATAACAGGGTTATAACTTCGCGCATCGGCGTGCGTTTCATTTCCGGCAAGGGCTTGCGCGTTTGCGTCTGTCCTTGTCGTCTGATGAGCTTTTCAAGTTGTTGCTCATCAGGTAGACCTAGCTTCTGGCCCAAAATGTTACGTAGGTAGAGACGAAGTGTGCCACCCGGCACTTTATCAATCAGTGGTACGGCCAAGGTGGTGAGCTTGGCTTTGCCTTCCTGACTGCTGGTGTCGACCTGTTCCATGAGGGTGTTAAATAGGAATTCGGATAATGACATTGCGCCTGCGAGACGCTGCTCAAAGCCTTCTTTACCTTCCTGTCGAACCATGGAATCTGGATCTTCACCATCTGGCAGGAACATGAATTTGAGCTGGCGTCCATCTACCAAATGTGGAAGTGCCTGCTCCATTGCGCGCCATGCGGCGTCACGTCCCGCTCGGTCACCGTCGTAGCAGCAAATCACGTTGGAGGTTTGGCGGAACATGGTTTGCATATGTTCTGCGGTAGTGGCGGTGCCCAGTGATGCAACGGCGTAATCAATGCCAAACTGCCCCAGCGCGACAACGTCCATATAACCTTCAACAACGAGCAATTGCTTGGGCTCGCGGTGTGCCTGCAACACTTCGTACAGGCCATACAACTCACGTCCTTTGTGGAATATCGGTGTTTCCGGTGAGTTGAGGTATTTCGGTGTACCATCGCCAATGACGCGGCCACCAAAACCGATAACACGTCCACGACGGTCACGAATAGGGAACATCACGCGGCCACGGAAGCGGTCGTAACGGCGTCCGTTGTCGTTTTCTATCAGCATGCCGGTTGATACCAGTGCCTGCTGGCTGGTGTTGTCACGGCCAAAGCGTGAACGCACCTGATCCCATTCGTCAGCGACGTAGCCAATCCCAAACTTCTGCACTATTTCACCGGAAAGGCCACGGCCTTTGAGGTAATCAATCGCTATCTTACCCGCTTCATTACGCAGCCCACCCTGATAAAACTGGGCGATTTGGCCCATCATCTGGTAAAGGTCGCGTTTCTGATCGCTGCGTGCATAAGGCCCTTTCGGGGCACCACCGCCGGATTGCTCTCTTGGTACATCCAGACCAAGTGAGGATGCTAATTCTTCGATGGCTTCGACAAATTCAAGGCGATCGAACTCCATGACGAAGTCGATGGCGTTGCCGTGCGCACCACAACCAAAACAATGATAGAACTGTTTCTCTTGGCTGACGGAGAAAGACGGGGTTTTTTCGTTATGGAAAGGACAGCAAGCACCGTAGTTTTTGCCTTGCTTTTTAAGTTTCACCCGCGCGTCTATTAGCTCGACAATATCGAGTCGTGCTAGCAGATCATCAATGAATGAGCGTGGGATCTTTCCTGCCATAAACCTTTATGCGTTCGGTGAATAAGAGAAGAGGGTACTCTCAGTATTTGCTACTGAGCGAATACGAACAAGCCGCGCACTCCAAAAATGGATAGCACGGCTTGTTTGCAGGTCGGATAAAAGTTAGGCCAGATTAGCTTTAACCAATTGGCTGATTTTACCCATGTCAGCTCGGCCCTGAACCAGAGGTTTCAGAACGGCCATGACTTTACCCATGTCTTGCATGGAGCCTGCTCCAGAAGTTGCGATGGCTTCTTTCACCAGAGCATCAACTTCTTCGTCGCTGAGTGGCTTTGGCATGAACTCTTCCAGAACGGAAATTTCTGCCAGTTCCACATCAGCCAGGTCATCACGGCCTGCTGACTGATATTGCGAAACAGAATCACGACGCTGCTTAACCATTTTGGTCATCACTGCCAGCACT
Organism: Grimontia marina; assembly: GCF_900060185.1. Classification (GTDB taxonomy): domain Bacteria; phylum Pseudomonadota; class Gammaproteobacteria; order Enterobacterales; family Vibrionaceae; genus Enterovibrio; species Enterovibrio marinus. The sequence continues at coordinate 54,877 of NZ_FIZY01000032.1, read as the reverse complement.
TCGTCTTCGTTCAGAGTTTTCTGACCGTCAACTTCTTGCTGTTTAATGGCAGCCATGATCAAACGGATAGTGCCAAGACGAGGTTTGTCTTTGGCTTTCATCGCCGTTTTTTGTTCGTCTTTCAGACGTTCAATCAATTCCATCTCGCAATCCTGTATTAATCGTAATTAGTACAGGCGAACGCGACGTGCGTTTTCGCGAGCCAGCTTTTTCAGGTGGCGTTTAACTGCAGCTGCTTTAGCGCGTTTGCGAACGGTAGTCGGCTTTTCGAAGTGCTCACGACGGCGAACTTCAGAAAGGATACCTGCTTTTTCACAAGAGCGCTTGAAGCGACGCAGTGCTACGTCGAATGGTTCGTTTTCACGTACTTTAACTACTGGCATGTGCCTTTCACCTCAGGGGTTAGTCAGTTATCGCTGGAGACAGATTGACCAGCTTTGATTAAAAATGGTGCGGAATTCTAATCCGATACTAGGGTGCTTGTAAAGCATAACTGGTGAATTTGATGCCGCCCATGTAAGATTGCCGCCTGATTTAGAAACCAGCAGATCGAAAGCGGATCGATCTGTGATCCAAGTGAGCTGAGGTGTTATGCGAATTCTGGGCATCGAGACGTCGTGCGATGAGACCGGCGTGGCTATTTATGATGATGAAAAAGGTCTGTTAGCGCACCATTTATACAGCCAGGTAAAACTGCACGCTGATTACGGTGGTGTGGTGCCTGAACTGGCTTCTCGCGATCACGTTAAGAAGACGATTCCGCTGGTTAAAGCTGCGCTGAAAGAAGCGGGCCTGACGCCGAAAGACTTGGATGGCGTGGCTTACACGGCAGGCCCGGGTCTGGTTGGGGCGCTTTTGGTCGGCGCGACGATTGGCCGAAGCTTGGCTTACGCGTGGGACATTCCTGCGGTGGCGGTTCATCATATGGAAGGTCACTTGCTGGCGCCGATGCTGGAAGATAACCCTCCTCCGTTCCCGTTTATTGCGCTGCTGGTCTCTGGCGGTCACTCGATGATCGTTGAAGTAAAAGGTATCGGTGAATACCAGATCCTTGGTGAATCGATTGATGATGCTGCCGGTGAAGCGTTCGACAAAACCGCGAAGCTGATGAACCTGGATTACCCAGGCGGCCCTCTGCTTTCTAAACTGGCAGAAAAGGGCGACAGCAGCCGCTTTACGTTCCCACGTCCAATGACCAATGTACCGGGCTTGGATATGAGCTTCTCTGGCCTGAAAACCTTCACCGCCAATACCATTGCCGCGAACGACAATGACGACCAAACCCGTGCTGATATCGCCCGTGCGTTTGAAGATGCCGTCGTTGATACCTTGGTGATCAAGTGTAAGCGAGCACTGAAGCAGTGCGGCATGAAGCGTGTGGTGATTGCTGGCGGCGTAAGTGCTAACCGTCATCTGCGTGCCAAGCTGGAAGATCTGGCGAGCAATATCGGCGGAGAAGTTTACTACCCACGTACTGAGTTCTGTACCGACAACGGTGCCATGATTGCTTACGCTGGCATGCAGCGCCTGAAAAACGGCGAGCACAATGATTTGGGTGTGAAAGCTTTCCCACGCTGGCCGATTGATACGCTTAAGCCGATTGAGGCGTAAAAGCGAAAAGCAGACCTCTAGAACAGAAAAAGCGGCAACTGAATTTCAGTGCCGCTTTTTTATTTGTCTATGCGAGGCCCCTGAGACCTCAAATCTCTTTCCCTTCCTGCTCTTCGCTCTCTGTCAGCTTCTTCTTTTTGTTCCAGATCTTCTGCTCTTCGCCACGGATGAGACGTTTAATGTTTTCCTGATGACGGAAAATGATAAGACAGGAGAGCATGGCGACAGGCATGGTGAACTGGGGTTTGACCATCCAAGTAAACAGTGGAGCAAATAAAGAGGTTAGTAGAGCACCGACAGAAGAATAGCCCGTGACTAAAACGGCAGCTATCCATGTCCCTAACATCATGCCGGTGAGGTCTAAGCCTATAGGTGCAATGGCACCAAGTGCAGTTGCGACCCCTTTACCGCCACGAAAATGAAAGAAAATGGGGTAAATATGGCCAAGGCAGGCCGCGATACCAATCAGGCCGAGCATGAAAGGGTTGACGCCCAACAGGTAGCTCGCCCAGACAGGAATGGTGCCTTTAAGCATGTCGCATAGCAGCACAAGCGCCGCAGCAAGCCGGCCACCTAAACGGAATACATTGGTGGCACCTGGATTACCTGAACCTTGTTCACGTGGGTCTGGCAGGCCATAGAGACGACAGATCAATACTGCGCTGGATATGGAACCCAGTAAGTATGCAAGTACAATCATCAATAGGCCAAAAGCAGTCATTCAGTCATCCACGTTGAACATTCGCTAGGGCGGCGAGAACTTGATATAGTTCGCGCACCAGACACAAAGTATCCATTTTTTTGAGGATATTGTGTAGATATAATGCGCGCCCTGACTGTTTTGGCCATCGCGCCGGTTGAGCCGATGTTACGTGCTTTTGCGCATAATGGGTATCCGACCTCTGATATTTTTGAGTGAACATGGACTTAGTATTTATTGAGCAGCTTGAAGTCGTGACGACTATCGGTGTCTACGACTGGGAACAACAAATCAAACAGAAGCTGGTGTTTGATATTGAAATGGCGCACGACAACAAGCCTGCGGCGGACAGCGATGATGTCACTTACGCACTGGACTATGCCTCGGTCAGTGGCGTTATCATCGATTTGGTCGAAAATGGCCGTTTCTTGTTGGTGGAGCGTGTTGCGGAAGAAATTGCGGCACTGATCCAATCTCAGTTCTCTGTGCCTTGGGTTCGCGTGAAAGTGAGCAAACCCGGTGCTGTTCCTCAGGCCCGCACCGTGGGTGTGGTTATTGAGCGAGGCGCTAAGTGACTCAGGTTTTGGTGAGCGTTGGCTCGAACATTGAACGCGAGCATCATATCTCTGAAGGTATTACTGCGCTTAGGGAGCTCGATCCCCAATGTCGTTGTTCCCGCATTTTTGAAGCTGTCCCCGTTGGCTTTGAAGGTCCTAATTTTTATAACCTTGTCGTTGAACTTCACACTGAATTAAGCCTCGAAGGCATTATGGCTGCGCTGCGTGAGATTGAATCTCGCTGGGGTCGCGAACGTAATGCTATCAAGTTTCGCGATCGCACGCTGGACATCGATTTGCTGACTTACGGTGAGCTGTCGCAGCCGGAAGGCCCGAGATTACCGCGCAATGATGTGTATAAATTTGCCTTTACCCTGTGGCCTTTGGCAGAGCTTTGTCCTGACCAATTGATTCCGGGTGATGACAAAACCTATAAAGAAGCGTGGGAGGCATTCTCTGAGCAACAACCTCTTTGGCCGGTAGCCGACTACTCCTTTTAATAATTATAAGTGACTTAAAACTATGAGCATGTTTGAAGCCTTTGCGCTGGCTTTAATTCAGGGTCTGACGGAGTTTCTTCCCGTTTCAAGCTCTGCACATCTTATTCTTCCTTCAGAAATTCTAGGTTGGCAAGATCAGGGCTTAGCCTTTGATGTCGCTGTTCACGTGGGGACTTTACTTGCTGTTGTGGGCTACTTCCGAAAAGAAGTAACGCAGTTGCTGGGTGCATTCTTCCGCTCTATCTTCAAAGGCGAGCGTTCTTCTGATGCTACACTGGCATGGATGATTGCACTGGCAACGATTCCTGCCTGTATTTTCGGCCTGTTCATGAAAGACATCATCGAAATGTACTTGCGTTCGGCGTGGGTGATTGCAGTGACCTGTATTGTTTTCGGTCTGCTGCTTTGGTGGGTGGACGTGAAAGCCAAGTGTGAGTTTGATGAATACAAAACCACGTCCAAAATGGCACTGTGGATTGGTATTGCACAGGCGTTGGCAATGATCCCGGGCACATCCCGCTCTGGCGCAACTATGACCATGGCGCTTTATCTGGGTTATACCCGCGAAGCTGCGGCGCGTTTTTCTTTCCTGATGTCGATTCCAATCATTGTGCTGGCGGGTTCTTACCTTGGCTTAGGCCTCATGAAAAGTGACGTGCCAGTCATGTGGGCGCCTATTTTGACTGGCGTGCTGGTTTCATTCATCAGTGCTTATGCGTGCATTCACTGGTTCTTGAAACTCGTGACCAAGATGGGCATGAAGCCATTCGTGATTTACCGTGTGGCGCTGGGTCTTGGCCTGATGGCGTTTTTGGCTACACGATAAGAGCTTGAGGGCTAGGAAAACAGATCCTAGGCCCTAGGAACAGCAAGAGCAGATCCTAGCAATAGAAAAAGCGGCAACTGATATAGTGCCGCTTTTTTACGTCTGGAGTTGGAGATATTGCCTTCTAGGAACCTAGGACCCTATGTCCTTCGAGATACCCCTTTACTGCCTCAACCCTCTGCCTAGTCAGCTCTTCGCGAATTGCTGGGCCTTTAAAACCCGCAGCAACAATCGGTTTAACCTCGACAGCACTGGCGGTATCAAACGCGCCAGTCAGCCATTCTGACTGGGGATAATCACGCTCTTCAAAGCCAGTGCGGCCCTGGTGATCGGCTTTGCTCGCCGTGGCGAGCTGAGGAATTTTCTCGGGCTTACGCCAGCAGTCATTGCGGTCGAATATCTTGACGAAAGTGGCGGCCTTTAGCTCGCCTGCGTTGTGCACATTGGTGTGCTCGGCGCAGACCAAAAGCGCGGCGTCGCGGTAGGCGTTTGGCACACGGATGCGCTCACACAGGGCTTTGATCGGTTTCAAACCGAGCTTTGTATGTAGCTTGTGGCTTGGCCACTCTTCTTTGGGTGTCAGACCTTTACCCAAATCATGAACTTGAGCAGCAAAGCGGATGACTGGGTCTTCCGTCAACAGTGCGGCTTGTCTGGCGACCATCAGGGTGTGAACACCGGTGTCGATTTCCGGATGCCACTGTTCGGGCTGAGGAACGCCGAACAGGGCGTCTATCTCAGGCAGTACGACAGCTAATGCGCCGCAGTCGCGAAGCACGCTCAAAAACACTTCAGGGTGTTGGGAAGAGAGCGATTTCTCCCACTCTTTCCAGACACGCTCGGCGGTCAGGGCTTCAAGCTCGCCGCTTTCGACGATTTCCTGCATCAGCGCAAGGGTCTCATCTGCCACGCGAAACCCCAGATGATGGAACCTCGCCGCAAAGCGTGCAACGCGCAGCACACGTAGCGGGTCTTCTACAAAGGCTGGAGAAACATGGCGAAGCAGGCGATCGTTGAGATCTTGCTGACCACCGTAAAGGTCAATCAGAGATCCATCTTCGGCTTTGGCAATGGCATTGATGGTCAGATCGCGTCGCTGTAAGTCTTCTTCCAGCGTGACGTCCGGCGTGAAATCACAGACAAAGCCTGTATAGCCTTTGCCAGATTTTCGTTCTGTCCGCGCCAGTGCGTGTTCCTCGTGGGTTTTAGGGTGCAGAAAAACGGGGAAGTCTGAGCCCACTTGCTGGTAACCCGCGTTTAGCATGGAATCAATATCTGCGCCGACCACGACCCAGTCCCGATCTTTGACTTCCAGACCGAGCAGTTCGTCGCGTACCGCACCGCCGACAAGGTAGGTTTTCACATTACTATCCGAAATCTAAGTAATAATGTGATCATCATATACCGAAACCATGCGTCTATGCAGGCGTGAACCGTGCGCAGAATACAGGGATGTGTGTAAAAGGTGCGAACCTGTACCTGATTACATAGTCTGAAGCTTTGGCTGACTTTACTTCATCTTTAGGCCGCGTTACCTTGCGAGCCATTGAGGGAACAGAGAAATATTCATGTACCAAGACTTTTTCCGGTTAACCGAATCGCCATTTGCGATCGTGCCTAATCCTAAATTTTACTTTTTAAGCGAAAGGCACAAAGAAGCGCTGAGTCATGTCCTGAATGGCATTGAGGACGGCGGCGGTCTGGCGCTTTTAACCGGCGAGGTGGGCACGGGTAAAACCACCACCATGAAAGCCTTGTTGGATCGCTTACCTGAGAAAACACAGGTGGCAACGATCCTGAACCCGAGTGTTTCTGTTCTCGAACTGCTTCAAACGCTTTGCGATGAGCTGGGCGTGGAATACAAAGACGATGACAGCTTCAAGCGTCTGTATGACACGATTGCTGATAAGTTGTTCAACAACGAATCCAAAGGCATCCAAACTGTGTTGCTGGTGGATGAGGCCCAGCATTTAATGCCAGATGTGTTGGAACAGCTTCGTCTTCTGACCAACATCGAAACGTCTTACCGAAAGTTGTTAAAAGTTATCCTTATTGGTCAGCCAGAGCTTCAACAAATGCTGCGCCAGTCTAATCTTCGTCAACTTGCTCAGCGCATTACCGCACGTTATCACTTGATGCCTCTCACACCAGATGAAGTTCACCAATACATCACGCACCGCATCAGCTGTGCGGGTGGGCTTGAGCCTTTGTTTGATGGGGCCGCCATTAAGCTGATTGCCAAGGAGACAGGTGGTGTACCGCGGCTGGTGAATCTGGTGTGTGATAAAGCGCTGAAGATGGCGTTTAAAGAATCGCGTCAGAAAGTGAACAAAGAGATTGCCGGTCGCGCTTGTCAGGATGTACTGGAATGGCAGGGCGTGACCCAAAGCAAGCCTCAGACAGATTACAAGCGTTACTGGCCAGTGTATGCAGGCGCGATAGGTGGTGCCGCACTGCTGGCGATTGCTATTCGAGTTGGGCTCGGTAGCGGTGGAGAGGACGAAGTCATGGTGGTGGCGTCTGAACCGCCTGCACCTGTGGTGGTGACGCAACCAGTAGACGTCGTACCTGCAAATCCTGAGCCCGTGGTTGTCGTTACTGAGCCGACATCTGTGGTGGAAGTAGAGATCACTAAGCCGGTTCAAACCATTGTCACTTTGCCACTTGGCGAGGTGACCCGTGAGAGTCTGAGTGCAGGTTCGTCTATGCAGTCCCTTTATAAGCTTTGGGGCTTTGATGCAGATGTGCTGGCAGCGGGCTGTTCATCGGAAGTACGTGGCGAGCTTGCCTGTTTCAAAGGCAAGTTGCCGTTATCTCAATTGCTGACCATTGATCGTCCCGCTGTGCTGGAAATGAATGGCACAGGTGGCCAGAACTGGTTTGCGGTACTTTATGGCAGGGGCGATGGTCAGTTTGAACTGTTGGCTGCTGACAAACATCTGCTGGTGAGCGAGGAATTTCTGAACCAATACTGGAACGGCGAAGCATTGGTGCTTTGGCGTCCGCCATTGGGTAACCCTAACTTTATCCGTTTCGGTCAGCGTGGCGAGCGCGTCCAGTGGTTGGATCAACGGCTCAATCTGGTGCTTGGCGAGAATTCGCCGGTATCTAACACCTTTGGGCAGGAGCAGCGCGTGAAAGTGCGTGAGTTCCAGCGAAGCAAAGGCTTGGATGCAGATGGTATTCCTGGGGCAATGACCTTTATGGTGCTGGACTCTGTGTTGCAAATGCCGGGGCCAACGTTGGTGGGCAGCATCGATGCTACACCGGGCGAGAAGTTGGCGCTTTCAGAAGGTGAGATAGTGGTGATGCCGGACTCAGAGGTGTTTGAACTTGCGCTTGCGCCTTTGCCGCAGCCTGTCATTGAACCCGTTGTGGAAGAAGAGATTGCTCAGGCTGAGCCTTCAGAACCTGAAGTGGTAAAACTTGGTAGCACAACCTTTACGGCGCCAAATCAGACTCAGCTAAAAGGGAGTGATGAGCTCACGCTGGAAGATTTGGACTTGTCTGAGCTTTCCCCTGAGTTGGCTCAGAAAGTCGAAGCCGCTATGGGCAGTGATAAAAGCCGAACCCTAGAAGCGAAATTGGATCGCGCCCAGCCAGAAAGCAATGTTGTGCCGATTGCTGAGTTGAATTCTGCGCAGTTAAACCGCTTACCTACAATGGATTTTCAGACCCATATTTATACTTCGAATGAGAACAATCGTTGGGTGAAAGTGAACGGAAAAGAAGCCCGTGAAGGGCAGTTTGTGGCAGATGGTGTGTTGCTTAGAGGGATCGAACCCCTGCAGGTGGTGGTGCAGTTTGAAGATGCGCTCATCGCCATTCCAGCGCTGACCACGTGGTAACCCAAGGCTCTGTATTCTGAAAACAAAAAAGCCGCTTCCGCGGCTTTTTTGTTTTCGTTCGATTATTTATTTCTTACGCCCAGCCGTTATTACGCTTTTTACGGCGTGGGATCAGGTGCGGAAGGATTAGGCCAAACAGCAGACCACCGCCGGCAACCATGCCACCATAAGCGAAGTAGCGCATCAGTAAATCATCTTTCTGAGTGTCGATACGTGCGCGCAGTTCGCGGATTTCGGTTTGCGCGTCGATCAGTTGTTGATTCAGCTCGCTGGTGTGTCGCTCAAGCTCTTTTACCTGTGAGTTACGCTGATCCAGCGACTCAATCAGGCCTTTGGTTTTTGCTTCCGCGTCGCCTTGTGCACTCGACAGTGCTTCTTTTACCTGCTTCAGTTCTTCTTCCAATGCAGGTACACGAACTTTCAGGCCTGGTTGGTTAGAAACATACTTGGTCTCAACCCAGCCTTTACGACCACGATCATCGATAACTTGGGTGTAGCCAGCGTTACGGTTAGTGTCCACAACTGTTACCTTGGTACCCGCGTCTACACTGCCGACAATGCGGAACTGGGTGCCCGGGCCAGAATGCATGTAAGTGAAAAGCTCATCTGAGATGTAGTTGTCCTTCGCATGTGCAGCAGGGACCGCCAGCATCATAAGTACAGCCAGGGCAGAGAAAAGTTGCTTCACGGAGTATTCCTTTGTTTTGGTCGTGAGTATCTGTTTGTGCCAAATACTAAAAAATTTTGGGGTTCAGGTACAACAAAAGGGAGGCATTACCTCCCTTTTTTGACCGAAGACTGACATCACTGCACAAAAACGTGACTGAAATGCCTTTCTTAGTTTGTCTTATACGCCGAATGCAGCCTGCATGACGTAGAAGAAAATCACCGCAAGCAGCGCACCGGCTGGCAGGGTGACGACCCAGGACGCCACGATATTACGCACGACACCCAGATTCAGTGCACCGATACCACGGGCAAAACCAACACCTAACACCGCACCGACCAGCGTTTGCGTGGTAGAGATAGGCAGGCCCGTACCAGATGCCAGAACAACCGTTGATGCGGTTGCCAGCTGTGCAGCGAAGCCTCGGCTTGGTGTCAGTTCAGTAATACCTGAACCTACGGTCGCCATCACCTTGTGACCCAGTGTTGCCAGACCCACCACGATACCGATACCACCCAGCGGTAGAATCCACCATGCAATTGTGCTCTTCTCGGTGATTTGGCCCATGTGTTCAACGGTAGAAACGATAGCCGACAGTGGACCAATCGCGTTTGCTACGTCGTTGGAACCGTGTGCGAATGCCATCGCACAGGCGGTTACGACCATCAACAGGCTGAACACGCGCTCAACACCTTGATAGCCATTTGCGCTTGCTGTGTCATCTTTGTATTTACGGCTGATGTAGACGTACCCGAACATCATGATCAGAGAAGAAACCGCTATAGATACCATCACTGCTTCGCCGGTAGAAAGATGCAGACCAACGTGCTTAAGACCTTTCTTAATCGTTACCATGGCGATAATCATCGCGGTCAGGAACATGTATACCGGAACGAAACGTTTGGCGTTGATAAGAGGTTTGTCGGTATCAAAGATCAGGCGCTGCGCGCTGACAAAAATGGCATAGGCGAACACACCGGAAATTAGAGGCGTGACAAGCCAGCTACCTACGATGCCTTGCACGGAACTCCAATCAACAGCCTCGGTGCCGACAGAGACACAGGCGAAACCAATGATGGCACCAATAATGGAGTGAGTGGTGGAAACTGGCCAGCCCATGTAGGACGCAACCAGCAGCCAGGTGCCCGCCGCGAGCAGAGCTGACATCATGCCGTAAACCAGCACTTCAGGTTGGGAGGCGTAAAGCGACGTTTCAATCACCCCTTTTCGGATGGTGTCTGTCACCTCGCCACCAGCAAGATAAGCGCCGGCGAATTCAAATATCATCGCAATGATGATGGCTTGTTTAACGGTCAGTGCTTTAGAGCCCACTGACGTTCCCATGGCGTTGGCAACGTCGTTTGCACCGATACCGATAGCCATCATGAAACCAAAGACTGCGGCCACCAAAATAATAATGGTGCCGTAATTCGCTAGGATTTCCATTGTATTACCTTGTTATCTCTTAGATGAATGGCGCGTTACGAGCGCGACAGCATCAGCTCAAGACGCGAGCCAACACGTTGTGCCTGATCAGCGATAGCGCCGACCCATTCAAGAATCTTGTAAAGGAACATCACATCAACCGGGTTGTATTCACTCTCGATTGACATCAATTGCTGGCGAAGCTTGATTTGCATTGAGTCAGTATCGCCCTCAATGGTATCCAACTGGTGGATCATTTCTTCGACCAGAGTGACTTCACGTCCCTTAAAGCCAGTTTCCAGCAGTTCATCCAATTCACTGATAACGCGACGTGCCTGTTCGGCAGCATCCAGACAGCGTTGTACGTAAGCAACGAAGTCGGGGTAGAGCAAGGAAGGGACTTGGAGTTGTCGACCAATCACGCGGCCGGCAATATCTTTGGCGAGGTTTGCAAGCTTGTCCTGTTGGATAAGCAGGTCGAGCATGTCAGTGCGGTCTACCGGAAGGAACAGACCGCGAGGCAATTTGAGGCGGATTTCACGCTTGAGTGCATCAGCTTCTTTCTCAATCGTGGAAATCTCATGGCGCAGTTGCTCTGCACGTTCCCAATCGCCCTTCTCACAGGCTTCGAAGAAAGGGACTAACAGCGAGCAGCAGTCGTTTACGCGGCTCACGTGGCGTTGCAAAGGTTTTAGAGGGCTCTTTGCGAACAGCCCAACAATTGTATTTACAGGCATAGCCGTATCTACCTAAAAGACCTGTCCAAAGGATCAGGCTAAATATTACACCTAAAACCATCTGAATATTTCAGGAGTCTGGCTTTTTGGTGACGCGATGGTTATTTAGGCGGCGAATGTTATCGTAATCACATTTGTATTGATACCGTTTCAGATCAATGAAAGTCTCTTGCTCGCTTAGGCGATTACCCATATCCTTGTTCTGCTATTGGTTATGGGTACCTTTATGGAAACTGAGATAGAGTTAAAGTTTTTTGTCTCAAGCGATTTTTCACGCCAAATTCGGGACAAAATTACTGATTTAAAGGTATTGCAGCAACGCCAGCGAGACCTCGGTAATATCTACTACGACACCCCGGATTACCTGCTACGAAGCCATGATATAGGGCTTCGTGTCAGACGGTATGACGATGTGTTCGTGCAAACACTGAAAACCGCAGGCCGCGTTGTTGCAGGACTTCACCAGCGTCCGGAATACAATGCAGAACTGGACTCTCCGGTTCCTGATCTCTCACTGATCCCTGCTGATGCTTGGCCAGAAGGCTTAGACATCGAAGCACTCAGTGCCAACCTGAATCCTTTGTTCTCTACAGATTTTGAGCGCCAGCAGTGGCTGCTTGCGATGCCTGACGGTAGTCAAGTGGAGCTGGCTTATGACAGCGGCGAAGTCACGACTGAGGACGGCGGTTACGACCCGATTTGCGAAGTTGAGCTTGAGCTGAAGTCTGGTCAGACGGATGCCTTGTTTGTGCTGGCGCGAGAGCTGGCAGAAAACGGTGGACTGCGTTTGGGCAACCTGAGTAAAGCAGCGCGCGGATATCGCCTGGCGACTGGCTATGAAGGCGATCCGGTGAAACCGCTGACCATGGTTGGTGTTAACGGCCAGATGTCGGTAGATCAGTCGTTTGTGAAAGCACTCGAGCATGCGCTCGATCATTGGCACTACCACGAGCAGGTCTATGTGGAGCGCCCAGAGCAGGAAGCCATCTTCGAGATGTGTAATGCGGTGTCGCTGATCCGTCAGGCTTTGGTGCTTTATGGTGGTTTGATTCCGCGTCGCGCCAGTGCGCTGCTTCGTCAGGAGCTGCAATGGCTGGAAGGGGAGCTGGATTGGGTTTATGAAGGCCGTGCCATTGAGCGCCTGCTTGACGATAAAGGTCACTTCCTGCGTAAACTGAATGCGCAAAAGCCACTGATGGCAAAGCTCTCTGACCGATATGATGAATTGCCAGAGCGTGCTGAAGTGCTGGAACTCCTTCACTCAAGCCGTTATTGCAACCTGCTACTTGATTTGAGCCGCTGGATCCTCACCCGTGGTTGGCAACCTTTCCTTGATGACAAAGCTCGCGAGAAATTGGGTGAACCTATCCGTCAGTTTGCGAATCGTTCACTGGCGCAGTCCTGGGATGAACTGTTGACTGTTTTTGCGGAAGGGAATGAGCTTGATCGATTTGCATATCTGGATCAACAGCCGCGCCTGACTCGGAACCTGATGTCAGGATGTTGTGTTGCTGCCCTTTATGACAGTGAAGAACGTGAAACCTTCCGCCTTCCTTGGCTGGATTTGTTGCAGGGTATTGAGGATTTTCAACTGCTTGAGCCAGTGAGAAAGCTGGCAGATGATGAAGATTTGGAAGAAGAAGATCGCGCGCAAATCGAGAAATGGCTGAGCCGCAAAGAAGAATCTTTGCTGCATGCCATGATGCAATCGCGTCAGATTGGCCTAACGCTGGATCCCTACTGGGATATCTAAATTCTGAATATCGAAAAATAGCGCCTGACGGCGCTATTTTTTTGCTTGCTGCGGAGGTGGTTTGTTCTCCAGCTTGGCTTCAATTGCCGTAATACGTTCCAATATTTCGGTTTGCTGCGTGAGAATCAGTTCCAGCGCTTCGCGGCGGCGTTCTTCTCTTTCCTGCGCTTTCTTCTCTGGCTTGGTGACATAGGAAGTCACAAGGCCGGTAATGGCACCAAAAATACCGACACCACACATGATCACTATTACCGCGACAGCGCGTCCTGCCGGCGTCACAGGGTAGTAATCGCCATAACCCACGGTGGAAATGGTGACAAACACCCACCAAATAGCATCAGTCAGGCTTGTGATGTTGGCCTCGTCTGAAGGGCTTTCGAGTGCAAAGACTGCGGCAGAACCAGTTGAAACCAAAACCGTTAGTAACAGCAGAATGGTCGCCATGGTGGTTTCGTTTCGGTTTTCGCTCATGTAGGTGAGCAGCGACTGGCTTTGCTGAATAAGGCGGATGACTCGGAAGATCTGAAAAATGCGGGCGAAACGTAATGCTTCAACCACAGGGATGCTGGCGAGGATATCTATCCAATGCGTTTTTAAATAAGTGACTTTATTATCACTTTTGAGAAGATTCAGGGCGATTTGTAGCAAAAATATCAGACAAATCAGCGTATCGATGCCTAGCAATAAGGTATAAAGAGGGTCGCTTTTAGGCAGCAATAAAATGGTAGTGACTACACAAAGTGAGACAAAGGAAAGTAACAGACTCAACAATCCCATCGGATTCAGATCTAAGTCTTTCGTTTCAGTCTCGCTCATCACTCAATAAACAACCTGTGCTGCCGTTAGTTCTTTAGGGCTCAGCATTTCTACCGAAGTTTACTCTCGACAGATACCTAACCCTATTCCGCTTGCTTTCTCTCTACTGTATCGCAGTTTAGGCGATGCAACTATCAAGGAGTCATCGAGAATGTCACAGATGATATTTAGGCCTTGGGAAAAGGCCGTTGCCAACATCAAACTGGTTCCCAAACTCATTCTTTTAATGGTTTTCAGTACCTTGCTATTGGTGACAAAACAGCTGTGGGACGCCAATACGTTCCGTGACTCTGTCAGTGAAGTGACCGAGGCACAGAGCCATAGTCTGGCATTGCGAAGCGCTGAAATGGCAAAAGAGCTTCTGAAAGAAGAAAACGGAGCCGCGCTGCTTCAGCGTGTGGTGAGCAGTGAAAATGCGACCAGCGGAATTAACCAGTACATCTACTTCACCAACCGTAAAACCGGTGAAGTCCTGGCGCACCCAAGCATCCGTAATTTTGATGGTTTGAACCTGCCACTTGAAAATGGCCGCATGCTGACAGAAGTGATTCGAAATACTCAAGGCGAATTTACTTACCACCTAGCCAACGAAGGCCGTCATGGCATTGCCGTGCCGGTAGGAAACACAGATTGGCTGTCTATCTCTTCCCAGCCAGACTCTGCAGCTGAGCAATACTATAACGCTTACCTGATGCAGATGGCATGGCAAACCGCGCTTATGATTGTTGCCTTTATGATCATCCTACTGGGCGGCTCTAACCTGATGCTTCGCCAGATAAATTGCCTGATTGACGGTATGCGTAACATGGCTCAGAAGAATCTGAGTGTGCCAGTGGTGATGGACTGCAAAGATGAGTTCGGCGAGTTGGCGCGTGAGCTGGAAAAAAGCCGTATTCAACTGTCGGGCGTAATCAAAAACCAACGTAGCTCTTCTGAGGAACTGTCTTCAATGGCTGAAGTGATGAGCATCAGCATGGATGAAACCCGAGAGTCTGCCAAAGAGCAGTTCGGTGAAATTGACCAGTTGGCGTCGGCAATGAGCGAAATGACTTCGACAGTACAAGACGTGGCGGGACACGCCCGTGCAGCTTCCCAGGCGACGGAAGCCTCCCGCGGTCAGGTGGCGAACGGCCAGCAATACGTCAGCAATACCATTTCGACCATTAATAAGCTGTCTGATGATATCCGCGAGTCTGCGAGCGTGGTGAATCAGGTGGAAGAGCGCGTTGAGAAGATCAGCTCTGTGGTGGTGACGATTCAGGGGATTTCTGAGCAAACTAATCTGTTGGCACTTAATGCAGCGATTGAGGCTGCGCGTGCCGGTGAAGCGGGCCGGGGTTTTGCTGTAGTAGCAGATGAGGTGCGTAACTTGGCACAGAACACCCAAAAAGCCACCGTAGAAATTCAGGATATGATCACCCAGCTTCAATCCTCCGCGCAGCAAGCGGTTGGCCTGATGGAGCAAAGCGTGGTGGAAGCGGTGGAAAGCGTAGAGTCTGTGAGCAAAGCAGGTGAAGAATTGACCCTGATCGTGGATCAAATCTGCCAAATCAACGACATGAACTTTCATATCGCTACAGCGGCAGAGCAGCAAGCCTCAGTAGCTGATGAGATGAACCAAAACCTGACCAATGTCCGTGAGCTGGTGGAAGCATCGGTCACTGTGGTGACTGAATTGGCGGAAACCTCGGAAAGTATGCAGGGCAATGCAGAACAGCTGGATTTGAAAATCAAAGAGTTTGCGATTTGATTTCCGTTTAGGAATGAGGAAGCCCACCGATTGTGTGGGCTTTTTTTATGATATTTTAAGGATAACTAGAAAGGTCAAAGGAAAGAATACCGATGCCGCTCCCTACGGAACTGGAAGCTTGCGCAAACCGCGCTATCGACACCTTGGCTGAAAAGCAGCCCGAGAACTTCGAACAATGGCAAGGTGCTGACAGGGATACCCTTTCCCGCACATTGGCACTCAGTGATTTCATCAAGGAATCGGTGCTTCATGACGAAAACCTGCTTCCTTGGCTGAAGGATAATCTCGGCTCTGGTCTTCGTATTGCGCAATACCGCAAGCTTCTGAAAGAGCATCTCGATGGTCAGCAGGATGAAAATGGCCTGTTGCGTGAGCTTCGTCGCTTCCGTCGGCGCGAAATGGTTTGGCTGGCGTGGCATGACTTTAACGACATCATTTCCCTTGATGATGGTCTCTCCCATCTCTCTAAACTGGCAGAAGCCATGATCATGGAAGCCTATAGCTGGCTTTACCGTTTCTGCTGCAATGAGTGGGGAACGCCATGTGATGCAGAAGGAAACGCGCAACCAATGTTGATCCTCGGCATGGGCAAGCTGGGTGGTGGCGAGCTGAATTTTTCTTCTGATATCGACCTTATCTTCACATACCCCGAGAACGGCGAAACGCAAGGTGCGCGCCGCAGCATTGCCAATGCTCAGTTCTTCACCCGTCTCGGTCAGCGTTTGATCAAAGCGTTGGATCAGCAAACCTATGATGGCTTCTGTTACCGCGTCGATATGCGCCTTCGCCCGTTTGGCGATAGTGGCCCACTGGTCATGAGTTTCGCAGCGCTTGAAGATTACTATCAGGAGCAGGGGCGTGACTGGGAACGTTACGCGATGATCAAAGCGCGGGTGATGGGGAAAGAGCAGTTTGCCTGTTACCAGACTCTCCGTCAGATGCTGCGTCCCTTCGTATTCCGCCGATATATCGATTTCAGTGCGATCCAGTCTCTACGTCGTATGAAAGCGATGATCCGCAGTGAAGTGCGTCGCCGTGGCCTGACAGACAACATCAAACTGGGGGCGGGTGGTATTCGTGAAATCGAGTTTATCGTCCAGTCTTTCCAGCTTATCCGAGGCGGTCGCGATCCGATTTTGCGTAAACGAGGTCTTTTCATCACCTTGAAGGCTATTCGCGAATTGGAGCTGCTGCCGGAGAAGGAAGCTGACACGCTCGAAGCATCATACCGCTACCTGCGCCGGGTGGAGAACTTGCTGCAAGCCATTGGCGATAAGCAAACCCAAACCTTGCCAGATAACGATCGTGACAGGTTGCGCCTTGCCGTGGCCATGGGTGAAACGGAGTGGGACGCGCTGCGTGAGAAAATTGCTTTCCATATGCAGGGTGTACACGACATCTTCGATAACCTGATTGGCGACGAAGAGGAAAACGAAGAAGAGAAGATCGGCGCTGAGTTCAGTGAGATCTGGGATGCTGCCCGCGATCCGGATTTGGTGGAGAAGATCCTGACTGACATGCAGGCGCAAAGCGCCGAAGATCAGGCCAAAGCGCTGCTGCGATTCAAAGAAGAGTTGGCTAAACGCACTTTAGGCCCTCGTGGCCGTGAAGTGGTGAACCGACTCATGCCATTGATGCTTAGCCACATTGTGTGCCGTAAAGATGCTATGGCTGTGCTTGAGCGGGTGCTCAAATTGCTTGTTCGAATCGCTACACGGACAACGTATCTGGAACTTCTCGATGAGCACCATGGGTCGATTAGCCAGTTAGTCCGCCTTTGTAGCGCGAGCCCAATGGTGGCAGAGCAACTGGCAAATTACCCGATCCTTCTGGATGAGCTTCTGGATCTGCAACACCTTTACAATCCAACGCCACTCGACCAATACCGCAACGAGCTGTTTGATTTTCTCGCCCGTATTCCGGAAGAGGATATGGAACAGCAAATGGAAAACATTCGCCAATTCAAGCAAACCCAGTTGCTCCGTATCGCTGCGGCTGACATTGCTGATGTGTTGCCAGTGATGAAGGTGAGCGATCACTTGACCTATCTTTCTGAAGCCATCGTGGAAGCGGTGGTGAATCAAGCCTGGTATCAGATGACTGAAAAGTACGGACAGCCGTCTCACCTGTCTGGCCGCGATGGTCGTGGCTTTGCGGTGATCGGCTATGGCAAGGTCGGGGGGATTGAGCTGGGTTATAACTCAGACCTGGATGTGGTGTTTGTGCACGATTGCCCGGATAACACCTACACAGACGGCCCGAAAGAGATAGACAGCCGTCAGTTCTATCTGCGACTGGCGCAGCGTATCGTCCATCTATTTTCTACCCGCACCGCGTCCGGTGTGTTGTATGAAATTGATACCCGCCTTCGTCCCTCGGGTGCATCAGGGATGCTGGTGACGACACTGGATTCGTTCGAAGAATATCAGAACGAAGAAGCCTGGACATGGGAGCATCAGGCGCTGGTGCGCACCCGGCTGATTTATGGTGATGCACTCCTGACCAAGGGTTTTGCGGATTTGCGGAAGCGTGTGCTGACTAAAGCGCGTGACATAGATGCCCTTCGCAAGGAAGTGGTCGAGATGCGCCATAAAATGCGTGACCATCTTGGAAGTAAAGAAAAGGGCAAATTCCACATCAAGCAAGACCCAGGTGGGATTACAGATATTGAGTTTATGACTCAATTCTTCGTGCTGGCGAATGCTAATGACGAACCTGCATTGACCCGATGGAGTGATAACGTCCGCATCCTCGAAGATATGGCACAAGCAGGCATTCTCAGCACGCCGCAGGCACTGACTTTACGAGATGCTTATGTCGTGATGCGCGATGAAATCCATCGTCTGAATCTGCTTGATGCTTCTGTGGAAGTGGATGACAACGCCTTCACAGTAGAGCGTGACGCGGTGAAAGCGGCTTGGGAAGAGTGGATGGAGCCTGTGTAAAACAGACCCTAGAAAATGAAAAGGCGGCTACTGATTCGGTGCCGCTTTTTTATTGTGCGAAGGACCAAGCTATTTGATTCCTTAGTCATATAGCGAGGGTTCGCCTTCAGGGCGGCTCTTAAATCTGCGGTGTAGCCACATATATTGCTCAGGCGCACGCATGATAGAGCGCTCCACAAACTTATTGGTATAAACCGCAGAAGCATCTGCGTCATCGTATGGGAAAGCATCCATTGGCGGATCCAGTCTCATGGTGTAGCCGGTACCTTCGCGGTCGCGTGTGATGGTGAAAGTAGCAACCTTACACTTACTGGCAGATGCCAGTAAGTGTGTTCCTGTCGTAGTACAGGCTTTTTCTACCGCAAACAGTGGTGCCCATGCGTAGCGGTGGCGGCCGTAGTCATGGTCTGGTGCATACCAAACTAGCCCGCCTTGACGCAGACGTTTGATCATCTGTTTTACATCGCGACGATCAATACACTTGTTTTCGCGAGTACGGCCTCGGTATTGAAACCAATCATAAACAGGGTTGGTGTTGGGTCGGTAAACACCATAACCTGGAGAGTGAACCCCAAAAGCACGTGCCCCCAACTCAAGGTTGAAAGAGTGCACCGCGATGATCAGTACACCTTCTTTGTTCGCTTTAAAATCCTCGATTTGTTCAAAGCCCTCGTACTTCATGTGTTTCTTGATACGCCAAGCAGGCCAGAACCATGCCATACAGGTTTCAAAAAAAGCGAGCCCCATGTGTTGGAAGTTTTCTTTCAGTAATGCCTCGCGTTCACCACCTGTCATCTCAGGAAAACAAAGCTCAAGATTTCTTGATGCAATCTTCTTACGGCTTTTGAAGAACTTCATGATCAGCAAGCCAAGTTTACGGCCCAGGAAACGTTGCAGGCGATAAGGCATCCAACTGATCAGGAACATCAATCCGACACCAATCCAGGTATGCCAATACTTAGGATGTAGTAAGGACCATTGGAAAGTCGGAGCGTCAGAATGGTTGCTCATAGCGATGCGTGTTTCCTGAATCAAGCGAGAAAATATGGTCGTCATTGTATACCGAAACTTTTGAAATAGTCAGAGTTCGTCAACAAGCTATCTTACTGCAGACATTGAAGGGTTGAGTTATTGCTCGCATGGCTGTTGCAGTGCAGTGTTTATGGTAATATCGCCGACGTTCCTTTTTCCCTGGAGAAAACAATGAAACTGACTTTGCCTGATTATCAGCAAGCAGACGTTCTGGTTGTTGGAGACGTAATGCTTGACCGCTATTGGTATGGCCCTACGGGACGTATCTCTCCGGAAGCTCCGGTACCGGTTGTAAAAATCAACCAGACTGAAGAGCGTCCAGGCGGTGCTGCCAACGTGGCGATGAATATCGCAGCGCTGGGTGGCAAGGCACAACTGATTGGTTTGGTGGGCCAGGATGAGCAGGCGCAAGTGTTGAACAACACTCTTAGCTCGTTGAAAGTGGAATGTGATTTTGTTGGTCTGGCAGATTATCCAACCATCACCAAATTGCGTGTAATGAGCCGTAACCAACAGCTAATCCGCTTGGACTTCGAAGAAGGATTCCAAGATGTAGATGTTCAGCCGATCTTGGCTCGTATCGAAGCGGCGTTGCCAAAAGCGAAGGCAATGATCCTGTCTGATTACGCCAAAGGCGCATTAGAAAATGTTCAGCCAATGATCCAGCTGGCTCGCCGAGCAGGTGTAGCAACACTGGTTGACCCGAAAGGCGCTGACTTTGAACGCTACCGCGGTGCGACACTGCTGACGCCAAACATGAGTGAGTTTGAAGCCGTAGCAGGTACTTGCCGTACTGAAGAGGACATTGTTGAGCGTGGTCTATCGCTTATCGAAAAATTTGATTTCGAAGCTCTGCTGGTTACCCGCAGTGAAAACGGCATGACCTTACTGCGTAAAGGCCACGAACCACTGAACCTGCCAACATTGGCAAAAGAAGTGTACGACGTGACAGGTGCAGGCGATACCGTAATTTCGGTACTGGCGGCTTCTCTGGCTGCAGGCAAGCCAATTGAAGATGCTTGTGCGTTGGCAAATGCAGCGGCGGGGGTTGTGGTTGGTAAGCTGGGTACATCCACTCTGTCTACCATTGAACTGACAGAAGCCGTGCATGGCAGCCATCATTCTGGCTATGGCGTTGTGACTGAAGAACAGCTGAAAGCCGCTGTTCAGATGGCGCAATCACGTGGCGAGAAAGTGGTGATGACCAACGGTTGTTTCGACATTCTGCACGCAGGACACGTCGCTTACCTGAATGAAGCCGCGAAACTAGGCGACCGCCTGATTGTCGCTGTGAACACTGATGAATCTGTACGTGGGCTAAAAGGTCCGGGTCGTCCTGTAAACCCTACCGATCGTCGCATGGCCGTATTGGCAGGTTTGGGGGCAGTGGATTGGGTTGTGCCATTCGGCGAGGAAACACCACAACGTCTGATCAGTGAAGTGCTACCGAGCCTTCTGGTAAAAGGTGGTGACTACAAGCCTGAAGATATCGCAGGCGGTAAAGAAGTGATTGAGGCTGGTGGTGAAGTTCGCGTACTGAACTTTGAAGATGGCTGTTCAACCACAGAGATAATTAACTCAATTCTGGGTGGTCACAACAAGGCCTAATGGCTTTTGTGACAGACCGAGATAGAGACAAAAAAAGGCGCCTAAGGCGCCTTTTTTATGCATACCGAAAATTACTTCTTCGGTGGCAGAAGACCATTGTTGATATCAACCAGATCTTGCTCGCTCAAAGTACCTACCGCTTGACGCAGTTGCAGTACGCTTAGGATGTAGTCGTAGCGTGCATCTGACAGATTGCGGTTTGCATCGTACAGACGACGGGTTGCATCCAGCACGTCAACGATGGTTCGGGTACCGACTTCAAAGCCAGCTTCTGTCGCTTCCAACGCTGAGCGTTGTGAAACCACAGTTTGCTCATAGGCACGCAGTGCGCCGATGCTGGCATTGATGTTGTTATAAAACGCACGCACATCTTTCACCGTTGAACGGTAAGTGCCTTCAAGGCGTTCAGACGCGGCAACATAGTTGAACTGAGCTTCTTTCACGCCTGCACTAATAGTACCACCCGTGTAAAGCGGCATATTCAGGTTAATGCCAGCAGTGAACTGGTTATTGTCGCCACTAGTACCCGTTGTTTTGTTGTCTGTGTCTGCGTAACCATATCCCGCATTCAGAGTTAGTGATGGCAGGTGACCTGACTCAGCCAGACTAATACGCTCTTTTGCTGCGTCGCGTGAAATACGCTGTGCCAGCAGGCTCAGATTGCCTTCTTCAGCTTGTTTCACCAGCTCATCTGCGGCTTGCCCTGGGCGGGTTGCAGAGAAGGTTTTGGTGTTAAGCACGTAAAGGTCAGCGTGGCGGGTACCTGTTATCTCACGCAGCTCTTCGTAGCTGTTGGAAACCTGGTTTTCTGAAAGAATTTCTTGCGCCAGTACTGAGTCAAACTGCGCTTGTGCGTCATGCACGTCGGTGATCGCAGATAGGCCGACTTCAAAGCGCTGTTTGGTTTGCTCCAATTGGCGACCAACCGCCGCTTTTTCTGCGCGGACGAAAATCAGATCATCAATGGCACGAAGCACGTTGAAATAAGCCTGGGAAACACGAAGGATCAGTCCTTGTTGCTCCGCCGCATAAACAGCATCTGCCTGACGGGCAGTGATTTCGGCGATATCAAGGTTAATCCAGCTATTCTGCTCGAAAAGCTCTTGGCTTAGATCAACACCTGCTGATAAAACGTTGGTGTCAGATACGCCGGGACCATTCGTGCTGAAGCGGGTAAGGTTGTAGCCTGCATTAAGATTAATCTGTGGCAGCAGCGTGCCGCGGTTGGTATCGACGGCAGCAAAGGCAGCGTCTTTGGTTGCAGCTGCTTGTAGAAGTTGTGGGTCGCTTTGTTTTGCCTGCTCGTAAACCTGAATCAAATCGTCAGCGCTTGCCAGGGGAGCGGCAGTGCCCAGCGCAACCCCGATAAAAAGGGGGAGCAATTTTTTCATAATAGGTAGTCCCTGAACTTATCGTTATCTCGTCAATTACCAATAGGTGTCCGAGCCTAGTGTAAACTATGGATGCTTACTTGAAACTGACAATGTGATGGTTTCTTGAGAAAAATTGATTGTAAAACCATCTGGACAATAAAGATATTCAAATAATTCTGCAATCCATACCAAAAAAGTACAGGTATGACATTGCAGCCCCACATTTCGACCATTTATCATTTGCTCCCCGTTTGCAGGAATAAAGGGATATTCCGTGCCACAGCAAAATGCGCCGTCCCAATTTGGGAAAGGCGACGTCAAAATTGAAGCAAACGACGTTGTCTATAATGGTTACTTTAAGATGGTGAAATATCGCTTTCGTCATCGACTTTTTGCCGGTGGCTGGAGTGATGCCATTGAACGCGAGCTTTTCGAGCGCGGCCACGCCGTTGCAATGCTTCCTTACGACCCGGTCACTGACCAGGTTGTAATGGTTGAGCAAATCCGTATCGGAGCAATGGTGGCAAGCGATTCTCCCTGGCAGCTTGAGATTGTCGCAGGGATCATCGATAAGGATGAATCCCCTGAGGAGGTTGCGGTGCGTGAAGCGGATGAGGAAGCTGGGCTTTCTGTCCGTAAGCTTGAGCCGATGACCAACTACCTGTCGAGCTCTGGCGGGTGTTCTGAGCGCATCCATCTGTACCTCGGGCTGGTGGACGCATCAGAGGCAGAAGGCGTTCATGGTTTGCCGGAAGAAGGTGAAGATATTTTGGTACACGTGGTGCCGTTTTATACCGCGATGCAATGGATAGAAGACGGAAAAGTGGAAAATGCCGCCTCTATTATTGCATTGCAGTGGCTGGCACTGAATCGTGACAGGGTCCGCTCCGAGTCGACTTCCATTGGTTGATGAAGTAGCGATTGAGAATAAAGGTATGTTGAGGCAATACAAGGTCGACCTGAATGCGCTGATGCGCATGTACGAGACTAATTACGCTAAATTGCTAAGACTGATGCCGCGTGATGACAACGTGGGGGTTTCCTGCGTGTACGAAATCCAGGGACATGAGTTCCAGATGGATATCGTAGAGTCGACGCGTTACACCACCTTGCTCGATATTTGGCAGCGTGGTGAGGTACCCCAGTATTTGCGACCCAGACTCACAGTTCGTATGTATCATGATGCACGTGTGGCCGAAGTGTGTACCACGCAGCAGATTTCTCGCATCCAACCGCGATATGATTACCCGAACCCGCGTATGCACCAGAGAAATGAAAAGCATCAGGTGAATGCTTTTCTTGCAGACTGGTTAGCGCATTGCCTGCAAAACGGTATAACAAAACACAATATAATTTATTAGTATGACGTGCATGAGCGCGTATTTACGATCAGGGTTTTCAAGACGTTGCGGATAAGCCATCTACCTAGCCAACACAGCCAGACCGTCCGGTTGTTACAAATTACAGACACCCATCTTTTTGCTGACCCCTATGGTTGTCTACTTGGGGTGAATACGTCTGCGAGTTTTCAGGCAGTGGTCGACGAGATTCGAGCCAGTCATGTTGAGTTTGATGCCATTATCGCGACCGGCGATATTTCCCAGGATCACACAGCTGAATCCTATCAGCGTTTTGTCGATGGGATTGCTCACTGGTCAGAGCCTTGCTTCTGGCTACCTGGCAATCATGACTACCAACAGGAAATGCAATCCATTCTGGCGCAATCCTCGCTGCAACGTTGCGATAGCGTGTTGGTTGGAGAGCATTGGCAACTGGTGGTGTTAGATAGCCAGGTTAAAGGCGTACCGCACGGTCGTCTCTCTAAAGAGCAACTGTCCCTGCTTGTTACCGCACTATCAACGAACAAAGACCGTCATACACTGGTGCTGCTACACCACCATCCACTCCCCGCTGGCAGTGCATGGCTGGACCAACACCAACTTCACAATCAGGAAGATTTCTGGACGGTGGTTGAAAAGCACAACAATGTTAAAGGGGTAGTGTGTGGCCATATTCATCAGGCATTGGATACTGAATACAAAGGTCGTCGTGTGATGGCGGCACCTTCAACCTGCATCCAATTCAAACCGGATTCTGATGACTTTGCGCTGGACTGTACTAACCCTGGTTGGCGTGAGATTGAATTGCATCAGGACGGCACTATCATCACTCATGTAGGACGACTTAAAGGGACGGAATTTCAGCCTGATATGAATTCCTCAGGCTATTGAATATGCCCTCGTTGCTACTCTATATCCATGGTTTTAACAGCTCGCCACTTTCTGCAAAGGCAGAGCAGATGCGGGCTTGGTGCGAACTGCAGCGCCCAGACATAAAGCTGGAAGTTCCCCGTCTCGCCTGTTACCCTGCCGAAGCCGCACACCAACTCAAACATATTATCGAAACCTATAAAGGTGGCTATCATATAGGTTTGGTTGGTAGTTCTCTCGGTGGTTATTTATCGACTTGGCTAAACGCCCAGTATGGTTGTCGTGCCGCGCTGGTGAATCCAGCCGTGAAGCCTTACGACTTACTGGCATACTACTTGGGGCCACAGCAAAATCCTTACACTGGAGAAGAGTACCTGCTTGAACCTCATCATATGGATGAGCTGAAAGCCTTGGATGTGGCCTCGATTTCCCATCCGGAGAGACTCTGGCTGCTGCAACAAGAGGGCGATGAAGTGCTTGATTACCGAGAGGCTGTCGCTAAATACCAGGGATGCAGGCAAACCGTTGAAGCAGGTGGCGATCACGCCTTTGTTGGGTTCGACAGATACCCCGCTGAAATCATTCAATTCCTGGGACTGTGACCCCAACTCACAGAATAACCTCGTTAGCTGTGACATTATTTGACAAGCTAGCGCGGCATCACTGACCATGTGACAAAATTTAGAAAACCATTCATCTATGACAGAGCAAGTTTATAACGCGGGATCCATTGAAGTTCTCAATGGTCTTGAGCCGGTGCGTCGTCGTCCCGGCATGTATACAGACACGACCCGTCCAAATCACCTCGGTCAAGAAGTTATCGACAACAGTGTCGATGAGGCATTGGCGGGACATGCACGTAAAGTGGAAGTCATCCTTCATGCGGACCAGTCCCTTGAAGTGATTGATGACGGCCGTGGTATGCCAGTGGACATCCACCCGGAAGAAGGTGTTTCAGGGGTCGAACTGATCCTTTGTAAGCTCCACGCAGGTGGTAAATTCTCCAACAAGAACTACCAGTTCAGCGGAGGTTTGCATGGCGTGGGGATTTCGGTTGTAAACGCCCTGTCTAACCGTGTCGAAGTCTCGGTAAAACGTGATGGTCAGGTGTATGAAATCGCCTTCGAGCATGGCGATAAAGTACAGGAACTGACAGTGACGGGCACCTGTGGTCGCCGTGCAAAAGGCACACGCGTTCACTTCTGGCCTGATGCCAGCTACTTCGACTCACCGAAATTCTCTGTTTCCCGTCTGAAAAGCATTCTGAAAGCCAAGGCTGTGCTTTGCCCTGGTCTGGAAATTGTCTTCACCGACAAGAACACCGATGAGACCACTAAGTGGTGCTACGAAAGTGGTTTGAAAGATTATCTGGCAGAAGGCGTAAAAGGTTACGAACTGCTGCCAGCAGAACCATTTGTGGGTGAATTCAACGCGCCACATGAAGCGGCCGATTGGGCGGTTATCTGGTTACCAGAAGGTGGCGAACTGATTGCTGAAAGTTACGTTAACCTGATCCCAACTGCTCAGGGCGGTACGCACGTGAATGGCCTTCGTCAGGGGCTTCTGGATGCGATGCGTGAGTTCTGTGAATTCCGCAATCTGTTACCGCGCGGCGTGAAGCTGACAGCCGATGATATCTGGGATCGCTGTGCCTACGTGCTGTCTGTAAAAATGCAGGATCCGCAGTTTGCCGGCCAGACCAAAGAACGTCTGTCATCACGTCAATGTGCTGCTTTCGTCTCAGGCGTTGTCAAAGATGCCTTCAGTCTGTGGCTGAACGAGCGTCCGCAGTTGGCGGAGCAACTGGCGGAAGTGTGTATTGCAAACGCGCACCGCCGTATGCGCGCGGCGAAGAAGGTAGTGCGCAAGAAAGTGGCGTCAGGCCCAGCACTGCCGGGCAAGCTCACTGACTGCTCAATGCAGGATCTGGCGCGTACCGAACTGTTCCTCGTCGAGGGTGACTCGGCGGGTGGTTCTGCCAAGCAAGCCCGTGACCGTGAATTCCAAGCCATCATGCCGCTTCGCGGTAAGATCCTTAACACGTGGGAAGTTTCAGCCGATCAGGTTTTGGCGTCTCAGGAAGTCCACGATATTTCTGTGGCATTGGGTATCGACCCCGACAGTGAAGATTTAAGCGGCCTGCGTTACGGCAAGGTGTGTATCCTCGCCGATGCAGACTCGGATGGTCTTCACATCGCCACACTGCTTTGTGCGCTGTTCGTGAAGCACTTTCAGGCACTGGTAAAAGCCGGTCACGTGTATGTGGCAATGCCACCGCTCTACCGTATCGACTGCGGCAAAGAAGTGTATTACGCGCTGGATGACGAAGAGAAAGCCGGCATCCTTGAGCGTTTGAGCCAAAAGCGCGCCAAAATCGACGTACAGCGATTTAAAGGTCTGGGTGAGATGAACCCACTGCAGCTTCGCGAAACCACCATGGATCCGAATACCCGCCGTCTGGTTCAGTTGACCATTGACGATCAGGAAGAAACGGATCGCATGATGGACATGCTGCTGGGTAAGAAACGCGCAGAAGACCGCCGCCACTGGTTGCAAGATAAAGGCGACATGGCTGAGCTGACCGAAGTTTAAGCAAGAATTTTAAGATCGGACGTTTTCAATGACTGATATCACTTATGATGGTGTCGAACAGCTTCCGCTGAGGAAGTTTACTGAGGATGCATACCTCAACTATTCGATGTACGTCATCATGGACCGAGCACTGCCTTTTATCGGTGACGGCCTGAAGCCGGTACAGCGCCGCATTATTTATGCGATGTCTGAGCTTGGCTTGTCGGCAACTGCCAAATACAAGAAATCTGCCCGTACCGTCGGTGACGTGTTGGGTAAGTATCACCCGCACGGTGATTCTGCCTGTTACGAAGCCATGGTATTGATGGCACAGCCATTCTCTTACCGTTACCCGCTGGTTGATGGTCAGGGGAACTGGGGGGCGCCTGACGATCCGAAATCCTTCGCGGCGATGCGTTACACCGAATCGCGCTTGTCACGCTTCTCGGAAGTGCTGCTGTCTGAATTAGGGCAAGGCACTGTCGATTGGCAGCCAAACTTCGACGGCACCATGAAGGAGCCAAAAGCGCTGCCTTCTCGTCTGCCGCATATCCTGCTGAACGGCGTGACCGGTATTGCTGTCGGTATGGCGACTGACATTCCACCGCACAACGCCCGTGAAGTGGCCGATGCGCTGGTGGCTTTGATTGATACGCCAAAACTGGATCTGGATGGCCTGCTTGAGTACGTCAAAGGCCCAGATTATCCGACCGAAGCAGAAGTTATTACACCGCAGGTAGAGCTTAAGAAGCTTTACCGCGATGGTCGTGGTTCCATCAAGATGCGTGCTTGCTGGCACAAAGATAACGGCGATATCGTAATCACCGCGCTGCCGCATCAGGTTTCCGGTGCGAAGCTTCTGGAGCAAATTGCTAACCAGATGCGCGCGAAGAAATTGCCGATGGTCGACGATCTGCGTGATGAGTCGGATCATGAAAACCCGACCCGTATTGTGATTGTTCCACGCTCAAACCGTGTGGATTGCGATCAACTGATGAACCACCTGTTCGTTTCAACGGATCTGGAAAAGAGCTATCGAGTTAACCTGAACATGATTGGTCTTGATGGCCGTCCTCAGGTGAAGGGTCTGGTTAGAATCCTGACTGAGTGGCTGGAATACCGCCGCGAAACCGTGCGTCGCCGTCTGCAATACCGTCTGGACAAAGTACTGGCTCGTTTGCACATCTTGGAAGGTTTGTTGGCTGCGTATCTCAACATTGATGAAGTGATTGAGATCATCCGCACCGAAGATGAGCCGAAAAAAGAGCTGATGAGTCGTTTTGACCTCAGCGAGAAGCAAGCCGAAGCGATCCTTGAAATCAAACTCCGCCAGTTGGCAAAACTGGAAGAGATCAAGATCCGTGGCGAGCAGGACGAGCTGAACAAAGAGCGCGAGCAACTGGAAAAGCTGCTGGGTTCTGAGCGCCGTATGAATACCCTGCTGAAGAAAGAAATTCTGGCAGATGCTGAGAAGTATGGTGACGATCGCCGCTCACCTTTGATTGAGCGTGCTGAAGCAAAAGCGATGACAGAACGCGATTTGATCCCGAGTGAGCCAATCACTGTGGTTCTGTCTGAAAAAGGTTGGATCCGTCATGCGAAAGGTCACGACGTTGATGCGACCACGTTGAGCTATAAGTCTGGTGACAATTACCTGGCGTCTGCGCGCGGTAAGAGTAACCAGCCTGCTGTGTTCATAGGCACTGACGGTCGAAGTTATGCGCTGGAATCGCACAGTTTGCCTTCAGCGCGTAGTCAGGGTGAGCCGATTACCGGCCGCTTGAATATCACTGCAGGCACGACAGTGCGCCATGTGATGATGGGCGAGAATGATCACCTTGTGTTGATGGCATCAGATGCGGGTTATGGTTTTGTGTGTAAGCAAGACGACCTTCTGTCGAAAAACCGCAGTGGTAAAGCCCTGTTGAGCCTGCCTCAAGCAGCAGAAGTGATGCCGCCACAACGGGTGTTTGATATCGACAATGACGATATCGTCGCTATTACTAACGAAGGCCGTATGCTGGTGTTCCCAGTGAAAGAGTTGCCTGAGCTGGGCAAAGGTAAGGGCAACAAGATCATCAACATTCCTTCTGCGCGCGCGAAAGCCCGTGAAGAGTTGTTGGCGCAATTGTTTGTGATTCCGCAAGGCTCAACCGTGACTCTGCATGCTGGTAAGCGCAAACTGTCGCTGAAACCTACGGACATGGATAATTTCCGTGGTGAGCGCGGCCGACGTGGCTCGATGTTGCCACGAGGTTTGCAGCGAGTAACGGCGATTGAAGTAGCAACACCGGATACATCGTCGGCAGAAATCTCAGCGCCAGATACTCCGGAAGCTGAATAAGAAAAGGCCCTCTACGGAGGGCTTTTTTTCGTCATGTTAACCGAAGGTTGATGATTTTTGTTAACGCATGCGTATACTAGTCGCAGTCAATTTAAGCGAACAAGTGTACGCTGTAATTTTTACCCGACCGCCCCAGGCCAACAGCCTGATTCTTTGCGGCTAAATGGTGTTAGGAGAATTTGAATGTACTTTATACTGCGACTGCTGGCTGTCGCGTTGTTTGCGATTTTCATGCTTGTATTCGGTTGTGGTTACTGCCTGTTCAGCCCGAGAAATCCAAAGCACGTTTATACCTTTGGCCGCATGTTCGGCAAGCTTTCTTCTCTGTTTGGTATCAAGCTTGACCTGCGCCAGTCTGAAGCATCAAAAGATGTTGGCACCTGTGTTTATATCGCCAACCACCAGAGCAACTGGGATTTGGTAACGGTATCTAATGCTGTTCGTCCACGTGCGGTGACCGTGGGTAAAAAAAGCCTCGCATACATTCCTATTTTTGGCACCCTTTACTGGCTAACCGGCAACATCCTGATTGATCGTAACAACCGCAGCAAGGCAATGGGTACCATTGGTCAGGTCGTCGACCAAGTCAAAAACAAAGACGTGTCTGTATGGCTGTTCCCAGAAGGTACGCGTTCACGTGGCCGTGGTCTGCTGCCATTTAAAACTGGTGCGTTCCATGCTGCCATCGGTGCAGGTGTTCCTATCGTTCCTATCGTATGTAGCTCAACCAAGCACCTGAGTGCTTCACGTGGCGATAACGGACACATCATTGTGGAAGTGATGGATCCGATTTCTATCGAAGGCTATGACAAAGACAATGTGCGCGAATTGGCGAAGAAGTGTCATGACATCATGGCGGCGAAGCTGGCAGAATTGGACGCGGAAGTCGCCGAGCTCAACAAGAAATAATAGACTACACTCTGTAACAATGAACAAAAGGATACGCAGGTGCGTATCCTTTTGTGTTTTTAAAAGCCTCTGATTTGTAAGAGAAGTAAGGCAGGTATGCTGAGAGATAAGGTTGTTCTGGTAACAGAAAGCGGCGAGCCAACAGGGCTGGCTGAGAAACTGGCTGCGCACGAGCAAGGACTATTGCATCTGGCTTTTTCGGTGATGATTTACCGGGAAACACCGCAGGGCCGTGAATACCTGCTCCAGCAAAGAGCGATGGGTAAGTACCATAGTGGTGGGTTGTGGACTAACACCTGTTGCTCGCACCCAATGCAGGGGGAATCGTTTGAAGAGGCTGCTAAGCGTCGCCTGAACGAAGAGCTGGGTATTGTTGCGCCGCTCAGCTTCGAGATGGGCGAATCTTTTTGCTATCGCGCTGAGCTTGATAACAATCTGACTGAGCATGAGTTGGACCAAATCATCGTGTGTCAGGTAGACGATATTTCCCTTGCACCCAATCCTGATGAAGTGATGGACTGGCGCTGGTGGTCTCAGCAGGAAATGAGTGCTGCGATGGGGGATAAGCCCGAGCAGTTTACGGCCTGGTTTCGTCAGGTTGTCGACAAGATTGAAGTGCAGTTGGCGGCTTAACAATATGCCCAGATAATAAAAAAGCGACCTTGTGGTCGCTTTTTTCATTCTCGTCCGATATCAAAGTCATCAGACCTTGAGAGAGATTATTTGCGTACTGCGATCGCTTCGATTTCGATACCAACATCTTTTGGCAGGCGAGCGACTTCAACACAAGAGCGTGCTGGGTAGTGTTCTACACCGTGCTCGTCAAAGAATTTGCCGTATACCTCGTTAACAGTACCGAAGTCGTTCAGATCTTTTACGAATACGGTCAGCTTAACGATGTCGCTAACAGTCAGGCCAGAAGATTCAACAACCGCTTTCACGTTTTCCAGAGACTGGCGTGCTTGAACCGCGATGTCTGCTGACACTTCACCAGTGACAGGGTTCACTGGGATTTGGCCTGAAGTCAGTACCATGTTACCCATATCGACGCCCTGAATGTATGGGCCAATTGCTGCTGGAGCGTGTTCAGTGTGAAGCACTTTAGTCATTTACCAATCCTTCATTCAATGTTTTTCGGTAGGGTGGTTAGTCTGCATGGCGACTCGCCCGACGTAAACCCAATTCCATCACATTTTATACCCGACACCATGTTATGTTCCGCTCATAGACAAGAAAAGCCAGCGCAAAGGCTGGCTTTTTCAGTGCAGAGAAAACGATCAGTGGCTTTCTGTCATGATTTCGCGCGAGAACACCTTCTCACAGTATTTGCACTTAAGGTGGATATCGTCAGTTTTCTCAATCACGTTGAAGCTGCTCTCAACGGCTTTTTCGTCGTGAGTGATGCAGTTGGAGTTAGGACAACGGAACACGCCCAGAATGCTTTTAGGCAGCGTCAGGGGGATTTTCGCGACGACTTGGTAGTCTTCGATTTGGTTGACGGTTGCTTTAGGGGCGTAGAGTGCCAGTTGTTGCGCCTGTTCTTCAGACACGAAGATGTTTTCAATCTTGATCAGATCTTTCGCACCGAGTGCTGAGGAAGGCAGGTTCAAACCCACGGTCACGCGTTCGTTGGTTTTATGTAGCTTAAACAGCTTCATGACCTTAAAGCCGACATTAGCAGGGATGTGGTCGATAACTGTGCCGTTCTTGATGGCTTCAACCTGCAATTTATGTTCTTTAACCATGTTGATTCTCCTGCCTTAAACGCTTCCGTTGATAACCAGTGCCAGTAATGCCTGACGCGCATACACCCCATTTTCCGCCTGCTCGAAGTAGTAGGCGTAAGGGGTTTTATCGACTGCGACTGTGATTTCATCTACGCGTGGTAGTGGGTGAAGCACCTTGAGGTTATCACGGGCATTGGCAAGCTGAGGGGTGTCGAGAATGAACGCCGCTTTGATGTGCTGGTACTCGGATTCGTCAAAACGCTCTTTTTGGACACGGGTCATATATAGGATGTCGAGTTCCGGCACGACGTCTTCGATGCTGGTGTGCAGGCTGTAAGGAATGCCTTGCTCGTCCAGCTCTTCCAGAATGTAATCTGGCATCGCCAGTGCTTCCGGTGCAATGAAATAGAACTGGTTGTTATCGAACTTCGACAGTGCCTGAGTCAGAGAATGCACCGTGCGGCCGTATTTCAGGTCACCGACCATGGCCACTTTCAGGTTGTCCAGACGCCCTTGGGTTTCGTATATGCTGAAAAGGTCCAGCAGGGTTTGGGTTGGGTGCTGGTTGGCGCCATCGCCGCCATTAATCACTGGCACGCCTTTGGAGAACTCTGAAGCCAGGCGGGCTGCGCCTTCTTTCGGATGACGCATTACGAACGCATCAACATAAGAAGAGATGACCTGTACCGAGTCAGACAAGGTTTCGCCTTTTTTACCTGAAGACGTGTTTCCGCCATCCGGGAAGCCAATGACTGTGCCACCAAGACGCTGAACCGCTGTTTCGAAAGACAGGCGGGTGCGGGTTGATGCCTCGAAGAAGCAACTCGCGACTACCTTGTTTTTCAACACGGTAGGGTTCGGTTCCGCTTTCAGTTTGCCGGCAGTGTCGACGATAAGTTCCAGTTCTTCGCGGGACAACTCCGGGATGGAGATGATGTGTTTATTGTGCAGCGAGGTCGCCATGTCTTCTCTTCCCTTAACAGATTCCATGCGTTGGCTAGGTGAAAACAGCCAGTGCAACATGGTGGATGGTACATTTTGGTCAAAAAAAAGCCTCCCGATCAGGAGGCTTTTCTTGAGAATCCAGTAAAAACAAAAAACGGTGCCAGTGCCGAGATTCGGCAGGTTTTAGCAGTCAGTTGTGTCGCTAATGTTGGCATTCCGATTCGTTTTTTTGACAAATTGCGAAGGATTATACGCCCATTTTTGTCCTGTGCAAGGCAGAGCGAATGACATCGTGTCGCCCTATAAAATAAAAAGCCGCGCAGGTGCGCGGCTTCATCATCGGTACAATGGGATTAACTGCCCAGCGTGGCTACCATCACTGCTTTAATGGTGTGCATGCGGTTTTCTGCTTCGTCAAACACGATGGAGTATTCAGATTCGAAGACGTCCTCGGTGACTTCGAGCCCTTTCATGCCGTATTTCTCCGCGACCTCTGCACCAATGGTGGTTTCATCATTATGGAACGCCGGCAGACAGTGCATGAATTTGACGTCTGGATTGCCAGTGGCTTTGATCATGTTCATGTTGACCTGATATGGCTTCATCATGGCAACACGTTCATCCCATGCTTCTTTTGATTCGCCCATGGAAACCCACACGTCGGTGTATAGAAAATCGCAGCCCTGAACGCCTTCTTCAACGCTTTCTGTTAGGGTGATTTGCGCACCGGTCTTGTAGGCAATCGCCTGACACTCTTCAACCAGCAGTTCTTCCGGCCAGAACTGGCTTGGAGCAACCAGACGGATATCCATGCCCATCTTCGCTGCACCCACCATCAGGGAGTTTCCCATGTTGTTGCGTGCATCACCAAGGTAAGCAAACTTCATTTCGGAAAGCTTTTTGCCCTGACCGTGCTCAAGCATGGTCAGGAAATCTGCCAGGATCTGGGTCGGGTGGAATTCGTCAGTCAGACCATTCCAAACCGGGACACCTGCAAATTGGCCCAGTTCTTCAACGATAGACTGACCAAAACCACGATACTGGATGCCGTCATACATACGGCCAAGAACACGGGCGGTATCTTTCATTGACTCTTTATGACCGATCTGCGAGCCAGATGGGCCGATATAGGAAACTTGTGCGCCTTGGTCAAAAGCGGCAACTTCGAAGGCGCATCGCGTGCGGGTAGAAGCTTTCTCGAAGATCAGGGCAATGTTCTTGCCTTTCAGACGAGGCTGCTCATAGCCACCGTATTTAGCTTTCTTCAACTCTGCGGAGAGATCCAGCAGGTGCGCGATTTCCTTTGGCGTGAAATCCAGCAGCTTGAGAAAGTTCCGGTTACGCAGATTAAATGCCATGTTGAGGTCCCTTTCTATAAATCCGTTTACTGCGATGTGACTTGTAACCATACAGCCTGAAGATGCAGGATTTGGGTTGTTTTGGTATATATTTGCGTCACTTTGATATTAATCACGATTCTGACTCATTTGTGACTATTAATTCAACCCCTTTGAATAAATATTTATTTGTGTTTGGTCGATATTTTCCCGGAGAAACGAAAAAAGCCACCTCGCAATGAGGTGGCTTGTTCGGTTAAGGAGAGTGGGAGAGTTCGGTTGCTTTTTAAAGCCCCTCTCGTTCGATAGGGCAGCTCATGCAGCGCGCACCGCCGCGACCACGGCCAAGTTGGTCACCCGGGATAGGTAGAACGGTGATGCCCGCTTTGTCGTATTTTTCATTGGTGTACACGTTGCCTTCATAGCCAATCACCACGCCAGGCCGCACAGTCAGCACATTGTTGGCATCGTTCCACTGTTCGCGTTCTGCTTCAAAGCTGTCACCACCGGTGGTGATGATGTTGAGCTGAGGCAACTCCAGTGCTTTTTCGATGGCGTGCAGGAAGTAGTCTGCTTCTTTCACTTCCACATCGCCATTGCCTTTGTTGATAAGACGCCAGCTTTGCAGGTCTTTACGCATCACTTGTGGATACACAGAGAAAGTGTCGATGTCCATGTGAGTCATCACGGTATCCAAGTGCATGCAGGAGCGGTGCTTTGGTAGGTTAATGGCAATCACTTCTTTTGCCTGACCATGAGTAAACAGGCTACGTGCCAGCGCTTCCACACCTTGTGGTGTTGTGCGCTCAGACATGCCCACCAGAACCGCACCATTGCCGATAACCAGCACATCACCGCCTTCGACCATGGCATTGTCGTAGTCGCGGTGTTCATCGCCAAGATAAGTGATGAAGTCCTGACCTGCGAACAGTGGGTGCCAGCGGTAAATTGCACGCAGGTGGTTGGTTTCACGCTGACGGGCAGGCATCGCCATTGGGTTTAAGGACACGCCACCATATACCCAGCATGAAGTGTCACGGGTAAACAAGTGGTTCGGCAGAGGGTCGATGATGAAATCCATGCGTTCGTGCATTGCCTGCATCATCGACGCTGAATGGTTTGGAAAGTCGATATAGCTTAAGCCGCCGAGAAGGATGTGTGCCAGCTCTTCGTTACTGAGGCTTTTTAAATAGCTTCGCACATCATGAGCAAACTGGTAACCAAGACGGTATTCGCCCACTTGGGTGTTGAGCAACCAAGCCTTGGCTTCCGGAACTTCTAATGTTTGGGCCAGCAGATCGTGCAATAACAGCACTTCTACGCCTTGGTCACGTAGGGTTTGCGCGAATTGATCGTGCTCCTCGCCGGCACGTTCCACCGCAAGTACATCATCAAACAACAGGTCTTTGTAGTTAGACGGCGTGAGGTGGTTTAGCGCTCGTTCTGGTCGATGAAGCATTACACGCTTCAATTGACCGACTTCAGATCCCACATATAGCTGACTCATGATCGTTTCTCTCTTGAATTATTATTAACCTCCACCGTTTTGCCTTGTGCGACATGAGATGCTGAGAGACGTTGTCTCTCGGTCATGTCAATGCGCAGTAGGAACGGTGGGGAAAATGGAGATAAAGCAACAGAATTCTGTGTTCGTGGCGTCGGATAGTAGAGACGCCTGAAAATTTGTCGTAAATCCATTTACCTTGTTGCATGAGGGCTAACCTTGGTGTGCTCGATCTTCGCCGAGTGGGAAAGCCCATTATGCATCTATCGGTGCTTATCTATGCGATATGAATGCACACTATTCCATAATTCAGGGTTTTGTTGGCGCAAGATTGGGTGTTTTTAAATTTATCCAGCATCTTGTGTTGTTGTTGCCCTGTTCTCAAATAATGACAACCTTGTTCGATAAGGTCAATTTTACTTTTAATTAACATGTGGGGAGTATGGGAAATTGACGTGGTAAACCATGCCAATCCATGCCATAGTTCTGCCGTTAATTAAGTGCCTGGAGTGATCTGATGTCTTACGCTGACATTATTGAAGAACAAAAAGCGGAAACCCGTGAAATCATTGAAGCCCTGCTGGAAGATGGCAGCGATCCTGATGCGCTGTATACCATTGAGCACCACCTGTCTGCAGACAGCTTTGCAGAGCTGGAAGGCGCGGCAGTAGAAGCGTTCAAGATGGGCTTTGAAGTCCTGGAAGCGGAAGAGTTTGAGCTGGAAGATGGCTCCACAGTGATCTGCTTTGATGCTGTGATGGAATCTGCGCTGGATGCAGACCGCATTGACGAACAGGTCGATAAACTGGTGAAG
Source organism: Grimontia marina (assembly GCF_900060185.1). GTDB lineage: Bacteria > Pseudomonadota > Gammaproteobacteria > Enterobacterales > Vibrionaceae > Enterovibrio > Enterovibrio marinus. The sequence goes on along the minus strand of NZ_FIZY01000032.1, from coordinate 18,368 downwards.
CTGGCTGAGAAATTCAGTATCGATTATGACGGCTGGGGCACTTACTTTGAATCGGACGAAGAGGACGCCGAGGAAGAGGGTAAACTGGAAGAAGACGATTAATTGTCTTTGCCGAAAAGAAAGCCGGAGCGTTAAAGACTCCGGCTTTTTTGTGTCTGTTAATTGGTGACTTACAGTTTTTTCAGCATCGCGACTTCGCAGTCTGAATGTCCGGTGTTACCAAGTGGCTTATCAAGATGTTCAAAGCCGAGCGATTCATAGAGACTAATGGCTTCTTTCAGACAGGCAGTCGTTTCAAGATAACAAGCTTGATAGCCGTGATGTCGCGCAAATTTCATGGCCATTGCCGCGAGTCTTCTTGCAAAGCCTCGGCCACGTAGTTCAGGACGGAAATACATTTTCTGCAATTCACAGGTGCCCTCTTCTCCTGGCAATGCGCCGATGCCGCCTCCGCCCAGGATTTTACCGTTTTGTTCGATCACCCAATAAGCCGCATTATCCGCTTTGTAGCTTTCACTCAATACATCCAGTGTCGGGTCTGCCACGCTGTAGCCTTTGTCAGCAGTCAGGCCATATTCTTCTGATACTTTGCGAATAACAGTGGCAATGGCTGCGTTGTCGGCAGGCTCCAACAAGCGAAGGGTGAAACCTTTCTGGCGTTCGCTCTGCTCCATAGCCCTGTTATAGCGGTGCAGGGATGTGGAGAGGGATTCAATTTCATCGGTATCCAGTTGTTCCAGATACATGGCGATTTGATGATTGATACCGAAGTGGTGCTCATCCAGACGTTCTTTACCAACATCAGACAGAGAATAGCGCGGCAGATTGCTGTCTTGATCGATAGTGGAAGCAACATTGTCATTGTTGATGAGAATAGCCAGTGTTCGGTTGGCATTGGCGACATCAATATTGAGGCGCCCAGAAAGTTGCTCAGCAGTTAGAGTCTCCTGCTCCAGCTCTATCATGACGTGGCATTGCACTGTGGTAAGTCCTGCAGTGCCATAGATGTTATCCAACAACCCGCGATGGCGAAGAAGTTGGCGGACGAGCGATCTGATTTCAACTGGGCCTGTAGTCATTGTGTCTCCATTTTACACCAAGTGTGTCGCATTCCTTTGTGGCTTACTGTCTTGTGTAAGCAGGTAACTCAGAGATAATTACTCCGTCTGCACAGAAACAAGTCTCTTGATTCGCACTTGCCCTGAGCTTGAAGCGAGAAGGGTTTATACCTAAACAACTTGAAGGGAGAGCTTCATTACGGCCACTTCTTCGTTAAATTCCAAGGAAATAGAGGGACTATTCCTCGCGAAATTTGCCTCGAATTGAACATGTCGATGACTTCTGAGTGCGAGCATCTTCAGGTTGTTTGGGTATATTATGGACTTCAGATACATAATAAAACAGTTGGCAAAGGATTGACTATGGAAAACAAAATGACATTTCACGGTACGGGCCGTGAGTTTTTTGGCATCTGGATTGTAAATATTGTGCTAAGTATTCTTACGTTTGGAGTTTATTCAGCGTGGGCAAAAGTACGTACAAAAAAATACTTTTACGGAAACACTGAACTTGCGGGTGATCGCTTTGATTATCATGCAACACCAAAACAAATCCTTATCGGGCGGCTTATAGCTGTCACTGCATTTGTTATCTGGTTTTTGTCAGGCCATTTTTCCCCGGTTTTTTCCAGCGTTCTGTTTCTTTTGGGCTTAGCTATGATGCCCTGGATAGCGAGAAACAATGCTCGCTTTAACGCCCGTATGACGAGTTACCGCAATGTCAGGCTCAATTTCACCGGTACTTTGATGGGCGCTTATGCTGCCATTCTGGGTAGAGGCCTCTTGCTGATCCTCACTATCGTAGTGTTTGGGACTTTCGCTATCGCGCCCACCAGTGGCTTTATCACTTTCCTTTTTGTTGTTGGTGGACTTGCTTCTTTGTTGGTGATGTTTGCATGGATGATGAAAGGTATTGCGAGCTATTTCGCCAATGGATATGGTTACGGAAAACTACAATTTAACGCCACGCTGTCGACAGGCTTTTTTGTTCGCACATACATCTGGGCCGTGCTTATCTGGATACTGTCTTCTATCGGTGTATTAGCATTTGGCGCATTATTCTTTTTTGTTGGTGGGCAGTTGGTCAGTTTGTCAGAGATAAGGTTTACTGATATTTCTGATCTAAATATCGGGCATATCACGACAGCACTGGGCGCCATGAGTCTGGTCATCCTTATGTATGTGATGTTGTTTGTCTCAATGCTTATCGTGACTGCGTTTATTTATACTCGAACTCGTAATCATGTGTTTAGCCAAGTGATGGTTGGTGGCAGTGGGGATTATCGTCTGTCTTCAAAAATGAATACCGCTGATTACATTCTGCTCGTTATCACGAACTTCTTCATGCAGGTTTTGACGTTGGGTTTAGCGCGTCCTTGGGTAATGGTCCGCACAACACGCTATATATTGTCAGTGACGGCGGTTCATGGCGATCTTGATGCGCTCAGCGTTTACGAAGATGGAAATGGCGCCAAATCAGCAGTTGGTGACGAGATGTCACAGGTCTTCGACTTGGATATCGGGATCAACTGATGGTGAAAGGGATAGCATTTGCAGCAGGAGAGTCGGGTAAGCATCAGGCTGAACTCTTTGTCATAGGTGAGACCAAAGCGATACTTACATTTGATGACAAAACCGTTGAATGCCGACTTGATGAAGTTTCCCGCTCTGAGCGCATTGGCAATCTGCCGTTGCAGCTCAGCTTTCCGGATGGCGAGCTCTTTTTGCCCGACAACGAAGCTGACTTGCCCTATTGTTTTCAAGTGAAAAGTCGAGGATGGCTGACACGCCTTGAGAGCAGCAAAACGGCAATTCTTTCTTCCATTGCGGCTGCGCTGCTGTTTATGGCGGCCTTTTTCTCTATTGGGTTGCCAGGGATAAGCACAGGGATCACGCAGGTTTTACCCGAAGAGATCCCGATGGCGGTTGGTGAGCATGTGATGTCTCAGCTCGATGAAAGAATGTTTACTGCTTCCGAGCTGGATACGGAACGCCAGCAAGCGTTGAATCAACGCTTTGACGAGTTGATGAAAATGCTTCCGCAGATGCCAGTTAACCCCAGACTGGTGTTCCGCAACTGGAAACAAGGGCCCAATGCCTTTGCCTTAAGTGATGGCACTGTGGTGTTACTCGATCCTTTAGTCAATCTTGCTCAAACTGACGCGCAACTGGAGAGTGTGATACTGCATGAACTTGGTCATGTCTATCATCAGCACGTGATGAAAGGGCTGGTGCGCTCGACCTTGATTTCAGTCTCTATAGCCGTGATTACCGGTGAAAGCACAGGTGTTATCGACTTGATGACAGGTTTGGGTGTACTTGCAGCGACGGCAGGGTATTCAAGGGCAGATGAAGAAGAGTCCGATCAGTTCGCTGCTAAATACCTCAGTACTATTTATGGTGATGCCAGTGCACAGGCAGAAATGTTTGCCTTGCTTGGCGAGGCTCATCAGACGGAGGGAATGTCGCAATGGCTCAGTTCCCATCCAGACACAGAAAGCCGTATAGAGGCTGCAAACAGCTTCCAGACAGAATGATAAAAGGGCAGTTTACGCTGCCCTTTCTTATTTTGAGACGTGTTCTCTATCACGCTGCCATTGGATAGTGGTGATATTGCATCATGCTCAGGCGCTCTTTCTTCTGCCATACACGCTCATGGAAGTAGTAAGCTATGGTGTTAATACAAGGCTCAATCATCGCCATCACACTGCCAATCAGCACATCACCCGTCAGCAGGTAAGCCACACCAAACGCAACGCTGAAATGAACAACGGCGAAACTTGCTGTTTTACGGCCTGGATGGTTTGTTGCCAGACGCTTCAGTAACTTGTTGTCCCATGCCTTTTCGTGGAAGTAGAAGGCAACGGTATTAACCATAGGCTCTACCATTGCAATCAAGCTACCCAGCAGAATATCGCCTGTCAGGATATATGCGACAGTAAACGCAACGGTAAAGTGAATCACAGCAAAACTTAAGGTCTTTTTCATAACAGTTCCCTCATTCGGTATGATCCTATTATTGCAAATGATTCTCATTTGTAAATTGGCTTTATTTGATTACTACAATAGGCAAGGGCTATCAAAGCGGAGGTATTGAAACAAGCCAGATGATCAGAGAGATATTGGAGCGGAGTAAACCTTGGCTTGATATAGCAAGCCAAGGTTGAGATGCATTTTAGGCGACAGCCTGTTCTTTCAACGCAAGCGTGAAATCATCCAAGGTAAGTGGTTTATAGAACAGGTAACCTTGTGTCATTTCTAGCCCAGCAGCGACAGCGGAAACAAGTTGTTCTTCGGTTTCTATTCCTTCTATAAGCACCCGCTTGTTCATGCCTTTGAGCATATTTACCATTCCTCCCAGCAAGCGCTCAGAGCGGTCACATTTACTTAGTCCCCAAGTGAAGATTCGGTCGATCTTTATAACGGAGACTGGCAAGTTGAGGAGGTAACCAAAGGAGGAATACCCCGTACCAAAATCATCAAGGTGTAGTGACCACCCTTGTTCATGCAACTTGGCAATATTTGCTTTGCAGCTTTTCCCCTGAACGAAGCAGCCCTCGGTGATTTCCAAAGATATCCGGTGCTTATCGATACCATACTGTTGCAAGATGCCATCTAGAATTGGCAATAACTCGCGGCGATTGAGTGACAGGGGGGAGATGTTAATGGCAATTTCCGGCAATTCAGGATGGTTTGCCAGCACTTTACAGGCAGAACGAAACACAAAGGTGTCGAGCTCGAAACTGAGCCCTGCAGCTTCTGCTATCGGAACGAACACTCCCGGAGAGACTTCACCAAGCTCTGTGTGGTTCCAGCGCAATAAAGCCTCTGCACCAATAATGCAGTTGTTGGTTAGGTCCACTTTTGGCTGAAATACAAGATAAAGCAGCTCTTCAGATAGATCGTGGCGCAGCTTATTGATGAGGTTCAGTCGCTCATTACAGGCTATTTCCATATCTTCGTGGAAGGTTAGTGCACAACCACGACGTTTTGACTTTGCCTGCTTAAGTGCTATTTCCGCGCGTTTGAGAGCGACTTCTGTGTTGTTTAGGGTGCCGGTTTCCTCCAAATTGAAAATGCCGGACGTAACGCCGAGGTAGAAGGGCCCACCATCGTCCATTCCAAAAACGGTATCTTGGAGTGTTTGAAGCACATTGAGAAGCGAGGCTTCGTCAAGCTCTGTAGCGACAGCAAATGCGTCACTGTGAAGCCTGCTGACCACACTGCTCGTTGGTAGGCTTTGCTTTAAAGCATCACCGAACACTTTGAGAACCTTATTGCCATAATCAAAGCCCAGTGATTCATTGATTTGGTGAAAGTCATCAATATCAATCATGGCAAGTGTAAGGCGACCTGCACGTTTTAGCAGAGAGGGGACTTGCGAGTCGACAAACCCCATGCGGCTGTGAAGGCCTGTTATTTCATCGATAAAGGCTGCATCAAATAGTTGGTTGACAAACTTGGTGTTTTCCAGGCCGAGAGCGACATTCTGGATAAACACGGACAGCAGCTCTGGATCAAGCTCATCCAATAAATCGGTTTTGCCAGTGAAAATGTAGATGACAGCTTTCCACTGGCTGGGCGTGTCCATATAAAGTGCAATGTTTCCACCATTGATCACATTTCGACCTTCTTGAAATGCCTGCTTGATAGCTGTGTGGGACGTTTCATCCAGTTCTATTGTATCGAGGTTTTTCCCGAATGCCTGCTGGTACTTTTGGCTGGTAGCAACAACGATATGTTCGTCTTCATGCTGTTCATTAGTGGCATGAAAGTAAATCTTTTCCAGTTGTTGAGGTGGATTGAGAGGGCGGCTAGAAACGCAAAAAATACCTTCAGAGTGAATGTCGAACAGTGCATTGATTTGATCCAGTATGCCTTCGCTGAAGCTGGCAAGTGAACGCTCCTGGAATTGGTTTGCAGCAGAGTCAATGATCTTTCTTAATCCATCACGACTTTTCTGTATTGAATACAGGCTCTGATAAGAGCGGATAGACGAGCAAAGGGTACTGAACAGCTTAGCTCTTGTCAGCTCGTTTTTGGTCTTGTAGTCGTTGATTTCGAAATTCTCAATCACTGATTCTTCAGGGGCATAGCCGGGTTGACCAGTACGAAGCACGATTTGCGTTGTATGGTTTCCTAATTCCTTTCGGATATAGCTGGCGAGTTGCAGCCCCGAATCTTCCTCTTCCATCACGACATCAAGCAATATCACGGCGGTATCTGTGTTGTCTGCAAGAAGCTGTTGTCCTTCCTTGGCAGAGTATGCGTGAATAAAGCTCAATGGGTAGCCCATGATTTTGACATTTTTAAGTGCCAGTGTAGTTGCATGGTGCATAGAGGCTTCATCATCAATAATGGCGACTTTCCAACTTCGACTTGGAGTCACTGGCTGTTGGGAAGGCGTTGATGGGCCATCGATAATATTGATTTTAAAGTCGCTCATAGTTCATCTTCCGTCTGTTGAATGGATGCCGGAATAGAAATATCAAAGACGGCACCGTTGTCGTTATATACCTGAATGTCCCCTTGCAGCATGTTGACCACAATGCTGTAGACGACATGCATGCCCATCCCTGAACCACCTTCGCCCAGGCGGGTGGTGTAGAAAGGTTCAAAGATACGTTTGATCCCTTCTTCAGATAAGCCTTTCCCTGAATCCCGGTAGAGCAAACGTATTTGATCGCCTTCCCGAGTTAATGTGAGGGATATCTCTCCCTGTACATCATTTTTAAAATTATTAAAACCGTGAATGATGGAGTTGTTGAACAGGTTGGTAAATACCTGCCCAATAGGGCCGGGGTAGCTGTTCATCATTAGTTCTTCATCGTTGTACAACGAGAATTTGACGGGTCGATTTTTGATTTGGTGATGAAGGGTGCAATATATTTCTTGCAACAATGTACCCAGTTCAAAGTCACGTAGTTGCTCACTGGTTTGGTCGTTAGCAACCTGTTTAAAGCTGTTAATGAGTCCAGAAGCTCTTTCTAGAGAGACGTTAAGTACGTTGAGAGTCTCGGTACTGTGTGATTCAAAGTTATCGAAGTCTTCTCTAGTGATCTCGCCGGTTTTGAGTTTCTTCATGAAGCTGGAATATTCGTCTTCCAAAGTCGTCGCCATAGTCACAGAGATCCCTAGCGGCGTGTTAATTTCATGGGAAACGCCGGCCACCAGACTACCTAGGGAAGAGAGTTTTTCGGTCTCGATGAGTTTGTCTTGTGCCGATTTCAGGTTCTCTAGCATCTCAGTCAGGCTCTCTTTATCTTGCTTTAACGCTTCCTTCTGGTTGGCGTTTTCTATCTGGAGTTGGTCGAGTTGAGATAAGCCAATCTGGAAGTTTTTGAGACTTTGGGTAATTCGCCCTAGTTCGTTGTCTTCAATGTGCACGAAAGGAATGTTGCGATACCCCTTACGCAACGCTTGAATCGTTGTATTGATTTTCTCCAGCGGTCTAAATAAGGAGCGCTGGAAGAAAACAACGATCATTGCTAGCAATACGGATGCAAAAACGACCACCAATATAAGTGCATACATGGACTTGTTAGCGACCCCGCGTAGCCCTTGTGACTCTTCAATCAATAGAATATCCGATTGGTCAGCAATCTTTTTGAGCTGTGCTTTCATATCCAGAAACACGCCTCTCTCTAGCTCATTCACTGACTTCAACGCACGTTGACGGGCGGTATTGTCATGATATTTGAATATCCTGCTTGCACCGCCAAAAAACCTAGTAAAGTGCCACTCAATAGGCCCGATCTGATCCCGAATTTTGGAGCTGTCTGTAGAATTAGAAAGCGACTTTAAGGAGTGCTCAAATTCTTCAGCGTCGGCGATAAAGCGCTTTTCAGCCAAAGGGTAACCGAGGAGGAAAATATCTAAATCAGTCTTCATGTCCTGTATTTTTTCGAGCAATATCTCTATATCGTATTGATGCAATGTGTATCGATGAAATGAGGAAAAATCGTTATGGAACGTATAAAGCTCGCTTTGAGTGTCGATAAAGCTATGAAGCTCATTTAGAAGCACTTCAAGTGGTAAGGTGCTTGAAGTGAAAAAAGTACGGACACGTTGCACTGAACTCGGATCGAACTCGCCGAAAACACGTTGTTGCGCCAAAAGCAAAAACTCTTCATGCAGCGTCCTCAACTTGTTGATATCATAGCTGGTCGTCTCAACATTTTTATACAGACTTAATTCTTTTTTGTACTCAACGAATTTTCCCAGATGCTCCAGAAAGGTTGTGTTAGCTTCCTTTTCTTGGTCTTCCACATACCTGACTAAACTGGACATCATTTCGCTGAGCTCATACTCCATATGAGCAGTGTTGACAGTATTTGGTAGCGCTTTATCAAGCAGTGCATCCGTGCTGCTTCGGGTGCTGAGCGCGACCCAAACAGTCAAAGACGACACGGTTAGCAAGAGAAGCGCTAGTGTTATCAGACTTAGGTACAGCCTGGAGGCAATTGAATTCATTTCTACGTTTCATTGGTTGCAGGATGATGTTCGGAAAAGCGTAGTAACGGATTTAGAAAACAATGTTGAGATGAACAACAATTGCGGCGTATGTCACCTTAATGAGTCAAAATCAATGTATATTTAACATTAGTTTTTAATCGTCACGAATAAAGTGTGGATCTTACGGCGTCATGGTTGTTGAAGGCTGCCCCTGATATGGAGCCTGGCATCCTGTTTACAGAACGGCCATTTGGTCTCCTTGAGCTACATAGCCGAGACGCGGATGAATTGGTGTCGGCAGGTAAGGCAATTCTCGATGGTACAGGAATGGTCTCTTCATCTGCGATGAAGCCTGAGATCCTTTTTCAGCACATCATTCAGGATATAGCCGATCAGCATGCTATTTTACTTACCGAAACCGAAGTGCCTCAATGGTTGTTCCCGGGCAGTCTTTCGTTGTTGATTGAAATGGTACCGGCCCTATTTGTGTGCCTGGCCGCCAATGAGGCAGAAAAAGTGTCCCCTGCGATCACCTTGGTGGATGTTCAGATGATGGGGGCATCTGGAAGAGTATTGATTGCCGGGCGTAGTGATGAGTTAGAAATATGCCTTTCAGCTATCGAATCAGCGCTGAATTAAAAAAGGCCTTTCGTTAAGAAAGGCCTAGGGGCTGTTGACCTTTGGTGATGATTTTTGCAGCAGTTTGTGGGGATGTTATGCAAGGCAGAGGCTTCGATGTGTAGCTAGCCTACATGAGAAGCCGATAACGCAGCAGAAATTCCCCACAAACGCTGCCCGAAGGGTTCCACTGCGCGTCCCGTACTCTAAGCGTTTTATGCTTTGTTGAGGTGTATTTGCTTAGAATGACTAGGCGGCACACACCTCGCCGCACCTAAAACGCTTATAGCTAGAACAAAATTTAACCACCAAAGGTCAACAGCCCTAGTACTGCAGTTGTAATGAGTTTGGCTTATAGCGCCGCGATAGTCGCTTTCTGCTCTTCCAATTTAGTCAGGGTTTCAGCGTAGCCGCCCAGCTTCGCACGCTCAGCAGCAACAACCGCTTCGGGGGCTTTTGCCACGAAGCCTTGATTGTTCAACTTGCCTTCAACACGTTTGATTTCACCCTGGGTCTTGGCAATTTCTTTGTCTAGACGCGCCAGTTCAGCGTCTTTGTCAATAAGACCTGCCATTGGGATCATGAGGGTAGATTTACCAACCAGTGCGGTTGCACATGCCGGTGTTTCTTCGCCTGCTTCCAGAATGTGGATGCCTTCCAACTTCGCCAGTGACATTAGAACCTGCTTGCTTGCTTCTACACGAGCAGCATCTTTCTCATCAGCGGCTTTCAACATTACATCCAAAGGTTTGCTCGGTGCGATGTCATATTCAGCGCGCAGGTTACGGATGGCAGTGATGAAACCTTTCACCCACTCGATATCAGCCAGTGCTGCTTCATCGAACTGTGCTTCGTCATACTGTGGCAGTGCCTGTAGCATGATAGTGTCACCTTCAACACCGTCTACCAGCGGCTTCACGCTCTGCCAGATAGATTCAGTGATGTAAGGAACAACTGGGTGCGCCAGACGCAGTGTCTTCTCAAGCACGGTGATCAGCGTGTGACGGGTCGCGCGCTGTTGTGCTTCAGTGCCTTTCCACAGAACAGGTTTGGTCAGCTCGAGGTACCAGTCACAGAATTGGTTCCAGATGAATTCGTACAGGGTGTTCGATGCCATATCCAGACGGAAGTTTTCGATATGCGCGTTGAACTCTTTCGCGGCCAGTTGGAATTGAGATTCGATCCACTTGTCAGCCAGTGAGAATTCCATCTCGCCGCCCTGCATGCCGCAATCCTGGTCTTCTGCGTTCATCAGCACGTAACGGCTTGCGTTCCAAAGCTTGTTACAGAAGTTGCGATAACCCTCAAGACGCTTCATGTCCCAGTTGATGTCACGGCCTGTTGAAGCCATGGCAGCCAGAGTGAAGCGCAGTGCGTCGGTGCCGTATGCTTCGATACCGTTTTCGAAGGTCTTACGGGTGTTCTTTTCGATCTTCGCTGCCAGTTGTGGCTGCATCATGTTACCGGTACGTTTTTCTACCAGTGACTCGAGGTCGATACCGTCGATCATGTCGATCGGGTCAAGCACGTTACCTTTAGACTTCGACATCTTGTCGCCGTTTTCGTCACGGATCAGACCCGTTACGTAAACCGTCTTAAACGGTACCTGTGGCTTGCCATCTTCATCTTTCATGAAGTGCATGGTCATCATGATCATGCGCGCAACCCAGAAGAAGATGATATCGAAACCGGTTACCAGAACGTCTGTCGGGTGGAAGGTTTTCAGTTCTGGTGTTTCTTGTGGCCAGCCCAGTGTACCGAATGTCCACAGTGCAGATGAGAACCAGGTATCCAGAACGTCATCGTCCTGACGCAGAACAACAACCGGAGCCAGACCGTTCTTCTTGCGAACTTCCTCTTCGTTACGACCAACGTAAACATTGCCGTCGTTGTCGTACCACGCAGGAATGCGGTGACCCCACCACAGCTGACGAGAGATACACCAGTCTTGAATGTCACGCATCCACGAGAAGTACATGTTCTCGTATTGCTTAGGCACGAACTGGATGTCGCCGTTTTCTACTGCTTCAACGGCAGGTTGTGCCAGCGTCGCAGTGCGAACGTACCATTGGTCAGTCAGCATTGGTTCGATAACCACGCCACCACGATCGCCGTAAGGAACAGTCAGGTCGTGATCTTTGATCTCGTCCAGCAGGCCCAGCGCTTCAAACTCAGCAACAATCGCTTTCCGTGCAGCGAAACGCTCCATGCCACGGTATTTCTCCGGCAGGTCAGTGCTGTATACATCGCTCGCTTCACCGTTGGTGTTGAACACTTCGGCTGCGTTGCGGATGTCTGCGTTGAACGTCAGGATGTTGATCATTGGCAACTGGTGACGCTTGCCAACTTCGTAGTCATTGAAGTCATGCGCAGGGGTGATCTTCACACAACCTGTGCCTTTCTCCATGTCTGCGTGTTCGTCGCCCACGATGGGGATGCGGCGGTCAACGATTGGCAGGAAGATTTCTTTACCGATGAGCTCTTTGTAACGCGGATCTTCTGGGTTAACAGCTACACCGGTATCGCCCAGCATGGTTTCTGGACGGGTAGTTGCTACCACGATGTAGTCTTTACCGTCTGCGGTTTTAACGCCGTCAGCCAGTGGGTAACGGAAGTGCCACATGTGGCCTTTCACGTCTTTATTTTCTACTTCCAGATCGGAAATAGCCGTGTGCAGTTTCGGGTCCCAGTTAACCAGACGCTTACCGCGGTAGATCAGGTCATCTTCATACAGACGTACGAACACTTCCTGAACAGCAGCGTAAAAGCCATCATCCATGGTGAAGCGCTCACGATCCCAGTCGACAGACGCACCCAGACGGCGCAGTTGCTTGGTGATTGTGCCACCGGATTCGCCTTTCCACTCCCAGATCTTGTCGATGAAAGCATCACGGCCGTAGTCGTGCTTGGTTTTGTCTTCTTCTGCTGCGATCTTGCGCTCAACAACCATTTGGGTCGCGATACCTGCGTGGTCAGTACCGACCTGCCACAGGGTGTTTTTGCCTTTCATGCGCTCGCAGCGAATCAGGGTATCCATGATGGTGTGCTGAAACGCATGGCCCATGTGCAGGCTGCCCGTGACGTTGGGTGGTGGGATCATGATGCTGTAAGCAGCTTTTGATGTGTCACCGTGAGGCTTGAAGTAGCCAGCCTCTTCCCAGCGCTGGTACAGCGCCTTTTCAATTGATGTTGGGTTGTATGTCTTTTCCATAGCGCTCTTGATGGACTGATTTAATAGGACATTTCTTCAATGGCGAGGGTACGCATTTGACGCCCCGCCATTCGGTAAATTTTGTAGCGTTCCCGAGCCTGTTGCTTGAGAGCTTCTTCGCAAGGCACGAAGTCTACCACTTGTGCAAAGGAAGGCGCAAAAGTTGCTGCTTCTTGCGCCAGATTTATTAGCACTTGGCGGTGGCCAGCATGGCGTACACCCGGCCAACCGATTTCAATTTGTGCACCTCCACGTGGACCTTCGCCAACAAGGTTATGTGGCACAAAGTGTTCCGTGGTTTGTTGGAAGAGCAATTCATCAATCGCTTCGGCTTGTTTTTTATCTTCAGCCATGATGAATGCTTTTATGCCTTGCTGACAAAAAAGGGCAGAGAGTTGGCTAACCTTTTCCAACATTTGTTGTGTTGGCTGGTCTTGCGATTCATCCAGTAAGTAGAAGGTCGCCATGCCTGTCATCGAATTCCCTCTTTAGCCATTGGGCGGTGTTGATAACGCCACTGTGTTCGGCTCAGTGTGCGGTGAGTTGTTCACTCACGCAACAAAAAAAGGAGGCCTCGGCCTCCTTTTCTCTTTGTGCAGTTTTATTCTGCGACTTCAAGGCCAGAACGGTTCAGAAGGAACTGGACCAGCAATGGCACAGGACGGCCTGTTGCGCCTTTGTTCTGTCCGCCTTTGAATGAAGTACCCGCTACATCAAGGTGCGCCCAGTTGTACTTCTTCGCGAAGCGTGACAGAAAACAACCTGCAGTGATGGTACCACCACCTGGACCACCGATGTTTGCCATGTCAGCAAACGGGCTTTTCAGTTGGTCTTGGTACTCTTCCGTCATTGGTAGACGCCAAGCGCGGTCACCTGCTTGCTCAGACGCGTTCACAATTTCGTGTGCCAATGGGTTGTGGTTCGAAATCAAACCGCTGATGTGATGGCTCAGTGCCACAATACATGCGCCAGTCAGGGTTGCCACGTCAATCACGCATTCTGGCTCGTAACGTTCAACGTAAGTGAGTGCGTCACAAAGCACCAGACGACCTTCTGCGTCAGTGTTCAGTACTTCAACGGTTTGACCTGACATTGTGGTGACAATATCGCCAGGACGGTAAGCGTTACCATCAGGCATATTTTCACAACCCGCCAGTACCCCAACCACGTTAATAGGCAGATCCAGCTTCGCCAGAGATTTCATTGCACCGAATACAGAAGCAGCACCACACATGTCGTACTTCATTTCATCCATGTTGGCAGGCGGCTTCAGTGAGATACCGCCAGCATCGAACGTCAGGCCTTTACCCACCAGTATAATTGGTTTCGCATCTGGGTCTGGGTGACCTTTGTACTCCATGATGGACATCATAGATTCATTCTTAGAGCCTTGGCCTACCGCTAGATATGAGGTCATACCCAGCTCTTTCATCTCCTGCTCGCCAATGATTTTGGTGCTGACTTTTTCAAAGTCATCCGCTAGACGGCGTGCTTGAGAAGCGAGGTATGCAGGGTTTGCAACGTTTGGTGGCATGTTGCCGAGGTCTTTACATGCATTGACACCGGAAGCAACTGCCAGACCGTGGGCAATCGCACGCTCACCCAGATTCAGTTCACGACGTGTTGGTACGTTGAACACTAGTTTACGCAGCGGACGGCGGGTTTCTGGCTTCACGCTCTTGAACTGGTTGAAGGTGTAGAGGCTGTCTTTGGTGCTCTCAACAGCTTGGCGCACTTTCCAGTATGTGTCGCGACCTTTCACGTGCAATTCAGTCAGGAAGCAAACCGCTTCCATAGAGCCCGTTTCATTCAGTGTGTTGATAGTGTTTTTGATGATTTCTTTGTATTGGCGCTCACCGAGTTCACGCTCTTTACCACAACCTACCAAAAGCACACGCTCAGACAGCACATTAGGAACGTGATGCAATAGCAGCATCTGACCAGGCTTACCTTCGAGGTCACCACGGCGCAGTAAGCTACTGATGTAACCATCACTGATTTTATCGAGCTGTTCTGCCACTGGTGATAGGCGGCGTGGTTCAAACACACCAACAACGATACATGCACTTCGCTGCTTCTCGGGACTCCCGCTTTTTACACTGAACTCCATGCGTACTCCTACATCCTAAAGACAAGTGAGGCTAAATGTTGGATAATGCCCGCTTTATCGGAACTCGATATCGTGTTCGACGTAAATTTCATTAAGCAGGCTAACACTTGGCCGAAAGATTAAAAAATAACTAATTTACCGAAAAACTATAGCGATTCGAGTAAAAAAACAAGTTTTCTAAAGGTAAAACGCCGTGATTATTGTTCGGTATTTGATCCGAGAAACAGTGAAAACGCAACTTGCGGTACTGTTTGTGCTATTTCTGGTCTTTTTTAGCCAGAAATTTATCCGAGTGTTGGCTAACGCTACAGATGGCTCAATTCCGGGCAGCGATGTGTTAACCCTAGTTGGGTTGTACATGCCATCTATGGGTATGTTAATGCTGCCGCTCAGCCTCTATATAGGTATTTTGATTACTTTCGGGCGTTTATACGCAGAAAGTGAAATTACCGTAATGAACGCAACGGGTATCGGAAACAAATTTCTGATCCGGGCAGCACTTTATTTGGCTGTAATTACTGGTACCGTTGCGGCCTTTAATGCTTTGTGGCTAACGCCATGGGCAAATGATAAAGAAATCAAAGTGATGGAAAGTCTAGAGGCCGATACGGGTCTTGAGCTTTTGGTGCAGGGACAAATCCAAACCACGCCAGATGGACAGGCTGTCGTTTTTGTCAACGAAATCACGGGAGACGGCAAAGATCTCCATAAAGTATTTATTGCACAACCTGTACCTCGCGGTACCTTGCGCCCCAACGTTGTTGTAGCAGAGAAAGGCTATATCTCTGAACTACCTGATGGACGTCAGGTTCTCGATCTAAATGGCGGTATGCGATATGAAGGTGTACCAACCTTGCTCGACTACACGGTGACAGATTACGAAAACTATCAAGTATTGATTGGTCAACGCGAAGTGCGTCAGAAACACAGGGATTGGGATGCTGTTCCTACCCATTCACTGCTCAACGAACCTTCAGCACGAGCTCAAGCTGAACTGCAGTGGCGTATCTCTCTGGTGCTGTGCATCCCGCTGATGACCATGATTGTTGTACCGCTTTCGGCGGTGAACCCGCGTCAGGGACGTTTCGCAAAGCTCTTCCCTGCAGTATTAATTTATCTGGCTTACTTCCTTTCTATCAGTGCGGCGAAATCTGCGGTAGAGGAGAGCAAGTTGCCACCTGAGATTGGTCTTTGGAGTGTAAACATATTGGCGTTGCTGGTGGCGTTAATGCTGATCAGTTGGGATAGTCTGCCAATGCGTAAACTGAAATACCGATTGAGGAGAGCGGCCTAATGTTTAAGATCCTCGACCTCTATATAGGCCGCACCATTATCGCCACAACAACCTTGTGTCTTGCAACACTGGTTGGCCTGTCCGCTATCATCAAGTTTGTTGAACAGCTGCGTTCAGTCGGAGAAGGCACCTTCACCATGATGACAGCAATTCAGTATGTGCTGCTCAGCATGCCGCGTGATATTGAAATGTTCTTTCCAATGGCGGTGCTATTGGGGGCCTTGATTGGACTAGGCACACTGGCTTCAAGCTCTGAGCTTGTGGTGATGCAAGCGGCGGGCTTTTCCAAGTTGGATATCGGCCTGTCGGTACTGAAAACCGCCATGCCTTTGATGCTGGTAGTATTGGCGCTGGGGCAGTGGGGCGCGCCCGATGCTCAGAAAGCTGCGCGTGAACTTCGCGCCTTCGCCAAATCTGGCGGTAATGTAATGTCGGTGAGAACCGGCGTGTGGGCAAAAGACGGCGCAGACTTCATCTATATTGCGCGTACTGATCAGAAAGAATCACTGACGGGTGTGAATATCTGGAAGTTCGATGACACCCAGAATCTGCAGGCTCAGGTTTTCGCAGAGCAAGCTAAATACCTAGATAAAGACAGTTGGATGCTGGAGAAAGTGACAGTAACGCACTTCGATGGCCCGGTGAAGATCAGTGAAACCAAAGAAGCAGAGCTGGCATGGAAAACCACACTGACACCGGAGAAACTCGCGATTGTGACGGTGAAGCCTGAAGAGCTCTCTCTCAGTGGTGTCTACAGTTACGTGGATTACCTGAAAGCATCAGAGCAAGATGCTTCCCGTTACGAGCTGGCGTTATGGCGTAAAGCACTCCAGCCTCTGTCGATTGGTGTCATGATGCTGTTGGCGCTTAGCTTTGTCTTTGGACCCTTGCGTTCAGTGACCATGGGGGCGAGAGTGCTATCCGGTGTGATCTTTGGTTTCGCCTTCTATATATCTAATGAAGTCTTTGGCCCAATGACACTAGTCTATAAGCTGCCGCCATTTGTTGGTGCGGTGGCACCGAGTCTGGCTTTTATCGGTGTGACACTTTATCTGCTAAACCGAAAACTCTGACGAGGCGATATCAGACTGGAAAACAAGAGAGGGAGCCTGTTGGCTCCCTCTTTATTATCAGCATTCTTACGAATTATTTAATCGTATCGACTTTAATCACCTGACTGTTGGAGAAGTGATCCTGAAACGCGCGGTTGTTTCGGTCAAACAGAGCCAGCAGGTTGCCAATACCTAAGCAAGAAGTTGCCATTCGGATAAGGGCTTGGGTAAAGGTGATGTTCCCACCAAACTCACTGATGACTTTAAGCTTCCATGCTTTCATCCCAACTGTCTGTCCTGCTCGGGTCCAGAAGTAACCATAAAAGCCAGCTGCAATAGCAAACACATAGATAGTAAAGAAAGGACTGATAGCCGGGTTGCGGGTCAGGTAATCGCTGACATCTTCATAGCCATCAATAGAAAGTCCCAGCTGCACAGCAATAGCCACGGCACCGACGACTAATGCGATTGCCAACATCTCCACAGCGATGAGTACAAGAAAGTCATAAAGCCAGGCGCCGAAGCGGCGGAAAAAGCTAGCGCCCTTGGGTACGCTGTACTGTGTCGATGATTGAGCCATTGTTCTGTCCTAGAAATGAGTACTGTGTGTAGTTTACCAGCCTAATCGATAGTGTTGAATGCGTAAAAATAGGGCAGATAGCGCGTGTTTATAGCACTGTGGTGAAAAAAGAACCGATCGAGAAGGTTTTGTGAATTATAGGCTTGCTTCAACCCATTGCTTGCGTATAATTGCTCGCACTTGCCCGGGTGGCGAAATTGGTAGACGCAGCGGATTCAAAATCCGCCGGTGAATAACTGTGCCGGTTCAAGTCCGGCCCCGGGCACCAATTTCCGGAAAAGCTCCAGTCGAAAGACTGGGGCTTTTTTCGTTTTATGTTTTTCTATTGCGACTCTAAAAATTCCTCATTATACCGTTACTTTATCCTAACTCCCATTTAGTGATGATTTGTTCCTAAGCACTTTCGTTCTAATTATCAGTGATAAGGGAAAGACCTGTGATTGTTTGGCTCATCTGCGACTTCTTAAACAGAATCTCGACTGTTTATCGGGGTGAAGGTGTGCTTCATTTCATTTTTCTTTGCACTTTTAGGGTGAAAGTTGCTGGATAAATACTCATTTTTGCCGTTTTTGCCGACTTTGTGACCATTTGAATCGATTTTTGAAAATTATTTGGTTTTTGCTATTGCCAACGAAAGTGAACTCTCTATAATGCGCCTCATCGACACGGCAAGCGGCTCGCAGAGCAAGCTACCAAGTCAACGTTCTTTAACAATTTGACCTATGCAATCTGTGTGGGCACTCGTAGTTGATAGACAAAAGATTTATCGATGTTTACTGAGTGACCAAACGAAATAACTTCGGTTATATCGGCACAGTCAATTCGTTCTGCTCTTTCTTTAGTTTGTAGAGAGGGGTTAGAACACAACAGTATTTCATCGAGCCGCCTTTGTTCACTTTTTCAAAGTGAGGAAGGGCAAAAAAATTCTAATTGAAGAGTTTGATCATGGCTCAGATTGAACGCTGGCGGCAGGCCTAACACATGCAAGTC
>NZ_FIZY01000031.1 GCF_900060185.1 Grimontia marina | reverse complement strand
TCATTTTCATCACCCAAATTGCAAGGTTTTGGAAGGGGAGGCTTAAAAAGCTTGCAATATGAGGGTAGGAAGATCGATGAGATCATCAAATAGATCAGTGTCTTATTTGTAATTCAGGGCCGACTAAATACAAATAAAACAATCGATAATAAGAGTATTAAAAATAATTTCCTTAGCACTTATTACCATAAGGCTGTCCTTTTCCGCATCGTCAATTGGTGTTTGTGATGAAAATGCATTGAGCTTTGAGGTGTTCTTCCCGGCGATACGTTGACGGTTTAAAGGGGCTCAGATCTGCAAACTAGATCGTCTGGGAGTCGAGATTTGATGTGATGGGCGCCAGGGGAGACATGAGTATTATGGAGGTGGCTTGGCCATTAATCGGGGATCCTCCCTGGATTGTCATTGGCTGAAAATAACCTTTGGCGCACTGTTACAGACAGTGAAACCCTTGCGCTTTTTACGCAAAAAATGCGCTAAAACTTCACCACATTCCCCACAGGGCGTACTCTTAAACCTTGAAAGAGAGCAATACAAGCACCACGTAAAAGGGCGGAACCCTATTGTCAAATTGCTGTCATAGGGTCATCTCTATTTTTTGTCAGGTTCAGGGATACATTTAGCTATGTTAGCGGAGACATTTCAACGCCTTAATACCTATCTGCAAAGCCAGGTTATTGGTCAACCCGAGTTGGTAAAACAACTTCTTATCGCGCTGTTGGCCGATGGTCACATTCTGGTTGAAGGCCCGCCGGGGCTCGCGAAAACCCGAGCGGTCAAAATGCTGTCAGACTGCATTGAAGGTGATTTCCACCGCATCCAGTTTACGCCGGATTTGCTGCCTGCTGACCTGACTGGTACCGATATTTTCCGCCCGGAAACCGGCGAATTCACCTTCCAGCCGGGGCCGATTTTTAACTCTCTGCTGCTGGCTGACGAGATTAACCGGGCACCGGCGAAAGTTCAGGCCGCAATGCTCGAAGCGATGGCCGAAAAACAAATCACCGCAGGGCGTAAAACCTACCCGCTGCCTGCGCTGTTTTTGGTCATGGCGACCCAAAACCCGATTGAGCAGGAAGGCACTTACCCGCTGCCGGAAGCCCAGCTCGACCGCTTCTTACTGCAGCTGAATGTCGAATACCCAGACGAAGGCAGTGAGCTGGAAATTCTGCGTCTTAACCGTGGTGAAGCGCAGGGTATCGAAAAAGCCGAGCCTGTTCACCTCAAGCAAGAAAGCATTTTTGATGCGCGAAAAGCCGTGCTGAATATTCACATGGCTGAAGAAGTAGAGAAGTACATCATTCGCCTTATCATGGCGACCCGCCAACCTGAGCGATACAGCGATAAGCTTGCAAGCTGGTTGCAGATGGGGGTATCTCCCCGTGCAACACTGGCCCTGGATCGCTGCGCCCGAGCCTATGCTTGGCTCGCAGGCCGTGACTTTGTGACACCGGAAGATGTGCAAGCCATGGCTTACCCTGTGCTGCGCCACCGCCTCTTGTTGAGCTATGAAGCACAAGCTGAAGGCATTGCCGCCGATGCTGTGGTCACTCACCTTATCGAGCAGGTCGCCAGCGTATGACCAAGCAGCAGATTGAGCTGCCACCACACAGTGATGGCGTCAATGTGTCGTTAGCTGAACTGCTTCATTACCGCCAGCAGGCTGTGCGTTGGTTGCCTCCGGCACTCAGTGTCTGGTCACAACTTAACGGCCAGCATACCAGTCGCCATAAAGGTCGTGGGATGAACTTTTCGGAAGTGCGCCCCTATCAAGCGGGGGACGATATCCGTGCCATCGACTGGCGGGTAACAGCCCGCACCGGAAAAACCCACACCAAGCTGTTTACAGAAGAACGTGAACAACCCGTAATGCTGATGATTGATCTCAGCGCCAGTATGAAGTTTGGTTCTCAGCTAATGCTTAAATCTGTGCAGGCGGCCCATTTCGCCAGTCTGCTTTCCTGGCTGGCCATCAGCCAGCAAGACCGCATCGGGGCGGTGATTTATAACGGTATCCGTCTGCGCGAATGCAAGCCCACAGCCCGTCAACAAGGGCCACTTCGTCTCATCCATACTCTGATGGAAGCGCATGAGGAAATGCTGGCGGCTGACGCTATCCCTTCGGACAACGGCGAGTGGCAGGGGGCATTGCGTCATCTGCATCACCTGTGCCCAAAAGGCAGTGATATCGTCATCATCAGCGACTTTTACGCGCTGACCTTGGTGGATAAACGCCGCCTGAGCCAGCTTCGCCAACACAACCGCATCCAGTTTGTACGGGTATATGACCCGCTGGAGCAGGGACAAACCGATTATCGCGGGCATGAACTGGTGGCGGACAATACGCAAACTGCCTGGCTCGACTTTTCAGCTAAAAATACGCGTGATGGTCTGGCAAACCAGTACCAACAACAGCAAGGTTTTATTGCCGAGATGGCGCGTTCACTCGCTATTCCGCTTCACAGCCTTACCGCCGCAGAACCTTTGCTAAAGCAACTTGGAACCACATCAATGAAAGCGATGCATTAACCATGGCAAACAGTGTCTCTACACCTGCATTGCCTCTGGCAGACATACATCTCCAACAAGCGCCTGGGATCTGGCCGCTGGCGTGGGGATGGTGGTTGGTAATTGCCGCCGTATTTATCGCGCTACTGCTCGTTGTCTATTGGCTGCGTATGCGAAACTACCGCCTTGCCGCCCGTAAAGAAGCACTCGCCGCCTTGAACGAAGTGCGTTCTGTTTCTGACATCAATGCCTTGCTCAAACGCGCTGCGTTAAGCTATTACCCCAGGGAACAGGTTGCCGGTCTGACCGGTGAACGCTGGCTGGTTTTTCTCGACAATCAGTTACCTTTGCCCGAACAAGGCTTTGTTGCTGAATCCGAACTTTGGCAAAAAGGCACATTTTCCAATGTTCCTTGCGGTGAATCTGATCTGGTTCGTGCAAAATCGCTTGCGACACGCTGGCTGAAAACAGCCATTCCAGCCAACACTCCTTCTGCGCTCTCGTTATTGAAGAAGGAGGGCCACCATGTTTGAGTTTGTCTGGTGGTGGGCATTCGCATTATTGCCGCTGCCCTGGCTCGTCTGGCGCTTTGTGCGTCCTATACCCCGTCCGGCGGCGATTCACTTGCCCAAACTGCCACAGGGACTGGGCAGCAAACAAACCGGAAGCCGCTTGCGGTTTTTTCTGATGGCTCTGCTTTGGCTAAGCCTGACTGGGGCTTTAGCTCGCCCTGTCTGGTATGGCGACCCTATCCAAATCCAGCCCGAGCACCGAGATATGATGTTGGCCGTCGACCTTTCCGGCTCGATGGAAATGGAAGACATGCTACTGCCGAGTGGTGGCACAATTAATCGTCTCGATGCGGTCAAACACGTATTGTCTGATTTTATCGGTAAGAGGGAAGGTGACAGGCTTGGCTTGGTGCTGTTTGCTGATCATGGCTACTTGCAGACCCCATTAACTCTAGACAGAAACACTGTGGCGCAACAACTGAGCCGCGCTGTACTCGGCCTGGTTGGGAAACAGACCGCCATTGGCGAAGGTCTGGGGGTTGCCACTAAAACCTTTATCGACAGCAAAGCGCCGCAGCGGGTGATTATATTGCTCAGTGATGGCGCAAATACCGCTGGGGTGATAGACCCAATTGAAGCGGCAAAACTCGCCAAAGAGTATGACGTCACCATCTACACCATTGGTGTCGGCGCAGACCAGATCCGTCAGCGTAGCCTGTTTGGCTCTCGTATCATCAACCCTTCTCAGGAGTTGGACGAGCGCACCCTGACCCAAATCGCCAAGATGACCGGCGGCGAGTATTTTCGTGCACGCAACCCTGAGGAGCTGGAGAAAATCTATCAAATCATCGATCAGTTAGAGCCTATTTTTGCGGTAGAGCAAACGTGGCGCCCAAGAGATGAGCTGTTTCGCTACCCCTTAGCCTTGGCGCTGTTCTTTTCTGCCGTGGTGGCAGTGATGAGGAAACGTCATGGCTGAGTTTACCTTTATGCATCCCCAGTGGTTGCTAGCAGCACTGCCACTGGTGTTTTTACTGCCTTGGTTGAAAGGAAAGGCACACGCGTCCGGACTGATCGCCCCGCATCTGGCCAGTCTTCTTTCCACTCAGCCAAACGCTGGCCGACAACGAGCCAAACGCTGGCCTTTATTTCTGCTGGCATTTGGGTGGCTTTTGACCATCGTTTCATTGGCAGGTCCAAGCTGGCAAAAAACGGAATTACCAGCGGTGAACCTTGCCGGTGCACGGGTATTGGTGATGGACATGTCGCGCTCTATGTATGCCACTGATATTGCACCAAGCCGCTTGGCTCAGGCGCGTTTTAAGGCCCTCGATATGCTGCCCGGCTGGAAAGAAGGCAGCACGGGCCTGGTCACTTATGCTGGTGACGGTTACATCGTCAGTCCGCTGACAGAGGATGCTGCGACGCTGAAAAACCTGATCCCGAATCTGTCTCCTGCAATCATGCCCTTCCCTGGTAGTCACGCAGTCGCTGGGATTCAGCAGGCGGTCGATTTGTTGCGTCAAGCCGCCATCGCTGAAGGCGACATTGTTTTGTTGACGGATGGCTTGAGTAACAAAGAGGCAGCGCAATCCCTCAAGGTGTTGGCGGGTAGCCAGTATCGCGTTTCTGTGCTGGCGATAGGCACCCAGGAAGGTGCTCCCATTCCACTACCAGATGGCGCCTTGATTGAGCAAAATGGACGCACTGTGATTGCAAAAATGGAGTTGGCTCCCCTTTCCTATCTCACTCGCGCCACAGGTGGCTTATTACAACGCTGGCAACCGACCAACCAGGACGTGGATAATCTTGTAGCCTTCACTGCCAAACCCTTGTCAAGCAAAGCTGGAAAAGGAGAAAAAACCATTGAAGAGCGTATCAACGATGGCTACTGGCTACTGCTGCCGATCGTCGCTTTGACGCTGCTGAGTTTTCGACGCGGTATTGTGTTGATTGCCATGTTAATGCTGGTACCGGTTCCGCATAGCGCTGAAGCAGCGGCGTTCAAAACCAAAGACCAGCAAGGGTATGAGCAGTTTGAGGCAGAAGACTACCAAAATGCAGCAGACGCCTTTGAGTCTCAGGCGTGGAAGGGTATTGCCCAATACCGTGCGGGGGATTACAACGGGGCCATCGATTCCCTCTCTGCTTTGACCGATCCCACCTCACGATACAACCTTGGCAACGCCTACGCTAAGGCGGGCGAACTTGAAAAGGCAGCGGAAACCTACCGTTCCCTGCTGAAGTCCAATCCTGACTATGCCGACGCCAAACATAATCTGGATATTGTTGACAAGGCGCTGCAACAGCAACAGCAACAGCAACAGCAACAGCAACAGCAACAGCAACAGCAACAGCAACAGCAACAGCAACAGCAACAGCAACAGCAACAGCAACAGCAACAGCAAAACGATGGCAACCAATCTTCTCAAGAGCAACAGGGCAGTGAAGACCAACAAAGCCAGCAAGGACAGCAAGGACAGCAAGGACAGCAAGGACAGCAAGGACAGCAAGGACAGCAAGGATATTCTGACGCTCAGGATAGCCAGTCGCAAGACGGACAATCCGGTCAAACTCAGCAGGGTCAGCAGGGTCAGCAGGGTCAGCAGGGTCAGCAGGGTCAGCAGGGTCAGCAGGGTCAGCAGGGTCAGCAGGGTCAGCAGGGTCAGCAGGGCGACGCTAATGTGCCCTCTCAGAATAGCAACGCGTCAACAGACCAAAACTCAGAAAAAGAGGCTGGATCTCCGCAGGCCAGTACCTCTACCAATAAAAAGGGTGGAGACTCAGCGGGTACTGAATCTCGTGTTGTCAATGAACAAAGTGAGAAAGAAGGACAGGATGCATCCGAGGGGAGCAACGATAAAGAAGGCAATGCCCTTGGTGCAACCTCTGTAGACAACGAGGGAAGCTCAAATGGGTTGGAAGCCGGTCACCCTGTGCTGAAGAAACTGGAGCAAGTTCCTGATGACACTGCCGCCCTGATCCGCGCACAACTTATTTTGCAAGCGCGTCAAAAAGACAATCCCGCGCCAACAGAAAACTCATGGTAATCGAGCAATGATAAAGACAACCGGTTCATTCACTCTCCGATTCACTCGCATTCCTTTTATGCTGCTGAGCCTGTTATTCGTAATCGTAGCCCCTGCTGCCGTAGCGGCATCTGCGGTCGCCACCGTCTCACAAAACGTGGTGCCCGTAGGTGAAGCGTTTCAATTAACTATTTCGGTCGATGACAGCGTTGACAGCGATACTTTAGATCTCACTCCTCTGTCTGCGAATTTTATCTTCGGTCGCCCCAGTGTCAGTAACAGCACATCCGTCATCAACGGCAGTATGTCGCGGAAAACAGAGTGGCGAGTGGCGGTAGCCGCTAAACAAACGGGTACCTACACCCTACCTAGCCTTGATGTAGATGGAATGAAAACTGAACCCATCACTATTCAAGTCGTCAACGCCAGTCAGAAAAACAGTTTAAAAGATGAGAATGCTGTGAAACTGACAGCAACTGTCGACCGCGTCAAAGGCTACATAGGTGAAACATTCAATTATCGCATTCGCTTGATGATTGGCATTCAACTTGATTCCCCAACACTCCAAGCTCCAAAGGGAGAAGGACTGGACGTGAAGCAAGTTGGTGAAGATGTGCAGGCTGAAGCTGTGCTTAATGGTCGCCGCTATTTGGTGATCAGCCGCTTATATCAAATCACCCCAACCAAAGCAGGAAGTATCAAACTCCAAGGCGCGGTATTCAGCGGCACAGAAGTAAAAAGTAATGGATGGGGCTCTTCACTCGGACTCCCTATTGAGCGTGAAGCTGAGTCAATGACACTGGAGGTGTTGGACAAACCGACTGACTATCAGGGTCTTTGGCTACCGACGCCATCACTGAAGCTAACGCAAAGTTGGCAGCCAGACTCACTTGATGGCCAACTCTCGGTAGAAGTGGGTGAAGCGATCAACCGTGAGATTACATTAAAAATCAAGAATATCGAGCAAAGTGCCATGCCGAATCTTTCGCTGAATTACCCGCAAAATGTACGCGTATACACAGATAAAACTGAGTACAGTCGTGATGGTGAATACACAGTGATGACGGTAAAACAGGTGATCATTCCTCGTGATGTCGGTGATACTGAACTACCCGAACTTTCCATAAACTGGTTCAATACCCAGACCGAACAGCCTCAAACCAGTGAACTGAAAGGTTTGTCTATCGCGGTAAAATCTGGCAAGAACGCACCAGCAGCAGCCGTAACACCGACAGTGGCTTCTGGCAATGATGAGACTGCGTTACAACCATATGGCCCGTTAAATGAGACAACAATGTTCACCAAAGCAGGCTTTTGGCCTTGGCTATCCGGTTTATTTGCCTTCCTTTGGATCATTACTCTGGTACTTTTACTACGAAAAAAAGGTCCCCTTCCCTCCAGCGTTGATAGGCAAGAAAGCAACACGACACCTTCCGAGTTAGAAGCCATGCGAACTGCTGTTATCTCAAACGATGCTGTGAAAGT
Source organism: Grimontia marina (assembly GCF_900060185.1). GTDB lineage: Bacteria > Pseudomonadota > Gammaproteobacteria > Enterobacterales > Vibrionaceae > Enterovibrio > Enterovibrio marinus. Next base: position 59,305 of record NZ_FIZY01000031.1, on the reverse strand, counting down.
TGCAACGGCACTGAGGCTTTGGGATCGCTCTTCACTACCAGAAGTTCTCAATAAGGAGATTGAAAAAGAAGTCACTGCTCTCATGGCCAGTAGATACAGTTCCTCGATGGGAGAATGGAAAAATCATCAGTTATTGTTGCTGTTAAAAAGAGCGGGACAGTGCAGCAAGTTGACGCCTAAGCAAGAGGTATTAAGCGATCTGTACTGATGATTAACTAGGCCGATTCTCATTCAAAACTGATAGTTGAATGTCACCATCATCTCATCAGAGGAGAGATAGAAAAAAGTGAATAAGTTTGGTTCTATACTGTTTGTCATGTCGTAGATGAGGCTAGACACAAAGTTCCCATACACCGCCCCCCACAAAACCTGTGAAGGATAATGAGCCTGTGATTCAACCCTCGCCCACCCGGTCGCATAAGCAGACAGGTAAGTGGCGAGGGTTAATGTGTTGTGTATGCCAGGGTGCAGGATTGACTGTTGGTAGTTTCTCCTTGCGATCAGTGCTGTTGCAAAGGCTCTTGAGGTATGCGCCGAGGGAAACCCACAACATCCTCCATTTGGTCGGGCTTTTTTTGTTGCAAGTTGAATGTCCCCAGTGGTAGTCGCTACAAATCCGGCGTTAAGATTGTTTCCTAGCGCCCTAAGCGCCTTACGTTCAAAAAACTCTAACGGACCGGAAGCACTGTAATCACTGGCGACCAGCAACGTGGAAAGGTGCATGGACATTCGAGTATTCGCCCTCCAGTCATCACTGGCTTCTCCCGCCTCTTTCACACTGCCAAAAAGGTAATTGTTTTCAACGGCTGCTTTGGAGATACGCTCATCACTATCGGTAGCGACTATCACGCCGGCAAGAAGCGCATTTCCCCATGTCATCGGGTCGGTGCCTGCCCGATAAACACTGTCGAAAAAATTGTATCCTCTCGCCGAAGTGCACCCGGTAACGAATAGAATTAAAGCTAAAAGCAAGGACACCCTAAACCAGTGATAAATTCTCATCGCTATCTCCCCACCTAGGCAATATCCAAATTCTCGACAAAGTAAGAATTAACAAAAAAACAACATTCTCACTTTTGATACTAGACTTTTCCGTTGGATAGCAGCGAAAAAAAACGCCCCGACGTGAGCCGGGGCGTTTTTTATTTAGAAATGTTAATCAGAACCAGCGCTCAAGCGACGCCTTATCAAGCTGTTTAAATGCGCGATTCAGGGTTTGAGCCAGCTCTTTGTATCGTGGGCGGCTTTTCATTGGCTGAACCGCGCCACCTTCGCTGACAATCTTCTCATGCAATTCGCGATACCAACCCGCCAGCGCAGGTGGCAGTTGTGTTTCGCGGCGTTTCCCCAGCCACCACATACCCTGCAGCGGCAAACTCAGTGCAAACAAAGCCATTATCATGGCTTGCGGCAAACCTGAGTAGTTATTGAAGGCCATCTGCATTAACACGCTGATGACAGCCACAGCAGGCATCACTTTAATCGCAAACTGGGTTGCACGGATCACTCGGTTTTCCGGGAACATCGGTGCCAGCTCTTTTCGAACCGGCCACTCCGTCATGTACTTCTGACCATCACGGAATGCGTTCCACATTGATTTATTACTCATACGGCGCATACCTCTTAAGCGATGTCTCTGTATCATCGGCTAAAAACTTGCTGCAAGCTTTAAAATAAAGTTGATAAACATTAATTCAAATCAATTAAGACTCAAAAATTTTTGTTATCTGGCGCAAGTATCGCTAGACTTAGCCGACCTAAATCAATTGTTGCTCGGATTTGATTATCTCGCAACCACTGAAACGCCAAATGGATGACCGGCAGCGCAACAAAACACCAAAGATGGTGGGCCTGTAGGACAATCTGTCTGGCGTTTTTCGTTGCGTACCCGGATATATTGACCGGTGAGGCAAAAAACTGTTTCAAAAAATGAAGCAGTCACACCTTAAAGCTTAAATCTTGTTGCTTCATAAGGTCCAATACGTGAATTCTTCGAACATCAATCACTGATGTGACAGAAAATCGGATTGGCCAGTCATGTGACACAATACAGGATGAGCGCGACGCAGTGGGTATCTATCAAAGGACTGATGAGCGATGTATCTATTCCGCGACAAATTTTGCTAAAAGTTTTTCTGGGACGGTTAGTGTGATGTTAATCAACTATCCTTCTCCGATTAGTAAACACCCCCTACTTTACACGAATAGGTAGTCTCAAATGTCTAAGCTGGTTCTTGTTCTTAACTGCGGCAGCTCTTCGCTGAAATTCGCAATCATCGACGCACAATCAGGTGATGAGCACCTGTCAGGTCTAGCAGAATGTCTGCACCTGCCAGAAGCACGCATTAAGTGGAAATTGGACGGCAAACACGAAGCTCAACTGGGCGAAGGTGCTGCACACAAAGAAGCACTGAGCTTCATTGTTGAAACCATTCTGGCTTCTAAACCAGAACTGGCTGAAAACCTGGGCGCAATCGGTCACCGTGTTGTTCACGGCGGCGAGCAGTTCACTAAATCTGCATTGATCTGTGATTCAGTACTGAAAGGTATCGAAGACGCTTCTAGCTTCGCACCTCTGCACAACCCTGCGCACCTGGTAGGTATCGAAGCAGCGAAAGCAGCATTCCCTACTCTGAAAAACGTCGCGGTATTCGACACTGCGTTCCACCAAACTATGCCTGAAGAAGCGTTCCTGTACGCACTGCCATACAAGCTGTACAAAGAGCACGGTATCCGTCGTTACGGCATGCACGGTACTTCTCACTACTTCATCGCTCAAGAAGCAGCGGCACAGCTTGATAAGCCAGTTGAAGAACTGAACATCATCAACTGTCACCTGGGTAACGGCGCATCTGTGTGTGCAATCAAGAACGGTAAATCTGTAGACACTTCTATGGGTATGACTCCTCTTGAAGGTCTGGTAATGGGTACCCGTTCTGGTGACCTGGATCCAGCAATCATCTTCCACCTGCACGATGCACTGGGTTACAGCGTTGAGCAAATCAACAGCATGCTGACCAAAGAGTCTGGCCTGATGGGTCTGACCGAAGTGACTTCTGACTGCCGTTTCGTTGAAGACAACTACGGTGCGAAAGAAGAAGCAACTCGCGCAATGGACGTGTTCTGTCACCGTCTGGCGAAATACGTTGCTAGCTACACTTCATGCCTGGACGGCCGTCTGGACGCGATCGTGTTCACTGGCGGTATCGGTGAGAACTCTGGCCCAATCCGTGAGCTGGTTCTGAACCGTCTGGCTCTGCTGGGTGTTGAAGTTGACCAAGATCGCAACCTTAAAGCTCGCTTCGGCGGCGAAGGCGTTATCACTACTGATAGCAGCCGTGTTCCAGCAATGGTTATCTCTACCAACGAAGAGCTGGTTATCGCACAAGACACTGCACGTCTGGCTGAAATCTAATCGCCATTTGATGCAAACATGCGGCTGATCAATGTGGTCAGCCGTTTCAATTTGGCAAAGTTATCTGACTATCTGCCAAACTGAATTATTAACAAAACCCGCGTCTGTGGGTTTTGCTCCCTACATAGTAAAGAGGAATCAAGCGTGTCCCGTACTATTATGCTCATTCCAATCGGCACAGGTGTCGGTCTGACCAGCGTTAGCCTGGGCGTACTGCGTGCGATGGAACAAAAGGGCCTTCGCGTCTCATTTTTCAAGCCTATCGCCCAGCCTCGCCATGGCGATAACCAGCCTGACCTGACAACAACCATCATCGAAGCAAACAGCGACATGAAAGTGGCAGAGCCGCTGACCATGGCAAACGCTGAAGCGCTGATCCGTACCGATCAGACTGACGTGCTGATGGAAGAAATCATCGCCCGCTTTAAAGAAGCAACTGCTGAAGCAGAAGTGGCGCTGATTGAAGGTCTGGTACCTACCCGTAACCATCCTTTTGCGAATCAGGTTAACTACGAAATCGCGAAAACGCTGGATGCGGAAATCGTGTTTATCACCACTCCGGGCACTGACAACCCAGCGCAACTGAAAGAGCGCATTGAAGTTGCAGTATCTAACTTCGGTGGTAGCAAGAACTCAAACATCGCAGGCGTTGTGATCAACAAACACGGCGCACCGGTTGATGAGCAAGGTCGTACCCGTCCTGATCTGTCTGACATCTTCGACGACAACAATGCGGCGAAAGGCAGCAATGTTGAAGTGATGGAGATCTTTAACTCCAGCCCAATCCGCGTTCTGGGTTGTGTGCCTTGGAGCATCGATCTGATTGCAACACGTGCGAGCGATCTGGCGAAGCACCTGAATGCTGAGATCATCAACGAAGGTGAAATCAACACCCGTCGTATCAAGAGCATCACTTTCTGTGCGCGTTCAATCCCTAACATGGTTGAACACTTCCGCGCAGGCTCTCTGCTGGTGACTTCTGCTGACCGTCCTGACGTTATCGTTGCAGCGTGTCTGGCTGCGATGAATGGTCTGGAAATCGGTGCCCTGCTGCTGACTGGCGGCTATAGCATCCCAGAACAGCTGAACGGTCTGTGCGAGCGCGCATTCCAAGCTGGCCTGCCAGTGTTCACCACTGCGGGTAACACCTGGCAGACGTCTCTGAACCTGCAAAGCTTTAGCCTGGAAGTTCCAGCTGACGATAAAGAGCGTGTAGAGTTCGTTCAAAACCACGTTGCAGCACACGTTGACGGCAACTGGATTGAGTCTCTGTCTGAAGGCGCTGCACGTGCACGTCGTCTGAGCCCACCAGCATTCCGTTACCAGCTGACTGAGCTGGCTCGTAAAGCGGCTAAGCGTATCGTTCTGCCAGAAGGCGACGAGCCACGCACCGTTAAAGCGGCAGCCATCTGTGCTGAGCGTAAAATTGCGGAATGTGTGCTGCTGGGTAACCCAGAAGAAATCAAGCGTGTTGCTGACCAGCAAGGCGTGACTCTGGGCTCTGGCGTCACCATCATCGACCCTGAAGCAGTACGTGAGCAATACGTTGCGCGTCTGGTTGAGTTGCGTAAGAACAAAGGCATGACCGAAGTTGTAGCGCGTGAACAACTGGAAGACACCGTAGTACTGGGTACTATGATGTTGGAAGCGAACGAAGTACACGGTCTGGTATCTGGTGCGGTTCACACCACAGCAAACACCATCCGTCCACCGCTACAAATCATCAAGACTGCGCCAAGCGCCTCTCTGGTGTCTTCTGTGTTCTTCATGCTGCTGCCTGACCAGGTTCTGGTATACGGTGACTGTGCGATCAACCCAGATCCAAACGCAGAGCAACTGGCTGAAATCGCTATCCAGTCTGCAGATTCTGCAGCGGCATTCGGCATTGAGCCTCGCGTAGCAATGATCTCTTACTCTACCGGTACTTCTGGTCAGGGTGCAGACGTTGAGAAAGTACGTGAAGCAACGCTGATTGCTCAGCAGAAACGTCCTGATCTGATGATCGACGGTCCTCTGCAGTACGACGCCGCTATCATGGAAAACGTGGCTGCTTCTAAAGCGCCAAACTCTCCAGTAGCAGGTAAAGCGACCGTATTCGTATTCCCAGACCTGAACACCGGTAACACCACTTACAAAGCGGTACAGCGTTCAGCGGATCTGGTTTCAATCGGCCCAATGCTGCAAGGTATGCGTAAGCCTGTTAACGACCTGTCTCGTGGCGCACTGGTAGACGACATCGTTTACACCGTTGCACTGACTGCGATTCAAGCAAAACAAGCTGAAGATGCAGAAGCAGCAGCTGAATAACCCCTCTGACTTCTGACAGAAAAGCCGACGCCAGTTCACACTGCGTCGGCTTTTTTATAAGTTTAACTTGAGGCTCATTTTCCCAACTTACTGAGGTTAACCTCAAAGTCGCTGATTTCTTTACTTATATCATGAAGCCACTGGTGGAATAAGACATAGGTAGGATTGTCGCTGTCAGCGATTACCCGCACCAGTTTGTAAGTAAAAGGGTTTTTGACCACGGGAGGATATAGCGGAATCAACTTCCCCTCCTTTAAAGCATCAATCACCAAACATGTGCGCCCCATAGCAATACCCTGACCTTGCTCAGCTAACTGGAGCGTTAAATTGGCGTGAGAGTCAAAATGCTTATAGTCGACGGGTGGTATCACACCCAACTCCTCAGACCACAATTGCCAATTCGCATCAAGATGAGACGGCCCCCGGTCAAATACAACGGGGAGCTTCAGCATTTCCTTGATTTGTTGAGACGTTTTCATTCCGGTACGAAGGGAATGCCTGCGCGCAAACTCTGGCGAGCATACGGGGAAAATGGATTCGGTGAAGAGTTTGTTTTGTTCTGACTGGCTGTATTCAAATTTACAATCAGAATAGTGTGCCTCAATATTCTCTCTCGGGTTAATGATATTGAAGGTCGTAATGATGTCTGGATACTGCTTACGAAAGTCATCCAATCTAGGGAATAACCAACGCACGCCAAAGCCTGGGTAGATAGATACTATTAGTTCATTCTTATGCTGTTTCCTTCGCTCCACCTCAATGGTTTTTTGTATCTGACCAAGGTTCAACTGCACTGAATTGAGTAGATTTCGACCTGATGGCGTTAACTTGACTCCTCTTCCCTCACGAAAGAAGACTTTAAAGCCCACTCTTTCTTCCAATGATCGAATGTGCTGGCTGATAGCGCCTTGGCTCACATTAAGTGACTGAGCTGCCTTAGAAAAGCTGTCATATTCTGTCACAGCCTCAAAGACCTGCAACGTATGTAGAGATGGTAAAAGTTTCATCGGGTATTAGCTAAACCTAATGAGTGAATTAGATATTGAGGATAGGGTATTGAACCGACCGAATGTTAATATTGTTAACAGATTGTTTCAATATGGTTTTTTGGGGAGTGGGAATGATTGATTTAACTCTGGATGTATTTGCATCCCTCAGAGAGTTACCGGAACCCTTACTACATGAGATTCCAGTCTTGCTGGTTAATCGCAAAGGAAACGATGACGACGCTTACATGCGTGTAAAAAATATCACTGGCTTTGTCGAACCAGCACGCAGTTACCAGCTGGGTCTCGGTGGATTTGAACCAACAGATTTAACGCAAAATATCAAAACAACCACAGTGAAAGAACCGTCAAAATGCACTATTGCAGGTCAATGGAAGCAGGTTGTTTTGCATGATGAAGGTGAGAAAGCCGCCAATATTCTAGGGGGGTATGGCAGGTTTTATCTCCCTGATGAATATGAATACCTAGATGTTCCTGTAAATACCGCCACGCAAGAGAATTTGGCCTATTTCGGCTGTAGGTTGGTTCGCGTGGGAGAGCAAATCACATTTGATGGGGACAGCGCTATGCCCGTCACAATTACGTCGATCGGACAAAAATATGTAGATGACTACCTGATGAACCCAAATTTGGGCGCGGGCGCCTACCTTGAAGTTCACAACCGACCGCACTTCCATATGCCACTTAACAACCTAGCCAGAGGCGCGTTGATTTTAGGCAAACAAAAAGCGAATGACACGATAGAACTCTCCGGATTCACTATTCCACTGGGGTTTGGCGTCTACACACCACCTTGGGTGATTCATGCAGACTCGCATTTGGTCGGTGATTACATGGTTGTCTTCTCCCGTACTGATGAATACTCAACTGTCTTAGTAAGACGCCAAAATAATGAGTTGATTGGTCTAAAACTAAATGAAGTATCGATGAAATAAGCCCCCTAAATCCAAGCTGTACTTAGAGAGGTTCTCATGAATGGAAGTGATGAGTTGCTGGTTGATATCCAGGCAATGAACAAGCATTACGGTAAGTTTCACGCACTCAAAGACATCAACCTATCAGTAAGAAGTGGCCAGCGTGTTGTTATCTGTGGTCCATCGGGTTCTGGCAAATCCACGCTGATTCGCTGTATTAACCGCTTAGAGGAACATAGCGAGGGAACCATTAGTGTCAATGGCACATTGCTGAATGACGACACCAAAAATATCAATACGATTCGGAAAAATGTCGGGATGGTCTTTCAACAATTTAACCTGTTTCCCCACCTTACTGTTTTGGAAAATCTCACTATAGGTCCAGTGAAAGTCAAAGGAATGGCCGAATCAGAGGCTATTACTCTGGCGCACCAATACCTTGAAAGAGTCCATATCCCTGAAAAAGCTAACCGCTATCCTGGCCAACTCTCCGGGGGACAACAACAACGTGTAGCGATCGCTCGCTCACTCTGTATGGAGCCGGACATCATGCTCTTTGACGAGCCAACTTCAGCGCTGGACCCTGAAATGATTTCGGAAGTTCTCGACGTTATGGTCGAGTTGGCAAACAGCGGAATGACAATGATCTGCGTGACCCACGAAATGGGATTTGCCCGTGCAGTGGCTGATGTCATGGTGTTTATGGATCAGGGGAAGATCATTGAATATGCCGACGCGGAAAGCTTTTTCTCTCAACCGCGCGACCAACGATGCCAACAATTTTTAAGCCAGATCATCCAGCACTGAAAGCGAAGGCGGAAGTCATGTCGAAAAACCTACTTACGAACAACGCTATATCATGGATGATCTATCTCGCTGTGATGTTTGGTCTGGGGTATTTAGTTGTCGCTGGTGCTTCTTCCATGGGGTACAACTGGCAATGGTACCGCATTCCACAGTACTTTTTCTCCGAAAAAAACGGCACTATCGAATTGGGGTTGTTTACCATTGGCGTGCTCAACACGTTTAAAATCTCTTTTATTGCCTTCTTTATTGCCTGTGCCTTTGCCATTGTTCTAGTGGCACTGAGGCTATCCCACCTCATCGTTGGCAGAACGCTATCAATTACCATTCTGGAGCTGGTGAGAAATACACCCATTCTGGTATTGCTATACCTCTTTTATTACGTATTTGGCCCAGTATTTTCACTGGAACGCGAAGCTGCTGGCATCGCATGCCTTGCTGTTTTTCACGGCGTCCTTATCTCTGAAATTCTCCGCTCAGCCATTGAAGCAGTGCCAAAAGGCCAATGGGAAGGCGCAAAGTCTATCGGTATGTCTCCATTTCAAACGTATCGATACATTATCCTGCCTCAGAGTGTCTCTTTCGTTATTCCTCCACTCACTGGCGAACTTATACACCTTATTAAGAACTCGGCGGTCGTAAGCGTCATTGCCGTCGTTGAACTAACCACCATAGGTCGCAACGTTATATCAGACACATACATGAGCTTTGAAGTCTGGTTCACCATTGCAGCCATTTACTTAGTCATCACGCTCAGCTTCTCGGCGATGTTCCATGTCGTAGAGAAGCGTTTTGCTTTAAAAAGTTGATCAAAGACGGATTTATCACTGTGAGGAAGTAATTATGAATCGGATATTCAAACAACTTTTTGCTCTGTTATTGATGGTGTTTACGGTTTCTGCATCGTTTACAGCAGTTGGAGGCACGCAACAGGATATCGCTAAATCTAGTGTTATCGAATCAATAAAGAAACGCGGATATATGAAAGTAGGCTTATCGCTTTTCGTGCCTTGGTCAATGCGAGACAAGAAAGGTGAGCTCATCGGTTTCGAGATTGATGTTGCGAACAAACTTGCAACAGATATGGGGGTCGAAGCTGAGTTTGTTCCTGTGTCTTGGGATGGCATTATCCCCGCCCTCGTCTCAGGTAAATTCGACGTCATTATCTCAGGCATGTCCATTACACCAGAACGAAACCTTACTGTTAATTTCTCTGATCCCTACTCATATTCAGGCCTAAAAATCATTGCTAACAAGGTAATGACTCAAGGGTTTTCAATTGAAGACTTTAACAATGAAAACGTCACTTTTTCCGCACGTCGTGGAGCTACGACAGCCAACACAATTCAAGTGTTGTTTCCAAAAGCAAAATTGCTCCAGTTTGACGAAGAAGCAGCAACACTGCAGGAAGTATTAAATGGCAAAGCGCATGCAACAATGGGATCAGAGCCCTTCCCTTCCACCGAAGTGGCCAAAAACCCAGAAACGCTTGTTATCCCAACTGATACTGTTTTCTCTAAAGCAGCTGAAGCTTTTGCTCTTAGGAAAGGGGATCCTGATGCATTGAACTTCTTTAATAATTGGATAGCCGCTAACCACCGAAATGGTTTCCTTAAAGAACGCCATGACTACTGGTTTACCACCACGGACTGGGCGGGTCAGGTTGAATGAGTCAGTTAGCGAAAAACCACCGGGAATCTGTATTTATGAATGAAATACTCAAACAATGGTGGAAAACCCTCATTCGGTTTCATTGGGGCAACTATTTGTTGCTCCTACTGATCGGCTTACTTTTCTACTATGTTTGGGTACAAGTAGACCAAACACTTAACTACAAGTGGAACTGGTCTATCATACCCAACTGGATTATTCGTTTCGACGAGGACACCCAGTCCTGGGTACCTAACCTGTTGCTCCAAGGGCTAATCACAACATTTAGGCTCACCCTTTATTCCAGTATTCTTGCCTTATTAATGGGTATATGTCTTGGCCTGGCTAGAACCTCGAAAAATCAAGTTGTCAGTATGCTGGCTAGGACCTATTTGGAACTTCTAAGAAATATTCCACAAGTTGTGATCATTTTCGTTTTCTATTTTTTCCTGTCAGAGCAAATCGTTCAAGCTTTGGAAATAGAAAGCTGGGCAAGGAGCATTGCCCGGGGTGATAGTAGCGAAATATGGTCTGTTTTCTTTGGAGATATGAGACGTTTTCCCTCGTTGGTTTCAGGTGTGTTGGTGCTGGCTTTGTTTGAAAGTGCATTTGTCGGAGAAATCATTCGCACAGGAATCCAAACCGTTCCGAAAGGACAATATGAGGCAGCATCTTCTATCGGCATGACGAGAATGCAGTCAATGCGATACATCATCCTGCCTCAAGCATTCAGGAAAATCCTGCCACCGTTGGCAAACCAACAAATCATATTGGTCAAGAACAGCGCTTTCGTCTCTCTTATCGCAGTTCAAGAACTGGCCTATAAGACCACTGAATTGGTCGCAACGACACGGGCAATATTTGAAGCCTGGCTTACAACGGCAGCTTTTTATTTCGTTATTTGTTTTGGTCTTTCTGTGCTTTTCAGGCGCCTAGAGAAGCATGGTATGAGTGAAGGAAGATAGGCATGAGCGGAGACACGCAGAAAACCCGTATAGAAACAGACTGTCTGGGCTCAGTGGAAATTCCTCATGACGCGCTGTATGGCATAAATACAGCCAGAGCAAAAAGAAATTTTGATGTCTCTCCCCTTGTTCTGGGTGACCAGCCTGAGTATGTGCGGGCACTCGCCTTGGTTAAGCAAGCTTCTGCCATAGCGAACCACCAGCTCGGCGCGCTTTCAGAGAAAAAAAGTGACGCGATCACGCGTGCGTGCGAGGAGTTAGCGAAAGGCAAACACTGCCAGTGGTTGATCACCGATATGCTGGAAGGCTCAGGTGGCACCTCTACAAATATGAATATGAATGAAGTGATCGCAAACAGAGGTCTGGCAATGATGGGCTTCAAGCCAGGCGAGTATCAACATCTTCACCCGAACGATGATGTGAACTGTAGTCAATCAACAAATGATGTTATTCCAACAGCGATTCATATTGCACTACTAACAAAGGCGCCCAGGCTTCTTGATGCATTAAATAAACTTAGCCACAGCCTCTCACGTAAAGCGGACGAGTTTTCTTCAGTGTTGAGACTCGGTAGAACCTGCCTCCAATCGGCCCAACCTATGACACTTGGCCAAGCATTTAGTGGATATGCTGCTGTTGTTCGCCGTCGAGCAAAATGTATTGAATTAGCATTGGAAGGCCTTAACGTTGTCGCATTGGGCGGAACCGCAATAGGAACCGGGTTTGGCTCTTTGAACGGCTATCGGGCGCTGGTTAACCAGCATTTGTCAAATATTAGTGGTTTGAACATTTTGCCCGCAGAAGAGCACTTTGATGTCATGCAGAATGCTGATGACATTGCTAGGTTGTCATCTGAAATTCGGATAACCGCAGAGACGCTTGGGAAAATAGCAACCGATTTTACGCTACTCGGTTCCGACGATGCCGGTGGGTTAGGAGAAATTGCTTTGCCTGAGTGTCAGGCCGGCTCATCTATTATGCCTGGAAAGGTAAATCCTGTTATTCCAATGATGGTGCAACAAGTCTGGTTCTCTGTTGTTGGCAATGATGCTGCGATCTCAATGGCTGCGTCACATGGCCAGTTGGAAATTAATCACTTTGAACCCGTTATGACTACCCATCTATTTGATTCATTGAATTTATTGACGAATGCTTGCACCCGATTTGACGCCAAGTGCGTGTCTGGGCTTGAGGCAAAAAGCCAACGATCGCTCAATAACCTTTTGAACTCTTCAGCTCTCGCCACTGCGCTCGTCCCTCAAATGGGTTATCAACAAGTCGCCGAGATTGTGAGGGAAAAGCACCAGAACTCTCAGAGTTTTCTAATGACGCTCCAGCAACATGGCTTAATGAGTGAAGATGAAGCCAAAGCTTGTTTAAAACGGTGTGTATATACCCAAACGACCTGAAGATGCTCGTATTCAGAGGCCCATATTCGGGTATACACTCTCGTTAGGTAACGCTCTCGCTAAAGAGGTAACCATCTTTCTCTAACCCATTTTCCTCTTCAGCGCTTTAAGATGCACTTCCGCTTCAACGAAATCGAACTGATTGATTGATTCCTTTAAGCGTTTAAATTCATCAAGTTGATTACACCACTGAGGAAAGTCTTTAGACAGCGAGGTAAGCTTATCCTGCGCGCCAATATCAAACTCCTGCAGACTGATCTGCAAAGCATTTATTTGTTCAATAAGATATGCATCCAGAGGTTTAATTTCTTCTTGGACCATTGAATCTGCTTCTAATGGCGCTGAGCTTAAAGCGATTTCATCAAATTTCACAATAGCAGCCGTGATCAAGTTTTTTAGTTCATTCACTTCTGCTTCAGTGACGACTTCACCCAAGTTGTATTTATCCTCAAGTCCAGAAGCTATCTTGGAGATTTCATCCGCGCCAATATTACTTCCTGCTCCTTTGCAAGAGTGGGCCAGTATCGCTTTTTCGCCGTTATCTACATCTGACAGTAATTGATCCATCGCAGCTTTCTGGGAGGTCAGGAACAGCGATAATATTTTAAGATACTTGACTTTGTTGCCGCCCAATCGCTGTGCCCCTTCGCCGAGATTGATACCTGGTATGTTATCAACCAAAAGGTCAAACATTGCGTCATCGTATTCCATGTTGACTCTCCTTCGGCCCCGTTCAGCATCTGCAGATTCCTGTTCTGCACCTGACTTCACTGCGGGCTCCAGGGGTTCGACAGCGGTTTCTTTCCCTTCCGTCGTCACATTGGTATCCGTACCCTCTGCTTCTGCGCTTACTTCCGAGGTTTTCTGTACTTTTTCTGGTTCTGGTTCTGGTTCTGGTTCTGGTTCTGGTTCTGGTTCTGGTTCTGGTTCTGGTTCTGGTTCTGGTTCTGGTTCTGGTTCTGGTTCTGGTTCTCCAAGTGATGGAACCACAACCGATTCAATCGGTGCCTCAGATTTCTTCTCTTCCTCTGCATCTTTCGTTAGCCATTCAATCAGTTTGGCGCGAAGCAACTCAAAGTTGATAGGCTTGGCCAGGTGTTCATTCATGCCAGCTTCACGACATGCCGCAACATCATGTGCATCTGTGTTGGCGGTCATGGCGAGTATCGGCAACGATTTCATGCCAAGTTTCTGACGGATGGTTCTGGTAGCTGTCACCCCATCAACAACCGGCATTTGCATGTCCATAAGAATAATGTCGACGTGATGCTCTTTGACCATATCGATAGCCTCTGCGCCGTTGTCCGCGACAAGCACACTCACGGGGAGAGTTTCCATTGCCCCCAATGCCACTTCCTGATTAATCAGGTTGTCTTCAACCAGCAGCACCACCTTATCCATGATGGCAATTTCTTCTTCTGGAACATCCTCCAGTTCCAACTCGGACAGATCTGGAAGGCCATTTTTTATCGGCTTAACTGTGCGGGTGTCTTCGGTCAGTGCCCGCATAAACTTGGAAGGCAGCATCGGCATAGTAACCCAGCTGAATGCAAAATTCGGTCTGGCATCTGGAATATCGAGGCAATGTTTTTTGCCACATAGCAGCAGTACTGATTGCTCCCTTGAAAGGCTATTAAAAATGGTCGAGATAAAGGATTTCATTTCCGGAGTGATGGAATTCCAGTCCACCACCACATGCTCGTATCCGCCGCGTTCAATGCTGTGTTTGCTTTGTTCGATGTCATCTAAATCTCGACATTGACTCACGTTAGCTCCAGCATAAATCAAAGGTTCTTTCACGTTGTTTCGAAGCGTTGCATTTGGCGACACAATCAACACGCTTTTGGCCGTGAGTGACCTCGCCCATGCTCCGCCAAGTCTGGATGTTTCGCGGAGGCCTGACTGACATGGCAACGTGAATGAGAATACGCTTCCGTCGCCCAGACGGCTGTCTGCCTGTAGCTCTCCCCCCATCAGCGATACCAGTTCCCGTGCAAGCGTCAGTCCAAGACCACGCCCGCCATGCTCTCGTGAGGCAGAGGTATCTGATTGAGAGAAAGGCTGGAACAGGGACTCAAGGTCTTTACGTCGGATACCAACACCGGTATCCCGAATCGTGAAGCGGATCTTGACGTCTGATTCACGGCAGGACTCAAGTGTCGCCGAGAGCGTTACTTCTCCTTCCTCAGTGAACTTTATAGCATTATCACCTATGGCCATGAGTACTTGGGTAAGGCGCACGGAATCTACATCAATAATCTTTGGAATAGCCATGTCCAAATTGACACAGAACAACACGTCTTTTTCCTGTGCTCGTTCACCCAACGTGTCAGCGACTGGCGTCAGAATAGTTTCCAGATTGCACTCGACCCATTCAATGTGAAGATTGCCCGCTTTGACATTAGTAAAATCCAGCACATCATTAACTGCATCGAGCAAAGTGTTTGCTGAACTGATCACCCGCTTGATGTAACGCTGCTGTTTTCCTTCAAGGCCGCTGTCCATCGCCAGTTGAGACATCCCTAATATGGCATTCAATGGTGTTCTGAGCTCATGGGACATATTCGATAGAAAGTCTTTCTTTGCCTGATGTGCAACACGTGCAGAGCGTTTAGCGATGGAGAGGTCTTTTTCAGTTTTACGGATTTTTTGACGTTGGTCTTTAATTTGCCCTCGGAGACCTTTAACAGTGATAGTCCCGCGGAACAAAATCACCAGCAGTATGATGATAATCCCCGTCAGCAAAGGGATAAGGCTGACACCTTCCCCTGCAGGGGGTAGGACGGCGGAAGATAAATAGCCATACTCTTCTTCCGCCCTCGATGGTGTGGACCACAATACTAGTGCTGCCGCAACGAAGGTGAAGGCCTGTCTCATTATCAACACACCACCCATCATTGCATTAATTCCTGAGCTAAGCCTTCCACTGAACGCTTCTAAGGCTATAAAACTGCTTATATTCATAGGTCTTTGTCTGTTCACAGTTGGCGCATACTGGGGTTTATGCCTTCGCCCCTCTACGCACTGTAACTTCATGTCTCAATTAAAATAATGTGCCCAACAATTGGAACATTATTAAGAGTAGACCTAGGATTGAATAAGTGAAAAGTGATTCAGGAACCCGTTAATGGTGCCACCGGAAAACAACTCAAAGAAGCGCGCTACTATACTGGTCGTCGACGATACCCCTGAGAACCTCGTATTCGTGAGCGAAATGCTCAAAGATAACTATGAGGTAAAAGCCGCGACCAATGGTAAAACCGCCCTTGCTATCGTTGAAAAATTTTCCATCGACTTAATTCTGTTGGATGTCGTCATGCCAGGAATGGATGGCTACGAGGTCTGTCGTCAGTTAAAAGCCAAAAGAGACTGCAGTGACATTCCAGTTATCTTCCTGACTTCAAAGTCAAAAACCGAGGATCAGGAGTTTGGATTTTCAGTAGGAGCCGCGGACTATATCAACAAACCCCTGAGTCCCCCGATCACCATGTCGCGTATCAAGATTCATCTTGAAAACAAAGCGTCAAAAGACTTCCTGCATGACCAAAACGAGTTTCTGGAAGCGGAAGTTCAGCGTCGTGTGAAAGAACTCAGCGTTATACAGGATGTGACTATCAACGCACTGGCGAGCTTGGCTGAAACTCGCGATCAGGAAACAGGGAACCACATCATCCGCACCCAGTACTATGTTAAGATCCTTGCAGACCAGTTGTATTTACGTGGTAAATACCCCGAAATTGTAACACCTGAGTATGTCACCATGGTGTTCAAAACCGCCCCACTTCATGATGTAGGTAAAGTTGGTATTCCAGACGCAGTCTTACTCAAACCAGGCAAGCTCACTGCTGAAGAGTTCGAAATCATGAAGACACACGCGAAACTTGGCTACGATGCGATAGTGAAAGCGGAGGGAGAAGTAGATACTTACTACCCATTCCTCACCACGGCGAAAGAAATCGCTTATGGGCACCATGAGAAATGGGATGGATCTGGCTACCCACAAGGTCTGGCGGGAGAAGATATCCCACTCAGCGCCCGACTAATGGCAGTTGCCGATGTCTTCGACGCCCTTATCAGTAAGCGTATTTACAAGTCCGAGATGAGCAATGCCGAAGCGTTCGACATTATTCGGGAAGGTAGAGGGACACATTTCGACCCTCTACTTGTAGACATCATGTTTGAAAGGAAAGAGGAATTTACAAAAATCGCTGAAACATACAAAGACTAACCTTAAAACAAGGTTAGCCCACCGCCAACCAAACTCCTACCCCCATCATCAACGTACCTGCGATGCGGTTCATCATTCGTACATTGCCACTTTTTTGTAGGAAATGACGCAATGTACGTCCACCTGAAGCGTAAAGCAGCAAGCAACCAAATTCAGTCAGTAGAATAATACCGATCAGCACCGAAAGTTGAGGAGGTAACGCCAGTGAAGGATTAATGAATGGTGGCAAAAGCGAAATCATGAACGCCCAACCTTTCGGGTTGGCAACAGCAGTCACGAAGCCTTGCATAGCCAGAGTCAGTGGTGATGTTTCAGAGCTTGAAGCGAGGTCTTGGGGAATCGCCATTTTCCCTCGAGATAGCCACATCTGAACGCCCAAGTAGAAAAGGTACGCACCACCCAGATACTTTAGAATCGCAAACAACTCTGGGTAATTCAGCATGACCGCTGCGACACCAGCAACCGATGCCAGCGAGACTAAGCCCACACCAATTAGCTCCCCCCACATCATATGCATGCTGCGTCGTACACCAATGCTCATCCCCAGCGTCATTGCTAAGGTCATACACATGCCCGGTGTTACCGATACAAAAAAGAATGTCGGAATAAACACCGCCAGCATGGCGAGATCAACTGCAGATATCACTTCATCTCCGGACAATAAAAGCATAAAGAAACGTAGTAGAAACTGAGTCTTGCTTAGCGTCAAGCCATATTACTGAGACAAAAAAGCCTCCAAGTCTGGAGGCCTTTAAAACTCAGGTTTTCCGGTTAACCATATACTAACTCCGGCAACCAGGTCGCCAAAGACGGCCAGTAAGCCAGCATCACTAACACCAGAATTTGAATCGCGATAAACGGCATCACACCCCGGTAGATATCCATAGTTGAAATGGAATTCGGCGCCACACCACGCAGATAGAATAGCGAGAAGCCAAAGGGTGGTGTCAGGAATGACGTTTGTAAATTCAAAGCGATCATGATGCCAAGCCAGACCGGGTCAACGCCCATGGTCAGAAGAATTGGCGCAACAATCGGGATCACTACAAAGGTAATTTCGATGAAGTCGAGGAAGAAGCCCAACAAGAACAACACCAGCATCACCAATAACATTGCACCAAATACACCACCGGGCAGACTGGTGAGGAAATCACGGACAATGTCATCACCACCAAACCCGCGGAATACAAGCGCAAACAGCGACGCACCAATCAGGATCATAAAGACCATGGCGGTCACTTCAGTGGTGGTTCTCATGACCTCCTTTAGGATAGCGATGTTAAACATGCGCTTACTGGCCGCGAGGATGATAGCACCTACTGAACCCACAGAGGCCGCTTCTGTTGGTGTGGCGACACCCGTCAGAATTGAGCCCAGAACCAGTACAATCAAAAGTACAGGTGGGATCAGTACTGTCATCACCTGAATAAACAGCTCTTTGCTGACCTTACGCTCTTCCGCTGGAATAGGCGGTACACGATGCGGTTGGAAGATCGCAACGCCAATCAAGTACACGATGTACAAACCAACCAGTACAAAGCCCGGGACCAGCGCACCGAGGAACAGGTCACCGACAGTAACGCTCTCCGGCGAGTAAATACCCTGATCAAGCTGCGCCTGTTGGTATGCCGAAGATATAACATCGCCCAGCAATACAAGCACAATGGATGGCGGAATGATCTGCCCTAAGGTACCTGATGCACAAATCGTTCCCGTGGCGATACGTGGGCAATAACCCCGCTTCATCATCGAAGGCAGAGACAACAAACCCATGGTGACCACAGTCGCACCAACAATACCGGTACTCGCCGCCAGCAGCATCCCTACGATGGTTACTGAGATGCCCAAACCACCCGCTAATCCGCCGAACACCTGCCCCATGGTATCGAGCAAGTCTTCTGCAATTTTAGATTTTTCCAGCATCACACCCATAAAGATGAACAGCGGGATAGCGACTAATAATTCGTTGGATAAGGTGCCAGAAATCCGGTTAGGGATCGCCTCAAGGAAGGCTGGGTCAAAAGCACCGGTCACAGTGCCGATGAAGGCAAACAATAAAGCCGAGCCACCCAGTGAAAATGCCACCGGATAACCCACCAGCAACACGCCAAATGTAAATAAGAAAAGAAACAGTGCGAGGAACTCGGTCATAGTGCGTGCTCCTCATCGTGGTCTTCTAATTGTTTGGCTAAGTCTTGATGGCCAGTGAGTATCAGCACCGATCTCAATGACTCTGCGATGCCCTGCAGTATCACTAACGATGGCATTAGCAAAATGCTGGTTTTAAAAATGTAACGCGCATTCACACCACCCGCTTCCTGAGAACCTTCCATAATGGCCCACGAAGCGGAGACATAATCCCACGCGATATAAAAGATAAACAAACAGGTTGGGAGCAGTAAAAAGAGAAAACCAAACAAGTCTACCAAGGCTTTTTTCTTTTCACTCATTGGCCGATAGAAAATATCCACGCGCACGTGAGCACCTTTCAGCAGCGCATAAGCTGCTCCAAGCATAATCACGTAATTATGAAAATAGAGAACGGACTCCTGCATAAACACTGAGCCCGTGTTAAACACATAACGCATCACCACCACCACAAAGGTGATAAGCACAATTGCCAACACGAACCAGGAAACGAAGCGACCCGTCCAATCACTGAATCGATTGATCCCTTTGATCAGGGAAATCAGAAAAGGAGAAGCGGTTTCCATACTACAACTCTTGCTTCAGCCCTTAGGGCTTTTGTTTTTATTGGGGTATTGAAAAAGGCAGCAACAAAGAGTGCTGCCTGATCAACATTATTGCGGATTACGGGCGTTCAGCATGGCCTGCTCAGAAATAGCATGCCAGTCGATTGCCTGATCACGGAATGATTTGTAGGAGTCGTAAACTTTCTTACTGACCTCATCCACTGCTGCTTGCTCAGCAACCACTTCATCAGCCACTGCCTGCAGTTGAGTCAGCACTTCTTGTGGGTATGGACGGAGTTCAACCTTGTGTTCATTCACCAGGCTTTCCAGCGCAGCGTTGTTTCGCGCAGTGAATTCCGCCAGCATATCAGCATTCGCTACTCGCGTTGCAGCCAGAACGATGGTTTGCAGATCTTTCGGCAGTTTTTCAAAAGCTTGCTTATTGATCAGCGCTTCCAGCGTTGTGCCCGGCTCATGCCATCCTGGGTAATAGTAGTATTTCGCTGCTTTGTGCAGACCGAATGCCAAATCGTTGTAAGGTCCAACCCACTCAGTCGCATCAATCGCACCTGATTGCAGTGATGGGAAGATTTCGCCACCAGGCAGCAGTACGGGGGTTCCCCCCACACGCTTCAGCACTTCGCCACCCAGACCAGGGATACGCATTTTCAGCCCTTCAAGGTCGCTGATTTGATTAATTTCCTTGTTAAACCAACCGCCCATTTGCACACCAGTGTTACCCGCTGGCATTGGGATGATGCCGAATGGTTCGTAAGCTTCAGCCCAAAGTTCTAGGCCGCCACCGTTATAGATCCAGCCGTTCATTTCCTGCGCCGTTAAACCAAAAGGGACTGCCGCGAAGAACTGACCTGCCGGTGCTTTACCTTTCCAGTAGTAACCCGCACCATGACCCATTTCCGCCGTACCACGGGAAACCGCATCAAACACATCCAGTGCACCAACCAGCTCGCCGGCACCATAGACTTTTACTTCCAGGCGACCATCACTCATATCAGTGATCAGCTCAGCAAGATTATTTGCGCCCGTTCCCAAACCAGGGAAGTTTTTCGGCCAGGTGGTGACCATTTTCCAGGTGATTTTTTCTTGAGCGGCGGGTGCAGCTTCAGCTGCCGCTTCCTGCTTCTGCTCACCACAACCAGCCATGAACACACTAAGTGCGACTGCGGCGGTGGCGAGGAACGAACGACGTTTCAACATGATTTCAGTCTCCTTGCTCGAAATGGCAGTAACAACAGGCAACGTGGAAAGTTGCATAAAATAAGTGCCAGGCTGCCTGTTCAATCCGTGTCAATCTCACTAACTATGCAGTTAATAAGATGTTGCAATAACTTTACTCATTATGCGCCTGAGCAAGTAGCTTAATCACGAGGTTGTTTGAAGTCGGTCAAACAATGATCAGGTTTAATTTAACCTTATGATAGATAACTCCCTATGTAGCCTTCTAATTGCGTGCTACCAAGCACTTTTTCTGAGCGGTTTGCATTTTTTAAATGTACAAAAAGCCCCTATGTTTAGGGGCTCCATTTTATTAACTGATGGCGTGTTTCAAACTCTGAACTCGCCGGAAGATAAGCCAGTCAATGCATAAAATTGCAACCACTGACAAGCCAGCAAGAGGAAACAACACACAGATAACAATCAGGGTCATCGTACCAACTACCCAAAATCCATTTCCTGCCATAACGGGTGGCGCACCCAGTTTGCGTGAACCATTCGGACGACGCTTCCACCACATGACACCACCTGTGATAGATATAGTGATAAAGGCGAGACAGAACAAAACATTCAACACTTTATTGATGACACTTACTCCTCCTTTGTGCAGAGCAATACCCGCCGCCATCGACTTGGCCATCCAGTTGTAATCAGAAAAGGTAATATCTGCCAACACCTCACCACTGTATTGGTCAATGTGCATGGTTCGGTCTTGCGTTGGATCAGATATATCCCCACTCATAGTGTTTGCTGACAAGGTATAAACCCCAATATCCGATTTAGGGAACTTGAGCTTATAGTGGGTAAAGCCTACTTCCTTAACCATGGCCACAACCTGGTCGATGCTAACATCCGCAGAGTACTTACGCTCCTCGTTTGGTTCAGGCGCGCCATGACCAACGTGCTGAGAGGTTGGAACCGGCGTTTGCTCAAGGTTCCAGGGCATTTCTTCTTCCGAGCCATGGTTCAGCATTTTATGGGTAATCACTGACTCCGGCGCATTCTTGGAGCGCTCAGCTGGAAAGCTTCCCCAAGGTTGAACAATCTTTCCCCCCCAAACTCCAGCCCAAGCCAGGCCTGAAATGACAAAAAAGAGCAATACAATTGAAAGCACACCCCCGAGGTTCGAATGCAAATCCCTCATAAAAATACGCGAACCACTGTCTGTTCGAATTTTCAAAAAGCCAGCTCGACTTGCCGCGTCTTTCGGCCACCAGAGGTAAATCCCTGACACCAGAAGCAGGATCATAAAGCTCGCCGCAGTTTCAATAAGCCGATCACCTAAATCGCCGATCAACAAAGTGCCATGGATATTGTTCGCCAGTTCATACCAACTGTCGCTGCGGTCGATTGTCCCTGTCATTTCCCCTGTATACGGATTCACTATGGCAAAACGGGTTTCACCGCTTGGCAATTGAATGGAAAAACGGCTGACAGTATCTGCGGTTCGCGCTGGAATAAATTGCGTCACCGTTGCTTCTGGAAACGCCTGATTAACCGCATTGAGCTGTTCAGAAGGTTGCATTGGTTGTCCGCTGGTCTGAACCGTTAGCATGTCTCCATAGCGGGCTGATTCAATCTCATCATCAAACAGCATGACAAGACCGGTAACGCTCAGCATCAACATAAAGGGAATAACGAAAAGTCCGGCATAGAAGTGCCATCGCCAAGCAGTGAAATAACGCGCTTTTTGGGCAGGCGCAGCCGCTGTTTTGCTCTCACTAACCATGGTTAGTTTTCCTTTCTCATAAGCAAACACACCGCAAAACACGCAGTGCATTTTTTTAGATGACTTTACTCAGTAGGCTTAGCGCCCTATTTATTTTTGTTTTAGAACACTCCAGCTGTATGTGGGCTTGGAGATCATGAGATTGAGAAAGGTGGGGCGCGGGCGATGGGAGATTCAAACCTTACCCTTTGAGCCAATAAAGAGTAATACTGATTCCCCTTGAATTTTACGTGAGTATGAGTGTCTGTCGTGGTGAGTGTAAGGTGATGACTAAAAGAGAAATGGCTGAACGGACAAGGATTTCCATGGTGCTTTCCTTCACCGCTGGTTTCTTCGCCTTCAACCTGCACCAGCTTAAAGCCATTAACAGTACAGAGTGTTTCCCAGACCCCAGCATTGCTGCCATGGGCATTTATCACAGGCATCAGTGAGACCAGCACCCAACTTAAGGCGCTTGCCAACAACATCATTCGTTTAAATGACGCTCTCACCCATCCATCCTGACCGTGAATACAAGCAACGCAATATATATGACTAGATGTATTGATGCAGTGAGCCAGTACAAAAAGGGAGCGATTGATATGAGTTGCGTTAAAAAACGGGTTACAAGCCCACGAAGATTGGGTATTCCTGTCTCCTAGCAATACCCAAACTTTGCATCCATACCAGCTCAAGCCATTCTCAAATCCCTTATCAATGACTTAGCCCCATAACACACGTTTAGACGTCTAGCCGTAAAAATATCTATTGACTTATTTTGAGACAATAAATAGCATCAAACACTAGATAGGCGCACAAACTCCATAAAAATCGCTATCTTCTTTACATTTTATTAACACGATTTTTGTCCAGGAAGGCCTATGATCGAAATAAAACAGGTTAACAAGGAGTTCAAACAGGGTGATCTGACGATCCATGCCCTGCGCGATATTGACCTCCAGATTCCTCAAGGCAGAATTTTTGGTGTTATTGGTGCATCAGGTGCCGGTAAAAGTACGCTGATCCGCATCGTCAACCTGCTGGAACGCCCAACCTCCGGGAAAGTCGTCGTCGACGGCGTTGAGCTCACCGCTCTGTCTCAATCGGAACTGACCCGTGAGCGCCAGAAAATCGGCATGATTTTCCAGCACTTCAACCTGCTTTCCTCCCGCACTGTGTTTAACAATGTGGCACTGCCTCTGGAACTAGCAGGCAAAGATAAACAACATATTCAACGCAAAGTGACTGAGCTGCTGGATTTGGTCGGTCTGAGCGATAAACACCAGAGCTATCCCTCTAACCTCAGCGGCGGTCAAAAGCAGCGTGTGGCCATTGCGCGCGCGTTAGCAAGCGATCCAAAAGTACTGCTGTGTGACGAAGCCACCAGCGCATTGGATCCGGCGACGACCCACTCCATCCTGAATCTATTGCAGACCATCAACCAGAAGCTGGGTTTGACCATTCTTCTCATCACTCACGAAATGGACGTAGTGAAGCGCATCTGTCATGAAGTAGCGATCATCGGTGGCGGTGAGTTGGTAGAGAAAGGCCCTGTGGGTGATATCTTCGCTCATCCGAAAACAGAACTGGCACGCACCTTTATCCGTGCAACGTTGGATCTTTCCATCCCCCAGGATTATGAGGAACGACTGCAACCTCAGAGTGATGGTCATTTACCGCCACTGGTTCGCCTTGAGTTCACAGGCGCAAGTGTCGATGCCCCGCTTATCAGCCAGGTATCTCGAAAGTTCAATATCGACATAAGCATCCTGAGCTCCGACATGGACTATGCGGGCGGCGTGAAATTTGGCCTGATGCTGGCTGAA
This sequence comes from Grimontia marina, assembly GCF_900060185.1. GTDB lineage: Bacteria > Pseudomonadota > Gammaproteobacteria > Enterobacterales > Vibrionaceae > Enterovibrio > Enterovibrio marinus. Next base: position 35,143 of record NZ_FIZY01000031.1, on the reverse strand, counting down.
TTCTTTGGCGACGAAGAGAACGTCAACCACGCGCTGACTTACCTGAAAGATCACAACGTCAACATCGAGGTACTGGGCTATGTCGCTTAATATTGCTGCTGTTTCAGGTTGGTTTGCTGAAAACGAACGCCTTGTTGGCCTGTTGATTGATGCTTTGGGTCAGACTCTGACCATGGTTTTTGTTTCAGGTGCGATTGGTTTCCTATTTGGCATTCCTTTAGGTGTGCTACTGCACCTCACCAAACCTCGCGGTCTTTTGGAAAACGCAGCGCTCAACAAATCCATTGGCATCATCGTCAATATTGGCCGTTCGATCCCTTTCATCATTTTGCTGGTCGCCATCATCCCGTTCACCCGGTTCATCATGGGAACATCCATCGGTACAGGTGCGGCGATTGTGCCCCTCACGGTGGGGGCGATTCCGTTTATCGCACGTTTGGTTGAAGGCGCACTGCTGGAAGTGCCATCAGGCTTGGTCGAAGCGGCTCAGGCGATGGGCGCAACACCACTACAAATTATCCGCAAAGTCCTTCTTCCAGAAGCACTGCCAGGTATTTTGAACGGTGCAACAATTACCTTGGTGACGCTGGTGAGCTACTCTGCCATGGCAGGTGCTGTGGGCGGCGGCGGTCTGGGTGATGTGGGTATCCGATACGGCTACCAACGATTTGACGGCACCGTCATGCTGATCACCGTGGTGATGCTGGTGATATTGGTACAAATGATTCAGTCCGCTGGCGACTACTTCGTAAAGCGGGTTGACCACAGATAAAAACGGATGGTGACACCATCCGGATAAATGGAAATTCTATTTTTAGGGAGATACATAATGACTTTTACACTCAAGAAAATTGCTGCAGCTGTTGGCCTTGCTTCTACTCTGGTTCTGACCGGTTGTGGTCAGGAACAGACCGTTGATCTGTCGAAAGTAAAAATCGGTGTTATCGCCGGTGCTGAAGAGCAAGTAGCAGAAGTCGCGGCGAAAGTCGCGAAAGAGAAATACGGCCTGGATGTTGAGCTGGTGACTTTCTCTGACTACGTCACGCCAAACGCCGCGCTGGATGAAGGCTCTATCGATGCAAACGCATTCCAGCACAAGCCATATCTTGACCAACAGGTTTCTGACCGCGGTTACAAGTTTGAAATCGCGGGTAACACCCTGGTTTACCCAATCGCGGGTTACTCAACCAAAGTGACTTCTGTTGAGCAACTGGAAAATGGCGCGCAGATCGCAGTACCAAACGACCCAACCAACCTTGGTCGTTCGCTGCTGTTGCTTGAGCAACAAGGTCTGATTGAGGTGAAAGACGAAGCGGGTCTGAAAGCAACGGTTCTGGATATCACGGCGAACCCTAAAAACCTGAAAATCGTGGAACTGGAAGCCGCTCAGCTGCCACGCTCTCTGGAAGATGTTTCACTGGCAATCATCAACACTACCTTCGCTAGCGAAATCAATCTGTCACCGGAGAAAGACGGGATCTTCGTTGAAGACAAAGAGTCTCCATACGTGAACCTGATTGTTGCCCGTGCTAACAACGTGACTGCACAAAACGTTCAGCAATTCGTGCAGGCGTACCAGACTGACGAAGTTTACAATGCAGCGTCTGAAATCTTTGATGGCGGTGCGGTGAAAGGCTGGTAATTTGCCAACCTCTCCTTATTAAATGATGTAAAGAAGCCTGAGAAATTTCGCAGGCTTTTTTCTATCCATTGGGGTCTGTTGACCTTTGCAAACTGATACACTGCCTGTCCAATACTAACTATCCAGAGTGAATATGGATTTTCTCTCCACTTTTGGCCTTTTCATTGGCTCCCTGATTGCCAATACCCTCGCCTCTCTGGCAGGCGGCGGTGCAGGGCTTTTGCAACTTCCCCTGTTGTTATTTCTCGGTCTCGGCTTTTCTGTTGCACTGGCAACCCACAAAGTGGCCTCTGTAGCACTTGGACTGGGCGCGGCTCTCAAGCATTGGCGCAGTGGCAACCTCGACCCAAAACTCACCCTTTACGTGACATTGGCTGGCGCTGCCGGGGTGATCGGTGGTGCCAATCTTATTCTTTTTGTGCCGGGTCCTTTAGCCGAAGGGTTGCTTGGCGGGTTTATCATTTTGCTGGGTGTTTACTCGCGGATGCGCAAAACACTCGGGCAGGAAGCCGAGCCCAAGCACCGCGATAAGATGGGCATGGTTCTTGGTTGCTTAGGGCTCAGCGCGATCGGCTTGCTTAACGGTTCCCTCACTGCAGGCACAGGCCTGTTCGTCACTCTGTTTCTGGTTCGCTGGTTTGGCTTCGATTACAAGCAGGCAGTCGCACTAACCTTGGTGAGCGTGGGCATATTCTGGAACGGATTGGGTGCAGCAACACTGGCAATTGCAGGCGCGGAGATTTACTGGCCTTGGATCCCGGCACTCTTAGCAGGTTCTATTTTGGGTGGCTACCTCGGCGCGTATCTGGCAGACAAATACAGCAACAAGATGATAAAAATTGCGTTTGAGTTGCTGACCTTTGCTGTTGGTATCAAGCTTTTGTGGGGCGTGTTATGAACAAAGTCAATATCGAGATTTATTACTGCCGCCAGTGCAACTGGATGTTGCGCGCAACCTGGATGTCTCAAGAGTTGCTTTCCACCTTTAGCGAGGAAGTGGAGAGTTTAACCTTGCACCCCGCCACAGGTGGCAGGTTTGAAATTCACTGCAATGGCGAATTGATTTGGGAGCGCAAGCGGGACGGCGGTTTTCCTGACGCCAAAGTGCTGAAACAACGCGTTCGCGATGTGTTCGATCCAGACCGCGATCTGGGGCATGTCGACCGTTAACCAGCGCTTCTAACAGGCATGCTAGCTGACATCTTAGTCACCAGCATGCCACCTTCGGCGGTCAACGCAGGCTCAGCGCTCGTGGTACCAAAGACCAGTAGAAAGGCAAATACCAACAGCAAAAACACACCTCCCTATTCGCACCAATGAATGAGCCATAGATTTGCCGATGGGAAACAGCACCACTTCCAAACCGAGACGCCCAGACGAAAACGTCCACCGTAATGAAAAAGCCAACAGATGATTTTGTGGTGAGGAGTGATACCCAAACAACCTCAAGATGCTCGCATTCAGGTTATTTTGGTGTAGCTAATTTAACACTGAATCAGTGTGTATAAACTTCCTAGTCCATAATGTCTATAAGGCAATAAAGCTAATAAGGTTTTCGTACTTTTCTGCATAGCGATAGTCATTGGGCTGATCAATTAACCATTTGAATGCATACTGAATCTATACCCTTTAGTTCCGGAAAGAAGATTGCGCTTTATGAATATTCTGATTACTGGCGGTACAGGCCTTATTGGGCGGGCACTCATCAATAAACTTGAAGATCATGATGTCACCGTTTTAACGCGGTCTGCTAAAAAAGCAGCTTCACTTTTACCCAGCCGTGTTCAAAGCATTGAATCTCTTGATGCGCTCGATAGCTTTGATTATATAGACGCCATTATCAACTTGGCAGGAGAGCCCATCGTCGATAAGCGCTGGTCAGAAAAACAAAAAGGACTTATCTGCTCCAGTAGGTGGGGATTAACAGAGCAAATCGTAAAGAAAATTCTTGAATCCGACTCCCCTCCACACACCTTTATCAGTGGCTCTGCTGTTGGCTATTACAGTAATCAGGGAGATAAAGAAATCGATGAGTCCCTTAAGGTTGATTCCAACGATTTTGCCCACTTGGTTTGTGCCAATTGGGAAAAAATTGCCAGACGCGCAACTGCCACTCGATCGACACGAGTCTGTATTCTCCGGACAGGCGTTGTTTTGAGCACGACGGGAGGCGCTCTGAAGAAGATGTTACTACCTTACAAATTAGGGCTTGGTGGTCCAATTGGAAAAGGAAAACAGTTCTTCCCATGGATTCATCTTGAAGATATGACCAATGGGATCATTCACTTGCTCAACAACGAAAGCCTGAAAGGCGACTTCAACTTCACTGCACCGACACCAGTGACCAACAAGGAATTCAGCTTGGCGCTGGCGACCTCTCTTCAACGGCCACACTTTCTTTTCACTCCAGAGATTGCCATAAAACTTGCATTAGGTGAGGCATCTCAACTCTTGCTCGACAGCCAAAGAGTGATACCTGTAGCCCTCCAGGAAAGTGGGTTTAACTTCTCCTACGAAACACTACAACCTGCACTTGAGAATTTGGTGCAATAGAGATGAAAAAATGAGCACGCATTAAGCGTGCTCTTATCGGTCGTTGAAAGCATCAACGCTTCAATGGCTCTAACAGCCCACGAAGCATCCAGGCTACTGTCAGGAAGACCAGTCCGACAGCCAATGTCGGTAAGCTCAGCCAGACCTCCGGATGCAAACGAACCGGTAGCTCAACGCCCCACTTCAATAGACCAGCCATAGCAAGTTCTGCACCACCAACAGCCATACAGCCTGATACCAGCGCCATAATGCCGTATTCAGCCCAAAGCGTGGTGTTGATGCGCTTTTTGCTCGCCCCGAGCGTCCGGTAAAGCATGATTTCACGCTGACGTTCGGCAAGTGTAATCCGAAGCAGTGTCAGCAAGAGCAATAAACCACTGGCTACCGCCAATCCCGCCAATACTGACAGCGACAGGCTTACTTGTTTGAGGATCACCTGTATTCTTCCGCTCATGGTGCGTAGATCCAGCAAGGTCACCGTTTGGTAATCACGTCCCAGTTGGTTGAGGATATCGCTCTGACTATTTTCCAGTCGGAAACTTACCAACCAGTTTGCAGGTAAGTTCTCCACCAAAGCCGGGTCAAAGATGAAGTAGAAATTGGGCTTCATATTGCGCCATTCCACATCACGAATCGAGTTCACTTCCGCCGTAAATTCCTGGCTGTTAACGTTAAACGTCAGCTCATCACCAAGGCGAAGTCCCAGCCTTTCTGCAATGCCAGATTCCACAGACACGCCACCTTCACTTGGCCATGAACCTTCCAACAACTCATTATGAGTTGGCAAGGTGTCGCGCCAGGTGAAGTTGAGCTCGCGGCGAAGCGCTTCATCCCGCTCTTCCCTGTCTGGGGTCAGCTCAGCATAACGCTGACCATTCAGGCCAACCAAACGACCGCGGATAATGGGATAAGCCTCTGAACGTTCCAGATTGTTCGCGTCAAGACTGCTGACGTAATCATCCAACTCGCTTTTCGCAATGTTCAACGCGAACACGTTTGGTGCATTTTGTGGCAGGGTTTGCTGCCAGTCATCAAGTAAGTCGGTACGGAGCAACCAGATAATCGAAAGCAGCATGAATGACGTTGCCAGCGCGCCAAGCTGCGCGCCACTTGATGCCGGATTTCGTGTTATTCGACTGAGCGCCAGTTTGAATGCAGGCTGTTTAACGCGTTTCTGCGCGACTTTCAGCACCATAACGCCAATCGCCGCCAGAAGGCTGAGCATCACCACCAAGGCCGCCAATACCAGCCAAAGCAAACGGTTATCATAAGACCATGCCACCAACGCAAGGATTGGCACTGCCGCTAGTAACCAGCTCCAGGGATTCTTCCTCGCGCGTACTGCGCTTTGTTCCTGCAACACACTCATAGCAGGCGCTTCAATCAACCGGATAAATGGAATACCGAGTGCTGGCAGTGCCACCAGCAGAGCAACCATAGGGCCAAGCACCCAAGGCAGATAACCATAGCTCGGTAAGGGTGACGGCAGCACATCTACCAGCGGTAACCGTAGGAGATATTCAAGCGCCGCACCGAATCCCAGGCCAAGCACGGTTGCCATCAACATCAGCATCAGAAGCTGTCTACCGAGCCAACGTCTAACCCAACTGCGCTGCGCACCAAGGCTTTTCACCATGGCAAGTGTCTGGGTGCGACTATCCACATAGTGCTGACAAGTCAGGAGTAAGGTCGCCGCGGCCATAATGATGACCAACACCACTGTTAAAGAGAGGTAACCGCGGCTTCTATCCAGCATGTCGCCCGTCCGATCTCCGGTATTTTCATCGATCCAGCGTTGTCCGTCGATCGGCGTGTAAGCGGTCTTTACTGCTTCAAGGTCGCTGCTGTCACCACGGAAGAAATAGCGGTAACTCACACGGCTTCCCGGACGCACGACTCCTGCAGCAGAGACATCGCTCAGGTGCATCATCGCCGCCGGCATTTGACTGAACGGATTGAAGGACAGTTCAGGCTCAGAAATGATTTTACCGCTAACTGTCAGGGTTAAATCACCGACATCAATTTTGTCGCCCAAGCCCACGTCAAGTAGCGTGAACAGGCGTTCTTCCAGCCAAAGTTCACCGGGTTTGACGCTGTCTTGGATCGCATCCGCACTTTCAAGCTCCAAAGCGCCACGGAGCGGGTAGTTACTCTCTACCGCTTTCACGCTGATGAGCTGCATTTCATTGTCACTAAATGCCATGGTGCCAAAACGAGTTTGGTCAGAGCGCTCAACATCAATACTGTCAAAATTCTGCAGTGTTTGCGGTGCCAGAGGCTGGTTACTTCGAAGCACCAAATCAGCCGCCAACATGGAACGGCCTTGCTGGGTGAGCACAGATTCAATGCGTCCTGCCAGTGCAGACAATGCAAACACACAGGCGATGATCAGCGCCAGTGCAGCAACGACAGGCCAAAGCTGTCCGTGGAAGAGTTCGCGCCAAGCCCAGCGCCAGACAAGACTTTTCCTCATGCAGCCCCCGCCAATTCGCCCGCGTTGAGATGCAGGGTGCGATTGCATTTCTCTGCCAATGCCGGGTCATGGGTGACCAGAATGAGGGTAGTACCGTGATCGCGGTTGAGTGAAAAAAGTAGGTCGATAACCTTAGCAGCAGTATGCTGGTCAAGATTACCTGTGGGTTCATCTGCAAACAGGACATTAGGACGTGTCATAAAGGCGCGGGCAATCGCCACACGTTGTTGCTCACCACCAGAAAGCTGTGAAGGAAGGTGAGTTTCACGCCCTTTTAGTCCGACCGACGCCAGAAGCTCCAATGCCCTTTCTTCGTCTTCATCATCACCTCGTATGGTGCAAGGAAGAAGCACATTTTCTAACGCCGTGAGGGAGGGTACCAGCAAGAAACTTTGGAACACAAAACCGATGGAGTCGGCACGAAGCGCAGCACGCGCATCATCATCAAGCTGGCTCAATGGCTTACCCAGAAGTTCGATTTCACCGGCTGATGGCGTATCCAATCCGGCGAGTAATGTCATAAGGGTTGATTTCCCTGCACCAGAAACCCCAACTAAAGCAATACTTTCGCCCTGCTCGACCTGAAGGGAAACATCCTGCAGAATGGTCAGAGACTGTGCATTCGTCGTCACTATTTTTGAGACGTTACTGGCCCTGATCACTGGAGTTGTCATGATTCGTATCCTTTCTTTTTGTCTTTTGATTGTCAGTCACAGCGCCGCATCGCAGACGCTTCTTGTTCTAGGTGATAGCCTTAGTGCCGGTTACCAAATGGCGATCGAGAAAAGCTGGCCTAGCCTGATTGAACCTAAGCTGACGGAAATCAGCAAGATCACTTCCGTCGTCAATGCCAGTATTTCAGGTGATACTTCTGGAAACAGTCTCGACAGACTCCCCGCCCTGCTGGAACAGTACTCACCTGACTATGTAGTGATTGAACTGGGTGCTAACGATGGACTGCGAGGCTTTCCACCCAAGCAGATACGCAACAACTTGTCTGAATTGATCAGTTTAAGCCAGGAAAACGGTGCGCAAGTCATGCTAATGCAGATCCAGATCCCACCCAACTATGGTCAAAGATACAGCAAGGCTTTTGCTGATATCTATCCGGAATTAAGTAAAGAAATGCAAATTCCACTCATTCCGTTCTTCATGGAGAAGATCGTTTTGACCAAAGGCTGGATGATGGCAGATGGTCTGCACCCCAAAGAAATCGCTCAGCCTTGGATCGCTGAATTTATGGCAACACAGATGCTGCCACACATAAAAGAGCAAGGATAAAACAAAAATGAAAAACGCCGTATTGATGACAGGGTGTTCGACCGGCATCGGCTATGTCTGTGCCCATGCACTGGCAAAGCAGGGATTTGAAGTGATTGCATCATGCCGGAAACTGGAGGACGTCGAGCGTCTTGCAAAGGAAGGACTCACTTGCATTCACCTGGACCTTGCCGACAACAACAGCATTCTTAGCGCCGTAGAAGAAGTCAGATCACTCACGGATGGAAAGCTATTGGGCCTGTTTAACAATGGCGCATATGGCCAGCCCGGTGCACTTGAAGACCTACCGACCGATGCATTGAGAAAGCAATTTGAAACCAACTTCTTTGGCTGGCACACGCTGACACAAGCCGTGATTCCGATGATGATGGCTAACGGCAAAGGTCGTATTGTTCAGAACAGTTCCGTTCTCGGTTTCGTCGCACTGAAATTCCGCGGCGCATATAACGCCAGTAAATTTGCTGTTGAAGGTTGGACAGATACTCTTCGTTTAGAACTCGCAGGCACCCCGGTAAAAATCAGCTTGATTGAACCTGGTCCGATTGAAACCCGTTTCCGCGCTAATGCACTGGAGGCGTTTTACCGTTTCATTGATATCGAAAGCAGTCGCTTTAAGAGAGATTACCTCGCCCAGCGAGATCGAATGGAAAGCGAAAACTCCACCAACAAATACACACTGCCTTCAGAATCAATTATCGATCCTTTGATTCATGCGCTAACCGCGGAAGAGCCTAAAGTCCGATACCGGGTCACCAAACCAACCCATTACATGGCCTGGTGTAAACGTCTTCTGCCTTCAAAAACACTCGATAAAATTCTTGCGAAGGGTAGGTAAAATCCCTGCTCTACTCGCAAAAAGAAACATTTCGGGCAATTTATGCCCAATTAGTCTCAAAATCGTGACGTTAAAACTTTATTTCCGCGTTCATTTTTCTGTCATAAAACCGCGTTATTCTCTCTCATGTACCGTGAAACACCTGCCCCCCAACTTCCACTTCGATGTGATGCGTGTCGGATCAGGCCGTGAACAGGGATACAAAAAGAACAAATACCCCAAAAGGAGCCGGACTATGTCCTTAAGTCAATTGAACTGGCTCTGTTTGAGTGTAACGCTGGCAATATTGCTTGTGTTTTAAGTCAGCGTTTCACATCGACGAGCGCAAAAGAATGAAGGCCACTGAAATTCCAGTGGCCTTTTTCGTTGCTATGTCAGACAACATCCAATCAGTGATTTGATCCAGCAATAATCAATATTTATCGGCGCTTTACCGGATAATGCCTTGAATTTTCATGTTGTCCCCCCCACCTTTACACCAAAGAACTTCTAACGCTCAGGCAATACTATGCAACCAAATTATATTGTTGAACTTAACGAGCAGAACTTTCAGCAAATCCTGGAAGGCTCCGTTGAAACTCCTGTCCTGATCCACTTCTGGGCACAAATGAGTCCTGAGAGCACCGAGATTGTTCCGGCGCTGGAAAAACTGGCACACGAATATGCAGGCGCATTTACGCTGGCCTTGCTTAACTGCGAACAGCAGCAGATGCTGGCTTCCCAGTTTGGTGTGCGAGCACTGCCTACTATTGCCCTGTTTAGCAATGGCCAGCCTGTCGACGGCATTGCCGGACCACAGACTGAAGATACCGTGCGTGAAATGCTGGTTCGTCATCTTCCAAGCCAGGATGAAATGACCTTTAAGCAAGCGCTGGCGTTAATTGCTGAAGGTAAACATACCGAAGCACTACCATTGCTGAAAACTGTTGAAGCAGCATTAGGCGATACAGGCGCACACAAGCTTGCGGTTGCTGAGTGCTATGTTGAAGCGCAGCAGTTCGACGATGCGGAAGCGTTGCTCGCTAAGGTGTTAATGCAGGATCAGGATGCACAGTATAAAGCCCTGATGGCAAAAGTAGAGCTTCACAAGCAAGCTGCCGACACCCCTGAAATTCGTGAACTGCAGGCGGCCTTTGAGGCCGATGCGGACAATAAAGATCTGGCCTACGAATTAGCTATCCAATACAGCCAGGTCAATCGTCAGGAAGAAGCCTTGGAACTGTTGATTGGCCTACTGCGCAAAGACCTGAACTTTGCCGATGGTGACGCGAAAAAGACCATGATGGATATTCTGGCTGCATTGGGTCAGGGCAACGAGATTGCCAGCCGTTACCGCCGACAGTTATATTCGCTACTCTACTGATTTCCCATTTTAAAAAGCGCTCCGGCGCTTTTTTATTTCCCATCAGCCGAGGACAAAGCTTCGATGATTGGACAACAGGCGCTGTCGTTACCCGGGCAGGTGCTCGCCAATGATTTCAATGACTTTTTCATGGCCTGAAGTTCTTTTATTTTGTCGTCTATCTCTGCGATTTTCTCCAATGCCTTTTGCTTTACATCCGCACTTCGACGGTTAGGGTTTCGCGACATATCCAATAGCGTCTGACACTCTTCCAAGCTAAAGCCCACCAAGCGCGAACGACGGATCATTTGCAACTCATTAATGTGCTTTTGACCATAAGCCCGATAACCATTCTCCAGGCGTGCAGGTTCACTAATGATCCCCTTTTGTTCGTAGAAGCGAATCGTCTTTGGTGTCAGTCCTGTCGCCTTGGCAATTTCATTGATTTTCATGCCTCACTCCCCGTCTAAAACTCACGCTTGACCTTACAGTTGATGGAAGGTTTATTCTACGGAATTATGAACAGTCCATACCTGAGACCGCAAGTAGATTTATAGGTATCGAAATGACAGATACAGAACTGAACACTCGTGAGGAAGGCAAAGAAGCCGCCACATTTATCACGCTCCCCTTGTCAGGACTTAACTGCATGGGTTGTGCGCGTAAGGTGAAAAATGCCGTCGAGCCTATCGAAGGTGTGTCAGTGGTAGAAGCCGACAAGACCTCCCTAACGATCAACGCAGATGCGCCTTTAAGTGCCGTTATCAGTGCAGTTGAATCACTGGGTTATCAGGTGGGAACGACCACGGCACTTCCTTTGGCAGGGCTCAGCTGCGGACGCTGTGTTGCCAAACTGAAAGCCGCTTTTGAAGCTTCACCAAAGGTTTTTCTTGCTGATGTGACTAAGACCGAAGCTACCATCAACAGCGCACTGACACGGGAAGAATTGACAGCCATCGTCGATGCTACGGGTTATCAGGTTGCAGAAACCCAGAGCGAAACCACACACGTGGCTGAAATCACAGCAGCGCCAGAAGTTGCGCTCGATGATGCTCCGTCCGAACCGACGTTGAGTTCAAATTCAGCTTCCCAGCAATTTATTCTTTCCGGCATGACCTGCGCGAGCTGTGTGTCATCCGTAGAAGGCGCGATAAATGGCGTAACCGGTGTAATGGCGGTCAACGTAAACTTGGCTGAGCGCACTGCGTTTGTGTCCGGAGAAGCCGACGCCGACGTCATCATCAAAGCGGTAGAAGCCGCAGGCTATGGCGCAGAAGTGAGTGAAAGCGAAGAGACTCGCCGTGAGCGTCAGGCAGCCATGCATACCGCACAACTTGCAGAACACAAACGCAGCACTTGGTTGTCTCTGGGCTTAGGTGCACCACTGATGGCATGGGGACTGCTCGGCGGTTCAATGACCATTGAAAGCACCACCAGCCAGATCGGCTGGGGCATCATTGGCCTTCTGACCTTTGCACTTTTATGTACAGCGGGTAAACATTTCTTCGTAAATGCCATAAAAGCGGCACGCCATCATCGAGCGACCATGGATACCTTAGTCGCTTTGGGTACGGGTTCTGCTTGGCTTTACTCTGTTGCCGTGGTGTTTGCGCCAGACCTTTTCCCTGCACAAGCGCGTCATGTGTATTTCGAAGCCACAGCCATGATTCTGGGCCTAGTGACGCTCGGTCATGCTATCGAAGCCAAAGCGCGTGCATCGACATCTAAAGCGCTTGATCGCTTACTCGACCTACAACCACCAACCGCACTGGTCGTTGAAAACGGTCATGAACGAGAAGTTCCACTGGCAGCCGCACAAGCAGGCATGATGCTCAGGGTGAAACCCGGCTCAAAAATTCCGGTTGATGGTGTGGTTGAAGACGGCGAAAGCTATGTCGATGAATCCATGCTGACTGGCGAGCCGCTTGCCGTGCGCAAAACCGCAGGGGAAACGCTGCATGCAGGTACCGTGAACCAAAACGGTAGTCTGCTGTTTAAAGCCACCGGCATCGGTAGCGACACCATGCTGTCACGCATTATTCAGTTGGTGCGTCAGGCACAAAGCAGCAAACCGGCGCTGGCACGTATGGCGGATTCTATCTCGGCGATATTTGTTCCAACGGTTATGATCATTGCCATTCTGACAGCACTTGGCTGGTACAACTTTGGTCCTGATCCGAAGCTCAGCTTTATGCTGGTCACCGCGACCACTGTGCTGATTATCGCCTGTCCTTGTGCGCTTGGTTTGGCAACGCCAATGTCTGTCACAACTGGTGTTGGCCGTGCGGCTGAACTTGGGGTGCTCATTCGTGATGCAGAGGCATTGCAACATGCAGCCTCTGTGGACACTGTGGTATTGGATAAAACAGGCACCTTGACCGAAGGCAAGCCACAAGTGACGTCGATAATCAGCCTTGCACTACCAGAAGAGGAATTACTACGCATCGCTGCAAGCCTTGAACAGAGCTCTGAACACCCACTGGCAAAAGCTGTGCTGGATGCAGCAAAAGGTAAAGACATTGCCCTTGCATCAGTATCGAGCTTTGAAGGTATTCCAGGAAAAGGTCTGAGTGCCAACATTGATGGCGACACTTATTTTCTGGGTAACGCCCGCTTGATGGCTGAAAAAGGCATTGCGGTGGAAGACGGCCAAGCTGCCGCCAAACAACAGGCAGAACGCGGGGAAACTGCCGTGTATCTGGCAACAAGCACTGAGCTTCTTGGTCTTATTGGCATCAGCGACCCATTGCGTTCAGATTCTGCCAGCGCAGTAAAACGTCTAAAAGCTTTAGGCTATCAGGTGGTGATGCTCACCGGTGATCACCCGGATACGGCCAATCCCATTGCCAAACTGGCCGGGATTGAGAATGTGATTGCAGGGGTTTTGCCAGACGGTAAAGCGGATGTCGTCACTTGTCTGCAAAGCGAAGGTAAGAGAGTCGCCATGATTGGTGATGGCATCAATGATGCGCCAGCACTGGCTAAAGCTGAAGTTGGGATTGCCATAGGCAGCGGCAGTGATGTAGCCATTGAAAGTGCCCAGATGACGCTGATGCGTCACTCAATCGATGCCGCCACTGATGGGCTAACACTGTCCAAAGCAACCCTTCGCAATATGAAGGAAAATCTCTTTGGTGCATTTGTTTACAATTCTCTGGGTATTCCGATTGCTGCGGGTGTGTTATATCCCCTCACCGGCGCACTGCTGAGCCCAGTTGTTGCTGGCGCGGCCATGGCTTTATCGTCGATTACTGTCGTGAGTAATGCCAATCGACTGCGCTGGTTTAAACCACCTCAAGGAGGAAACCATGTTGGTTAATCTTGTTGGGTTTGGACTGATCGGAGCCATCATCTGGTGGTTCTGGCTGGCGGAAAAGAAAAATTAAACGCCGTCTAATTTAACGCTGTTTGCGACTACGCAACAGGCATTCGCCCCGGGTTAGTTTCATCACCTGGGGATAACATCGAGGAGAAAATGATGAAATCTAAACTTGCTGCACTGTCGTTTGCGCTGCTATCCACCAGCGTGTTTGCTGCTTCTGGTGTGACTTACAAATCTCCGTATTGTGGCTGCTGTAAAGAGTGGGTAAAGCACATGGAAGATAACGGCTTTGAAATGAAGTCCGAAGACCATGTGAACATGAACCCAATTAAGATGAAGCTTGGTATCAAGCCAGAGCTCGCTTCGTGCCACACTACTGTTATCGACGGTTACCTGTTTGAAGGGCACATCCCAGCAAGCGATGTAAAAGCCTTCCTTGAGCAAAAACCAAAGCTGGCCGGTCTTGCAGTACCAGGGATGCCAGTGGGTTCACCGGGCATGGAATATGGCGACCAGAAAGACCCATATGATGTCGTTGGCTTCTCGAAAAGCGGCATGACAGTCGTCTTTAACAGCCACAACAAAGACTGACAATTGATGGTGAAGCCTCCATACTGGACTTTCAACAGTATGGAGGCTTCATGTACCGCATTACTACCCTGCTTTTCTCGCTGCTTTTTAGCGCATTATCTTTTGCTGCCCCTCAAGTCTGGCAAGTGCAAAAAGGCGACCTTTCCTTTACCATCATGGGCTCTGTACACGCTGGCAAGCCAGAGTTCTACCCTCTTCCCGAGGTCATGGTCAGTAGATTCGAATCTGCCGATGGCCTTATCTTAGAAGCCGATATCATCAACGATAAATCTATTTCCATTCCCAAAGGAAAGTCTTCAGCCTCATACCTGACAGACGCCCAGAAAGAGACTCTTGAGCAAATCGCAGTAGAGACTGGTACACCTTCAAACGTGCTGCTTAATCTTCCTCCGTGGCAAGCAGCCATGGCACTCCAGCTATACCAAATCAACCAGTTGGAACTCCAACAACTGTTGGGTATTGATCTTTATTTCCTCTCTCGCAGCCAGAAACATTCTGTCCCCGTAATCCCACTGGAAACCGTTCAACAGCAAGTCGACTTGCTGGCCAATGCAGACAAAGATGGTTTGGAGCTACTGACAGACACTCTGGATTACTGGGAACTCTCCAAAGAGTTTATGCCGTGCCTGATCGATGCCTGGCAGTATGGTGACGGCGCGAAAATGGAAGAAATGGTAACGGTCATGAGCGGCGCAGGAGACTTCGAACGTCAGCTTATAGATGAGCGTAACCACAACTGGCTGGAAGCCCTCACTGACAGATCGCGTTTTGACAAAGGGAGTTACGTGATGGTTGTCGGAGCGCTACACCTTTATGGCAAAGAGGGCGTGCTGACGCTGCTGGAAAAAGCCGGTTTCGACGTAAAACTCTTAACGCAGGGTGAACAGGTCGATTGTAAAATCCCGGCCATTCCATGAACGGGTGAATCAGCCGCTCACCAGTACCTGAGTCACAATCATTGAGACCAGAAACAACAGAATAAACCAGATAACAATGGACTTTCTCATACCTTTTTCCTTACTGCGGTAAAGCCAGAATCTGGAGTAGTTTACCGCATACACGATGAGGAAAAGAGCACAATTGGAAGGTTTGTTACAAACAATAAGAGCAGCGGATTGCTGCTCTTATTAGAGGAATAAAAAGAAGCCGAAGTGCGTTGCTGCCTTCGGCGTAAGCAACCAAGTCTAAATTTAACTGGTTTAAGGGAATTATTGTGTTCCTGGCTCTTTCATCGCCTTGTAGACAAAGAACCCAGCCATGAAGCTAATCATGCCCAATGCAACAAAAATGACGATCATTGAGGAGAGGCCAATTGCGTTGCCGAAAAGTAGGTCTAACCAGAATTCCATTTTTGTATTTCCTATGTCTGTGAACGTTAAGACTAGGTTGCCAATTGGTGAAAGAATCAACGATGATCCAGATCAAGTGAAGCTCGTGTTAGTGGCACGTGACAATTCAAGTGTGTGTGTTGTCGCAATTTATTCTGGATTGGTGATCGTTTGAGCGAACGGTTCGTACCACGCAAAAATCCTGATAAAACACTTGTGTCTTAAGCGTGGATGAGTAATATAACCAACCTCTGAGACGCACAGCGAATCAGCATTGTCGGTGAATAGCGCAGTTTGGTAGCGCATCTGGTTTGGGACCAGAGGGTCGGGGGTTCGAATCCCTCTTCACCGACCACTCTTTCAAATCTTGAGCAATACGCTTGAGTAATATCGTCGGTGAATAGCGCAGTTTGATGGCGCATCCGGCTCTTGAGAATAGCGGACCAGAGGGTCACCCTCTAATAGCCGAATCTCAAGATACAAAACATATGTTCGGTGAATAGCGCAGTTTGGTAGCGCATCTGGTTTGGGACCAGAGGGTCGGGGGTTCGAATCCCTCTTCACCGACCACTTTTCAAGACTTGAGCGATAAGCTTGAGCAATATTGTCGGTGAATAGCGCAGTTTGATGGCGCATCCGGCTCTTGAGAATAGCGGACCAGAGGGTCACCCTCTAACAACGGAATCTCAAGATACAAAATATATGTTCGGTGAATAGCGCAGTTTGGTAGCGCATCTGGTTTGGGACCAGAGGGTCGGGGGTTCGAATCCCTCTTCACCGACCACTCTTCGAAGCCTCGCAGCAATGCGAGGCTTTTTCTTATCTGTTTCATTTTACGTCCGCAAACGTTCATGCGTTCCGCATGATGGGTCGGGTACGGAAGGCCGCCCCGCTCGACGGCAAGTCCCATCGAATCCCTCTTCACCGACCACTCTTTGAAGCCTTGCAGCAATGCGGGGCTTTTTCGTATCTATTACATTTTGCGTCTGCGGATGTTCATGCGTTTCGCATGATGGGTCGGGCACGGAAGGCCGCCCCGCTCGGATCCTTCTTCACCGACCACTTTTCGAAGCCTCGCAATAAACCGTGACTTCTTCATGGTGCTCTCCTGCTTTTTCTGTGGCAGAAAACTCCAGTTTAGACTGCCTCATCATAGGGGAAGTGGACAGAATCAGACTCAGTTGCTCAAACTACTGGGTAGGTTATATGAAGCAGTTTATTCCTAAATTGGCTGCGGAATCTCGGTTCTAAGAGTAATCAATGAGGACCTAAAATCACAAAATCCAACTTTATTAATATAACTCTTCATCATCTAACATTCCTCTTTAAAATTGGATGTTTATACTCAATAAAAGTCATTGGCACAACCAACATAAAAGACGACTTAAGAAAAGTATCGAATTCTCTCTCTTTGAAATATCTTCTCAATATACACGGCAACACCATCTTCATTATTGGTCAGGGTGACAGGGTTGTCGGGAAGCACGTTTTTTAAAGCAGCCATACTATTTGCCATCAATACACCTTCTCCACATGCTTTTAACATATCGAGGTCATTCATTGCATCACCGAAACCAATCGTATCTGTCATGCTGATCCCAATACCTCGTAAATACAAACTCAAGGTTTGAGCTTTGCTTATCCCCACACTGGTAATATCCACAGTATGATTACTCGACTGGCATACCTCGAGAGAACGACCAAACTCAGTCGATAATTGCTCACATAATGTTTTTGCTTTTTCTTCCGTTGTTTGTAAAAGAATTTTCAAAGACGGTACATGGACAATGTCTTGCTCACTAAGGTAATCAACAGTTAGGCCAGAGGCCTGAATATAATCTGCAAAAAAGTCGTTCTGTTTTACCATGTGCCATCCATCTGCCGAAAAGAATGTGTGATGCACATCCGGTGTTAAGGTGGCAGAAAAAACACTCTGCGCAAGTGAAAGGGGTATGGTATGCAACAACTCAGCATTAGCATTATTAGAGGTTTTGACCATTGCCCCATTGGAGGACAATATCGTCGCTTCAAAGGGCAACCCGGAGAGTACTTGCCTTGCATCCTGATCGGTTCGACCCGTAGCGAAGATCACTTCAATCCCCTCGTCAACCAATCCTTTGAGACAATGGGCCGTCCGGTTACTGACTTTTCCATTTTTGTTCAACAAGGTTCCGTCCAGATCACTGACGACTGCTCTAAACATTATTTTCTCCCTATAACAACTCAAATAGCAGGGCAAGATCATGAAGCAACTTAGAACACACTCTTTGATTCAATTCAGGCAAGTTAACTGAGTTTGACACCTGTTCCCTACCTGAATTAATGCAGAAATGTCATCTATATCTGTTCATGCTCTCGCCCTGACTCAAACAGCGTGTTTTAAGTACGCGTTAGAATATCGACAATTTTCGTTTCGACGGACGACACAACGGCCATCGTGATCACTTTAAATCTGGACAACAGCACTTGGAGCGTGTCTTCTCGCAGTTCTCGTGCATCATAAAAGAGATTGAGCTTGTAGCCGTCCACTAAAGGTAAAATACAAAATACCGTCTGGTGGTTACTGCCACTGACTGTCATCACAGGCTCAAAGGTAAAAGGTAACGTGCCGCCTACCTCTGCCTCTGGCATGTTTTCAAACACAAACAAACTGCCAAAGGGGGAAGTGGGAACCCAGTTTTCGTCGTAATGATTGAGTTCCTGAAACGCAAATTGTTGTCTGTCTGGTTGAGTGGTTTGTATCTCATGCAGTAATTCAGCGGCAGATTTCTCCCATATTTGGGTTGCTCTAAGAACCGGACTGGCCACAAAAAGTCCAAACAAGGATTCAACGTTTTCAATTTCTCCCGGACGATCTGTCATGGTTGTACCAATGACCGCATCATCAACCCCCATTTTTTCTGCCAATGTCGTTATCCAAGCCAGTTGCATCAATTGATTCACTGTGAACTTTTGGGTTTCTGTGAATCGGCGAATCTGTGTTGTCTCTTCCCGAGTAAACAGATCGTAGACACCCTGCATACGGGTCTCTTTTTGTAGCGAAATATCGGGAACCTCCTCTTTCGCTAGTCGTTGATTCATCGGTGCACCCTTCAAGTAGCTGCTCCAAAATTCGGACGAAGAGGATTTATCAAAGGTTCTTTGCAGATAACAGGTGAAGGGTTCAAAGCTACTTTTAACTGGAGAAGGTGCACAGCCTTTGATTAACGTAAAGTAGGTTTCCACCACGTCACCAAGGAGGATATTTAATGACCAGCCATCAAAAAGAACATGGTTGAACGTGAACACCTGATACCAAGAGTTTTCCTCAGTTTGAATTAACCGCAAACGAAACATTGGCGGTTTGCTCTCTGAGAAAGGCGTCGTACGGTCCTTTAATACAATGTTCAACAGAGTTGCTTGTAAGTCGCTAGTATTGAGCCTTTTTTCGCGCCAATCGTCTACCGTCACCGGTAAATCTACCTTTGCAAAAACAACCTGATTCAGTTCACCCGGCATGTCTCTGTCAGTGAAACCAGCACGAAGTACATCATATTTGTCTACGCAAACCTGCCAACTCTGCAAGTAAGTCGATATATCGATTTCACCGGAGATTTTGGTGATAATTTGGTCAATTTGAAAATCGGGGTCAACACGATTGAAATAGAGTATTTCTCGCTGTACGCCTGTTGCTAAATAGACATTATCGATAGCATCTTCTTTCTGTAGCTTATCTAACTCTGTAAAACTTATCTTGGCATTAGGAAAATCTGATGGCGTAAAGTGACTCTTTAATGCTAAATCAGCTCGTACAGTCTTCAATTGCTCAATTTCCAGGGTGATTTCACCAAGAATTGATTCGAAGGTTTCTTGCAGAGCTTGGGCTTTTTCCGGCTTAAGCATTGACGAAAAATTAAGGATGAGCTTCTCGTTTTCTTCCCAACAATCGAGACTTGCCAGATACCAAGGTGAATACCCTTCGGTGCTTTCGACATCCCAAGTTGCAGGTTTCACAGACCATACTTCGTCTTTTTTTCTACTCATTGAGCCAAGAAAGTTAAAGCTAAATTCTGGCATCCACCTTTTCGGCACCTTCGATGCCATCAATGCACCAAAGCCAATGCCTTTGTCAGGGATTTGCATGAGGGCGTTTTTGTTAACCCGTAAGGTCGTGATCAGATCAACGCTGCGGGTGACCGTAAACGGATACAGGTTGGTAAACCAGCCTACCGTGCGCTCTATCTGGCAATCTGGCGCAATATCGTACCGACCATGCCCCTCAAGGTTTAGCTGAACATCATCATCAGAGCCAGATGCGCGAGCAATCGCTTCTGCCCAAACAATCATGAGAAGGTCTGGCAATTTTATAGATAACGTCGAGCAGACAGACTCTTTTATCTCCGAGAGAAGATCACGGCTGATAGATTGATTTTTAATTACCGGTATGTCGCCTCGCACTGAATTAAGCGCTGACAGGCAGCTTTGTGACAGGGTGGCTTCCCAAAGTGAACGTTGATTTTCATTGTCACGGGCATAATTCACGAGGGACTCTTGCCATTGTCTATAACTGGTTCCTTTTTCTCCCAGTGGTTGTCCCTCCAGCAGCGTTTTCAGATCCTGCGCAATAATTCGCCAAGAGACAGCGTCAATGACTAAATGATGGCAGGAAACAAATAGTTCAGGTTGAGCTCTGTGTTCTCTTGGGTAGACAAACGCAAATCTATACAGCGGTCCTTGTGACAAAGAAATAGTATTGGTGATATCCCTGCAAATCCCTAAATCATCTTCGGGCCGAATGATCACCAAGTCCACATCATGGATTGCTTGATCAGAGTAGGACTGAACAACTTCCCCATTCTCAAAACGATATTGAAACCGAAGTGCATCGTGATGATTGACCAAGGCCACAAGGGCTGTTTGGAGACGATCGATATCACTGTGTGGGAGGTTGATAAAAAATGACTGAGGGAAGCTGTCAGGGTGCGACTTGTTCAACTCAAAAAACAGGGTCTGGATTGGCAAGAGATTGGCATCTCCCGTCAAGAGACCCTGTTCAGACTTCATTTCTATTTGGTTGACGTCAGTGATATGTTTAGCCAGCGCCACAACGTTGGGATGATCGAACATCGCTCTGTTTTGGATGGCATATCCTTCTCTCTGAATTACATTGACAACTTGTATACTTAGGATCGAATCCCCACCTATCGCGAAGAAATCATCGTCTATTCCGACTCTATCTATTCCAAGCACATCCTGCCAGATGCGACACAGCTTGGACTGGAGTTCGGTTTCTGGAGCATGGTACTTTTCTGTGTCAGTCCATTCCGGTGCAGGCAGTGCATTTCGGTCAAGTTTGCCATTTATTGTAAGCGGAACATGGCCAATTGGGACCAGCAAAGAGGGGATCATATAATCTGGCAATTGGCGTCTTAGTGCTGCTCTCAGCTCCGTTATGTCTACCTGCTCAGATTCGAGTACGACATATGCCACCAGAGCCTTGCCCTGCTCACGCTCAATATCAATCACCACCGCCTGGGACACACCATCAAGATCGCTCAAAACACTGGCTATCTCACCCAGCTCAATCCGGTGACCACGAATTTTCACTTGCTGATCATTACGGCCCAGATATTCCAAGTTACCATCTGGTAACCAGCGCACCAAATCACCAGTGCGATAGAGCCGCGTCTCACCTTTGGCCATCTCATTCTCATTGGCAAACGGATGGTCAATAAAGCGCTCTGCCGTCAGCTCGGGATTGTTCAGATACCCACGAGCTAGTCCTGCACCACCGATATAGAGTTCACCAACAGCACCGAGTGGAATGAGTTGCAGCGCTGTATCCAAAACAAAACAGCGCTCATTACTTAACGGCTTACCTATGGGGAGAATTCGTTTTTTGGGGCTATTGGTGCCAAATAATAATGCGGTACTGCAGGTCGTCGTTTCGGAAGGGCCGTAGCCATTTAAAATATCAACACCCGCCTGTGAGATACGGATAGCATCGCTATAGAACACTTTGTCGACGCCAGTCAGTATCTTTTTGACACAGCTATGATGGCCGTCAACATAGTCGGCAAAAGCCGACAGATAAAACGGTGGAATATAGGCAAACTCCACCTTGTTATGCGCCAAGAAGTCAAAATACATTTCATCGTTTCTTTGGCACTCGTCCGAACAGAGATAAAGCGAACTACCGCTCAATAGGCTGGAAAAAATTTCGTAAACAGACACATCAAACACATAATTGGTCCAGCATGCCGTCTTGGAAAAATTATGTTTGTAGTGTTCAGCAAAAAGCAGTTGAACCGTATTTTTGTGTTCAATCATAACCCCTTTCGGCTGTCCTGTGGTGCCCGAGGTATAAATCACATAAGCTAAATCACCTGAACTGCGGACCCGCGGCACATCTCCCACTGGCTGCTGTGTATGTGTTGGGTCATCGGCACAGATGACCGTAACGGCTAAGGACTTAGTCTCAACTAATGGTGCGATCGTGGCGCTCTGCGGCGCATGGGTCAGCACAATAGATGCTTGTGTATCTTCCATAATAAAACGGGTTCGTTCACTGGGATAGTCCGGCGAGATCGGCACATAAGCAGCCCCCGCTTTCAGCACAGCCAAGATACTGATCACCATCTCCAAACTGCGATCTAGATACAGGGCGATCAGCGTATCTGCAGGCAACTCACTGCCATACTGCGCGTGATAAGTTTCGAGCAGCTGATAGGCCAGCTGATTGGCTTTGGTATTGAGCTCGGCATAGGTAAGGCTCTCTCCTTCATAAACCAACGCGGTTTGGTTTGGCGTTTTTGCAACTTGTTCCTCAAACAACGACACTAATGTCGCATCCTTCGGATAAGAAATTTCCCCACCATTGGCCGTATCCAAAAGTGCTTTTCGCTCATCCTCTGACAAGACCGAGACTGTCTCATGCTGTCGTTGAGGATCTTCACAAATGGCAACGAGCACACAACGTAACTGATCAAGCAGCCTTTGGGCGTCTTCTTCAGACAACCAGTCAAGGCCATATTTCAATGTCATCACCAGATTGTCATCACGCTCGTAAACGATAAGCGCAAGCGGGTAATCAAGTTTCTCAACATACTCACGGAAACTGAACGGCCAATCTCCATCCTCTCTCGGCATGGGATAGTTTTCAAACACCAACAGGCTATGAAAAAGGCGTTCTCCGTTTCGCTGCATGGATGACAAATCTACGCCGCTGTGACTGTTGAGGTTGGCAATTTGTGTCTGAATTGACCGAAGCACTTCAGAAATAGATTGCCCAGGAAGCCAGTTCACACTAAGTGGCAATGTATTGATAAAAGGCCCGACACTGCTTTCTATGTCTTGTACAGGTAAGTCACGTCCTGAAACCGTGGTGCCCACCAATGTCTGATCACTGCCTGTGTAAATCTGAATTAACTTATGCCATGCGAACTGAACCGCTGCATTAAGGGTCACACCAATCGTTAAACATTGTGTTTTCAGATTCTTAGTGACCGCATCATCAAGCATTTTGCATGAAGAAGCAGGGCGTTCTATCTCTTTAATTTGCCCGAGAGCAACAGGATGGCTCATCATCGAAGACAAATCATTGATGCCTTCCCAACTGTCCTTTTCTTTATGCCAAAACGTACTGAATTCTTCGCGTTTACTGTGGCTGTATTGCTGTGCAAGACCATAAGCTGAATCTGTCTTCACCTCCGGTTCATGCCCTGAGACTAACTGCTCATAATACGCGTGGACTTGATTCCAGAGAATTGGTGCACTCCACCCATCACTGATGCTGTGGTGCTCCGTTTTCATAACGGTAAAATGGTTGTCGTTATGCTTGATAACGGTAAAGCGCACGAGTCCCGGGCAAGTTAAATCAAAACCTACCTTGCGGTCAGCTTGTTGTAACTCAGAAATGCGTCTCTCTCTTTTTTCTTCGTCAACATCACTGAGGTCTAACAGAGTAAAACTTTCTTTTGTAATGCCAGCTCCCCGAGAGATCACCTGGAGCAATTTATCCTGCCAGTTAAATGCCATCCGTAATGATGGATAGGTGAGAGAAGCGAGATGCCATGCCTGCTGATAAGCCTCTATATCAAGAGAATAGTGATAATCGACCAGTAACTGAACGCGATAGGCGTCATCATCTGGACGGTTAAGATGATGAGAGATAAATCCTTGTTGCAAACTATTTGCCGGATATATGGCGTCAATATCTGGGTATGTTGATTCAAGCTGTGCCAACTGAGACAGGCCAAGGATATTGCTTCCATAGTCACTGGGGGTTTTACGACTCCCCATTTTTGCCTGTTTGACAGCAGTCTCCAATATGTCATTCAGCGCGTTCTGCAATGCGGTTGTAAATCGCTCTGATTGGTCTGTATCCAGTTGGCTTTGGACCTCAAATTGCAGAGTGTTTTGATAGATGGCGCCATTGATATTAAGCAGCAGCTGACTTGAGTTTGCAGCACTGACCGTGTCGCCTATTGCATCGAAATTGATCGTCCATGTTGCATTATCATCTGAACCACCAAACTGCCCGAGATAGTTAAAACTGACCTGAGGCAAATGTCCGGTCAGGTTTTCTGACAGTGCACCAAAACCAATGCCTTTGTTAGGAATTGACCGTAATGCCTCTTTGTTGATAACGATGGTTTCAGCCATGTCTTCACCCACAGCTAAACGGTGTGGGTACATCACGGTGAACCATCCAACGGTTCGGCTGACATTGAGCGTATCATCAAGCCCTTCCCGACCATGACCTTCCAGTAAAATTGGTGGGATCTGATCGTTGAAAGTCTCTGACAGGGCCAACGCCACAGCACTCAATAGCAGGTCATCTATTCGGGTGTTGAATCCTTCATTGGCCTCCGCTAAAAGTGACTGGGTTTCACTTTCACTCAATTGGACACGGTATCGAGTTAACGGGTGGAATGCATGCTCAGTAGATGTCGCCATTTTTGACTGCCAATACTCAGCTTCATCGGGATTATTATCACCATAGGTTTTTACAGCATCCACCCATTGACGATAGCTGCTGCCTTTGTCTAATAAACTCTGATCGGTCAGAAGCAGTCGTAAGTCATCGGCCAAAATTCGCCATGAGACAGCATCAATCACCAAATGATGTGCAGCAAAAAACAATCTGGCTTCACCATCTTCGAACCCTGTCAAGAAACCTGCCTGCCAAAGCGGACCTGACGCTAGGTCAAAGTGACTTTGCCAGTCAGTAAGCAGAGCATGCACCTCGGCTTCATGATGAAGAGTTATGTCGGATACAAACAACTCAGGCAGTTTAAATTCTTCGATAGCCTGATAAACCTGAACACATCCGTTGTCGGTACGCATGAACGTTGCCCGCAACATATCATGTTGGGCTGCCAACGCACTTAAGGCCATTTGTATCGCTTTTGTTGTCGTATCAGCAGGAATACGAACCGTAAACGCTTGATTCCAGTGATGCTCAGCCGTTAGTGCCTGATTGATAAACCAATGTTGAATCGGCAATAATCCAAACTCACCGGTCAATGGGCCCTGTTCCGTAAGAATATTGGTCTCTGATTTTGCCTGTTGAAGGTACTCGGCAAGGCTTGCGATGGTAGGGTGATCATATATTGCTTTCACATTAAGACAATGTCCCTGTTCACGGAGGCGATTGACAACCTGAATACTCAGGATGGAATCGCCACCCAGACGGAAGAACTCGTCATCTATCCCAACTCGCTCAAGACCCAGAATCGACTGCCAAACATCACACAGGCTTTGTTCCAGTTCGGTACTCGGCGCGACATAATTGCCTTCACTTTGCCATTCAGGTTCAGGCAACGCCTGACGATCCAGCTTACCGTTAATGGTCAATGGCACTTCGTCAATACACATCAGCACAGACGGCACCATATAGTCCGGTAATTGCGAAGACAACGCCCGGCGCAATAGCTCGACATCGATCTCTGTCGCTGAGGCCACCACATACCCCACCAGAGCCTTGCCCTGCTCACGCTCAATATCAATCACCACCGCCTGGGACACACCATCAAGATCGCTCAAAACACTGGCTATCTCACCCAGCTCAATCCGGTGACCACGAATTTTCACTTGCTGATCATTACGGCCCAGATATTCCAGATGACCATCTGGTAGCCAGCACACTAAATCACCGGTTCTATACAAACGTGTTTCACCGCGGGCGATCTCATCATCAGTGGCAAAAGGGTTGTCAATAAACCGATCTGCAGTCAGCTCTGGTTGGTTGAGATAGCCACGGGCCAGACTGGCCCCGCCAATGACCAACTCACCCACAGCTCCCAGTGGTGCCAGATATTTTCCGGATTGCATCACATAAAGACGCTGATTATTCAGGGAGGCACCAATGGACGTATCCGTTCGATCATTCAGCTCACACACTGAAGCAAAAACAACAGCTTCTGTCGGACCATAGACATGACGTAGAGACACCTCAGGATAGCGCGATTTAAAAGCCTCAATTTTGGTTGGGTCACAGCGCTCGCCACCAAATAATATTTGTTGGATCTGTGTGTTTCTAATGTCACCGTGTACGACCAGTTCGTTAAACAAGGCAGTCGTCAAAAAAAAAGTATCAATCCGATCTTCACGTAAACGTTCACAGAAAGCGTTCAGGTTTAAGATCTCCGCCTTCTGATAAAGAGACACACAAAAGCCGTGAATGAGTGCTGGCATTAAATCGAAAATAAACCCATCAAACACGTAGGGCGATAAGCTGGCGATCCTTTGTGTCCGATTAAGATCGAAATAATTAGGCTGGCAACAAAAGGCCAATAGAGCCTGATGTTCCACCATCACCCCTTTCGGTTGTCCTGTGGTGCCCGAGGTATAAATCACATAGGCTAAATCTTGGGAACACCGAGCCCGCAGCACATCAACCCATGGCTGCTGCTGATGAACTGGATCATCAGCACAGATCACCGTCACAGACAATGACGCAACCTCAATCAACGGCGAGATCGCAGTGACCAGCGGCGTATGGGTCAGCAGCATTAATGCTTGCGTATCCTCTAAGATAAAACGCGTCCGCTCCTCAGGATAATCCGGCGAGATCGGCACATAAGCCGCCCCCGCTTTCAGCACAGCCAAGATACTGATCACCATCTCCAAACTGCGATCTAGATACAGGGCGATCAGCGTATCTGCAGGCAGCACGCAACCTTGTTGGTTTTGATATGTCGCCAAAAGATGATGGGCCAATTGATTGGCGCGGGTATTGAGTTCAGCATAAGTCAGTTGCTGGTCTTCAAACACCAAGGCAATCTTATCAGGCGTTCGAGCCACTTGTGCTTCAAACAGTTCTGACAGGGTCTTTTCCCGCGGATAATTGGTTTCGGTTTGATTGAAAGTGTGTAATAGCGTATTTCGTTCGTCATTCGGAAGCATATCCAATGAAGATGCTAAAAGGTCGGTAATTGAATCTAAATTTTGAAAATCCATTACTCTTCTCCATTGTTAACGCGAGATTGGTTCGCATTGTGAGGTGACAGGTTGTCAATCAAGGCTTCAGCTAAGGTTTTTACGTAGGTGATAACCGATGAAACGGGGATATCACTGTGTGTGATTGCCGACAAGGTGAAAGTGGCGTCAGGATCATCATCAACAATCACAGTGATCGGGAAATTATTGAATTCATCCTGCGCGCCAGAAAGAAGTTCAACGCCATGTTGCGACATTACATTGGCGAACACCGTATGGGAGGCCTCTTGTCGATAGTTAAATAATGCGGTGAAAAGAGGGGCTCCCTTTTCCACACCACTCAGTGCTTGTGCATCTTTGAGAGAATATCTGCAAAAATCACTTAGATGACCGAGTTCATCGGCCACATTTTTCACGAGTTGTGCCGGAGCGACATTTTCTAAATCAAGCATTAATGGAAGGGTATTGATCATTGGCCCAATGGTATCCACGGTTGAGCTGCCAACGATGCCTCTGCCAGACAATACGGTGCCAAATACCACTTGATGTTGATGAGTCAGTCTGGCGAGCATTAAACCAAATACGGTGTGGAAGTAGGCAGCCGGAATGACACTATTTTCACGGCACCATGACCTGATGCGTTCAGTGATTTCTTGGCAAATCTGATAGGATTCATGGTGCAATTGATTCTTATCAACATTGGAGACAACGACGTCGTAAGGCACAGTGCCGTGACTGACTGCTCCCAAGCGTTCTCGGAAATAAGTCTCCGCGCGCTGTTTATCAGTGTGTTCCTCCAACCAAACAACATTTCGAAACGGGATGACTTGATCCGGCAGTTCAATCTGACGCAAAAGCTGGAGAAGTTCCGACAGAAGAATGTTTTGCCCGGTAAAATCGATGATCACGTGATGGCAAATTAGCTTGCCTCGAATCTTGTTATCAACCGGATCATCAGAGACAAAAAGCTGAATCAGAGGGCCCTGAGCTAAGTCAGGGGCCAAAGACAACTGAGAGTTCAGGCTCTTCAGCTCTATCTCGTTCTGTTTCAACACCACCTGAACCTGTTCAGACAGATCCTCAAGCACAAACACCGTTCGTAAAACATCATGCCTTGCAACTAGCTGGTTCAACGCCGTTAAAAAGCGATCAAGTGACGCCTGACTGTTGAAACTTAATGGTAACTCGAAAAGATAAGGATCCTCTTTAGCGGACAATTGATGTTGGAACACCAGACCTTTTTGCATGGCAGTTAACGGATAAATATCCGAAATATTCGCCAAACCGCCGGGAACGATATTACAAACTTTGTCAATTTCACGCTGACTGAGACTGACCAAAGGCAGCAAGCTCGGTGTGATCTCTCGACAATTATCTGGAATTAAGTTCGTTGGTATATCATGTACCTTGGCGTCAATGAGCACTGCGTTAAGCTCAACAACAGACGGGTTTTCAAACAGCAACTGCAAGGACATCTCCTGCCCTAGCCGCTCACGGATGAGGCTTTGCAGCTTCACCGCATCCACCGAGCTGCCCCCAAGACGGAAGAAGTTATCGTGGACGCCCACCTGCTCAAGACTCAACAACTCACCAAACAGCTGACATAACACCTCTTCTCTCAACGAGGTCGGGGCCACATACTCATCATTCTCCGACGCCTGCGTCTCCGCTAGCGTTGTCAAAGCCTGACGGTCCAGTTTCCCATTGGCGGTCAGCGGTAAACTCTCCAGCACACAGACCACGTCCGGTACCATATAATCCGGCAGACGTTGTCCCACATATTCCTTCAACACCGTCACCGGTGCACGGCTGTCCAGTCGCTCACCTTGCCAGCGTTCATAGGTCTCTGGCGTCACATATCCCCCCACCAAGCAATGAAGGACTGGCGAGCCTGTCAGGGTATTCAGGCCAGCGGTGTCCGAGATCCCCGCCGGACACAAGCCGATGTCATAGCGTGCCGCCTGTTGCATCAGCTGTTGGCTCCAGCGGCCTGCCTCATGGTGTGCCTCACCGCAGAGTACCAACACCACGTTGGCTTCTTCCCAAAGGTTACCCGGCAACGCCGATGATAAAGCCTCACCGAATGCGCCTTCATCACCGTCATGCCAGATATGCAGTGACAGCCCCGCAGGCAACGCAGGCAGACAGCGGGCCAACTCTCCGTCACTCAGGCTGTCTGGCAGGAACTGCCGCACACTCTGACGGTGCAGGAAAGCCGTTCGTGTTGCCGTGGCAGCCGTCTCTGTCAGGCGGTAACTGCCAAGGTGCATGGGGTGATCACTCAAGGCGGGTAAGGTCGACACCCCGTCAGTGACTTTCGATAAACTCAGGCCATTAGCTTGCAACGCCCCCAACAACACTTCATGCAGGTAACCTGCCTCAAGGGCACAGAAGGTGTCGGATAAATCACCGTACAACGGTTTGATCGCCGCCAGTTTGCCTATCAGATGAAGCTGGATCCCCTGCAGCCCTTCGACGCGTTCACACAGTTCAAGCGTATGGTTCACCGGATGGTAGTAATACTGTCCCGCTGCCAGCCCTTCGACAGCCCCGTCGCCAATACTGAGGTAACACTGAACCGGATACAGGCTGCCGGCTGATGGGTAGGCATATTTGGGTAAGGCCGCATCGGGTTGCGGTCGGGCTTGTATCCCCGACAGACTCAGGCCCAGTTGGGTCAGGGTCAGTGGTGTGGTCAAAGGAAAGCACGCTTGCCCCGGCACATGGATAAACAAGGTGTCCGGGTCGGCCGCCGTCAGTGCGATGGTGTCGTTGTCCCAGTACTCCAGTTGAGGCTGTGACAGTTTATAGGCTGCCCGGGCCAGTGGACTGAGACTGCCTGCGGCTTCAAGGCTCCCGCTGTTGTCCCCTTCCGGCACAATAAAGCTGGCCAGACGGGCCTGATCCCCCGTGCCCAGCACCTGCGTCACCGCTTGCTGTACCTGTGGCAGCGTCTCTATCACACTGTTGATCTCACCCAGCTCTATCCGATGGCCACGGACCTTGACCTGACTGTCTGTCCGGCCTTCGAACACCATGTAACCTTGCGGGTGCATCCGCCCCATGTCGCCCGTCCGGTATAACCGCTCACCACTGACAGGGTGAGTGATAAACTGTGCGTCGGTCCGCTCTGTGTCGGCCCAGTACCCGTCAGCCAGTCCTTCCCCGCCAATGTAGATATCCCCCAGACTCCACGTCGGCTTTGGTTGTAACTGGCTATCCAGTACATACATCTGTTGGTTCGCCAGCGGCATACCATATGGAATACTGCTCCACCCTGCGTCCATCCCGGTCACCGGGTAGCTGATTGACCAAATCGCCGCTTCCGTTGCCCCACCCAGACTGTGCAGCTCGGCATCCGGGTGTTGAGCCGCCAACTGCGTGGGCAGACTTAAGGGGATCCAGTCCCCGCTGAGCATCACCAGCCGTAATTCCACGCCCTCGACTAACCGGCCCTGTGACCAGTCCAGCCACATCTGCTGAAGCGCAGGCACCGTATTCCACAGGGTGACCCCGTGGGTTGCCATCTGCTCACACCAATGAGCCGGGTCGCGTTGTCCGCACGGGGCAGGCAGCACCAGTCTGCCACCGGCAGCCAGTACCCCAAAGATATCCCACACGGATAAGTCAAAGTTCAGGGCGGACAAGCCCAGGACCGCATCACGCTCTGTCACCCCGTAACGGCGGTTGATGTCCAGCACGGTGTTCGAGACCGCGCGGTGGTTCATCATCACCCCTTTCGGGACGCCGGTGGAGCCTGAGGTGAAGATGACATACGCCAGGTCGTCCAGTTGCTGGCGGGGGGCATCCGTCCACGGCCTCACCACCATCTCGTCCGCCAGGGGACGCACAACCAGCCAGGTCGGCCCAGCGGTCTCTATCCCCCGCCCGCTCAGGCAACGCTGGGTCAGGGCAACACTGACCTTGCCGGAGGTTAACAGTTGCTCCCGCCTTGCCGGCGGCTGGTCGGCGTCTATCGGCAGGTAGGCCGCACCGCTCATCAGTACCGCCAGAACGGCCACCACCTGCTCCCAGTCTTTTTGCATCACCACACCCACCAGACTGTTCGGCGTTACGCCGTGCTCATCCAGTTGGTGGGCTAAATAGGTCGCCTCTCTTACCAGCGCCCGGTAGGTCAATGTCCGCTCTCCACTGACCACGGCAATCGCCTCCGGACGCTGCGCGGCCTGTGCCAGTATCGGCAGGTGCAGGTGGGTCACGGGCAACGCGCTCTCGGTGGCGTTGTAGGCCGCCAGGTAGTCGGGCTGATAAACGGGTAAGGTGGGGGCGGAGGTGGCCGCCAGATAACGTAAACTCGCCGTGAAGTGGTGGAACATCGCATCCAGTACCCCTTCTGGGAACAGGGCATGCAGGGCGTCCCAGACCAGGGTCAGGCCTTCCGGCCCTTCGCTCACCTGACAATCTAACCAGACCTGAGGGGTCTGGCTCTGGCTGTATAAGCTCTCACCTAAAAATGACAGGGGCTCACGGTAGCTGTCCCCTAACCCGAGGGTACTGGTCAACACCACGGGCATCAGCATGTCCGGCTCACTCCGGTGCTGACGTAGCTGGCGCAGCACCTCTACGCCGCTCACCGCCATATGGCTCAGGTCACGGAAGAGCTGTTGTTGGATTGCCGGGCATAACACTGACAAGTCGTCACTGTCAGCTTGCACTTCCAACAAGGTCAGGCTGGTGAAGTCGCCGATGATGTCCATCACTTCCGGGTGCCACGGCTGGCGATTGAACAGGGTCAGGTTCAGACTGAAATGCGTACTCGATGACCACAGTGCCAATGTCCGTGATAACACCCCGGCTATCACGACGGTCGGGGTCACGGACAGGCGGGCGGCGGTGGCTTGTATGGCCGACCACTCCGCGGGCGGCAAGACGGCGTCATGACGGCCAAAGTCGGTGTTCTCTAACTGTGAAGGCTGGGTACGCAGCGGCAGTTGCGGCGCTGCAGGCAGGGTCTCCAGTCTGGCTTGCCAGTAGGCCTCTGCGCGCTGGTACGCCGGGTGCCCCCGGTAGGCTTTCTCGGCCAGCACGTAGTCACGGAAACTCAGGCTCAGTGTCGCTAACTCGGTCTCGGGATGCTGGTAGAGGGTTTTCATCTCGTTGACCAGCAATATCAGGCTGGATGCATCCGCCGCCAGGGCGTTGTAGTAGATAAACAGGCGACGTTCGCCATCGGGCAGTTTCACCAGATGAAAACGGATGAGGTGGTTGTCTGTGTCACGCAGGCGGCGAAGGTCGCGACAATGGGCCAGCTTCTCCTCACACACTCCGGTATCGTCATTGTTCAGGTCGAGAGTCGGTAACGTGTACCCGTTGAACGGGGCTATCTGTTGTTCGCCATTGTCGTTGAACTGCACCCGCAGCATCCCATGGCGGGCATACAGGCGTGACAGCGTGGCTGTCAGACGGTCTTCGTCTATCTCGTCATTCAGCGGTAATTCAACCACCCCGCCAGTGGCATTGCCGCCCAGTTGTTGGCTGTCTTGCTGCCCTACCCAGTAAGCGTATTGGATGTCATTCAGTGGGAAAGTTTGGTGTTGCTGAGCAGGCTCTGCGGTCAGTGAAACAGTCGCCGCGGCTTCCGAATGCTTGGCAGACATCAATGCTTTTACGGTGGGTTTTTCAAAGAGGGTTTCCAGCGATATGTCGACACCGAGTTTTTCCCGGACTTTTGTGATGAGCGTAATTGCCGAAATTGAATCACCACCAAGCTGAAAGAAATCATCATTCACACTGACGTGAGGAATCGATAGGACATCCTCGACCATTGCACACAATATCGCTTCACTATCTGTTTTGTGTTCTTGGAGCTCTTGTTTAGCTTTCTCATCAGATAACGATGCAATGGGATCAAACTCACCATTGGTGTAGGCACGTTTATTGGCCGAACGCTGTATTTTTCCACTGGATGTTTTAAGTATTCTTGCTGGCTTGATCAACACCACGTCGTGGAGGCTGATTTCAAATGCATCTGATATTGACTCTACGATACACTTGAATACCGCCTTCGCATCCAGACGTCTGAGGGCGGTTCGTTTAACCTCCAAAACAATCACAACACCTTCGCGGTCATGAATATCCATACCAAATGCGGCACAATGACCGGCGACAAGATCTGGGTGACTGCGACTCGCTATTTGCTCTAAATCTTGTGGATAGAAATTTTGCCCTCTGATAATAAGCATGTCTTTGATGCGTCCGCAGACATACAGTTCACCTTCATGCATAAACCCAAGATCGCCAGTTCGCATGAAATGGGTTTGTGGTTCATCTTTTGTTGACGCACGAAATGTTTCTTGTGTCGCTGCATCATTTCTCCAATAACCTGCCGCTACGCTGGCTCCAGAAAACCAGATTTCTCCTACTTCTCTTTCACCGCACTTTTCAAAGGTTGTTGGGTCAACAATTTCAACTCTATGTTTTTTTATTGGCGGACCACAGCTGACCAATGGCTGACCATTTTCAGTATCCGCTACAACCGCCATATTATTTTTGAGTTCTGTTTTATCCACATAAAAATGCCGGACATCATTCCGCTGAAGTGAATGTGATACTGCTAATGTGGCTTCTGCCAACCCATAACAAGGTCTATGCGTTGAAGCCTTAAAACCCAGTTTCTGATATCGTTTAGTGAATTCTTCAAGTAGCAGATAGTCAACAGGCTCAGCTCCATTCGATGCCACTTTCCACGAGCTCAGATCAATATCAGACAGCGCGTTCTCATCCACGTTGCTGAGACAATGCTGAAATGCAAAGTTAGGTTGTAATGTCCATGTCGCTTTGAATTCCGAAATAATTCTTAGCCAACGAGCCGGATGAGCAACAAATTCGGTGGGAGAGAGTAGAGCAAAATCCAGTTTCGCATAAATACCTATACAAATACCCGCAACCAAACCCATATCATGGAAATGTGGGATCCAATTGAAGGGGCGACTTTCTCTGCCAACAGCATTGTGTAAGCCTTCTATATTTTCTCTCAGGTTATGATAGGTAACACACACACCTTTAGGATCACCTGTCGAACCGGACGTGTATTGCAGGTAAGCCACATTGTTTGAATATTTTTTAATGGCATCGATAAATGTAAGATGGTAATCACTATCTAATGATGTTGTATTATTTATCAACGTATCTGTATCGATGAAAGACTGATTATCTTTAACGCCTTCCCCTTCTTTCAATATTTTTCGATAAATGCTACTCATTTCTGACGTTGTCAAAACAAATTTTGCAGATGAATCTTTATAAATCGAGGAAAATCGATTTATTTTTTGGTTTTTTCTAGGTGGGTTAATAGGCACTGCAATGATACCAGCTTTTACACATGCCAAAAATGACAGCACAAAATCAACACCTGCTGGATAAATTAATACAGCAGTTTCGCCTTTCTTTATTTTTCTGGATAATTCTACCGCAATTTTAGATGAAAAAAATTCAATGTCATCATGGGAAAGAAAAGTTTTACCTTCTCCTTCATAGAAGTGTAATCCATTCATTTTAAACCTCAGATTTATGTAATTTTATTTTTATCTTCTATCTATTCTTCCCACCCATAAATTTTGGGTATCAATATCTTTATTTGTATAAAAACCGAGCAGAAGATTAATTGGTTTTGAATAAAATACTGTGCTATTTGTTAAGGAAGTTATTGTTTTAAAATGTTCTTTTCTAACTAATACTTTGTAATAAGAACTGAAAGCCATTGTTGCTTTTATAGCCCATGAGAAACCTTCAACGGTGGGGGAAGATAGATCTAGGATCTCACAACATGATTCTGACTCACCTATCACTGCATAGAATTTACCGTCGGTGATATACCTCACCTTTTTATAGAGTGGATTAGCCTCTAAGTAATTGATATATTGTAAATCTCTCTTTCTTCCCAAGGTGTGTTCAAATGGTATATTTTCAATATTCAACTTATCGAATTCATCGCATCTAACCATTTGGTTTGACGATAATGTAAGTTCTAAATAATTTATTACTTCAGTATTTTTTGTGAAATATCTTTTATAGATCATCTCGTACGTTTGTATCTTTCTATCATCAGAAAAACACATTTCCAAATCACATTCTCGATCGTGTATTTCATGAAAGAAGTTGATCAGCACACTTCTTGATCTAATACCACATGATATTCCCAGATCTCCTTGTAAGCTCACATCAAGGCATTCTTTATTTATATAGAATTTATACTTACTAAATAGCTGTTCCTAATAGTAGATCTCAAAGATAAGAGAAACTCAGTCCGCTTTGTGCGATCTGATCAATCGCCAAACCGAAACATACCGACAAAAGGACTGAGTGATGGCCATCATAGCACCGATACCTCGTGGC
>NZ_FIZY01000030.1 GCF_900060185.1 Grimontia marina | reverse complement strand
AAAGAAAGACTCAGACCTATTCATTGCCATGCTGGAGAAGCTAAAGTGGCACTACCGCCGAGCCAAAAGTGTCACCTTGATACTGGATAACTACATCATCCACAAAAGTAAAAAAACGAAGGCTTGGCTCAAGAAGAACCCAAAGTTCAGGCTGCTGTTCCAGCCCGTTTATTGCCCTTGGGTCAACGTCATAGAACGATTGTGGAATGCTCTCCATGAGACAATTACTCGGAATCACAGGTGTAAACATATGTGGCAATTGCTCAGGAAGGTGAAGCACTTTATGGATAACGTATCGCCTTACCCGGGAGGTTGCCACGGCACGGCGAAAATGTAGCACTATTCGGATCAGTTATTTAGATAATGTTACTTACCATGCATTTCCCCCACTTTTCATGAGTAAACCACTTATGATACAACGTCTCATCTCTCATATTTTCACCCTCTTTTAAACGAATTTCAGATCCGTTTTTTACGGTATTGAATACTCTTTGTGAAAGCGGTTTCTTCTATACACCCCAAGGCAGTTGTTCTTGCTCTTTCCCACGCCAACCAACGGGAGTTGCAATAGTTTTTCTTGGGGTGTTTTTTTTAGAATGAAAAAGTGGCGTCAAGCTCTAAGCCAAACTTAACGCCATTAGCACACTACAGAAAGCGACCTCTCAGCGCTAACATATCGTGCTTAATAAACCAGGCGTGGTTTAAGGGTACTCTTCACAACCGTTAGAAAGTGACTACGGCGCCTAACGCGTAGGTGTTGTTTTTCTCGGTGTTACCTTCGTTCACTTCGGTACGGTTATATTCTGCCACCAGGGTCAGATTGCTATTCACAGTATGGAACCAAGCAACCGCTTTGTTTGCGTACTCCAGCGTTTTGGTGCCATCAGTGTCGACTTCAGTGTTGCCGTAGGACAGCACAAATCGCTCACTATCAAAGGTGTAAGAGCCTTGCAGCAAATAGCCATCTGACTTGGTCTTTTCTGTACTCACGATAGTATCCAAGCCAGCCACATCTCCTAGCCCTGTAGTGCTGAAACCAGAAGCATTCAACGCTAAACCACCAAAGCCAACTCGGACACCACCGCCTAAACCATCCGAATCAACAGTGCCATTACTGTCTTCCGAACTTTGGGTCACACCATTGATATAGGCTTTGAAATCAACGGCATCAAAGTCGCCGGTGTAAGTGATTTCACTTTCAAATCGAGGGCTGTCTTCCGAGCTGTTCGCGCTCTTCTTGCTCGGATCCATTACACCCACCGCGATTTGGAAACCAGACAGGTCAGGTGTGCGATAAGTCATTTGAGCTTTCGGGAATGGATAGGTGTAACCCGAACCAATGTTACCAAAGGAGACATTTCCACCGTCAATAAGGCCATAGTAATCACTGCTTTGGCCGTGACCGAGAAGCAACTCATCGGTAAGGATGTTACTGCGGGAAAACAGACCGAAGTCCTTACCCAGCAATACCTGTCCCCAATCAGAATCGATAGTGGCGTAGAACTGGCGTACATCAATGCCTGAACGAGTTCCAAGACCCTCTGCACCACGATTATAATCGGTGTCATTGAGCGTGACCCAGAATGATGAGCGGGCGCCAATCTTTAAGTCATTAACTTCTGTATTGAAATTAAAACCGATGTAGTTTGGTAAAAAGCCGATACGGACACGTGATTGATCCCGACTGACTTTATTACTGTTAGGGTCACTAAAATCTGATAGTTGGTCAGAGCTTGAATTGGTGTAGAAGACGTTGACCAGAAGATCGGTAGTAACAGAATTGGTGTCATCGTCATAGAGTGTTACAGCGGCAGATGCATTTGCACACATCATCGCTAAAGTCATTGGCGTAAATTTAAGCGCGTGCTTATTCATTAATGGGTACTCCTTACTCATTTTTTCACAAGGCCATATAACACCACTGCAACTTGGGTAAATTACAGTGAACGTTCATCGTATACCGACACTAACAACCTAATAATTAAGAGTTAGGATGAAATAAACCCCACTTTTGAATGAGGGACTAAGAAAGGGATGAAATACGTTCACTCGACAATTGAACACCAGCCATCCATGCAAAAATATTCAATTTAATGAATGACACCTATTCGAGAATAGGCGTGAATACTAGGTCAACTTCTCATGTAGGCTAGCTACACCTCGAAGCCTCTGCCTTGCATAAAATCCCCACAAACTGCTGCAAAAATCACCACCAAAGGTCAACAGCCCCTAGTCTCACCTTATTTGCTTTTTAACGACCGTTGGCAGAAGGCTATGTTTGGGACAACAGAAAATGGAAAAGTAACAGCCATAAAACGAAAAAAGAGCCAACATGGGTGGCTCTTTCAGAGACTGAGTTAACAGAGATCAGCAAATCTGCCCTGCCCCCTCAGAAATATCTTTTTTGTTCTCAAGAGTCGCTTGAGCCGCCAAACGTAGTCCTTCGACGATAGTATCCAGAGACATGGACGGCTTATCGGTTGCAGCTGCTTGCTCTGGTAACAATGGGATATGAATAAAGCCGTGACCTACATCTGTATCACGCAAAAAATGCTGAATACCGTAGAACACATGGTTACAGACAAAAGTACCCGCGGTATTGGAAACCTGACATGGAATACCACTTTCCTGAAGCTTGCGGGTGATTGCTTTGATCGGCAAGGTCGAGAAGTAGGCAGCTGGCCCTTCTTCGTCGATAGGCTCATCAATCGGCTGGTTTCCGCCATTATCTGGAATACGGAAGTCGTCCATGTTAATTGCCACACGCTCAGGTGTGATCGCATTGCGACCCGCAGCCTGACCGACGGTTATTACATAACTTGGTTGATGCGCCTCAATGGCTTCACTGATCGCTTTCAGTGCATCATACCGCGTTACCGGCACTTCACAGGTCACAATCACACCACCGTCAAGCTCAGCGCCATCTAGTTTTTTCACCGCTTCCAGCGCAGGGTTGATCGATGCGCCGCCAAACGGCTCGAAACCCGTAATCAGAACTTTTTTCATCGCTTTCCTCAGAATGCAAAGCTGTACATAACAAATATGTTGAATGCCAAGATGATCAGCCCTGGGATCACCTGCATCAGAATAACGTGGTGCTTGTTTTTCAGTTCAAGCAACGCGGCTGGCACGATGTTGAAGTTTGCCGCCATAGGTGTCATCAGGGTACCGCAATAACCTGAAAGCATGCCCAGCACACCAATAATTGCGGCGTTACCTCCGTTTTCCAACACCAATAGTGGAATACCGATACCTGTCGTGATCACCGCAAAGGCCGCAAAGGCGTTACCCATCACCACAGTGAAAATCATCATACCGGCAGAGTAGGCAATCACATTTACCAGCAGCATGTTTTCCGGGATCATCATTTTCACGATTTGCGCGACGGTATCACCAACACCCGCTTGATTAAACAGATAACCCAATGCAGCGAGAAACTGCGACAAAATTGCGGCCCAGCCAATAGAGTCAATCAGGCGACGACCTTCGTTCAGACTGTGTATTGGCTGACTCTTCGTCATGACCAGCGCCACAATGATTGACGCAACCGAAGCAATACCCAGACCCACCAGCGCGCCCAGCGAGGTAAATTGGCTGATAGCAACGGTTCCCACTGGCACAATCGCTGCTGGGATAAAGAGTTTGTTTTTCAGCACAGACGCGGTTTTCTGTCGCTCATCTTCATTGGTGGTTTTGTAATTGCCCACACCCATAAAGCCGCCAGCAGCCAACGCAGTCAACGCCAGCACCATTAAGCCTGTCACCCAGTTCGGTATCATCGCGCCGAAGATAAAGGTTACACCGTAAATTAACCAGAAAAGGCCAGTACCGACTCGTTTGGGATTGTCTTTGTCCAAAAAGGTTTGAAGTGAGAAAGCCAGCAACAGCAAACCTGTGGTTTGGTAAATATACTCAAGCATGACCATTACCCTTCACTTTTGATGTCAGTCGCCGTTGCAGCGGCTTTTTCTATGTTTTTCAGTAAACGAGCTTCCACAACTTTACTGAAAACCACGAACACGATGTAAGAAGCAATGGCCGTTGGTAACGCCCACAACGCCATGGTCTCAAGCTGCACATCCAAGTTATTGTCAGCCATCACGCCTTTAATCAGCAGGATACCGCCCGTACCGATAAACAGAAGCTGGCTGAAGAAGTTGCCAAAGTTTTCACTGGCAGCGGCGAGGGCGCGAATGGCCTGACGTTTCTCTTCTTGCAGCTTCGGTGAAACTTTCTCTGCTGCCGCTTCCGCCATAGGTGCAATTAAAGGACGGATCATGGATGGGTGACCGCCAATGCTCAAGCCCATGCCATTCGTCACTTTCCGCAGTAGCAGATAAGTCATCAGAATTTTGCTGACTGACGCTTTTTTCATGGAGCCGATCAGCTGTTCTGCGCGTTGACGAAGACCATAGCGTTCTAGGATGCCAATCATGGGAAGAATAAGAATGAAAAGAGACATATAGCGGTTTTGGGTGAAGGATTGGCCCAGCGTGGAAAGAATATCCATCAAGGCGATATCGGCAACGAGGCCCGTTGCTACCCCAGCGACTAAAATAACAAGCAAGGTATTCAGCTTTAGAGCCAACCCTACCGTAATAATTACGATGCCAATCAATGGCCAGAAATCGATCATATTTGCCCTCTACACGGCGTTTTTATTGTGCTTTTTGTAAGGTTTCTAGCAACCTTCCACCCGAGTATACGAGAGCAAAATTTTCTCCTCCAATCAGAGTTTTTTGTCATAACAACCAACAAATCACTTTATTAGTCTGTAATCGTCATTTTTATAACTTAAAGGAAACATTCATCTTCAAATTTTGATAGATTTCCTTTTCTATTTACTCTACAAAAACCCAATTATTGTGAACAATCAGAAGACAATCATTGTCGCGAATCCAAAGTGAGCAATAAATAGCCGAAAAACGTCGATTTTGCACAACGATAAAGCGCTTCCTTCTTTCAGAAAAGGGCTGTACCAAGTTCTCAATTTGAAAACAAAAACGATTTATGAAGCTGGATATAATGGGCGTTCGTTTTGATGTCCCGATTCGACGCAGTCAATAAGGAAGTATGATGGCACCGACTCGTTCTCTGCTAACTCTGATTTTATCAGTCTCTACACTTTCCGCCTGCTCAAACCAGCCAGAACCCATTAAACCTATCCAGCTATATAGCAATAAAGAAACGGTTCAAATGTCTTACTGCGCTGAGCTTGCAGATATGGCATATCTTGTCGCCTCCCAGAAGTTACAAGAGCAACCCAAACAGTCTCAAATTGATCGCTTTTCCAACGGCACCACCGCGCAAATCAAACTCAATCTGGTTGAAGATGTTTACGCTCACGATTTTACCAGTGCTTGGGATTACTCTGTCGACCTGTTCGACCAATGCGCTCTAAAAGTTGCTAACGTCCCAGCAGAGAGATTGAATATCGCAAGCTATTGTGCACAGAAATCATTGGTAGCAGGTGGTGCCTATGTTCTGAAGCAATCTGGTTCACCCAAGCTTGACGCTTACATCATGTTTGCCAGCTACAAAACAACCAAGCCTTATGAAGTGATCGACGCCGTTTACGCGAAGTCTTCCTCTCATGATGCGGTTGCCAAAAAGACTTGGGATAGCTGCATTGATATCCTCGCCGAGTAAGATGCATACACAATAAGCAATCTGAGAGCCCCATCGCGCTGATGGGGTTTAATATCAGTTCTGAAGCACTACCTTCTTGTTATCTCTTGTTTTACTATTTTTCAAAGCGCTACATCGTTTACCTGATTACGTTGTCGCCTTCTGATTGCGACTTTTCCAGCGTTGTCACCAATAATGAAATAGAACATTAAAAATATTAGGGACTCTATGAAATCGCTGTTCAGTATGCTGAGCTTTGTCTTGCTGTGTAGTGTTGTTTTCTCAGCCAGTAGCATGGAAACCGAGCATAAGGTTGATTTGGTGAAAGTCGATAAGTCGGCCCGTAAGATGTATCTGATTCAAGGAAACAAAATCGTCCGCTGGTACAGTATTTCCCTTGGTGCCAATCCCAGAGGACATAAACTCCCCGAGGGGGATAAGCGAACCCCTGAAGGTCGCTACTTTCTTGACCTGATCAATGAAAAATCCAGTTTTTATCGCTCTATTCGTATCAACTACCCTAATGACACCGATACCAAGCGTGCTGCGAAGCTAGGCTTTGACCCCGGAGGTCAAATAATGATCCACGGGCAAAAGAACGGAAATGGCCCGCACCCCAGTATCAAACGCGGTCAGGATTGGACAGACGGTTGCATTGCCATCGACAACGAGAAAATGGATGAGTTTCTCAGCTTGGTAAGGATCGGAACACCGATTGATATTGAGTGGTAACTTATTAAATTGAATGCCAAGCGAGAGCCCTTATATACCCAAACAACCTGAAAATGCAGGATTCAGCGAGCATCTTCAGGCCGTCTGGTATATAGAGAAGGCCGATGTAGTCACCCACATCGGCCTTATATTGCTTCTTGCTTTTTATCGTTAAGTTATTCGCAGTCGAAAGCGCCTTTGTCGCTCCAAGCTTCAGGTGAAGAAGCCGGGCTGCTGTTTACCCACCAGTTTGCCTGATACAGACGACCTTCAAAGATCACTTGTTCACCCGCCAGATACGCTTTGCCTGATGTCCAGGCTACTGGCATTTTGCTAATCAGTTTCCACGCATCACTTAAGTCTGGTGTTGCACCTTTAACCCAGTATTTCGCTTCCCAAACCAGACCATTGAAATTGACTTTCTCACCGCCTGTGTAAGTGGTGACGTTTGACCATGCCGGGTGGTTTGCTGCATCAGGATCTGTGCCACATTGCTCGCCTTGCTCTACCAGAAAGAAGTCAAACATTTGCTGGTCTACCAGATTACCTTCGACATCTTTCGCGCGGGAGACCAGCATATGGTGACCCACTTTCGCGCCATTCAACACCATCTCAACCGCTTTGGACGCGCCATCTGCCAGAGACAGTTTTTCGTAAGCGAGTGCTTCCTGTGCGTGATTGTATACTGTCATTTCAACAGTCAGACCACCAGAAGCCGTAACAGCCAGATCCAGTGCGACTTCACCGTCACGAATCACGTACTCTTGCGCTACGCCTTCTATAGTCACGGTGTAATCCGGCTCTGGTGATTCAATCTCATAACCGACTTCCACGCGGGTCATACCGCTGGTAGATTTCAGGTAAATTGGGTTCGCGCCAAACACAGGGTTAAAGGCACCATTGGCATCACGTTGACCTGCTTGGATGTTTTCATTGGTCTGGTTGATTTTGGTTGCCAGATTGTAAGCCCAAGTATTGGCTTCGCCAGCCTTTTCGCTGTCGATTTCAAGACGGGTAGATAGCTCAGGGCGCTCGCCTTCTGAATCAAACACGCGGGTAAACACTGCATCGCCTTTCGCCAGATTCATGCCAGGATTGATTTGACCGCCTTGCGTCCATTCTGGCAGCACTGGCGCGTCGCCATCAAAATTTACGTCAATCACATTGTAGAAAGCCGCCGCGGTATCGCCCACATCCCAAACGGCCAGAATCACATGATAGCCCTCACGCTCTGGTACTTCACAGGTATGTAGCGTGCTTTTTGGTGGCTTTTGCATGTGGCCTTCAACCACACAGAAAGGATTCAGATCGAAGGTACTGCGCGCCAGTGGCAGGTTCGGATTCCAGTCTGCTTTAGTGATGTAGTATTCCCAGTTTCGCGTGACATGGTTAGCAGTGAAAGTCCACTCGAAGTCATGTTGACCCGCTTTGATTGGCTGTTTTACCCAACGTGATGCGGTTTGCTCATCAAGCGGAGAAAATTGGATTAATCCAGCACTGGCGATTTTGCCATCTTCAGGACCAAGCTCAGGAAAGCCTTCCGGGCCTTCAACACTTTGCGGCTCCCATTGAACCTGACCACAAGCAGAGTTCTGCTCTCCGGTTGGTGTACTGTATTTACACAGCGCAGCGCGGCCAGCAGCAATGCCGCCTTCTTTCGCACTGATGTAGCCGTGAGACATAACGCTGGCACTGAAAAGTGCAGCAGTAATAGGTAGAAAAGTGGTGTTAAGTTTGAGCATTTGTGTGCTTCCTAATGGCTATTTTTGTTTTGTTAACCAAGCACGGACAAACTTTCGCATCGGAACATTCTCAGGGCTGAAATCAGTCTTTCGAAAATGGCGGCCCCGCTATCGTAAGTGACATTCAAATCACCCTTAGACCGGAAGCTTTGCGTCCTACCTTTTCAGGCAGTTTGCCGTTGACTTTGGAATGGCGCGCATCGTATTCAGAAATTGATAGCGCACAATCTTTTTTTTATTTCTTACGTCACCATCGATCCATTTAGTGAATAAAGATCACAATTTCGGTGTCATTTAGGCGATTATTTGTTCTGGTCAAGCAGTGACATAACCTGCTGTACATAGGAAGAGAAAGCCAGACATCCTATACAGAATGTCTGGCTTTTTAACTGAGAGATATCGTTAGGCAATACGTTTTGTCATTCGGTAGAGTGTCCAATCCTCCTCCTGAAACTCCCTCACTTTAGTTTCACCAGGAAGCATTTCGAAACCTAATGAGGTGTAACAACGAACTGCGATCTCGTTGTGAGCAAACACTGCCAAAGACACAGTGCGGATACTAGGATCTTCAGTGACTACATCAAGCGCCAAGGAAACGATCTGTTTTCCTAGACCCTTTCCACGAGCTGATGTTTCCGCAATTAATACCCGACAAAGACGAACTTCCGATTTGGAAACGCGGTAAATGTCGATGTAGCCAATAGGAACACCTTCATGCATCACCAAATATGGCGTCACTTCCTTTTTAGCGATATGTTCGCGCACCCTCGCTACCTGCAACGGGAAATCAAACGCCGGGCCTCCCCACAGAAAGTTATCCCGGCCGCTTTTTATCCACTCACAAAGCTGAGGCGCATTTTCATCGCGAAAAGGTACTAAGAGCATCAGGCTGGCTTTTCCTCTGAGCCGTCTTCTGTTTCATCTTTGTTGCATTCAGCGTCGCCTTTGAAATCATCGAGATAGCCTTTTGGCGGCGGCGTCCATTCGCGTTCAGTCATGCTATGCCGGTCCATTCGGTCCTCGCTCATCGCGTCGCGAATAGCATCTTCAAGTTGGATAAACAGATTCTGATAATGGGTATCATAGTTCTTACTGTCATCACCACCTTTCCACGTTTCAAACAGCTTCTGCGAACTCTCATTCTCGATGCGCTTAAATGTCACTTTCTGCTGCTCGACCACGAACGGGTGCTCACCCAGTGAACGGAGTGCTTCCGCACCCAGTTCCAGCGCGGAAAGAAACGTTTCTTTGATCACGTAATCTGCTCCCGCATGGCGCAGCATATATGCATGACCACGGTCAAAAGCACGGGCAAGTATCTTGACGTTCGGGTATGTTTTCTTTACGTACTCGACAAGTTCTGTGGTTGTTTCCTGATTATCCATCGACACCACGAGTATTGCAGCTTCTTCAATACCTGCCGTGTGAAGATGTTCAGGACGCGTAGCATCACCAAAGTAGCTCTTGATATTGATTTGACGTAGATTTTCAATTTGTGCTGCTTCGTAATCGAGTACAACGGTCTTCACACCATTTGCTGTGAGGAGTCGGTTAACAATCTGGCCGAAGCGACCCACCCCAGCGATGATCACACTGCCCTGCTCGTCAATCTCGTCTGCTTCACGATCATTTGCACTTTGCTCGAAGCGCGGCAGAATCACGTTGTCATAAAGGATGAACAAACCCGGGGTCAGGAACATCGAAATCGCCACCACCAGAGATAGCAATTGAGCAACTTCCATTGGCAGCACATGG
The DNA here is from genome assembly GCF_900060185.1 of Grimontia marina. GTDB lineage: Bacteria > Pseudomonadota > Gammaproteobacteria > Enterobacterales > Vibrionaceae > Enterovibrio > Enterovibrio marinus. The sequence goes on along the minus strand of NZ_FIZY01000030.1, from coordinate 57,296 downwards.
TTCTGCATCGAGAAACTCAGCAGCACAAAACCAAACTCACCCGCCTGTGCAAGACTTAAGGTAAACAGCCAGCGTGCTGTGTCCTTAATGCGGAAAAACAGCGACAGAACAAACAGGATCCCCGCTTTCAGTAACATTAAGCCCACAGTCAAACCAATGATGACAAAGAAATCATCAAACAGAATACCGAAGTTAATACCTGCACCGACCGTGATAAAGAAGAGTCCCAATAACAAACCTTTGAACGGCTCTATATTCGACTCGAGCTCATGGCGGAATTCACTGTTTGCGAGGACGACACCTGCCAGGAAAGTTCCCAGTGCTGGAGAAAGACCAATCAAGCTCATCAAGGCGGCGATACCAATCACCAGCATCAATGCTGTCGCAGTAAAGATTTCGCGAAGACCAGAGCTTGCCACGAAGCGGAAAAGTGGACGACTTAGGAAATGTCCGCCAACAACGACCCCCGCAATTGCACCTGTGATGACCAAGCCCAGCGCCCAGCCCGGAAGACCGGCCACAAGACTCATTTCTTCATGGTGATCAGCCGCAACCGCGGCTGCAGATTGTGCCTGTTCAACCAACTCCGGCAGCGCCAGAAGCGGTATAAACGCCAGCATTGGGATAACAGCGATATCCTGGAACAGCAATACTGAGAATGCGCTTCGCCCACCTTCCGTTTTGGTCAGGCGTTTTTCATTAAAGGTTTGCAGCACGATGGCGGTGGAAGACAGCGCGAAGATAAGACCAATCGCCAGCGCGACGCTCCATACCTGATTCAGTACCAACGCGATCCCCATAACGATGGCTGCAGTCAAACCAACCTGCAAGCCCCCCAACCCTAGTAGCTTGTTACGCATCGACCACAACATTTTCGGCTCAAGCTCGAGGCCAACCAAGAACAGCATCATCACGACGCCAAATTCGGCGAAGTGCTGAATAGTGGTGGTTTCATCACCCACCAGACCAATCACAGGGCCAATCACCACACCGGCAATCAGATAACCAAGTACAGACCCCAAACCCAGCTTTTTGGCGATAGGCACAGCGACAACAGCAGCAATAAGATAAATAAACGCCTGAAGAAAAATGCTTGTCATGACTCACCTTCCTTTAGCACATGGCCGATAGTAGCCACAGTGATTTTTTCACGAGATGCCGCGGCGTCGAGATCAACGTTTCCATCCACAAACGCCTTTAACAATAATTCGTAAGCAGCAACATGCCGGTCGACTTTGTTGTCTTCAATTGCGGTGCGTGAACCAAACAACGCAAAAGGAGCGAGATACTTCATACCCGTTAAGTTCGCCATTTGCTCCAATGGACTCAACAAATCACGGATTTTAAATTGGTTAAAACCGTCTGCCTTGTAAGCGCCTTCCATGCCACCAGCTGTGATAGCACACAGAAATTGTTTTCCGCACAGCGCTATGCCGTCTGAACCATAGGCAAACCCATATTCAAGCACCAAGTCCTGCCATTCTTTCAAAATGGAAGGCGTTGAATACCAGTAGAGCGGAAACTGGAAAATTACCACATCGTGCTCAAGCAGACGTTTTTGTTCCAGATCGATATTGATGTGGTAGTCAGGGTATTCTCCATAGAGGTCAACGGTCGTGACCCCTTCTACCGATTGAGCCACTTTAAACAGTGGAGAGTTCACTTCAGAACGCCTTTGCGAAGGATGCGCAAATAACACGAGAACCCTTTTTTTATTGTCTGCCATAGCTTTCCTTAAGGACTGACTGGATTCGCACACTGAATATCGCCATGAAAATTTAATGCACGACCTACTGCGTCTAGTCTAGTTAATCTCACTACTATCTTACCCTCTGAATCTCGCAGATATTTTCTCAATTTAGCAATTTCTCACACTGAGGTTACCAAAAGTAAACTGGTTGACAGTAGTTACCAAGCAGACCAACCTTGATTTTGCAAATAACTGGGAGGCTAGAAAATGGCATACACAAACAAACTGGCAGCGGGAAGCGAATTCCCATCAATAACACTAAAGGATCTTGAAGGCGGGGAGCATACGCTCGGAAAGCCGCGCGAAGGAGCAACCTGGCAAATGGTAGTGATATACCGTGGTCGTCACTGTCCGATGTGTACCCGATACCTGAATCATCTTGAAGATTACAAAAACAAGCTGGCGGAAATTGGCATCGATATTATTGCTGTATCTGGCGACAGCATCGCACAACTTGAAGAGCACATTACGCGTTTAGAAGTGTCCTTCCCACTTGCATATGGCTTATCTGAAGCGCAAATGAAAGATCTGGGTCTTTGGGTTTCTCTTCCGCGTTCAGAGCAGGAAACTGACCACAACTTTGCCGAGCCAGGACTTTTCGTGATTAACGAGCAGGGCACAGTGCAAGTCGTCGATATTTCCAATAACCCATTCGTTCGCCCTGATGTGGAAACGCTGGTGAATGGTCTGGCATGGATCCGTAACCCGGATAACAACTATCCAATCCGTGGTACCGCATCTTACTGATTGAAGTTGTCATGCCGGAAAAGCAAAACGCACTGCAAATACAGGGCGTTTCTTATTTATCTTTGGAGAAATTACTTAGTGCTGGTAAACAACAACTTCACACCGAATGCCAACATCACCGAACCCAAAACACGATCAACCCAGTGGCCGATACGTTTGAACTTTGCCTGCACGGAAGGCTTAGAAAGCACCAAAGCCACTGAACCAAACCATAGAAGTTGAATGAACATCATCCATGCGCCAAGCAACGCAAGTTCAATCACTGGCATGTCCGGAGACAACACAAGGGTGAACACAGAAAGGAAATAAAGCGGTGCTTTTGGATTCAACGCGTTACACACAAAGCCCATGGAAATTAGCTTAGACGCTGAACGTCGCTTCACACTCACGCTTTGGTCATCATCACCAACAGCGGCCTTGCTTCGTATGCCCTTCCAACCGAGATAAATCAAATACGCCGCGGCCAGATATTTCATCACTGTCAGCACCATAGAAGATTCACTGATCACCGTCGCGAGGCCAATAGAGGAATAAACAATGTGAACAGAAAGTCCAAGAGCAATACCGAGACTAACAAGGAGGCCGGCACGGCGGCCATGGACGAGAGACTGCTGCGATACCATCACAAAGTCTGGACCCGGTGAGGCGGCACCTAACAAGTGCACTAAAGTTAATGTTAAAAACGCCTGATAGAACTCCATTCCTTTTCTCCTTCGTTCTTTTGCTCTTTTTCTCTACTCTTCTTACGATGATATTATGGCGATCCGATTTGAAATCAAGGCCGTACTGTAAAGTCAATTAATCAAACAAGAGTACTCCGATGACCTTCACCCTTTTCTACGATGGCAGTTGTCCACTTTGCGTGGCTGAAATGGATCAGTTGCGAGCGCTTAACCGAGCGGAAAGTTTAAAGTTTGAAGATATTCTCGCGCCGGATTTCAAATCCCGGTTTCCAGATATCGACCCCATGGAAGCCAGCAGAATTCTGCATGGAAAATTGACCGATGGTACTTTGCTGCTAGGGCTAGATGTCACCCATAAAGCTTGGTCTCTTGTTGGGAAAAAGCGCTGGATTGGTCTACTTCGATTACCTGTTATTCGCTGGTTTGCAGACAAAGCCTATCTTTTCTTCGCCAGAAACCGCTACAAAATCTCCTACCTCTTCACTGGCCGTTCAAAATGTGAGCCTTGCCAGAATGGCGTTTGTTCGATTGCCGAAGAAAAACCCGACAATCATAAAAACTAACAAAACAAACGCTCTCATTCAGCAACCAAATAATTATGTAACCTGCTGATTATTAATCATAAATATGTATTTCTGTGCAGCACCTCAATCTATTGACTAAATCTTCATTAACCCTCACCATCAGTGCATTACACTATGCGTCGCAACATTAAGAAGAAGATGGCTTAGGTACATCCAAATAAGCGATGCGCATCAACTGCTTTATTTGAAACATGAAAACCACTGATATTCTTACACCTTCAGCATTCCTACCAACGCTACCTGTTGGAACACCTTTGACTTTCGAGCTTAGGTACAAAGACAAGATCAAAGCGTTTGGTGGCGCTTCACGTCTTATCGGATACCGCGAGAAAAAGTACATCCTGCTGGAAACGCCCACTGATCCTGAGCTCTCGAAGCTGCTGACTGATACATCCGGCATGCAGGCGGTTGTCCGGGGGTTAACCTCATCACGCTATGGTGAGATCTTTGCGTTCAAATCTCATATTCTCAGCGTATTACACCGCCCGGAGAAAATGATTGCGATAGCGTTGCCACCTCAAGTGAGCATCCACCGCATGCGTTCTGATGCCAGATATGCTGTTTCGCGTATTGTTCATCTCATTATTGATGGACGTAAAGCCTTGGCTAAGCTGTCTGACTTTTCGCTGAGCGGTTGTGCCATTCGCGTGTCCAGCAGCCAGTTCATTGATGAAGGTGAAACCATTGGATTTGTCATCAATGCGCTGTTTGATCACCCCGTGGAATTTGAAGGAACGGTTATGAACGTGACCAGCAATGGCGACGGTGTTCAACTCGGCATTAAATTTAGTGACGCAAGTAAAAGCAAATCTCGCGATACCTTAGCTAAACTCATTCTGGCGTCCGAATTGAGTGCTGATAACTCCACCAGCGCTGTCTCAACTGTCTCCTGACAGCCGCTTCTCCCCTTCACGACAAGGAACACAGGTTATGCAAGAATCCTTTATCGACAGTGGCGTGCTTTTTCGTCAACACCAATTCGACCTGCCGCTCAACTACAGCAAGAAAGATGGCACTCGCATCACCGTGTTTGCCCGTGAGGTGGTGGAATTATCCAAAGCAGACGCCAATCTGCCTTGGCTGGTTTACTTTCAGGGCGGTCCAGGGTTTCCGTCTCCGCGTCCTGATTCAAAAAGTGGCTGGCTGAAACGCGCCCTACAGGATCACCGTGTATTACTGCTGGACCAGCGCGGTACAGGCATGAGTTCGCCGTTGACTCACCAGACCTTGAGTCATATGGACGATGCCAAGCAAGTGGAATACATCAGCCAGTTCCGCGCAGATAACATCGTCCGTGACGCTGAAGCCATTCGCGAAGCCTTGGGGGCGGAGAAATGGTCAATTCTGGGTCAAAGCTTTGGTGGTTTCTGCTCGCTGACTTACCTTTCTTTTTATCCGCAAAGTCTGCATCGCGTTTACATCACAGGCGGTGTACCTTCTCTTACCCGTCATGCTGATGATGTTTACCGTGCCACCTATCAACGTGTGTTAGACAAAAACAAAGCCTTCTTTGACCAGTTTCCATCTGCACAAAGACGTTGCGCAGAAATTGCTGAGTTCTTACGAACCCGCGATGTGAAACTGCCAAACGGCCAAACCTTTACCGTTGAACAGTTCCAACAGATTGGTATCAATTTGGGCCGAAGCGGTGCCAATCTGCCAATGTACTATCTGTTGGAAGAAGCCTTTACAGAAACTGCCCAAGGCAAAGTGCTGAGTGTCAGTTTCCTGCAGGCGATGTTGACGGAACAAAGCTACCAGACCAACCCGATTTACGCTTTCCTGCACGAACCAATTTACAATCAGGGCGAAGCATCAGTTTGGTCTGCACACCGCATTCACAATGCGGAATACGCCGAGTTTAATTACGAACCGGGCAAACCTTTCCTGTTTACCGGAGAGATGGTTTATCCATGGATGTTCGACCAAATGCAAAACCTGCTGCCGCTCAAACAGGCTGCAGAAGCACTGGCGACTAAGTCAGATTGGCCTGCACTCTACGATGTCAAGAAACTCGCTGAAAACACGGTGCCTGTCACCTGTGCTGTTTATGCTGACGACATGTATGTCGAAATGGATTACTCACGGGAAACCCTGAAAGGTATTCCTAACAGCCGCGCTTGGATCACCAATGAGTATGAGCACAATGGCCTGCGTGCTGATGGTGAGAGAATTCTGAGCAAGCTGATGGAGATGGGCGAGCACATTGGGAACTTACCAAGCTGAACAAAGACTGAAACCACTTCCCGCTTCAATCAATTCGATACACCATTTATAAGACAATCAGGAGGTACCAGAAGTACCTCCTTTTTATTTACGATTTACGTCCTAACGCTACTTCAAGGCCCCTACCATAAGCCTCATCAGCCTTATAAGCGTGCTTAATATGACGGTCGATAATGAAGTCAGGTACACCATCCAAAGCCCTGACGGTATTGTCGATGAGCACTTGACGCTGCTCTGCAGTCATAAGGCGGAACAAATCACCTGCTTGGCTAAAGTAATCTTCATCTACTCGATGATCATAATGGTCAGCGTCTCCGCTAATACGCAGTGGCGGCTCTGAGTAATCAGGCTGTTCAGCCCATTCCTGCTGATGATTTGGTTCATAACTAATTGTTGAACCGAAGTTTCCATCAACGCGCATTGCGCCATCACGGTGGTAGCTATGAACCGGACAACGCGGCGCATTAACTGGTATTTGGTGGTGGTTCACCCCGAGACGGTAACGCTGAGCATCGCCATAAGAAAAGAGACGTCCTTGCAGCATCTTATCCGGCGAAAAACCAATTCCAGGAACAACAGCCGCAGGGTTGAAAGCGGACTGCTCAACTTCTGCATGGAAGTTTTCAGGGTTTCGGTTCAGTTCAAACTCGCCAACTTCGATCAATGGATAGTCTTTTTGAGACCAGATTTTCGTCAGATCAAATGGGTTAAAGTTAACCTCATCTGCCTCAAGCTCTGGCATGATTTGAACGAACATTGTCCATTTGGGAAAATCTTGACGCTCGATTGCCTCGTAGAGGTCACGCTGGTGGCTCTCACGATCTTTACCGATTAACTGCTCAGCTTCCTAATCGGTAAGATTTTTGATCCCTTGTTGTGTTTTAAAGTGGAACTTCACCCAGTAACGCTCATTATCCGCATTAATGAAGCTGAACGTATGGCTACCAAAACCGTGCATATGGCGATAAGAAGCAGGAATACCACGGTCACTCATCACAATCGTTACTTGGTGAAAAGCTTCAGGCAGCGATGTCCAGAAGTCCCAGTTATTTGCAGAGCTACGCATATTTGTGCGAGGGTCTCGCTTCACTGCGTGGTTGAGATCGGGAAATTTCAAAGGGTCTCGTAAGAAGAATACAGGCGTGTTGTTACCCACCAAGTCCCAGTTACCTTCTTCCGTGTAAAACTTGAGGGCAAACCCTCGAATATCACGTTCAGCATCCGCCGCACCACGTTCACCTGCGACTGTGGTGAAGCGAGCAAACAAATCCGTTTTCTTTCCTACGTCGGAAAAAATCTTTGCACGGGTATATTGGGTGATGTCATGTGTCACCGTAAAGGTACCATAAGCGCCAGAGCCTTTAGCATGCATACGTCGCTCTGGAATCACTTCGCGATCAAAGTGCGCCAATTTCTCCAGAAACCAAACGTCTTGCAACAGTTGAGGCCCTCGGGGACCAGCAGTCATCACATTTTGGTTATGGGCGACAGGGCAGCCAGCAGTGGTAGTCAATTTCTTGCTCATAATTGTATCCTTCCAGAGATGTTCCAACGGTTTGTGAATAGATCTAATGTTTCACAAAAACCATACCCCGCAGGTTGAGCAAGAGAAAAACACCTTTTCTCCATCGTTCCAATAGAATTTTCCTATCGATATCTATTCAGATATCGACTAGCTGAATGCTTTGCATTTCAATCACCCTAACAACTCATGAGTAAGTATCCTATTGTTATTATTGAATTTCCTGCAATTTTAGCAATCAAGAAACCATTACAATTTTCGACACGAAATCATTAACAATGCCACCAAAAACCACTCATCTCTCCTCGTCGTATTACATGTTACCCATACTTTTTTCATGCGTTATTTAGGTATAGTTACGCTGTCATATCACGTGAAAAGCTTTAATTCAGTTAAGTGGTTTTTCTCACCTAAACAGGTAAAATCACGCCCCCAAACCGAAATGCCGATAGACGATGACCATGCACCAAGAAAAGTTGTTTACCCCTGATGAATTGTTCACCCGTTTTCAAGGCAATACCGAACAGTCCGAACTGCCAGGTGCATTTACTTTTCCCTTCTATTATCAGCCGCATCCGCTTTGCGCATTGGCAGCAGAGGAACTGCAGCAACACCTCGCAAGTCAGACAGATTGGCAACACGATTTCGGTTTGGATGAAGCACTGGCTCCACAACTTGATAAATCTGCTGAAGGCACAGGCAAAATGTTTGGTGTGCTGCTGGTGCGATCGCCACAAGGTGAGCTCGGCTATTTCAGTGCCTTCTCCGGTAAAATTGCCGACCAAAATTTACTGCCTAACTTCGTTCCACCTGTGTTCGATATGCTGGCGGAAGAGTGTTTCTTCAGAACAGAACTGGAAGCGATCACTGCTCTAAACACTCAGGTCTCCACACTTTCTGCCAACCCTGTGTTAGAGCAGTTGGGTGCTCAACTTGCTCAAATGCAGACCGAATACGAGGTGGAAGAACAGCAACAACGCCAGCGCATGATTGATAGCCGAACCGCCCGAAAACAAGAACGAAAACTGGCGAAAGAAACCTTAACGGGCGATACCCTGAAAGCCGCATTGGACGATCTGGCAAAGCAAAGCGTGGCAGAGAAGAACACGCTCAAATACCTGAAAATGACGTGGGACGAAAAGATCCTAGCTATCGAATCACAGCTCAGTGCATTAACCACAGATATCGAGCACGCCAAACAGCAACGTAAAACGCTCTCAAATGCCCTTCAGAATAAGCTGTTTGAGCAATACCGTTTCCTTAATGCGCTTGGTGAAGAGAAGTCCCTAAAAGCAATCTTCGCGCCCACCACCAACCCAACGCCACCAGCTGGCGCGGGGGAATGTGCTGCACCTAAGCTTCTTCACTTCGCTTACAAACACGGTTATACACCGTTAGCAATGGCGGAGTTCTGGTGGGGCGTGTCACCAAAATCCGAAGTCCGTCAGCACAGGAAGTTCTACCCTTCTTGCCACGGAAAGTGTCATCCCATCCTTGGGCACATGCTCGAAGGCTTAACGGTTGACCCAAACCCACTTGAACAAAACTGGGCAGAAGATAAAACGCTGGAAGTGGTTTATCAGGACGAAGCGATTGTTGTCGTCAACAAACCTTCTGGCATGCTTTCCGTGCCGGGCAAGACGATTAAAGATTCCGCCTACACCCGCGTGATTAAAATGTTTCCTGATGCAGAAGGGCCTTTTGTGCTTCATCGATTGGATCAGGCGACATCTGGGTTGTTGGTATTCGCCCTCACCTGTCGCGCAAACAAAAGCCTACAAAAACAGTTCATCACGCGAGGAGTGGAAAAGCGCTATATCGCCATGGTGGAAGGTGTGATTGAACAAGAACAAGGTGAAATCAACTTACCGATGCGCGGCGACCCAGACGATAGGCCCCGCCAGTTGGTCTGCTTTGAACACGGTAAACCAGCTACCACTTATTGGCAATTAATTGAAGTGAAAAATGGCCGCAGCAAGCTCTACATGCTCCCCAAAACCGGCCGCACCCACCAGCTTCGCGTCCACTGCGCCCATTCGAAGGGATTAAATATGCCCATGGTCGGCGACGTACTTTACGGCGAACCCGATACCCGTCTTCATCTGCATGCCGAGCAGTTGTCGTTTGATCATCCGTATACGCATGAGCGAATGACGTTTGGGGCGGAGTGCAGGTTTTAAAAATATTGAAGGTTAAGTCTGGGGGTTGGCTCTTTTGGGGTTGAAACATTTTTGGACAATTCCGACTTAGCTTTTGTGCTCTCCATCGACCAATTCTTAGCGCTATTTACGCAAAGTGACGCACCCACTTTTCACTTTGTTGTTTTAGCGCAATGTTGGCTGAGCCCACAAAAAGAAACCGAGCCATTAGGATAGATATGGACGCGCCCGATTCACGGATTTCACGCTCTCGGTCTGGTGCAACACCGTGTTTGGGCGCGTCCATTGTGACTATTGGTATGGGCTAGTAGATGTACACCGCGCCGGTATCACCTCCACCGCCAATGTTTCCGTCACCGTTAATGCCAGTGGCACCGGAATCTTCATAGCGAGCCCCCACCGCGAGGGTGTTGCCATTCCCTGCCATCGATACCGAGTGGCCAAATAAATAGTCACCTGTATGGGTATTATACTTGGGCTTGATGTAGGCCTCCTGCGACCATTTGTTAAAGTCAAAGCGGTACACATACGCAGCGCCTCTACTACCTACACTATTATCGGTCCCGTTACCGTTAATGCCGGTGTCATTGGACTTTTCACTGCGAGCCCCCACCGCGAGGGTGTTGCCATTCGATGACAGTGATACCGCCCAGCCAAATTGGTCACCTGCCCCGGCATTCAAGGCCTTGATGAAGGCCTCCTCCGACCAACGGCCACTGGCAAAGCGGTACACATACACCGCGCCGGAATCACTTTCCCCGGTATCGTTAGAGCCATCGGCATTGGAATCTTCCCCATTAGCCCCCACCGCGAGGGTGTTGCCATTCGATGACAGTGATACCGCCCAGCCAAATTGGTCACTTGCCCCGGCATTCGAGGCCTTGATGAAGGCCTCCTCCGACCAACGGCCAATGGCAAAGCGGTACACATACACCGCGCCGGAATTACTTTCCCCGCTAGCGCTAGAGCCATCGGCATTGGAATCTTCCCCATTAGCCCCCACCGCGAGGGTGTTGCCATCTCCTGACAAAGATACCGCCCAGCCAAAATAGTCACTTGCCCCGGCATTCGAGGCCTTGATGAAGGCCTGCTGCGTCCAATTGCTACCGTCAGAGCGGTATACATACACCGCGCCGGAATCAGTTTCCCCGGTATCGTTAGAGCCATCGGCATTGGAATCTTCATAGCGAGCCCCCACCGCGAGGGTGTTTCCATCCCCTGACACAGATACCGACGTGCCAAATTGGTCACCTGCCCCGGCATTCGAGGCCTTGATGAAGGCCTGCTGCGTCCAATTGCTACCGTCAAAGCGGTATACATACACCGCGCCGGAATCACTTTCCGCGGTATCGTTAGAGCGATCGGCATTGGAATCTTCATAGCGAGCCCCCACCGCGAGGGTGTTGCCATCTCCTGACAAAGATACCGAGTAGCCAAATTCGTCACTTGCCCCGGCATTCGAGGCCTTGATGATGGCCCCCTCCGACCATCTGTTATTGGCAAAGTGGTACACATACACCGCGCCGGAATTATTTTCCCCGGTATCGTTAGAGCGATCGGCATTGGAATCTTCTTTAATACCCCCCACCGCGAGGGTGTTGCCATCTCCTGACAAAGATACCGAGTAGCCAAATTGGTCACCCGTCGAGGTATCCGAGGCCTTGATGTAGGTTATCAATGTTGTCAGGTCTGATGATGTTAAGGATTCGTAACCAGACGGTGTTTTGTCCGTGCTGTTTTCGGCTAGCACAAAAAATTCAGCCAAATGATTTTTCAGTGGGCCCAAACTCAGAGTAAGCGATGTTGTGTCAATCGTTTCGCCCAGCTTTTCACAGTCATCATCGAGTGCATCATTTTTTCTGCACAAGGTATATCCCGTCGCATGGTCGGCGACCTGCCAGGTAAAGTTGACAGGATAATAGCCATTTTCGAGCGAACCCACCCCTATCGATAAATTCGTTGCACCAGGAGCGGGAGAGAGGGCTTGCTTACCAGACGCTGTTTTGCCCGTACTGTTAGAGGCCAATACAAAATAATTAGCCGGTTCGTCCAAATTTAGATTGACAGTAAGCGAGGTATTGTTAGCTTCGGTTTCTAATAGAAATTGACAGTCATCGTCTTCTGATCCGTCTTCTCTGCACAAGGTATAGTGCGTCGCATACTCGGCGCTATCCCAGCTAAAGGTGACAGGGTAAAAACGAGAACTAACGTTGAACGCACCCACCTGTGGCGTCGCTAAAACCGGCATCTCTGGTTTGGGAATAGATACGGCTATCTCAGTAGACGCCGTTGAGCCCGAACTGTTTTTGGCCAATACAAAATAGTCAGCCGGCGTGTCCAAACTCAGAGGCAGAGTCAGTGATGTATTGGTCGTCGTTTCGCCCTGTTTTGCACAGTTATCGTCTTGTGATGCATCTTTCCTACACAGGGTATAGCCGGTCGCATTCGCCGCGCTACTCCAGCTGAAGGTGACAGGATAAGCATCACCTGTGAGCGCCCCCACAGTCGGTTGTGCTAAAACCGGTGCGCCCGGTAAAGGGAGACTATTCGTGTTCCCCGGTACGGAGGCTGTCGTATTTGCGTCATCCCCCCCACAAGCGGTGAGTCCGAGCGAGAATACCGGCACCACCCATATCGCTTTCTTGAAGAAATACATCCTATGTCCTCGATAAATTACGTCTAATGGTTGTGAAGCGTGTTAAGCCCATCAGCACACCCACAAATCGGGTGCGCGTAAAATTTCGTATCGAAAAATAAGCTAGAAGAGATTGAGGGGAATTCAACGATGAGAATATTGATTCACAAATAAGACTGAGACACTGTGGAAATCAGATTAATTGTTAAAGCAGACAGTTACTGAGAGAAATCTGGGGAAATACAGAAAGAAAGTTTCACAGATGAGACGCACCACTCCTTTAAAGAATGCGGCGCACTTCAACATAATTGGTTTTGTTTTGTTCCGCGCCATGACGGACTCAGTGACACTGGCTTTGGGGCAGAAGCGTGTCAGAGCCGACTCCCATCCCAACCTTCCCTTGGAAGGGGAAAGGGACTAAGAGCTGAATTGGTGACGAATTCTGGCTCAACGGCTATCAAGCAATTAAAAATAACAGCTTGAAATGGCGAAATTCGGCTAGAAAACAATGCACTTTGAATATTAATTCATTTCACATAATTACCATTTTTAACTGACTTCAAACCCATTATTAGCATCCACAAATTCACCATTTCTATACGTCCAAAAAATTTCGAAGCTCAACGCTTTATTCTTTCACCTTAACCACTTTACAAATCCCGTTCTCGCTATACAATCGCGCATCCTCTGACCACTTTTCATCCAGGTATTTATCTATGAGTCCAACACGTTTTGGTAACGTGATGGCGGCTGTTGCCTTCTTGTTGTGGGGCGCAATGCCGCTCTATTACCAATTTTTGCCTAACGCAGCCATGGATGAGCTGTTGGCACTTCGTATTCTCGCGTCGTTGCCGTTTTTGCTTTTGGTGTTGCAACTGCGCAAAGCCAAGTCGCCAAACTGGGCGGCGCTGATTGCCGATAAACGCTCGTTTCTTTTCGCGGGCATCGCCTCTGTGATGATGTGTGTTTCGTGGAGTGCATTTACATGGGCAATGAACAACGACCGCGTATTGGATGCGAGCCTTGGCTATTTCATTAACCCACTTTTGGTGATCGCACTTGGTGTGGTGGCGTTTAATGAAACGCTCTCTCTAGGGCAGAAAGCCGCTGTCGTTTTCGGCACCTTAGGGTTGAGCTATCAAATCTGGCAATACGGTGAACTGCCTGTTGCTGCTTTGCTGATGGCAGTGGGCTTTGCACTGTATGGTTGGTGCAAACGTCATGTGAAGTATGATGCTATTTCGAGCCTGTTGGTGGAAACCATTGTGCTTCTGCTGATTGCGGCAATCTACATGGCCTACAAGATGAGCACAGGTAACAGCGTGGCAGTATCCGGTGATATGTCTACCCTGCTGCTTTACCTTGGCGCCGCGCCAGTGACTTTGTTGCCATTGTTCTTCTTCTCTGAGGCGGTGAAGTACGCGCAAATGTCGATGATTGGCTTTATGCAGTACATTGAGCCTTCATTGCAGTTTGTTCTGGCGGTCGCGGTATTCAGTGAGACGTTTGACAGCGTGAAAACTGTCAGTTTTGGTCTGATTTGGCTGGGCTTAGCGATCGGCATTATCGAAAATCTGGTGAAGGTAAAACCCAAGCCGGATTTGCCGCAGCACTAGGGTCTGTTGACCTTGGGCCAGTGGGCTTGCTAGCAAGGTTTCGTGAAAGAAAAAGTTAAGGGGGTGTCATGCCCCCTTTTTGATCAAATCACATGTCGTCCGGCGCGCACTTATCCAGTTGCTCCGCCGTCAGTCCTGTCATCTTGGGTACTTTTTCTGTCAGGCAGACAGAGATGTCGTCAAAGCTCTTAATCTCGTCGTAGCACTGGAATAGTACTTCTTCGTACCCTTGTTTTAGTTCACCCTCAGATTTACCCGAGCATTTAGCAATAGAACCCAGAATTCCGCCTGCTTCGAGCATCATCACTGTGCTGTTCACGAATTCTTCTTTTTGTGCCTGAGTCAATTCCAGCGCGACTGATGAAGGCGCAACGCTGGTCAAAAACAGAGAACAAGACACCAAGGCGCATTTTGCATTTCTTGCCATATCAGCCATACCAAATCCTTTCAGAATAAGCTCATTTCGAGTTGATTTATACAACGCTTTACTTTCGTAGTTCAAGGCAAGCATTCCATTGCCTTTCTCCCTTTTTTAAGAAGGAATGGCAGGTAGCAATTGGGGGAGATTGGCGGACTGAACCCAGACTGGATTCAGTCGCGGCTATATTTTTTTCTTATTCTAATCTGCTCTTTGTTGATGATTCTGAGTTCGACCCCGTGATGAAGTTTAATGACTAGCTCATCTTCATCTCTTCTTAGCGGCTTGCCTTGTATTTCAATCTCACCATCATCTTCAAAATGAATAATACCGGCGATAACTTCCCCGTCTACAATCTGGGTGTCTGCTTTTAAGACAATGCGAATACCTTGCTCTGAAATCTCACACACAGGGAATGTGGTGCCATCCCACAGGAAAGAAGGCATTTCTGGCTCGCTATACCTAAGCCTAAAAAAACTACGATTCTGTTCTTCTTGTTCTTCGTCTTTTTCCATCTCAGTATTCACTCATGATTGCTGGACTCTCAACTTTAATATTAGCAACTTGATGCATAATGAGTGCGGACGATATCCCACCAAAAGAAAAAAGTATCCGAGGGCGTTTTTTATCTCTGGATGAGTCCGTCTTCTAATCACGCCAGCTTAGTTGATCCAACATGCTGTTTATAAAACAGTTTCTTGATGACCACGAACGTATAAATAGCCATATTGCTGATACACTTACTATCTAGGGGCTGTTGACCTTTGGTGATGATTTTTGCAGCAGTTTGTGGGGATTTTATGCTTTGTTGAGATGTATTTGCTTAGACTACTAGGCGCGCGCACCTCGCCGCGCCTAAAACGCTTATAGCTAGAACAAAATTTAACCACCAAAGGTCAATAGACCCTACTGGTTTCACCTAGTGAAACTTTATTTTCTTTCTACAATTTTCCGCCATACATTATCTATTAAATAAAGGAAAATAACGGCTTCCCGAGAGGGGCGTCGAGCGTTGAAAGGAAAAGCTTGTCAGTGAAAAACGACGATACCAACCCAAAAAAGCCCAACATACTTTTTGTTATGGCTGATCAGCTCCGCGCTGACTACCTTGGCTGTAACAACCACCCGACAATAAAGACGCCAACCATCGATGCGTTGGCACGTAACGGCGTGAATTTTACCAAGACGTATTGTCAGGCGCCTGTCTGCGGGCCTTCGAGAATGTCATTCTATACGGGGCGATATGCCTCTTCTCACGGTGCTAGCTATAACAATGTTCCGCTGAAGGTGTCTGAAAAGACGCTGGGTGATCATCTCCGTTCTGCGGGATATAGGGTGGCTTTGGTCGGTAAAACACACATGAAAGCTGACGCAGAAGGAATGGAAAGGTTAGGCATTGATCCGCAATCTTCACGCGGTGTGTTGGTCAGTCAATGCGGATTTGAACCATATGAGCGGGATGACGGTTTGCACCCCGATCAGCTCTTATCGCCTGATCTCGCTTACAACACCTACCTTAAAGAAAGAGGTTATGAAGGTCATAACCCTTGGCACAGTGTGGCGAATTCAGGTATTGACGAGAAGGGTAATCTGCAGTCTGGCTGGTACATGCGAAACAGTCATCTCGCGGCGAGAGTGAGCGAAGAGCACTCAGAAACAGCGTATACGACCGACAGAGCCATAGACTTTATCAACGAGGCGAAAGGGAACCCTTGGTGTTTACACCTGAGCTATATCAAACCCCACTGGCCCTATATTGCGCCAGCACCTTACCACAACATGTATTCAGAAGAAGATGTGCAGCCGGTCAACGCAACGCTTGATGAGAAAGTAAATCCACACCCTGTCGTCTCTGCATTTATGCAGCATAACGAGTCTGTTCAATTTTCAAGGGAAGAGGTGAGAAAGCGCGTTATTCCAGCCTACATGGGGCTGATCACGCAAGTGGACGACCACCTAGCGAGGCTGATTGAACATCTGAAAACTCTAGGTGAGTATGAAAACACGGTCATTGTGTTCACATCTGACCATGGTGATTACTTGGGGGATCACTGGCTTGGTGAAAAAGAGCTGTTCCATGAAGAGAGCGCCAGAATTCCTCTGATTATTCATGATCCCAGAGCGTCTGCAGATGCTTCACGAGGTAAAGCACCTGATTTACTCGCCGAGTCTATTGATCTCGTCCCGACATTTGTCGAGCTGGCCGGCCTTGAGCCTCAGTCTCATATTCTTGAGGGCCGTTCTTTGGCGCCTTTCCTCTATGGGCATGTTAAGCCGAAACAATGGCGAAAATATGCCGTGAGCGAAGTGGATTATGCATGGAGAGGAGCGAGGAGAACGCTTGGCCTAAGACCGGATCAAACCAAGGCCACGATGATCACCGACGGTCGATGGAAATACATTGATTATCATCATTTCTTGCCGCAGCTTTTCGACCTTACCGCTGACCCATTTGAACAAAACGATCTCGCCAATGACGAAGCTTGTCGGGCGGTATGCACAGAGATGGAACAGGCTCTTTTGGACTGGTACCGAAAAAGGAAAAACAGAGTGACCGTATCAGACTCCGCTATTGAAAGTAACACCGACATTGCCGACAAACGAGGATATTTGTTCGGCTATTGGTGATGACTGAAACCAGGGAAGGGACACTGGATACTTAAAGTATGAGGGAGCACGGATGACCGAGACCAAACCACAGAATTTGTTACTGAGCATAGATAAAATACTCAATATCGTTTCTGCCCCTTTATACCTTCTGATGGTTGCCTCAATCATATATACAGCGGGATGGGGGACCTGGGACGATACGATTGTTCGTGTTGGTACCGTGTCCCTCGGAGCAATTATACTGCTAATGACACGCTTGACGGATATGTCATCGTTAAGTTGGCTCCGCTGCACTGAGTTACTTTTTGTTGTCGCCGTTTGTGCCTCTACCTATCGTTATTTCTGGGTATCTGTCGAACTGGAAACAGGCTTGTATGAGCTTGAAAACATTGATATCGCGCTCGCTATTTTCGGCATGTTATCACTTGCTTACCTCGTCTATAAAGTCGTTGGAACGCCGCTGTTAGTGGTGTGCTCATTGGCATTCTTCTATGCATTATTCGGTGATGTCCTGCCATCGTTTATTGGCCATGCTGGCGTTGAGTTGTCAGAACTTCTGACAACGGTCTGGTATAGCTTCGATGGTGTTTTTGGCCGGCCTGTTGCAGTTGTCACCTCAACCATCCTGATCTTTATTTTTTTTGGTGTATTGCTGGAAACGCTGGGTACGGGCGACGTGTTGCTAAAGCTGGCTTTTCGTCTCACGAGACGTCTCGCTGGCGGTGATGCGCATGCTGCGGTGTTGGCAAGTGGTATGTTTGGTACGATTTCCGGCAGCGCAGTGGCTAACGTGGTGGCGACGGGCGTCATTACGATCCCCATGATAAAGAAAAGAGGCTTTTCAGCGGCATTTGCCGGTGGCGTTGAAGCAGCAGCATCAAGTGGCGGTCAGCTGATGCCGCCAATTATGGGGGCTGTCGCATTTATTATGGCTGATGTTACTGGTATCCCGTACTTGAGTATCTGCCTTGCTGCCCTTATTCCTGCCATTTTCTATTATGCAAGCCTCTTCGCGTTTATATCCGCTGAAGCGAAGTCTATGGGTATGAAGGCCATAGGCGACGAACACCAGGAGCCACTTACTCCCCTTGAAAAACGTAAGGCATTGGCATTTGTCGTCCCTCTTGGTTTGATTGTCGTGTTGATGGTGAGTGGGTCAAGCCCTGCTCAAGCTGGATTCTGGGCCGTTATTTCAGCCATGTTGCTCGGAGCGATAATTGAACCACAAAGAATGGCGAATATAAGTACCTGGTGGTCATTGATTAAAACCGGAGCGAGGGCTGCTGCATCTATCTCCGTCATTGTTGCTGCAGTGGGAGTGATCATTGCAGTAATGAATAGCACGGGGCTGGGTTTACGCTTCTCGTCAGCAATTCAGACATTAGCAGACGGCCATCTCTTCCTCTCTTTGATTTGTATGGCGGTAGGCTGCCTTATTTTGGGGATGGGTATGCCAACGGTACCCGCCTATCTGATCATTGTGCTTGTCATGGGCCCTGCGGTTTCATCTTTAGGGGTTGAGACGGTTGTTGCGCATCTATTTGTCGTTTACTACGCCGTTTTGTCTGCTGTGACACCGCCTGTTGCGCTTGCTGCTTTTGCCGCTGCACCGATCGCCAATGCAAATCCACTGACGCTCAGCTTTACATCATTAAAATTGGCTGTGGTCGGTTTCATCATTCCATTTGCTTTTGTCTATCAACCCTCACTGTTACTTATCACTGAGGGCTTTTCTGTTCCATCGCTTCTGCTTGCGTTGGCAACCACATCTGCCGCCGTGTTGCTCATATCCAGCGCTTTCAGCAGCAATGGCCTGAAAAAAATAATTTATATCTTGGCTGGTCTGGCAGCGATTTCGCCTTTTCTTTGGGTGCAGCTCGCTGGCATTTCTATCGCTCTTATCACCATTACTACTATGCGATATCGCATACCATTAAATCGTTAGTGCCGCCACATTCGGGCTAACAAGGAGGGAATAATGAACGGTCTCAATAAACGATTCAAACGACGGGGGATGAAGGTGCTGGTTGTCTTCTGCGCACTTTTCCTCACTGTTTTTGGCACCAGTGCAGCGGAAACATTCAGAATGTCGACGCTAGGGCCCGGAACCAGCCCGTATATGGTTATGACCCATTTTGCTAATACCGTAAATCGAGAAATCGATGACTACTCCATTGTGGTTAATGCTACCGGCGCTGCCACTAAACATGCGCTGGATGTGGCAAAAGGAAAAACCGATTTCTCTATGACTTCGCCAATGATGTTTCATTTAATGAAAAACAAAAAGGCGATGTTCAAAAAAATCAAAAATGTCGATACATTGTCTGATAATCTTCGCGCCGTCTTTAACTTCCCTATGGGGGTCTATCATATTGCTGTCTATGATGACTCGGGCATCAAAAGTCTGAAAGACATTAAAGGAAAACGTGTCTTTATAGGCCCTCCGGGTGGTGTTGCGCGACGAACGTCGCAAACCATTATTGAGGCGGCGACAGGTTACAAGGCCGGTGAAGATTACACAGCAGTAAAACTTGGCTGGGACTCTGCTGCTCAGGCATTTCAGGATAAAAATATCGACGTGTATTTCAACCCCACCAATGCGCCGAGCCCGGTGATCAGTCAAGTCGCACTGACTAACAAACTGCGTTTCCTCGGTATTTCTAAAGACGTTGCCGAAACTGACCCCAAACTCAAAAAGTTACTCAGCCAACCCAGTTATAGGCTTGCTGAATTGGCTTCCGATGCTTACGGCCCGAATCAGGTAAACAGCGAGCCCGTGTATACCGTTGGTGTCACTGTCGGTATTATGACAAATAAAGATCTGTCGGAAGAAGCCATCTACGCGATGACAAAAACCTTCTGGCAGAATGTAGAAAAAGATGCAGAAAATGCTCCGTGGCTCAGAAACATCTCTTTAGATGCTGCTTTTACGGATTTGAATATGCCGCTTCATGTTGGAGCGCTAAAATACTATCAAGAAATTGGTATCCGTTAATGGCAAAATCGCTGCTCTATTAGAGCTGCCATACCCTAACAACCTGAAGACTCAGGCGAGTTTCTTCAGGTTATTTGGGTATATAGGGGCATATGGTTAAATCTATTCAATCTTTACAACGTGGACTCCATGTTTTAGACCTGATTAAAAGCCGCTCAGCAGTCACATTGACTGACTTACATCACGATTCGGGTTTAAGTAAAGCGACATTGCTACGTATTTTGCAAACCCTACAGGAGTCTGGTTGGGTGACCCGCGACCCGAAAGGATTTGGCTACTCCATCGCCTCGACCCGAAAGCTTGGCCATCAAACGTCAACGCTAGAGGATGATGTTATCAGTCCGGTGATGGCATCGTTACATAAAGCCTTAAGTTGGCCTTCTGATATTGCCGTTAGAGATGGCCTCTCAATGAAAATTATAGAGTCAACCCGATCGTCTGCTCCCTTTGTTCTCAATCGCGATGCAGTAGGTTATCGACCCGCTTTTCTGTATTCCGCTGTAGGGCGCACCTATCTGGCTTTTTGCTCAGAAAGTGAGAGAGACGACATTGTCAACGGACTAAAAAACAAAGGTGGAAAAGAGGGACGCCTTGTCAGCGATAAGCAATGGTTCAATAAAACAATGCGTGACACTGTCACTAATGGTTATGGACAACGCGAACCGGGATATTGGGGAGTGGCTTCTACGGAAGGGCGGAAAATAGAGGCTATTGCGGTGCCTGTCATTCAGAAAGGAAAAGTGATTGCCTGCCTCAGTGCGGCGTGGCCTGAAAACAGCGTGAGCCTCGACGAAATCAGAAACAGTATCGTACCGAACTTAATGGATGCAGCACGTAGCCTGAGTGAAAAGCTGAAATCGCCTATTTAGCCTGTCAGAGAAAAATCAGCGCCTCTTCCTCACAATCTGATTATTTGGTTTTTCGTCCGGAAACTGAATTTATATTGCGAATGATGCCAATATGAACGGGTCATTTCTGCTTCCCACTGCGCAGAGTCAGTGTGTGACTATGTCCACTGTATTAGCAGCCCTATGGCAGCTTTTCCGGCATCGGCGATCCTTTCAGGTCTATGGATTAAAAGCAGCTTAAAACCTAACAACATCGGAAAATGCCGCGATCGCTAACAAAAGAAAACCCCGCTTAAAAAAGCGGGGTTAGTCATTAATCTTAAAGCACACGAGGATGCTTTTTACCTCTGGGTGAATCAGTCCGCTAATTCCACCAGCTTGGTTGAGCCACCGTGGTGTTTCTCACGCAGTTTCTGGATGAGTGCGAAGAAGCCAGGGATCAGGAAGGTACCGGCCAGCAGCACACAGAGCAGGCCACCCGTCAGCGAGATACCCAGTGAGTTCTGGCTGATATGACCCGCACCGCTTGCGAAAATCAGCGGCAGAATACCGAGAATGAATGACCAGGATGTCATGTTCACCGCGCGGAAGCGCAGCTTGCCACCCATCACGGCTGCCTGTTCAATCGGCAGTTCATTCTGTTCGCGTTCATTCTTACCGAATTCCACAATCAGGATGGCGTTCTTCGCTGCCAATGCAATCAACAGAACCAGACCAATCTGTGCGTACAGGTTGAGCGGTGTGCCTGTCATTGCAAGCGCAAGGAAGGAACCCAGCGTTGCCACCGGCACCACGAGAATGATCGCCAGCGGAATACTCCAGCTCTCATACTGTGCCACCATGAACAGATAGATAAAGATCAGTGCCAGTGCGAACGCATAGATAGCCAGATTACCTGCTTGTTTTTCTTGGTAAGCCATGCCTGTCCACTCGTATTGGTAGCCCTGTGGCAGCATCTCAGCGGCAACACGCTCCATCGCAGCAATCGCATCACCAGACGAGTAACCCGGTGCCGGCGAGCCCTGAATCACGGCTGATCGGTACATGTTGTAACGCCACGCAACATCTGGTTCGAACACCTGCTCAACATCAATCAGGGTGCTGAGTGGGATCATCTGGCCCGACGTTGAACGCACGTGGAAGCGACCCATGGAATCCAGATCGTTTCGGTAATCACCGTCCGCCTGAATCGTCACACGATAGTTCTTACCGAACAGGCTAAAATCGTTCACGTACATACCAGCCAGGTTGCCCTGCAATGTGGTGAAGATTTCTGAAAGCGGAATGCCCAGTTGCTTCGCTTTCTCACGATCAATGTCGATGTAAAAGTGCGGTACGTTTGCGCGGAACGTACTGAAGGTGCGCGCGATTTCCGGCTGCTCGTTGGCTTTCTGCATCAGTTGCTGCATCACCATCGCCAGATCGCCACGGCTACGGCCTAGGGTATCTTCAAGTACAAACTCGAAGCCTGAAGCAGGACCCATACCCGGCACCGCTGGAGGACCCATCGCAAAGATGATCGCCTCTGGCAACTGCATTGCCGCCTTCATGTTAATGCGGTTGATGATGTCGAACGAGGAATGCTCGCCATCCAACGCCTGACGCGTTTCCCAGTCTTTCAGCTTCACGAACATCGACGCACCGTTAGATGCCGCCGCGCCAGTCAGGAACGCATAACCGTTCGCAACGGTCGCGCCATCTACGCCCGGCTCAGACGTCACGATTTCACCCAGCTTACGGGTCACTTCTTCGGTACGAGACAGAGAAGCGGCATCTGGCAGCTGAATGTTTATCAGCATTACACCCTTGTCTTCCTGAGGAACGAAACCGGTCGAGGTGGTTTTCGCGAAGTAACCTGCAGCAGTAACCGCCACCACAAACATCACACCCAGCACCGCGGTTTTGCGAACAAGGAAGCCTGCCGCTGCGCCGTATTTGTTCGTTACTTTCTCAAGGCCATTGTTGAATGCCTTGAACCAGCGCGCGTGGTTGTCGCCACCCTGACGCAGCACCAGCGAACACATGGCCGGAGACAAGGTCAGTGCGTTGATGGACGATATCAGTACCGAGATACAGATGGTCAGCGCGAACTGTCGGTACATGATACCTGTGATACCCGGCAGCATCGCAACCGGCAGGAACACCGCCAGCAGTACCAGTGTCGAGGTGATGATTGGACCCGTTACCTCTTTCATCGCAAGCAGGGTTGCCTGACGCGGGGTAAGGGATGGGTCTTTCGCCATGTTGGTATCAACGTTTTCGATCACCAGAATGGCGTCATCCACCACGATACCGATAGCGAGGATAAGACCAAACAAGGTCACGGTGTTGATGGTAAAGCCTGCTGCCAACATGACGGCAAAAGTACCAATCAGGGAAACCGGAATCGCCACAACTGGGATCAGCGTTGAGCGGAAGCTACCGAGGAACAGGTAGGTCACGGCGATAACCAGAAGCACCGCTTCCACCAGCGTTTTCACTACGCCTTTGATGGACTCAGCGACAAACAGTGTGGTGTCATAACTGGTTTCGTAGGTCATGCCTTCCGGGAAGTTCTGCGAAAGCTGTTCCAGACGCTCCATCACCAAACCACCACTTTCCAGCGCGTTGGCGTCAGATTGCAGGTTCAGGATAACGATAGACGCCGGTTGGTCGCGGAACTGACCGTTACCGGTATAGAACTTCTTACCCAATGAGACTTCTGCTATGTCTTTCAGGTAAACCATTGAACCGTCTGAGTTTGCACGGACAACCACGTCTTCAAACTCTTCCACTGAGCCTAGACGGCCTTTGGTCACGAGTTTGAATGTCATTTCCTGTGCGTTGTTGAACGGTGGCGCACCAATGTCACCAGCCGCAACCTGCACGTTCTGCTCAGAAAGCACCGAACGCACATCAGAGGTCGTGATACCGAGATTCGCCATCTTCTCTGGGTTCAGCCAAACACGCATCGCGTATTCACCACCACCCAGTACACTAACTTCACTGATGCCTTTAACACGGGCGATCTGGTCTTTAATGTTCAGGTTGATGTAGTTCACCAGGAACTGATCGTCATACTTGCCTTCCGGCGAGTAGAAGTTAAGTACCATCAGAAGGTCTGGGGAACGTTTCTTGACCGTCACACCGACTTGACGTACTTCCGGTGGTAGCTTGGATTCAATCTGCGCCACGCGGTTCTGCACGTTCACCTGCGCCATGTCAGGGTCAGTGCCGATATCAAACGTCACATTCAGGTTATAGGAACCATCGTTCGCACTCTTGGAAGACATGTAGATCATGTTTTCCACGCCGTTGACCGAGGTTTCTATCGGGTCGGCGACGGCCTGTTCAACGACTTCTGCACTCGCACCGGAATACACCGCGGTCACGCTCACCGAAGGCGGGCTAATACGCGGATATTCCGCCACTGGCAGGTTAAGCAATGCGATTGCACCTGCGAGCGTCAGAATAATCGAAATGACCAGCGCAAACTTAGGGCGCTGGATAAAAAAGCGACTCAACATATTCGGTTACGCCCCTTGCGCTTCAAGGCGAACAGTCATGCCATTACGCACGCGTTGCAGACCTTTGGTCAGCACTTGCTCACCATCGTTCAGACCACCATGAATAATCACACCTTGCTCGGTTTGAGGACCCAACTCGACATTACGACGTTCAACGATGTTCCCCTCTTTCAACACCATGACGAAATCGCCTTCAAGATCGGTTTGTACTGACAGACGTGGGATCACCAACGTCGGCGTGGTGTTCTTGTCTTTCACAATCACTTCTACGTACTGACCTGGTAAAAGGCGGTGCTCTGGGTTGGGGAATTTGGCACGAAGCGCGATAGTACCGGTTTGGGTATCGATACGGTTGCCAAGGTAGTCAAGATGGCCAGCGTGTTCATAGTCGAAGCCTTTACCTAGCTTCAGCCATACTTCCACATCGCCACTGCGGCCTTTGCCAAGGCCTGACATACGGTCAGCACCGGATTGCAGGCGGTCTTTTTCACTCATTGAGAATGAAGCCTGCATTGGGTCAAGGCTGACGATAGTGGTCAATACGCCGGTTGAAGGTGACACCAAATCACCAATACTCGCTCGGCTTTCACTGATACGGCCGGTAAATGGCGCGCGAATAGTCGTGTGAGAAAGGTCAGTTTCTGCAGCTTGAAGCTGTGCTTCGGCCGATTTTAGTGCGGCTTCTGCCTGCAATTTCACAGCGGTCAGACGGTCAAATTCAGACTGGCTGATACCGCCACGAGGCAGCAAATCCTGTCCACGGTTGTGGTCGAGGTTAGCATTGGTTACGCCTGCTTTTGCCTGAGCGACGGAGGCTTTTGCACTGGCGACTTTCGCTTCATAAAGAGAGGGATCGATTTGGTAAAGAAGCTGACCAGTGTTCACCATTTCGCCTTCATTGAAGTAGCGCGATTTCAGGTAGCCTGAAACCTGAGGAACAATGCCAACATCTTCCATCGCTTCAGTACGACCGACAAAACTTTTCTGAGGCTGGTAATCAATCAACTCAGCTGATTCAACAGCAACCAGTGGGGTGAACGCATTCTTCTGCTGCGCTTCCTGTCCGCCACAACCGGCCAGAAACGTTGCGCCAATCAGCGCAGGAAGTAACAACTTCCGTTTAATCATTTTTTTCTCCTTCCCTCAACCAAAGGTCAACAGACCCTAAATAAGCCGAGCAAAAATAATGGGTATGATGCGATAGCACCGGGTAGGCATAGCTCGACGGGACTTGATTATTTTGTGTGGAAAGGACTGGGTGTTATGTGTACAACTGCCCGTAAATTTGCCACTTTTTGCCGCTCAGCGGCCATGCCGCTTTGATTATGCCAGTGGTTTCTTACTGGAACCTGTACGAGCCCTATAAACATCGACTCAGAGCAAAGATTTAGCGAAGAGAAGCAACAGATAGGAAACAAAAAAAGGCCAACAACACAACAATTGTTGACCTCTTGTTCAGGAAGAGAAAATTAGCGTAATGATGCCATTGCTTCTGCTAATTTCACATCGAGTGACTCATTCCTTAGCTTGCCCGCTTCTACATCGAAATTATCATAAAACGAAGGCACAGAAAGTGTCGCTTTGACATCACCATTGAAGTGAGGAATCGAGGTGGTTGCAGTGGCCAACACATTCTTCGCACCTCCTGGGCCCGGTGAGGTTGAAAGCAGCACCATTTTCTTACCTTGAAACACCTTTTGATTGATGCGCGACGTCCAATCAAAAAGGTTCTTGTATGCCGCTGAATAAGAACCATTGTGCTCAGCAAAGGACACAACGACCGCATCCGCTTCACCGATTTTAGCAAAGAGTTGTTGAGCTTTGTCTGGGCTTCCAAGCTCTTGCTCAACATCCACGCTAAAAAGTGGCATTTCGTAATCGTTCAGATCCAACACTTCGGTTTCAGCGTCTGCCAGCAAGCTTACTGCATAGGTCACCAGTCTTTTGTTGATCGACGTTTTGCTGTTGGACGCTGCGAAAGCAAGCACTTTCATAACCTTCTCCTTGTAGAAACAAATACTGACTAATTTAGCCATTTCTTATACTTCTACTCTCCAAGTCTCAGCAAACAAAGTCAATGGCAGAGTGCAAAGTTGCGATTAGGACTTTTATCATTTAATTCAATAACTTGAATTAATAAATGAGACAAATCGAGACACTAGGCTCTTAAATAAGACAAAACTTAACTACACTTCTGATTAGCAAATCAATTATTACACGTAGGTCTTAAGCGACCAAATTTGTTGTTAGTTAAACGCCAAGGTAGTTGTGATGAAAGCAGTCAAAGCGCTTTTGAGAGGTATTTTAGTTCTCGCTCTTTTCGCCCCAAACGCTGGCTGGGCCAAGCCTATTGCTGGCTCTCATCTCAAAGTCTTTATTCCCAGTCTTCCCTACATTTATATCTCCCACTCTATAAATGCCGCCTTGCTCAAGCCCGCAAATAACAAAAAAGGTTGGGAATATGATATGGCGGTAGCGCACCGGAAAATTGATGAAACAATTTATGAATTCGATCTTCGACAGGGCGTTAAGTTTCAGGACGGAAGCCCGTTTAATGCTGACGCCGTATTAATGAATATGGAGTATTTTAAGAAAGCACCTTTCCTTTTCACTAAAATAGACACGGTTTTCGACCGCGCAGAAAAAGTGGACGATTACACGGTACGTTTTCATTTAACTGAAAAGTATGGCCAATTCCTGAATGACGCCATTTGGATTCAGTTCTATACCCAACCTTATCTTGAAAAATATGGTTGGAATGGTAAACCAACCTGTCCCAACCTTGCTGAGCCTGGCCCATATGGCCTGGGGCCTTATATTCTAAAGGAAGGCTACATTGAAGGGGATAGGCAAACACCTAAAGCCGTGCTGGTTGCCAACCCCAGTTACTGGAACCCTGAGTATCCGAAAATTGAAACGGTGACGGTTTATACAGAACTCGACAGTAAAGTGGCTCTGGAAATGGCGGCCGACAAAGAAGGCCAATTGGACATAATGCCCATTCCGGTATCGGAAAAGGACCTCATCAGCAACTCGCGCTACTCCAAACTGGTCACCGCACCTTCAACTGACAATATTGCGATTCACATGAACCTTCGAAACGGTAATGAGCGTCTTATGGATCAAGATGTTCGCATTGCATTGAACAAAGCTATCGACCAACGCAGATTGCTGAACAAATACTATCGGGGTGAAGGCCAAATCAAACCAACCCTCGCTGCCCCACTCTATCCTGGTGTCGATAAAGTCGTGAAAAACCTTAAAGCGTACTCCGAAGTGCAAGATCCAAAATCCATACGTGATGAGCTGAAAGCCAAACTCAAAGGCTTGGAGCTCAATGTCTACACCCAAGATCGCTTTATGTATATATGGAAAGGTATTGACCGCGACTTGCGCAAAGTTGGCGTAAAGCTGAACTTCAACATCACCTCAAGTGAAAAGGATGTGTTCAGCCAACTGCTCGCCACCAATGCCAGAAAGAATACTAAAGAGTGGGATTTACTGGTGTGGGGTGATGACGATTGGTATTACAACCACCCTTGGTCTGCATTCCTTGTCTACCGCACTCACAACTACTGGAGCACCATCTTCCCCGACAGCAAACTGGACAGCTATATCGAGGAGATGTTTAGGGAGTCCGTAGGCACACCTGAGTTTGACAAGGTGGCAGAAAAAATCATGCAACACGTTTATAACAGTGGGTACATGCTGTTTGTACCCACTCCCAACAAAGTGTTAGCGGTGAACAAGGAAGTGACATACACCCCTTACCGAATGGCCAACATGCCTCTTTGGGAAATTGAGGTTTCGCCATCTCACTGGTCGGTTCGCTAGAACGGAAACCCGTCAGTTGAATAATCGCAATAGTTGAGAAGCTTCTTCAAGGAAGCTTCCCGATCGACAATAAAAGGGTATCAGATGTTCGGAAAGCTAAAGATAAAACTCTTGCTCATATTCCTGTTTATTGGCGTTTTACCCATCCTCATTGTAGGTTATCTTGCGTTGGTAAAATCCAGCGATGCCCTTCATAAACAGGCGTTTGCCCAGCTAGTCAGTATGCGGGAAGTTAAGAAGACCCAAATTGAGTCTTACCTTGATCGGGCAATGAAAGACATCCGCATTCTTGCTGGCAGTGAAGACACCAAGCAAATTCAGAAGCAACTTTCCTTCTACGCCGCTGATGAAGAAATTCAGGCAGATGATGAGTTCCTTACCGACACCTACGAATACCAAGAGATATGGCAAACTAGAGGCAAAACCCTCAATGATTTTGTGAAAGTCTATGGCTATTCTGATGTTTACATCATCCAGGCAGACACTGGCCATGTTATTTTCTCCGCCCGCAGGGATAAAGACCTCGGTACAAATCTTTCTTCTGGAGAGTACAAAAACAGCCCACTTGCCACACTTTACCGCCAAGTGGTTAGCACTAATGCCACTGCGATGCAGGACTATGAACGTTATGAAGTGAAAAGTAACCGACCTGCAGCTTTCATTGGTAGTCCGATTACTGATTTAAGTGGTCAAACGCTTGCTGTTGCAGTGCTTCAGCTTTCCATCGATGAAATCAACGAAATCATGCTACAACGCACTGGTATGGGCGAAACCGGTGAAACTTACCTTGTTGGACCTGATTTTCTGATGCGCTCTGATTCCTATCTGGCAGACCAAAGCCACTCTGTCATCGCCTCTTTTGCTGACCCGATAAAGGGCAGCATTGTAACAGAAGTGACAAGAAAAACCCTCGCAGGTGAAAGCAATTACGAAGTGGCAAAGGATTATAGAGGCATTCCGGTGCTAACAGCGTACACACCCATTAAGTTCGGGAGCACAACGTGGGCACTGTTGGCTGAAATTGATCGCGCTGAAGCATTCGGTGAAGTCGATGCTCTCAAGGGACTCATTGGTCTCAGCTTATTGCTGGGCATTGCAATTCTCTCCACTATTGCTCTGTTGGTCACACGTTCATTGACAAATCCGATACTGGAAATGACTCAGAGTCTTGAAAATGTTGCGCTGACGGGCGACTTTTCTGCTCGGGTCAACGTCACCAGCCGCGACGAGATCGGTCAATCCGCTGTCGCTTTTAATACTTTGATGGACAGCACTCAAAATGCAATCGAAGACATCAAGAAAGTCATGGAAGGACTAGCTGAAGGTGATTTTAGTAACAGAATCCAATCAGACCTGAAAGGAGATCTTCTGGTGATTAAGCAAGCGACGAATACTTCGCTTGAAAACGTAGAAGAGTCCGAACGGGTAAAAGCAAAAATGGAATACGAAGCGAAGATGAAGGCGGAAGAAAATGCCCGCGTGAGGCAAGCGCTCGATAACGTTTCAACCAATACGATGATTGCTGACCGCAATTACGACATCATTTATATGAACCGGGCAGCAACCAAAATGCTGACCGATACGAAAGAAGATTTCAGGGCCGAAATTCCCGAGTTCAACCCCGATAGCGTTATGGGTCATAACATCGATCTCTTCCATAAAGACCCTTCCCACCAGCGCCGTCTTTTAGACCAATTGGAAGACCTATATCGAACAGAACTTATTGTGGGAAGTCGAAGCATGGCGATTTCCGCCACACCTATCATCGACGATAATGGCGATCGCATCGGCACCGTTATTGAATGGAAAGACAGAACCGCTGAAGTCGCTATCGAGCGGGAAATCGACGAAATGGTCGATGCGGCATCACGAGGCGATTTTTCTATTCAGTTATCGCTAGACGGGAAGCACGGTTTTCACCAAAATCTGGCCAAAGGCCTTAACGGTTTAACTACCAATATAGATACTGCTCTTGCAGACATGCAACGCATTCTTGGTGCCATGGCACGCGGGGATCTCACAAAACGTATCGACAAGGATTATCACGGTCGTTTTGCGCAACTCAAGATAGACGCGAATTCTACCATTGAACGTTTAACCCAGGTCATAGGTAACATTCGACAAGCGTCCGTGACGATTTCAAATTCCTCCAATGAAATCGCTTCTGGCAACCGCGACTTGAGCCAGCGCACTGACGATCAAGCCACGTCCTTACAAGAAACCGCCGTTAGTATGGACAGCATGACCGACACGGTAAAACAAAGTGCTGAAAATGCGATTACCGCAAACAAACTGAGTGATGAAGCCGTTGATAGAGCGCGCCAAGGTGGTCATGTAGTGATGAAAACCATCACAGCCATGGATCAGATAAGCGGCGCCAGCAACAAGATTTCTGACATTATCGGCGTGATAGATGAAATCGCCTTCCAGACCAATCTTCTCGCATTGAATGCCGCTGTAGAAGCCGCTCGTGCCGGTGATCAAGGGCGTGGCTTTGCGGTTGTGGCAGGAGAAGTCCGAAGTCTGGCGCAACGCTCTGCCGAAGCGGCGAAACAAATCAAAGACCTGATCCGTGACACCAATAAGAAAGTCGAAGACGGCGCAGTCTTGGTCAGTGAGTCTGGCAACACCCTGCAAGAAATTCTAAGCATGGTGGAAGAGGTAGGTAGCAAAATGTCGGAGATCAGTGAAGCTGCTCAGAATCAGAGTTCGGGAATCGAACAGGTGAATGTTGCGATTTCCCGCATGGATACCATGACGCAACAAAACGCTGCGCTTGTTGAACAAGCCACAACTGCTGGCGAAAGCATGCTTTCTCAGGCACAGGATATGAGCACCATGGTGGAATTCTTCACCATTGATGAAACCATCGAGCCCGTAAAAACGCCCAAGTTTAATAAGGTACGTAAGAAAGCCGTTGTGCCTAAAAAAAATAAAGAGAAGCCCAAGCCCATTGCGGACGACGAGATAGAGTGGGACGAATTCTAAAGAAGCAACGGGGGAGCGAATGCTCCCCTTCTTTTTGTTAGGCCATTGCAGGACACAACTCTGGCTGTTTCTTTTGCTGCTTCAAAATGTCATGCCACATTACTGGAATTACCACCGATGCCAGCACCACATTCGAGATAGGCATTGCGAGCCAAACGCCTTCCACACCCCAAAACTTAGGCAAGGTATATAGGAACGGGAACTGCACTAGCATGTTAGCAACAGAAATACTCAATGACTTTCCGCCTTTGCCAACAGACAAGAAGTACATGGATGCCAGAATAATTAAGCCATCCAGATACATGGCTGACAGGTGTAGCCTGATACCTAACGTTGCTTCCTGGAGTAGCGCTTCATTACCGCCGTTGAACATGCCAATGACAAAGTCCGGGAACAGGTTCAGTACAGCCAGCCAAATAAATCCAGCAGTCAGTGACACCATAGTGGCCAGTTTCGCGACCTTCGCAATCTTTGAGTAAGACTGTGCACCGTGATAGAAGCTGACTTGCGGCTGCATACCTTCCGCAATACCTTCAGCCACCACGTAATAAAGCGTCATCAGGTACCCCACAACAGCAAATGCAGCAACACTCACTGGCGTACCATATTCCGCAAACAGCCGATTATGGAAGCCTACCAGCACACCGTAATACATAAACATTACCAGCGATGAGCAGCCAAGTACCAAGCTTTGGCCCGCGTCAGACACACTGAGTTTTATCGGGTGACGGAAGATACCCAGAAATGAACGGGATGAGCAGAGGTATGCGAGTCCCATTAACACACTGACCAATTGTGCCAACACGGTTGCGACTGCAGCGCCTTTGAGCCCCCACCCCAGTAAACCAATGAAAAGATAGTCCAATACGATATTGGTCAGTGCACCCGCTACCATCATAGAGGTTGCAACAAAGGGACTATCGTCATTTCGGATGAGAAATGGCAATGCGCCCGCTATCACGGTTGCCACCGAACCTAACTTAAAGACATCTAAATAGTCATTGGCATAGCCATAAGCTAGCCCTGACGCGCCCTGCAGTTTAACCAGTACATCGCCAAACAAAAGAAGATAAAGGGACGCTAATGCACCCAGCACTATCGTTAATACTAACCCTGTAGCCATCGCGCTTCTGGCTTTGCAAGGATTATCTTCACCCCGATAGATGGAAATAAGGCTACCAGCACCCATACCTATCATCAGACCCAGACCTCCAACAATAGCAATCACAGGCCAGGCGATGTTAATCGCTTCCAGTCCTTCTGCACCAATGTAATGGCCAACAAAAATACCATCTACAAGTTGGTATAGACCGTTAACGATCATTGCTGCAATGGCAGGAATCGTAAATCGCCAGAATGTTTTGGTGATGGAATCACCTTGTTTAACTTCAGTCACGTGCATAAAAGCGAATCTATAAAGTGATAAATCGACAAAGTGGATTTTCACGCTGTTTAGCTATAGATTAAAGTTAAAATCAATCACAAAAGCGGATAGGTAAAAGCGAGAATAACCTATGCAGTGGACATTGGAACAACTCAAGGCATTTGTAGAAGCTGCCGAAACAGGCTCATTTTCCGCCGCCGCGAGGAAACTTGGTAAGGCACAATCGCGAATAAGTACCGCCATTGCGAACCTCGAAATTGATCTGGGATTTGAGCTTTTTGATCGCAGCGCCAAACTGCCTGTGCTAACAGAAGCAGGAAAAGAAATGCTGATCGATGCAAAGGCGATTTTGCAGCAATGTCAACGGATGAACTCCCGAGCTATGGCGGTGACTAGTGGAGAGCCTGTCTCATTCAATGTCGCCATGGATGAAGCGGTTCCCATCCAGACGTTTGAAATACTTTTCGAACGGCTTGCTGATGCCTTTCCTGAGCTTAAACTCACTATTCTTAACGGCTCTCAAGAAGATATAGCTACCTGGGTTAACGAAGGTCGCGCTGACATCGGATTCATCTTCCGTGTTAAACCGCTTTCTGAGTCACTGGATTGGTATGATATCGAGACAGTGAAGCAATGCCTTATCACGGGCCATGATCACCCTCTTGCTAAGCTTGAACACCTTCACGAAGATGACTTGGTTAAATATCGCCAACTCGCCATTCGAGATCGACTCGGTTATTCCCAAGAGGAGCCGCTTTCCCCACGGTATTGGCACGTTGACAGTTACTACTACATTTCAAACCTGATCACGCGAAACCTTGGCTGGGCGTTTGTCCCTGAACACATTGTCTCTCACGAATTGATGGAAGGTTCGGTCAAAGAGCTTTCGACCGCAGAGCTTTCCAGCCCTCCTCTATTAACGCTGAGCGCAATTAAACGGAAAGCCAGAGGCTGGGATAAAGTCATGATATGGATTGATAGCACCCTGAATGATTTGTTCCAAAGTCACTAAACACAAAAAAGCCCGCATTTTTCGGGCTTTCTGTTTAACGTTTACTCGTTTGAGCTTATTCATCGTCGTAAGGTTCAATTGCAGAGCCTTCCAGCAGATAACCCGCCTGCGCAATGTCATGGGAGACAGTCTGTGTTTTCAGTTGGCCAACTACATACACCACATCCCAAAGCTCCTGTACAGGCGCACCTTCTTCAAACTTCACGTAGACAATTTGATTCGGTGGTGGAGGCGGCACGTGGATACAAGCCCCAAAGAAAGGAACTAACAGAAATTCGGTCACTATGTTGGCATCGCCTTCTAAAGGAATAACAAAGCCCGGAATTTTCACTTGGCTGTTGTTGAGTTCAGAACGCACTTTGCCGACCAAATTTTGTTGTGGCGCCTCGTTAGTGTGGTCAATCACAGGCGTACCGCGATCATTGAACTGATTGCGTTCAGACTCGGGAATTAAATCCAACCAATCCAATTTCAATGCTTCATCAGCCTGCGCAATCATTGGCAGGCACGCCGTGAGAATTAATAACCATTTTTTCATTATCTTATATCCGTATTGTCATGCCGTCTGACAGAGATTGGCGATACGCGCGAAGCGCAGGGAACATTCCCACCAAAAATCCTGCCACCAGCACAATGCCAATTAGCATCCATTCATGTTGACTCAAAAAAGCAGAGGAAAGTTGCAATCCATATTGACTCAATACAAAAGGAGCAGCCAGATTAATCATGATTAGCAGCACTGTCACTCCAGCAATGATTCCCAACAGGGTCAAGAGCAGGGCTTCGCTGATAAGCAGGAAGAAAATATGAGCAGGTCTTGCTCCCATTCCCCGCAATATTGCCATTTCACGCCGGCGTTCATTCAGGCTGGTCAGCAGACTTGAAAGCATCCCCATCAAACCAGCAACTACCACAAAGCCGGAAACCACCAGCAAAGCCTGTTCAGCAACTGACATCATGCTCCAAAGTTCGTGTAACGCGATACCCGGCATAATGGCCGTTAGCGGCTCTTGTTTGTATTCGTTAATAGTTCGTTGCAAAGCAAACGTCTGAATACGGCTTTTTAGTCCAAGCAACACTGCGGTAATTTGCTCTGGCTGCAGCAAGTCAGGATCGATATCTTCCGGCTTTACCCCCGGCCCCATTCTGGCGCCGCTTTCCCAGCCAATATGAATCGCTTCAATGGCTGGCATAGAAACATGCACGCTTCGATCCACCGGCGTACCCGTTGGCGAAAGGATACCGGTAACCTTAAACGGAAGATTATCGTGTCGGGCAAAGCTCTTATCCGCCAAACCGTGAGCAATAACGATCTCATCGCCCAGTTGATAACCCAGCTTCTTAGCCACTTCTGAACCAATGACCGTATCGAATAAACCATCAAACGACTTGCCTTCTTTGAAAGATAACGGCTGCTTTTGGCCGTAACGGTAGTATTTAAAGTAGTCATCAGTTGTACCGACAACGCGGAATCCACGGTGAGAGTCGCCCAGCGAAATCGGGATAGTCCAAGCTACAGCAGGATGGTTTTTAACATCCTCAACACTTTTCCAATCGATGTTATTGGTCGCGTTGCCGATGCGGAACACAGAGTAAAGCAGCAGATTCACTTGCCCAGAGCGGGCACCGACAATGAGATCTGTACCTGAAATGGTGTTGGCAAAACTCTCTTTAGCTTGGGTTCTTACGCGCTCGACACCAATCAACAAAGCGACTGAAACAGCCACGGTGAAAATAGTCAGGATTGCCGTTGCTTTGCGGTTACGAAGGCTTTGTAGTGCCAATCGAAGGATAGCCATTTAGAGCACCTCCGTTGGTGTTGCCGCTCTGTTTAAATCTGGCAGGGAGATAGAACGATCAAAGTGTGATTCCAGTGAACCGTCGTGAGAAACAAACAAAAGGCTGGAGCCTGAGTTCTCACACTCATTCATCAAAAGCGAGATAAAGGCATTGCGTGTATCCGCATCCAGGGCGGACGTTGGCTCATCAGCCAAAAGCAACGCGGGCTTACCAATCAATGCCCGCGCCGCAGCCACACGTTGTTGTTGGCCAATACTGAGCTCGGTAACTGCTTTGTTGAGGCAATTTTCTGGCAATGCCAGCGCACGGAGTAATCGCTCCGCTTCTTGTTGTAAGTTATCCCCTGCCTTTTCTTTACGCGCTTTAGAAAAGCGACAAGGCAACGTCACATTATCAATCACAGAGAGATAAGGCAGCAAATTAAACTGCTGAAAGATATAGCCAAGATGATCTGCACGAAAAGCATCCCGCTTCGCACCTTTCAGAGCGGTTAAATCCGTATTCTGAATGCGCAGCGAACCTTGGTCAGCAGAATTAATACCGGCAATAAGTCCAAGTAAAGTGGACTTACCGCACCCACTGGCCCCTTTGAGAAAAACGCGCTCTTTGGCTTGAAGAAAAAAGTCCGGAATATCAATTTGCCATTGTTCTTGGCCTGGCCACCTGAAGCGGAGGTCTTTAATCAATAACATAGAATTACAACCAAAAGGCCCCCGAAGGGGCCTGAATATTTAAAAACGGAAAGTCGTGGACGATGGCAGCAATTCTTGAGCCACTACACCTTTATCGGTCACTGCCTGAATACTGATTTTCTCAGTGTTACCAAATGCCGTGAACCAACCCGTTGTAATAGATTGAATCTTGTCTGGCGCTTTACAGTGGAAGGTGTATTGCGCTGAGAACTCGCCATGTTGTGCTTTCTTATGATCATGTCCGTGGTCGTGCTCATCATGAGCATGGCCTTTATGCTCGTCATGGTGATCATGCTCATCGTGATGGTCGTCATGCTTGTCATGGTCGTGACCCGTATGATCATCGTGCTTATCGTGATTGTCATGGCCGTCGTGGTCATCTTCATCTAGCGTATGGGTAACCTGCTGGGCTTCCAGATCACAGCCTGCCTCCGCATTGATTGCAAACAAAGCACCTGGTTTCGCCAGTGCAGCAAGCGCTTTTTCAATCGCCGCTTTCTGCTCTGCATTTTCTGGTGCGTGCTCGAAACCTACTACATCACTGCCTGGTGCAATGATTTCTGCAAGAAGCTCGTCGCCATCTTGCGCAATATGCCACTCAACAAACCCGTGTTGGTGAGCGTCATGCTGACGGAATTCATGATTTTCTGCAGACGCTGCCGACGTCACACCCAAAGCAATCCCACTGAGCGCAAACAAATGTTTAGTACGCATAATTTCTCCAAAATTTAGTCTTTTAAATGTAGATGATTGAAAAGGTGAACTCTGGAGGGGAACGCGCATTTTGGGCGATATGTGCTGTCGGCAAAGACAAAAGCCAAAGGGTTGGCTCTGCAAAAGTCAGTATGTTGTTTAAGGGGGAGTCAACAACATCGACTTCAATGACTGGCATACCGAGAACACAGAGCATGCACTCATGATCCACTTTGTGCTGGTGATGATGTTCGCCCTTATGATGCGCAACCGCAAAACCCTGCCAGCCGAGAAATACAGCTAACAGTAAAGGAAGCAATTTGCGGAAGGGTAACAACATGATCCATCAAGAGCCTTGAGCAATAATGTTATAATATAACATTACATTCTCAGTGATTTGAACGGATTTATTGGAATAATCTGCTGAAGTTTGATGGAAGCTTGTTATGAGGGTGATTCAACAAGATAGGAGAGCTAACCAAACACTAAAACGAAAAAAGCTCCGTCTTTCGACGAGACTTTAAATTTGGCTCCCACTGCTGGACTTGTGACGGGGCCGCCTAGGTCAGCGACATATCGCGAAGTGACAGTCTCGACGGTTTCAC
This sequence comes from Grimontia marina, assembly GCF_900060185.1. Lineage (GTDB taxonomy): Bacteria > Pseudomonadota > Gammaproteobacteria > Enterobacterales > Vibrionaceae > Enterovibrio > Enterovibrio marinus. Next base: position 19,989 of record NZ_FIZY01000030.1, on the reverse strand, counting down.
TCATTCCTGAAGAGGTAAACGAAGAAAGCCCCGTCTTTCGACGAGGCTCTAAATTTGGCTCCCCCTGCTGGACTTGAACCAGCGACATACGGATTAACAGTCCGCCGTTCTACCGACTGAACTAAGGGGGAATAATCTGTGTTCCTGAGAACGAGATGAATATTAGGGAAAGCGCCTTAGCCTTGCAAGCACTAATTTGCGTTTCAAGCCGAATTTGCTCTCAAGTGACTAAATGATGACCTATTCGCCTTTCAATTCAGCAAATTCTCAGACCAATTTACTCAACCGTTAAGAATTTGCTCCATCGCCCAAGTGGTATTTCGACCTGCGATTCCAGTGCTTGAGTATTCTTGATGGCCATTCAAATGCGCAACCATGTTCTGGACATGAAAATACTGAACCGGATCAGGGAGAACTACATTTGCCCTTGCCTTTTCTTTTCCATCCAGCACAAAGTCATCCTCACCAAACACAGAGCAAATTATCCGTCCATCACTTCCAATAATCTCGACCCGATCTTCGCTATTTACCGCTCCAAAGTTCCAGTAACCTGAACCTATTACACCGCTCTCAAATGCCAGGCTAGCCGCTACTGCATCCTCTGCTTCGTAATAACCCTGTTGATTGGTTTTGATGCCTTTGGCAGCAACAATGTCCCCAAACCACTGTTGAAACAAATTCAACCCATGACTTGCCAGATCAACAAAGTAACCACCTCCAGCTTGCTTGGGGTCCACACGCCAGTTGTCTTTACCTGCAATATCATCAGCGCTCGGCGCGCGGTGATAAGCCCAGTGGATATGTCTGACATCACCGACCATTCCCTGCTCTATCCATTCTCTCACCACATCAAATCTTGGTAGTGAGCGGCGGTAATATGCCACAAAAATCGGCACCTGGGCTTTTTCGAATGCGGCCAACATTTGATCGCATTCTTCCGTCGTCAGTGCCATTGGCTTTTCAACAACGCATGGCTTGCCTGCATCGGCGGCCATTAATGCGTATTCGAGATGACTGTCCGGTGGTGTAGCGACGTAAATCGCATCCACATTGGCGTCATTAATCAGCGCCGATGCATCAGTTGTGTAACGTACTATTCTGTGACGTTCGGAATAGTCCTTAGCTTGTTCCTTTCGCCTAGCCATCACCATTTCTAATGACGAGCTATCGACCAGCCAAAAAGCAGGACCACTTTTTCGCTCAGTCACATTGCCACAGCCAATCATTCCCCAACGAATAGTTTTATTCCCCATGAGCCTTCCTCGAAAATCCCTCCATTAAAGATACACGATTCAGTCAGTTACCCGAACCAGTAACATTGAGACAAAACAGCGATAGATGAAACTTGGAACTTCAGGCAAGCAACTCGTTAAAGCAAGTATGACATTTGTATTTCCGGCCTCATAAATAAGACACCTTGTGAATAATTGATGACGTATATTCGCTTAACTTGACTTAAATCACATAAATATGAGCTCTCGTTAACGAGCCGACAATTCATTGTGACAAACATCACGGATAGGTAGTCATTCTGGAATGAGAAACGTATTCATGCAGTTTGAGAGGAAGCTGATGCCATATCGCAGTAATAATACATCCGCCATCTTTAATGCCTTTGCACAGTTTTTATTTCTCGCTGTCTTGGTCTCTTTGCCGGTTCTAGTTATCCGGTTCGACATTGACACGCTGAAAACCGGTGCATCGGAAGGTACTTTGGTCGAATACATGGAACAATTTCTGTTATCACTGACTATCCTTTGTTACGCATACATAGCAAAGCACAATCCATCATTTAAACGTTTTGGCGCTTTGGTGATAGGTTTTTTTCTGTGCTTGCTGATTCGCGAACTAGACATGTTCTTTGATGAATTAGTTTTCCATGGTTTCTGGGTGTACCCCGCTGCCATCGTTGCAGCTAGTGCCGTTATTTATTCGCTGACAGATCGCACTGAAACAGCTAACCAGTTTGCAGCCTTTGTCAATCACAGGAACTTTGGGCTTCTGTGTATGGGTCTAGCCATGCTGCTGGTCTTTTCAAGACTATTCGGCATGAGCTCGCTGTGGCGGGAACTGTTGGGTGACGGCTATGTCCGCGCAGCGAAAAATATCGCCGAAGAAGGCACCGAGTTGATGGCATATGTCACTATATTTTATGCCTCACTCAGATACGTGTTCGCTATGAAACCAGCGAAACATAAGTCTACGCACAAATCAGATTCCAGTGTTTTGTGTAAACGCTGAAGCCGAATTTCTACATCAATTGGCCGTACAATGTGCGGTCAATTTCCTCTGTTGTTTCTCAATGATGGGAAAGCAACGTATATGCCACTCCTTTTACACTCAACCCAGTGCTGTAAAAGGAACGAAGTATGAAGTGGTTACTTCCCGCGCTGTTGGTCACCATCACAGCTTGCTCTGAAGAAACGGAATTTGCCAACGCGAGCTGCCCTACGCTGGCTAACTATTCTGATGCATTTTTAGAAAGTGACTTCTATCGTGGCTGGCAACACCTTCAGCGTAGCCAGTACCCCACCGAAAACTGTGCAGATGCCTATCCCTATTTTCTAAGAGGAGTGAATGACAGCGCCGTTTTTGAGCTTTCTACTCTTTACATCGATTTCTGTAGTGCCCCCCCTCAGAAAGACACGCTGATAAATAGCAGCATTTATCACAGCGAACAACTGTCGAATGGGGTCGATTACGACGAATTCAAATGGGTGCTTGATCTCGCGCTTTGCAATAGCCCTGTCGAGCAATACGCGCTAGGTCAAATGCTATTTAATGGCTTTATTACAGACAAAGACATAGAAAAAGGCATCTACTTTTTAAGCCTTGCTGCCCGTCAGGATCATGTGCAGGCACAGGTTGCACTTTCCTCAGCGCTACGTGATATCGGTGAAAGTGAGGTTGCTGCTCAGTGGCTCGCTAAAGCAAAGGGCAATGGTGCGAACATCCTATCTGATAGAGGTATATCGGATTGATGAACCGGTGGTCTACTTAACTTATTTGCAAGACTTTACATTTCCACTGCTACAAATCCTCTCATAGAGCGCGTAAAGTGGAGGTAATAGACAATAAAGTCGAGTTATCTTGTGGTGTTACCTGTTTTTCTAGCCGGACCTATATTGAGGAGGACAACCCAAGATGAGGTCTGTATTTGGGCAGTTACCTCTAAGCCTCTTACAGCAGATTTTACTTTGTACCAAGCTGAGCAGGACGACGCATTTTATGAGGCTAACTTTGCCGACCAAAAACAGATCCAACTTGGCGATCATTGCTATATAGTGATGGCACAATTTAAAGGCGATGCTCCCTTCCTCGTCGACACGCCGCTTCAATACGACATCGTCCTCGACGGTCATTCAATGCTCTCATCACTGGAGGGGGTTCTGTATGGCGATGAATCCCGCCCAACGTTTGTCATTCCCTCAAGAGCAGAACACATCGCACACGGCTCCTGCCGCCACCCTCACCACCATTGTGAAGATGCCTTGGCAGCGCTCGATATAAGCCACGAAGACACACCTGTAGAAAAGCGGGCAAATTTGCTGATCATGACTGGCGATCAGATCTATGCCGACGACGTTTGCGGCCCTTTAATGTCTGCTATTCGACAGACTATCAGTCTACTGGGTATGAAGAATCAGGAGATGGAAGGGGATAATATTCGCTGGTGCAGTGAATTATCGCCAGACAAAACGCCTTATTACAGCCGCACCCAGATACTGCCATTCAGCGATATTAACCACGGGTTAATAAAGCGGCTTTTCAAAGCCAAACCTGAGCCGGTTTTCAGTTCCCGCACCACTGAAAATCATCTCATCAGCTTCAATGAGTTTATTGCAATGTACATGCTGGTGTGGTCACCGGAATTGTGGCAGCACATTGAAATTGAGAAAACAGTTCCCACCCTTTCCCAGGAGCTTCAGAAAAGGTGGGATATTGAGCTGGCAGAATTAGCACGCTTCCGCACTGGTTTGGTCCACCTGCGAAGACTGTTTGCTCATATTCCGACCTATATGATTTTCGACGACCATAACGTCACGGATGATTTTAACCTCACCGTTGGCTGGGAGCGCGCGGTCAACAACTCGGCGTTCGCCCAAGGCATTATCACCAACGCCATGATGGCCTACTTTTTCTGCCAGGGCTGGGGAAACCAACCAAAAGCCTTTACCCAAGACTTCTGGACGCCTTTACAGACTTTTCTTGATTCACCGGATCCAGCCACTTTTTACGCTATGACTCAAGTGACGCACCATTTTGAGCAATGGCATTACACTATTCCCACCACGCCCAAAGTGGTGGTGGTCGATACCCGAACACGGCGTTGGCGCTCTGAGTCAAGCTATAACAAGCCATCAGGTCTAATGGACTGGGAATCTCTAATGGACTTCCAACAAGATGTTTTCAATAACGATGCAGTGGTGGTGGTCTCACCTGCCCCCATGTTTGGTGTGAAGTTCATTGAAACTATCCAGCGTATTGTGACCTTTCTGGGCCATCCACTCGCCACAGATTCGGAAAACTGGATGGCTCACCCTGGTTCAGCGAATGCTCTGTTAAACATCTTTAAACATCCCAAGACACCAAAGAACTTTGTGATCCTTTCTGGTGACGTGCATTACTCCTTTGCATATGATGTTCGTATGCGTTTTCGGAAAAGCAGCCCTCGCATCTGGCAAATCACCTGTAGTGGTTTCAGGAATCAGTTCCCTGAACCGTTTCTGTCGATTTTTGAATGGCTGGACAGAAAGCTATTCTGGCCAGAATCCCCGCTCAACGTTTTTACCCGAAGAAAACGCATGCGCATCGAGCGCCGCAAGCCGGATAATGGCGGTCCCGGACTCCTCGTCAACCAAAGTGCCGTGGGTGTTGTAAAGCTCGATCAGGACGGCGCACCTAAATACATTGGTCTTCTCACCGGCAAAGGAACACGTGTGGCCTTCCACCCTTGCGAGGACACAGATAAAGAGGAAGAGTTCCCCAGCGCCGACCTCTCGCGCTGACGATTTCCCCCATTGGGATTGACTTGGTGAGGCCAGTAAGAAATACTCCGCTCCCCATTTCCTTAGCAATGAGTGCTGATATGTCGCGCCAACTTCAATATGTCTATAAAGGCGAAACCAAAGTGATTACCTTTTCTTACCAGAAGCATCGCTCGCCGCATGAAGCCGCCGCGGAAGCAGAGGGTATCGATCTAACTGCATTCCTGAAAATGGAGCTTCAGTTGGAAATGGTGGCTGATGGTAAAGCAGTGAAAAATCACAGAGACAGCTACTTCAGTAAATTGGGTTTTGGCAAAATCACTTTGCTGAAAAAAGAAGCGGAGTCCATCAAGGACAAACGCTGATATCTACAGGAATACCCAGCAAAAAGGCGCTTTCATCGCCTTTTTAGTTTCTGTGAAGTAACCTTTAACCTTTCTGATCAGACCTTAGTACCTGTCTGCCAGCTCATATTCAAACGTTACTTTGGTGATGATTTTCACAGCGGTTTGTATAACTACTGCTGCACTATGTAACAGTACTCTCCTCGATACGAGTCTATTTCCTCTCAGGCAAAACCAGCTATGACTACCTACGCTCATCTAACGACCGATAGGAAGTTCATACATTCGGCTCAAAATTAATACAAAGTCCTTATAATGCGTTGGGTATTCTAAGTGCGAAAACTGGCTCAATATATTGTTTTCCCTTCATTGAGCTCAACTTGGACTAGAACAAAAAAAAACGACGAGTTGACGCTTAGCTAAGTCGAACATGGAAGCTTCACCAATGCAAAAAATACTAAAAACCCTCTTTTTATTCTTCGCTATTTTTTCCGGGATAACACATGCTTCTGTGGAGAAAACACAGTCTTTCGAGAAGACGCTTAGCGGCGTTCAGTCAATCCTTTATTCTGTTCCAATAAAAGCTCGGGCCCTACTCAGTGAGTTAGAAAAAGTCGAGCTGAAACAAAACCAACCGCTGCCTCTTCTGGTTCGGTATTACCTGCAAAAGGCCACAGTTGATCTTTTACTGAACGACCCAGAAAGCGCTATCACAGCAGCAAACAGTGGTATCGAATTGGCGAAAAACGACCCGCTTTTAAAGGCGGATCTCTATCTGATGCAGCTTCGACTTGGACAAGCGCGAATTCTTCAAGGTGAAGAAGCCTTGGTGCTCGACCAATTAGATAATTTACTCTCAGAGTCTAAGAAGCTGAATAACCCATCAGTGACTGCAGAGATCCTTTTGGTTAAAGGTGAAGCCTACAAAGCACAGAACGATTACGACGTTTCCATGGCGGCGTTTATGAGCTCGTTGGAAGCGGCTAAAGCCACGCAAGATGCCCTATTGGTTGAACGCATTGCGTCAAGTCTGGGTGGCACACTGGTTAAGCTGAATGGATTCGATAAAGCTTCCCTCCTACTCGACAAGTCTTATCAGTTCTTCCGTGAGCGAAAGATGTCGTTCAATCAACTCCTGGTTAAGCTCGATATGGCGGAGTTGGCTAAAAAGCAAGGCGACAAAAAGCAGGCTTTACTTGAATATAAGCAGGCACTGCAGATTGCTCAGATATTAGGTGATGGTTCCCACCGTTTCCGCATCAACCTCCAAATCGCCGATCTCTTGCTGCAATCCGGTGACACTAAAAGCATGGCCCGCTACCTCAAGCAAACTGATGCTTTACGTCAGCGCGAAACCATTCGCTACTACATCAGCAAATACAACTACCTGAAAGCTAATCAAAGCCTCTTAAGCGGAAACTTTCAGGGAGCCATTGACCTGGTGACTCCCCTTATTACGGGACAGACAGAACTCGCGCGCCTTTATCGCACCGAGATTGACTTGTACTTGGTAGCATCAAAAGCGCACTTTGGTCTTGGAGACTACAAAAATGCCTACCTGACCCTATTGGATTACCAGAACCGCTTTAATAACTTCAGCGCAGATGAGCAGGTAGATAATCTCGAACGCCAACAAATGCTCTTCAATCTGGAAAAACTCAAGGCAGAGAACCAACACTTGAGTTGGAATAACGTTCTGCAGACACTTGAGCTAAAAACCAATGAAGACAAAGTAGAATACCTAAATGTACTGGTTGTAGCAGGTGTCCTAGCCACTGTGGTCGCTACATTGGCAGCACTATGGATTAACCGCCGACGTGCGCGCTGGGGAAAAATCGCCAACACAGACAGCCTGACAGGCCTGTACAACCGACGTTATCTAAGCTCCCAACTCGATATCTTGAAGTCAGGGATGGAAAACGATAGTGATCCTGTTTGCTGTTTGCTGCTTGATGTCGACCACTTCAAGAAAGTGAATGACACTCATGGTCATCCCGTTGGCGATAAAGTGCTTACCGGTATTGCAGAACTGTTTAAAAACAACCTACGCCGGAACGATATCTGCTCCCGCGTCGGTGGTGAAGAATTTATGCTTCTACTTCCAAGCAGCCACCTAGAGCAAGCTCAGTTGATTGCGGAGGATTTGCGTACGCGTATTAGTGAACTTTCGTTCATGACAGAGCAGGGTGATGAGTTCAGTGTCACTGCCAGTTTCGGTGTATCAGCGGTGGATTCCAATCAGTCACTGTCCGACATTTACAGTGAGGTTGATAAGCTGCTTTACCGAGCAAAGCAAAATGGACGAAACCGTGTAGAAAGTAGCGGCCAAAACAGTTCAGACAACAGTACGGAGCAGGCAGCAGAAGACGCCTCTTCAATGTCGGATAAGTTTTCACAACTTAGCCGGGGTATGCGCCGACTGAAATTCCGTTTTGCACAGCATTTCTCGTGAAGCTACCAACATGAGGTAAGATTGAGGGGTGACGGATAAAGCGGACAACAATGGAAGGGACCCCCTAATGAAAATAGTAACCTTCATTGCAGGAGCCATACTCTCAACCTTTGCTCCCTTGGCAGCAAACGCAGACACCATTACTTCTGAAAAACACACCTTCACCATAGACAGCGTCGCACAGGGCCTCAACCACCCCTGGTCGCTCGTCTTCCTTCCAGACGGTGACATGCTAGTTTCTGAACGAAATGGCGCTCTCAAGCGCGTTAGTTCTGAAGGTGTTATGACGAACATTGAAGGTTTGCCTGAGAATCTGGTTTATCGTGGGCAAGGCGGCTTATTGGGGCTTGCTCTTGCTCCTGATTTTGAGCTCTCAAAACGTCTGTACATAGCCTATTCCGAAGACGGTGACTTTCGGAAATCCGGCACTGCAGTGTCTTCTGCCATTCTCAATGGCAATAAGCTCTCCCACGTTACGCTCCTGTTTTCCCAAAAGCCTAAACTGGCTGGCGGCCGTCACTATGGCGGAAGATTGCTAGCAACAGACGAACATCTTTTTATCGCACTGGGCGACCGCGGTAACCGAGACAAAGCCCAACAGAATGATTCACACATTGGCACTCTTATCCGGTTGAACCTTGATGGCTCAGTCCCTGCTGACAACCCATTTGTTAGCGATAGTAATAGCTTCCCGGAGATCTATTCCTATGGTCACCGTAATATTCAGGGTATGACGCTGGACAATGACGGTAAAACCCTCTGGACACACGAACACGGTCCGCAAGGAGGTGATGAACTGAACCCAATAACAAAAGGTAGTAACTATGGTTGGCCCACTATTACCTATGGTGTGAACTACGGTACGGGTAGCAAGATTGGTTCAGGCACTGAGCAGGCAGGCATGGAGCAACCTGTTCATTACTGGGTTCCTTCAATTGCCCCCTCCGGGATGGACATGCTTTCTGGTGCTAAATTCGACCAATGGAAAGGCGATATTCTGCTTGGTTCCCTAAAGTTCGGGCTTTTGGTTCGGCTGGATATAGAAAATAGCAGGGTAATGGGTGAAGAAAGGCTACTGGATGGCAATTATGGGCGCATCAGAGATGTGGTCGAATCCCCTGACGGTGATATCTATCTCTTAACAGATTCCTCAAATGGCGAAATTTTAAGGTTATCGCCAAAACACTGACTAACTTGCTTTTATTTCAGTCACTTGAAAACAAAAGTGTAAAGAAAAAATTACAAGCATAGATTTCAGTTCCTGCTGAGAAATCAGCTTGGTTTTGGAAAAGAGTCTCCAACAAATTTGTGAAACTTATTTCATTACATAACTAAAGTGATACACCGCCCAGCATTTAATAAACCTTACAGAAGCGTTGGACATCCAGTGATCGTGCAGACTATAGTCAGCGCATACAAACAAAAACAAAGATATCTTTGCTTGCTGAAAAAGACAAAACCCCGCTGTGCGGGGTTTTGTCTTTTTCACGGACACGCGGCCAGAATTCACTCTATCCTTCTGATTTAAATACTTATATAGCAACGCACATACTTATTCTATCAAAGAGGTATACGACATCCTCTTTAGCAATTCGATGGTGTTGCTTACAGATGGCTTGGTGCCTCTAGACGAATCACTAAACTGAAAACGCAATATGGAATACAGGAAGTAAAAGAAACCCTTGGTAACCCCCAAATAAAAAACCCGACAGATCGCCGGGTTATACAAACAAGAATGTATACCCAAACAACCTAAAGATACAGGATTCACCGAGATTGACTGGCGTTGTGATCGCGACGTTCCTTTGTAGGTGCAGTCATCTCCATCAAAAAAGAACAACAAAGAGCACGGCGTCAGTCAATCTCGTCCGAAGGGAGGCCTTCAATGCGCCTACTTCTTCGTTAAATCCCACGGAAATAGAACCACTATTCCTCGTGAAGTTTGCCTCGAATTGAACGCATTGATGACCTCTGAATGCGAACATCTTCAGGTCGTGGGTATACTTGTTTATTTCTTCGCGGTTTTGCTCTGCAGCACCTTATGCATAACTGAAGTCAGCTCGTTGTCAGGGTCACCAGAGAGCTCCCAAGTGAATACACCTGCCAGTCCCTTCTGCTTTGCCCATTCCGCTTTCGCTTTCACTGAACGCGCATCTTCGAAAGAGATAAAAACTTTCTTCTCAGGGTTCCAAAGATATGGCGCATGAGAAGCTTCATCATAGCCGTATTGGTAACCTTCAGATGGAGTGTAATTTTGCTTCAAATCCCAGTACATGAAGTACCCTGGCTCACCGGTACCAAAGCTTGCGCCTTTTTCGGAAGCCAAGTTAGATGTTGGTAAGCTGCCATCAAACTGAGAGCCTTCCCAACCGCGGCCATAGAATGCAGCTCCAAGCACCAGTTTTTCTTTCGGAATGCCCAACTCAATCATCTGATTAATAAACACATCGGCCCCCATGCCCCACCAACTGCGGTCAGTCGCATGTAGATTCGTCAGATGACCAGTTTGTGTACCCCATCCACCAAGGAAGTCATACGTCATCGCGAACATATTTGTCAGCTTTGGCGCAGCAGCTTCCCAGTCGATTTGTGCTGCTTTCGGGCCTACGCCCACTGCTGTAGAAAGCTCATATTCACGGCCGGTTTCTGCAGACAATGTATCCAGTTCGTCACGAAGCAAGGTGACCAATATTGTAAAGGCCTCGCGCTCCTGCGTTTTCACCTCGTTTGACAGCTTAGTTTCCGGGTTCCAAGGAGATGTCGTTAAGCCGCCACCGCCAGGGTATTCCCAGTCCAGATCGATACCATCAAAAAAGTCGTATTCAGCGATCAAAGCAACAGCAGATTTCGCGAACTGCTTAATACTGGCATCGTCTTTTGCCATCGCATGGAAAGGCTCTGACATAGTCCAACCGCCGAATGAGGGCAGGATCTTCAAATCAGGGTACGCTTTCTTAAGCTCGGCTAACTGAGCAAAGTGCCCTTTATAAGGGACATCGACAGAAACATCGCCGAAATCTATTTCCATAGCTGCTTCTTTATCAACGACGATGGCAGAGTACGGAGCCTGTCCTTCACAGGCTTTAGCAACCTGTTGTTGAACGAGCTCAGATGCACCAGTATGAGGGCCACACATGCTGAGGAACGCATATATAATATGGGTCAACCGGTCTGCAGGAATATCTTTCACAGTGTAGGGATTATCAGCATTGGCATATTGCCAGTCTGCAAAATAGCCACCCACGACGTGATTTTTCGCAAACGCCGGGGCCGCTAAACAGGCACTCAGCGCTGCACCTGCTAGAATTTTGTTCATACTATCTCCTTGTAAGCCACGTTCTTACAACCAATCAACCTGAAGTTACAGGATTCAACTTGCCCGAAGGGAGGCACTCAATGCTGCGCCCACTTCTTCGTTAAATTCCACGGAAATAGAATGACTATTCCTAAAGAAATTCGCCTAAAATTGAACACACTGTTGGCCTCTGAATAACGAGCAATGTCAGGTTGTATGGATATATTGCCGAAGCCACTCAATTCATTGATGACTAAGACATAAGTGGATAATTATTAGTTGAAGTGGTTTTTTGAAACTGATGTATTCGTTCCGAACAGGACCTTCATAACAGTTAGGTTACAAAGTTTGCGAGTCTCTTGTTTTTTAACGATAAAACTGGACCTTGGGTCCACATAAACTTGTACTACAGCGCACAGTTTTTCGACAACGAAAATCAAAGTATGGAGCGAATTCAGCGTAAAGGAATTCCGTTTTACACATTGAGGGGTTATGCTGCGCCTAGTTTGTTGAAAATCAGCTTATTGTTACCAAGCACATCATTTCAACCCGCCAACAAACTGGCTGCGAATTGAAGCTTGGATAGTTACAAGGAAATCACTTTGAGCAATAAACTCATCAGTATCGATTTGTTTTTTGTTATCGAAAAACTCTTGCCGGGCAAGCGCTCGGTTGAACTCTTCAGAAACAATAAAAAGCACCTACCCGTCACCACACTGCCTCTTGAACACTGTGACTCCGGGTCTGCACTGCAACTGGCGCTTTTTAAATACTGTAGAAATTACGCTGCCTTTTCACAGGGTCAACCCTTGGCAGATGAGTACGCCATCGACGGTAAAGATGAACAAATCGAACCTGCGACCAGCATAATTGCTGCCTTTATCCGTGGCGCCTACTGGTGGGTGGAACATTATCATGAGATTTATCGCAACGATTGGAGCGAAGATCAGAAAGCGCGTTGGCTTCGGGATTTTAAACTGTTGGTTCAAGCCATCATCGGAATAGGAAATATCAGCAAGGCGGAGTGGTTGATAAACAATCACAGTGCCGTTAAGGCGCTAACCTATAACACACATATCTCCCCGTTCCTGCAGCACTATGATTAATCTAAAAAGCTGCCTAGTGCAGCTTTTTTTGGTCACTCGCACAAAAAACCTCTTCCTCTATTCTTCCTGTCGCTGATTCGTCATTTTTTATGACTACACTGATCCGCTTTACGGTTCATACTGATTTAACGGGTGAAAAGACTTAATCGCTATCAATACGAGCGCTACGCGATCCTCTGTCGGGACGCTTATCCCAAACACTTTGACCACGTCCAGTATGGTTTTTCAGAAAATGGACGTAGGGATATTCACAACCGATGGGGGAAAACCATCATCCGCGTTTTATGGCGCGAAGACGGCGATGCCGTTATCGTGTTCAAAGGCTCACAAAGCGTTTGGGATTGGCTGTTAAACCTAATTGTGTTGCCGAGTAAAGTCGATGCTCCGAAAAACGCAGGACACGTTCATTGGGGTTTCCAGTTTCTGTTGCGCCAACCCAGCACCTCCAGACGCTTTGTCATCGACAAAGACTATTCTCGACTTTCCCCAGGCCAACAAGCCGAATTTCAGCACTCTGAAGAAATTAATCGACTTGAAGGCATCAGCGTGATGGAAAAGCTGGAATCGTGTGCTGCAAGATTAGTTTCGCAAGGTAAGCGCTTGACGCTCACTGGTCATTCCTCGGGTGGCAGCATGGCCATTATTGCCGGTGAGATACTGGAGCAGAAATATCCTGGGTCGATTAAACGTATTGTCACCTTCGGGCAGCCAGCCACAGGGTTCTGGAGTTTCAAAAAACGCTATGGCTTGAAAAACCGTACTTACCGGATTTGCTGTGATGTCGACATAGTCACTTTCTTGCCAGGTATTCCTTTAATGTTCTGGCATGTTGGCGAGCTCTTGTGGCTTCACAACGACAAGATTTACCACAATATGCCTTCCCTTATCCGCATCATCAGGGTATTAACCAGCTGGCTTCTACGCCCTATCGCCTATCACTTCATGGATAAATACATCCGGCGCAAAGACTATTTTGATAAGCATTAGAAATTCCTTAATTAGAAAAAGGAAAAGGAGTGATTTATCGCTCCTTTTTTGTATTTAATCACCGCTTCGCGCGCTGCAAAAATTTATCCAACTCATTAGCAAATTTCTGTCTTTCCTGCTGACTCATGGTTGCAGGGCCTCCGGTTTGAATACCGCTTGAGCGCAGCGTATCCATAAAGTCGCGCATATTCAGTCGTTGACGGATATTCTCCGGCGTATACAACTCGCCACGGGGATTCAACGCGACTGCGGATTTCTCAATGACTTCTGAGGCCAAAGGAATGTCTGCGGTGATGACCAAATCACCTTTTTCAACACGTCTAACGATCTCGTTATCTGCCACATCAAACCCTTTATCCACCTGAAGGCTTCGAATATAGCGGGATGGTGGTGTTCTCAAAGATTGGTTAGCCACCAGCACACATTCGGTTTGAGTGCGGTCTGCAGCACGAAAAAGGACCTCTTTGATCACGGTCGGGCACGCGTCCGCATCAACCCAGATTGTCGGCATGTCAGTTTCCTGTTTTATATTTTGCCAGAACAATATCAGCGAGTAAGGTAGGTCGCAACAGGTTACTGAGGCTTTCCACGTTCTTGGCTGGCGTAGAAAGCAGCGATGTCTTTCATGTCCTGATCACTCAACACTGACATCTGCTGGCGCATCATATTACCCATTGCACCAGTGCGCTCTCCCGCTTGATAGGATTTCATCACGTTATATAAGTACTGGGTATTCTGACCATTAATGTGAGGGTAATCCTTCTTTGGGGTATAGCCAGTTTCTCCGTGGCAAAATTGACAGGTGTAAGCCTTTTGCTTTCCTATACTAGGATCACCTTCTCCTTCTATTGCCATCACATGGGTTGATAACAGCACTGCACAAAGCGTTCCCAAAGATCTCAGCATCGTTTATTCCTCATCTTGATTCACGCTAAAGATGCCGAACTTCTAATCAAGGGACTTTGTGTCCGATCAATTCTGCTGTCTCGTCGACTTTGATTTGCGCAAGAATTCACACCAACACCAAAAAATGAAATCAGACTCATATTGATGTGCCCAATACTTATTTATCAGTGCATAGTTCTCGATACTGACATTTACATTTCATTGAGAGTTCACGAACTTTTAACAATCGAATCTCAGAATTCGGTTCCGGTAGATACCCAAACGCAAGGAGAACCTGCGTTTGGGTAAATCACACGATTAATTAATAAAATCATCTGGAAAGGAAGTCATCGTGAGCAAACATATTGACCAACGTCAACTGGACAGCGAGCCAGAGTTTAACCGTTTTATTGACGCGGCGATGAATCGTCGTAATTTCCTACGTGCTGCCGGTGCAGCGGGCTCTGTAGCTTTCTTCGCAGCAAGTCCAGTAGCACAAGCGGTTGCTGGTTCAATGGACAAGAGCAAGCTGATGGGCTTTAAGGCCATTCCTGCTTCTACTGCTGATACGGTTGTTGTTCCAGAAGGCTATGTCGCTGAAACAATGATCTCATGGGGTGACGCACTGTTCCCCAACTCACCAGAGTTCAGTCAGTCTAACGATTCAAAAGCACAGGAAATGCAGTATGGTGATAACACTGACGGCATGACCTTCTTCCCGCTGTCTGATGACCGCGCGGTACTGGTCGCAAACAACGAATACACCAACAACGAATACCTCTATACCCATCAGGGTAAAAACATCTCTGCCGATGATGTACGTAAATCTCAGGCTGCACATGGTGTTTCTATCATCGAACTGGTAAAGAAAGATGGTAAGTGGATGCCAAATGTTGAAGGTCGACTGAACCGTAAGGTAACCGCATACACCCCAATGGAAATGACAGGCCCCGCACGCGGTAACGACTTACTAAAAACGGCTGCAGACCCAGAAGGTGGTGAAACCATTCTAGGTACCTACAACAACTGCGCAAACGGTCAAACGCCATGGGGTACTTACCTTGCATGTGAAGAGAACTTCAACGGCTACTTTGCGGCTTCTGAAGAAGTGGATCTGGGGCCGACCTATAAGCGCTATGGTGTGACAGATAAAGATTGGGGCTACGACTGGTGGAAACACGACGAGCGTTTTGACGTTGCCAAAACACCTAATGAACCGCACCGTTTTGGCTGGGTTGTCGAAATCGACCCCATGGATCCCAACTCCAAGCCGAAGAAACGCTCAGCACTGGGTCGTTTCAAACACGAAAACGCAGCGCTAACTATCAATAAAGACGGTCACGTTGTGGTTTACCTCGGCGATGACGAGCGTGGTGAACACCTCTACAAGTTCGTTTCGAAGAACAAATACAAACCAGGCACTCACGCTTCAAACCGTGATCTGCTGGAAGAAGGCACGCTCTATGTGGCGAAACTCGACGGCAAAGAAGGCGAACTGAAAGGCAAAGGTGAGTGGGTTGAGCTGACTTTCGGCAAAAATGGCCTGACACCAGAGAATGGCTTCAAAAGCCAAGCAGAAGTATTGATCTTTGCCCGTGAAGCAGCAACACAAGTTGGCGCGACCACCATGGACCGTCCTGAGTGGGTTGCTGTTCATCCAGACAACAAGCACGTGTTCTGTACTCTCACAAACAATAAGTACCGCGGTGTCCGAGAGAATCAGCCTGTAAACGTGGCAAATCCTCGTGAGAAAAACCCGTATGGCCACATTATTCGCTGGCAACCGCAAGGCGGCGACCACACTGCATCTGATTTCAAATGGGACATCTTTGTGATGGCAGGTAACCCAGAGAATCAGGAAGGCCTGATGGCAGGCTCAGCAAACGTGAACAAAGACAACATGTTCAACAGCCCAGACGGTATTGGTTTCGATGGCGCTGGTCGTCTCTGGATCCAGACAGACGGTAAGTACTCCAACGAGGGTAAATTTGCGGGTATGGGGAACAACCAAATGCTCTGTGCAGACACGAAGACCGGTGAAATACGTCGATTCCTGACAGGCCCAATCGCATGTGAAATCACAGGCTTAGCATTCTCTCCTGACTATAAAACCATGTTTGTAGGTATTCAGCACCCAGGTGAAGACTTGGCACCATCCCACTTCCCTGATGGTGGTGATTCTGTACCACGTTCAACCGTGATGCGTATTACCCGCAAAGATGGTGGCGTAATAGGCGCATAATCGTTCACTAAGTTGAATCACTGAATACGGCTCCTTTTCGGAGCCGTTTTTCTATTCATGGCATTTCAAAAAATCCTTCGGCGCCCTCCCACTTTTAGGAGAAAGATGTATCGTGAACAAACATTAGCTGCAAACAAATTAGTTATTAATTTCACAACATTAAGTCCTCTAAATAAGATTCACGTTTCAGTGCTGCGAAGTTGAAATCTATTCCTTTATTTATCAAAGAAAATAATATTCGTCGGTGTTAGGATGCATTATTAGACATTCTTACAACTTGATGTACAGAATATTTTACTTCAGTCGTCACTTGTCAGCCTGTCCCAGAATTCAAAAACTAGGTGTAAAAAATTTTTAAGGACATAGGAGCCAGGAAATGAAAAAGACACTGCTATCATCACTCGTATTAGTAGGCACTTTTAGCATGTCAGCTGCCTCAGCAGAGTGTGATGGTAACCTCTACACCATGAACGCAGGCCGAGGCGATGTAGGTGTGCTTGTTAATGTTCACGAAGGCCTTGCCCGGAGCATCACTCGCCAAGAGTTCCACACAGAAGCAGCTAACCTCGTAGAGATAAACTCTCGCGCGCTATTCAGTGCTTCTGCGATGGCTTACGATGCAACCAATAACCGCATTTATTACACCAGTACGCCAACACCGGATGAGTATTATATTGATGGTGTTGAAGACGGTGAATTTACAGAACAGGAGATTTCTAATCTCCCATTCCTGCACAAAACGCATAAACCCTATGAGTTGGCGTATTTTGATGTAGCATCGCAAACTCACCACGTAGTTGGTTCAACCAAGTATCAAGTTTGGCGAATGACCTTCGACCCAGAGACTGGAACGCTTTACGGTTCCGATATCCGTCGACTGTTCACCATCGATCCTTCGACTGGCGTGCAAACTTTGATCGGTAATCTGGATTTGAATATTCGTCTTGGTGGCTACGCGAACTGGGGTGATTTGATCTTCAAAGATGGCGAACTTCTTTTCGTGACTAACACCCGCGTATTTAACCTCAGCACCGAAGATGCTTCAGCAACCGTGAAGTTTTTCCACCACGTTGATGAAATCACAGCGGCTACGCTTGATCAGAACGGTGAAATCTTGGTTGCGGCTATGAACAACAACGTGACGGGTCATCAGAACAGTACCAATTTTTGGGTGCTGGATCCGACCACTAATGACCAAAACTTTGGTAGCCAATCACACGCTGGTTTGGTGCCAATGCGTATTGATGCGATGACACGAGTAACGGCGGAAACCGATACCTGTTACGCGCCGAAGTTCCTGCCAAACAAAGCAGCTTAATTGAAACTAAAAAGCCAACCTCTCGGTTGGCTTCTTTTATGTCTCACTGTGCGGCATCAAAGGCAAAAAGAAGTGAAATACCCACGCCGGCCCAATCAATAGAAACTGCACATCTTTAAAGAAAGAAGGCTTTTTACCTTCGATATGGTGCCCGACGAAGTGCAAATTGGTGAATACGCCGTTGCACATCGTCATCCCAACCAAATAACGCTTCCCCTTCCGCCTGCTTTTTCACTTCAAGCAGAAACTCATAGTCTTCGATGGTTGCCAAACGGTGCGTTATTGCCTTCATATCGATTTGAAAATTTCCAAAACCACAGGAACAACCGACAATACCAGCAAGATCGCCATAAAGTAATTGAAGGCCTTGCGACGGGCGGCGGATGACAACACTCGTTTCAATGCCGAACCAAACAATAACCAAATCCCCACGCTGGGAAATGACACCACAAAAAATGTCGTGGCAATCGTCAAATTCTGGGTATAGTAACCTGCACCTAAAGTGGTGAAGGCTGCAATCGCCCCAGTTGCTACGACCCACGCTTTGGCGTTCACCCATTGGAAAAGTGCGCCTTTCATGAAAGTCAGTGGTTTGGCTTCAGCGCCGCTTTCTTCAATCTCACCAGAGCGGGCAATTAAAAACGCAAGATAAAGAAGATAAGCCGTACCAACACATTTAATGATGAAGTGAAGCTCTGGAAACTGTTGGAAGATTTGCCCAAATCCAACGCCCACCAGAAACAGCATCAGCGCGAAACCAAAGCAGATCCCACACATCAGCGGTAGGCTTTTCTTCACGCCGAAGTTGGCGCCAGAAGACATCAAAAGAAGGTTATTTGGGCCGGGCGTAGCAGAGGCTGAGATCGCGAATAGCGTTACTGCAATTAGGTAGTCCATATCAGTCATCACTCCTTAGTGTCGGTGTCCTTATAACAACAACCCGAAGACAGAGTGTTCTGCGGGTTCAGGTAAAGGCGACATTGTTGCTCGCTAAGGGATTTTCAAGTGCTAGGTTCATTTTTGATTGCTTTCTTTGAGGAATAGATAGAAAGGTAAACCAAAAGCCACGCCGATCGTCAATGTACCCGCGATCGCCCAACCGTGAAGTCTTACGTTGTTATCCTTGCCATCAACCACGATGAAAACGATAAGCGCCACGCCCGCGATGATGACATCCAGCCACGCCATCATGCTGATGGGGTTTGCCATCGCATCTGCAAGAAGCAGAGAAACATTTAGGCCATTCTCCACCAGCCAAACTCCAAAAGCAGCATAGGGAAACAGTGCCCCAAGAACGGCAAGAATGAAGTAGATGATCGCCAAGGTTATTCTCCTTTTCTGTTAGAGTCTGCTGACACTAAGTCCATAGATCGCATGGTCCACCACACGACCGTTTAGATTCTCGTTACGGGTGATGATCCCTTCAAGCACAAAGCCAAGGCGTTCAGCCAGTTTCCGACTTGGCAGATTCTCCGTTGCCGCCGCGATTTGGATTTTTTCCATTTCCAACTCTTGGAAAGCGATATCTATCAACGCCTGAACACAGCGAGAAGCAATGCCTTTTCCCTGAAAAGATTCACTCAGCCAATAGCCAATTTCCACTTTCTTGAGCTCGTGGTTAATTGAGTTGAAACTGATATTGCCAACGATCTCGTCCTGATACACCATGGCACAGGTCAAGGATTTTCCCTCTGCGTAATCATGAAGCGCACTTTTTACGAAGGTTTCGAAAAATGCCTCACCATTGGCATGGGGTGGCCAAGCAAGCCAATGGGACAAATACTCTCGCTCGCGGCAAACAATTTCGTAATAGTTTTTTGCAAAAGAGGGCTGAACCAAGGCAATAGCAAGGTCCTCAGTAACTTGACGTGTAAACATAGGCTCTATACCTTCTATTCTTTGATTGAGCGCTCTACGAGTTAGCGTTTGTAAGCCCTTAGATCGTAGCGAGTATGCATAGCGATCTTCAATGTTGTCTTCATAAGGGCTGACACGTAGACAAACATAACATTATGTAATGTTAATGTTCATAAAGACCCCACACGATATTTACCCTCTTTATCAACAAGTAAACGAGAGCTTAGCAGAGTACATCAAGCCAGACACAGAGCCATTCAGTAGTTTAGAGATAGTTCGAAACCTCGATGAGGTTTCCATCAGGATCTCGGAAGTACACTGATTCAATCGCTCCGGTTGCCCCTGTCCTTTTTATGGGCTCTTCCAGCAACGCTACATTTTCCCTATGTAGTCGGCCCTGAATTACAAATAAGACACTGATCTATTTGATGATCTCATCGATCTTCCTACCCTCATATTGCAAGCTTTTTAAGCCTCCCCTTCCAAAACCTTGCAATTTGGGTGATGAAAATGAA
>NZ_FIZY01000029.1 GCF_900060185.1 Grimontia marina | reverse complement strand
GCCACGAGGTATCGGTGCTATGATGGCCATCACTCAGTCCTTTTGTCGGTATGTTTCGGTTTGGCGATTGATCAGATCGCACAAAGCGGACTGAGTTTCTCTTATCTTTGAGATCTACTATTAGGAACAGCTATTTAGAAGATCTTTGGTGACGGAATTAAAAGACACTTTTAAATCGTAATGTTTAAATGACTCAAGAAGCATCCAGCCTGAAATAGTCATCACGATCATAGTCACCGAAATAGCGAGGATTGACCAAACTGTCCATGCGCCTGCTCCCGAACTGGGTAGCCCCAACATTCCTGCGCCAACACAAACACTGGCGATAATGCAGGAGCAACCGACTAACGATGGGCTCTTTTCCATTGTTTATTTCTCTCACGTTATTGGATTTAGCGATTTATAATTTTTCTAATATAAAAAAGAGCGCAATTTTCATTGCGCTCTAAAAGGTTTCTACACTGTGGTTTCCAGCTCAGCAGCGTTGTGCTTTTTTACCTCCGCTGGCTCCACTTCTTTGAGTCTTGCCGTAAAGTGACGGAGGACGGAAGGCTCATACGTAAAGTCGAGTCCTCTCACATTGTGTGCATTTTTCTTCACTTCGCCGAACGCTTCAATGATGAAGTCCATGTGTGATTGGGTATAAGTCGCACGCGGGATGGTCAGACGGAGCAACTCTGCCGGACATGGGTGTTGTTTGCCAGTGGCGGGGTCGCGACCCAGAAGCAGTGAACCGATTTCCACCGCCCGGATGCCGGCAACTTTGTAAAGCTCACACGCCAACGCATGTGCCGGGAATTGGTCAGACGGGATGTGTGGCAGCAACTTGCCAGCATCTACAAACGCCGCGTGGCCGCCGGCCTGTTGGCAAACAATGCCAATCGCTTCCAGACCATCAACCAGATATTGAACCTGCTTGATGCGGTATTC
Source organism: Grimontia marina (assembly GCF_900060185.1). GTDB lineage: Bacteria > Pseudomonadota > Gammaproteobacteria > Enterobacterales > Vibrionaceae > Enterovibrio > Enterovibrio marinus. Next base: position 67,653 of record NZ_FIZY01000029.1, on the reverse strand, counting down.
CAGCCATTCCTGACGCATGCCATTATAAAGGCCCACAGCCAAGCGCTCCATCGCGCCACCTTCCAGACCGCCATAAGTTGGGAAGCCTTCCTGCACCACGCAAAGGGTGCGGCATTCCTGATAAACGTCCATGAAAGCGTCGTCTTTGAAGCACAGTAATCCACCCATTTGAACCATGGCATCTTTCTTCGCTGACATCGCCAGGCCATCCGCATACTTGTAAGCTTCGCGGGTGATTTCAGCAATCGTCCAATCTTTGAATCCGGGTTCGCGCTGCTGGACGAAATAGGCGTTTTCCGCAAAGCGCGCAGAGTCCATGATCACCGGAATGTCGTAGCGTTTGGCAATCTCGTACACCGCTTTCAGATTGGCGATAGAAACCGGCTGACCACCAGCGGAATTACAGGTAATGGTGCTCACAATGTATGGCACGTTGGCTGCGCCAGCGTCGAGGATAGCTGCTTCCAGCTTTTGCAGATCAAAGTTGCCTTTGAAGTCAGCGGTGACAGAGGTATCAAACGCATCTTTGGTATAGACGTTTTTAGCAACACAACAGTTTACCTGAGTATGGCCTTGTGTGGTGTCGAAGAAGTAGTTCGATAGCGCCACCATTTTGCTGCGATCCAAGCCTTTTTCCTGTTCACGCTTTTTGATTAGTACAGGAATGTAGATTTGCTCTGCGCCACGCCCTTGGTGGGTTGGGATGGTCAGGTCATAGCCAAAGATGTCTTTTACCGCGTTAGACAGCGCATAGTAGCTACGGCTGCCGCTGTAGGCTTCATCACCGCGCAGCATAGCTGCCTGCATTTCCTGAGTAATGGCACCTGTGCCACTGTCCGTCAGCAGGTCGATAAACACGTCTTCGCTGTCCAACAGGAAGGGGTTCATACCCGCTTTTAAAATGGCTTCTTCGCGATACGCGCGGGTGGTACGTTTTACTGGCTCAATCACACGGATACGGAATGGCTCTGGGAGGTGTTTGAAGTTTTCCATTTTTTCTACCTTTTATTTATATACCCAAACGACCTGAAGATGCTCGCATTCAGAGGTCATCAATGCGTTCAATTCGAGATAAATTTCACGAGGAATAGTGGTTCTATTTCCGTGGAATTTAACGAAGAAGTGGGCGCATTGAGGCCCTCCCTTCGGGCGAGTTGACTGACGCCGTGCTCTTTGTTGTTCCTTTTTGATGGAGATGACTACACCTACAAAGGAACGTCGCGATCACAACGCCAGTCAATCTCGCTGAATCCTGCATCTTCAGGTTGTTTGGGTATACCTGACGGAAAACTTGCCAATTTTTCATTTTATTTAGACACTGGTCTTCCGTCAGGAAATTAATCTGATTTCGAATTTTTGCATTAGGTTTAATTATCGAAGCAGTAAGCGTGACAATACGAAAACACAATTAAGTGAATCGGGTTCTTGATACGACTTTTCGATAAGTGCGCGCAGGGAATGCGCAAGGGGAATGCTTATGCAGGGAAGAAAAAAGCGATTTTGTAGTCCTGAGTACACCAGCGATTTAATTTATTCACATTCATCATTTTGACCAACCTGAAACTCATTAATTCAAGCTAACGATAATACTATCGTTTAGAAAGTTATAACTGTCGTCAATAAAAAAATCAAATTGAGAAGACGTCGACAAATCTTTTACCCAAACCGCCTTTGGGTAGGTTGAAGCAGAATTAAAACGCAGGTTCCCAGTAGCACGGCAGCCATGATGGACAGCAACCTCTTGCCGTCTTCGACAAAAGCACCTCCGGCGTTTTGGGTAATACCATAATAAATCAGGACGACGAAGCCAGAATATAGAAGCTGAATGGTATTGAAGCTGGCGCGCTTGGTGGCGGCATGGATTCCCATCAACAAGGCACAGATGATGGTCACACTGACGTGTCCGATAAAGTTGGTTTGAAGCAGATTCATTAAAAGCGCGGGAAGGGCATAGAGAAAGCCAGCATACGTTGCCAATAGCCTGCGAACGCCGTAATTGTGGCCAGCGGCGGGATCGGGGTCTTTGATGATTAACGCAACAGTAATGGTGACAATGGTGCTCTGAACTAAATCAAAGCTGATGGCATTTATCAGCACAATGAGTACCACGGCAGCTTTGAAAGCGATATGCCAGATTTCCGTATGAATGGGCTGGTGGGGAGCAGGAACAGGATCGGGGGCAATAGGGTCGCCGCCCGGCACCAGAAAATAGCCGAGGTAGGCAGTAAAACCCGCAATCAGCATGTTCTTCATTAAAGCCAGCGGGATCTGACTGACATCGAGGCCTTTCTGACGGGAAAACACGGCAATCATCGCGGTCGATACGATTAAGAGCGTTGCCAGCAAATCCTGTGGGTTTTCACGTGCGCGCTGCATGCACCAGTAAAACACTACAAACAGTACACAGTAATAGACCAAGGGCTGGTCTATCAGAAGGTTACTCAAGGCCCCCTGAAACCAGGCGGTGGCAAACAAGATGGCTGCCATCAGAAACACCATGATAAGAGGCGGAGGCTTGGATGATGTCGTCAGGAATACCGCACAAATCGCAGGTGCAAGAAGCGGAATGTCTGTACCAAAAACATGCTGCCAGAACAGAAGCAGCACGGGAAAAACCGCGACACGGATGATTCCGTTACCACTGCTTCTAAACATGGCTCGATGAGGCATAACTAAGAGACATAGCTCAGGTAGCTCCAGAGCCAGGTCCAGGCATCCAGTAGCAACTCACCAATGGTGGACTGCCCAGGATAGAAGCTGACTGTAGCGCGACCGCCGTAGCGAAGCTGGATGTCTGCCGGTAAATCAAAGTAGCGGATATTGACGGGAAACCGCTGCGAATGTTGTATGCCAGTTGGGGAATCAAACAAACCACTGTTGCCATCGACTTGCAGGCTGCCATTACCGCTGCTTCCCCACCCAACGGAAGTGACTTCTCCATGGAAAATCTCGCCGGGGTAGGCGTCAAACACAATCTTAACCACGGTACCTTTTTTCACGTAAGCCAGAGAGTTCTCCGTGACCATGGCGGTGAGCCAAAAATGACGGTTATTGATAAACGTCAGGAGCGGTTTACCTGTCGCCGCAAAGTCACCCGCAGACAGGTTCATGTTGGTGATCACCCCCGCGGCGGGCGCTCGGATATCTGTGTAGGAAAGGTTGAGCAGTGCTTGGTCCAAATTGTTCAAGGCGGTTTTTACTTGTGGGTTGTTTTCCCCTTTGGGGCCCAGTTCTTGCTGTGCTTTCGCGAGATCTGCTGTGGCTTGAACCAGACTTGCTTTTGCGGCATCAAGAGACGCTAAACTGTCATCCAGCGTTGCCTGACTGACGACGCCACGTCTTGCCAGTGCCATGTTTCTCTCTGCATGTTGTTTGGCATTGCTGACTTTTACGCGGGCGGCAACTTCATTGGCTTTCGCAGCGTCAATGGCGGCGGAATCGGCACTCACTGATTGTGTGGATTGTTGAAGCGCCAGTCTTGCTGCGTTGACACTCAATTCGAAGGGTTGTTTGTCGATGGACATCAAAAGTTGGCCACGCTTAACCTCTGCATTATTGAGGATTGAAATGGCAGAGATTGGTCCTGAGATTTGCGGGCTTATGCGTATCAGTTGCCCATTAACGCGGCCATGATCTGTCATGGGCGTGATGCGATCTGCCCACAGCGTGTAGCACCAAATAACCAGCGCTGCCGTGATCAGGTAGTAAGTAAAACGGCGGGCGCTACTGGCGGCTTTGGGCTCGTTGGCGGCCGCGGGTGTGTTTTTCGCCTCCTGCGGCGGGTTGCTTTCATTCATTGAAAACGCCTCAAATACAGATCAGAAAGGGCTGCTGAGGATACTCAACAGCCCCTAATAACAAAAAGTTGCATAGGAGAGTGTATCGAGACGCGAAATAGGAAGTTGTCTAAAGTTAGATACTCAGTGCTAAGCAAAGTTAAATAAAAAAGCGCCCGGGACAGGCGCAAAAAAAGAAACGATATATCAGCTTCCAGTGAAATGTGGCTTTCGTTTCTGGATAAAAGCGCGCATGCCTTCTTTTTGATCTTCAGTGGCAAACAGCCCATGAAATGCTCGGCGTTCCATTCGAACTCCATCTTCCACAGACAGTTTCTCGGCGTTCAGCACACACTCTTTTGCCAACAGAACTGCGGGTTTGCTATATCGCGCGATGGTTTTAGCTGCCGCGAGCGTTTCTTTCATTAACTGTCCATCAGGTACCACACGGGAAACCAGTCCCGCGCGCTCTGCTTCACTGGCATCCATCATTCTGCCTGTTAGGATCATGTCCATGGCTTTGGATTTTCCGACCAGCTTAGTGAGGCGCTGGGAACCGCCCATGCCGGGAATGACACCGATAGTCAATTCAGGCTGACCAAACAGTGCAGATTCTGTGGCGAATATGGTGTCGCACATCATGGCGAGTTCACAGCCCCCACCCAGTGCATACCCGGACACGGAAGCAATGATTGGCGTGCGGATACGGGTAAAGGCCTCCCAGCCTCCGAAGTAATCCTTCGCAGCCATTTCCTGATAGCTCATCTCTGCCATTTCACTGATGTCAGCGCCGGCCGCAAAGACCTGTTCAGAGCCCGTCAGCACGAAACATCCGACATTCGGGTCAGCGTCATAGTGTGTCATCGTTTCCATCAGTTCTTTGAGCAGTGGCGTACAGAGCGCGTTGCGTTTCTCTGGGCGGTGCAGCCTGATGATGACGACATTGCCGTCGATTTCTGTTTTGATGTTCATCCTCAAAGCCTCTTATTAAGAATCCCAAATGGCGCCGTATGCAGGAATGCCACGGCTTTCCATGCCATACACCACTTGTCTGGTCAGTTTCTGGTTGGAGATACAAATCACGGCTTCCGCATCAAATGCCTGATAGGCGGCATAAGCGAGTTGCACCATGTCCGGTTTGCCAAGCTCATCGGTATCCCATATCAAGGCTTCTGGCTGTGCAGCGAGAATTTCATCGACCAAGGCATCGCCGTAGGTTTTCCTTGGGTTGCGGGTTGACCATACCAACTGCATCGGAAGCTTTTGGGCTAATAGGTGAGGAAGACATGGGCCAATGCCACTGCCTGTTGCTACGTAAACTACGCGCTTGTACAGCACTTCAATGTTCGCCACACCCGCAGTCGGAATCCCTTTCACCCAGACGTGGGAAGGCTTGTCGTCAATCAGCTTTCCTGTCCAGTCTCCGGCGCGTGACACGGTCAGGCGATAGCCAGGTTCATCTGGTGAAGGGACGTTAGCAAAGTGGTGCCATTCCATCAGAGGTGAACGGCTGATTGCCATGGAAGAACCGGCAAATGGCGTCACACCATAATTGAACTTTAACAGTGCAACATGGTTGGACGGCGTGGTGATCTCAACGGGCACCCTGCGCAGGCGAAGCCAGGGCAGAAGGATGCTGAAGGTCATGATGCTGAGCAGCCAGACTGATGGGGTTTGCAGGGCAAAGTCCCACAATGGCTGCGTCGGATTCTGGTCATTGGCAATCGACAGGATTTGGACCCAGAACAGGATAAGCACCGACCACCCCGCAAAGCGGTGAGAGGCTTCGAAGGCATTGTGATATTTCTTGCGAATGTTCGGCATTGCCATCGCAATCATCACTACTAACAAGCCAATGATACCGAGCGTCGACCACAGGCTAAGATCTGACACTGGGCTGAGGGCGTGCATCTTTTGGTAGATGATGGCTCCGGTAAACAAAGCAAACCAAAGGCTGCCGTTGATAGCACAGCCAGAATGCAGACCACCGTGGTGATAGATCTTGCCCAGATGCCACCTGATAGAAAGCGGCCAAGTGACGGGGGCGCGGGTGGCCAACCAGAACAAAAAATTGATCGTATATTGCTGGCGAACCAGCACTGCTACAAAGAAATTGCCGATCACCATGTTACTCAGACTGGTAAGGTCGAGATGGTTTCGGTCAAACCAATTTCCTTCCGTCATCCCATAAGCCAGCCAACCAAGGTTCACTAGCGATATAACAATCACCAGACGAAAATAATGTTCCAGTGCAGGATATTTCCACACGCGTTGCAGTAACCCCTGCTTTGCCGGTAATTCGGTTTCTGAGTAGGGAGCCATCATGCGTCACCTTCCTTGGTTGATTTCATGGCAGTGTCAAAAAGGGAGAGCAGTTTGCGTTTGTCGATTTTTCCCCGGTCTGTGAGGGGTAACTCATCACATGCAATTACGCGGATAGGAACGGCGTAATACGGAAGATGGGCCGCCACATGGTCGATTGCAGTTTGCTCATCCACACTCGATGGCACCACGAAAGACGCTAAGTGCCTGTCGTCCACTTTTAGGGTGACGGCCAGTCGGCATTCCTCCAGGTTTTCCAGATGGGAGGAGACCGAATCTAACTCGACACGGAAACCTCTGACTTTGACCTGATCGTCGGTGCGCCCAAAGTGCTCCAGCTCTCCCTCTAGGCTCCAGCGCCCTAAATCGCGGGTGCGGAACATGACATGGCCATCACCCAGGAAGGGGTCAGGGCGATAACGTGCCTGACTCAGTTCGATATTGGCGAGATAACCTTTGGTGACACATATGCCGCCCGCCCACATCTCGCCCACTTCACCAATGCTGCAGGGCTCGAGGTTATCGTTCAGCACATACACAGTATTGTTCGGGGTCGGTTTACCGATGGTGAGTCGGTCGCCGGGTTTGAACAGTTTTGCGGTGTTAATAATGGTTGTTTCGGTTGGGCCGCAGGAGTTGTAGAAATCGCATTTCGCTCCCCAGGTTTCTGCCAGTGGCACAGGGCAAGGTTCGCCCGCTACGGCGACCGTTTTTACGTCGGGGCATGCCTCCGGGTCTATCTGTCCCAGAATCGAAGGGGTCGCAATAATCACGTCAGCGTTGCTGGCGGCTTGCTGAATGGAACTGTCGCGGATAAGGAGAGTTGCGCCATGACACAATGCAACATAGATCTCCCATGCTGACATATCAAAAGCAATGCTGAGGATTTGCCCGACCCGCATGCCCGGTTCCACACCAAGATTTCCCGGTGATGTCATGACGATGTTGGCGACATTTTTGTGGGTGACCTGAACGCCATTGGGTCTTCCGGTCGTGCCAGAGGTGAACAAGACAAAACAGATGTCATTGGGTTTGGTAATCCGCTTTCCACCCGCTTCCATAGACTTAAATTCAGGTGACTTGAGCAGCGTATCCAGCTCTAAGCGGATGGTGCCGTCTGCATCGGGCAGGTCGTGCTTATGTTTGGAAAGGGTAAACACGACCCGGATTCTTGCGACATCAATGATATGGGAGAGTTGGGATTTCGGTGCAACACCGGCGTGTTGGGGCACATAATTGGCGCCAATCTTCAAACAAGCCAGCATGCCGACCAGCATGGGAATTGAGCGTGAAAGGAAAATGCCGACTGAGTCGACGGATTTCACTTTCAGCCGCTGCAACAAGGTGGCGAGCTTTTCGGCTTCTGTGTCGAGTTGACGGTAGGATATCGTTTGTCTGCCATCAATCGCAGCTACCGCGAACGGAGTTTCCCTTGCATGGTGTTCGATTGCCATGTTCAAAGTGGGAAACGACGGTTTTACTGTGGGACCGCGGCCATAAGAGACAAACTGCTGGCGCTCTTGCTGACTGAGCTTTCCAAGCGGTGATAGGTTAAAAAACTGTCCTGGTTCGTTGGTATTGCCGCCAGGTGTTGGCGGACAAAATACCGAGTTAACAAGAACTGTCATGGATAAACACTCCCTAGAGCTTGCTTAGCTGAATACCTTCAGCGCTGATGTGTGTTGTTTTAGGAAACGTTAATGAACAAATCTCTCAAATTTCTCACAGGGAAATAGCAATTCATTCTTCGTTCGAAATATCTGAGGGGGAGTGGCAGGGTGACGGCGAGTCCGTGGTTGCATGAAGGCGAGAGAATTCGCCAGTTACTATTGTTGATGAGGGATATGGCTGGTTTGCCAGTCAGTTTTAACGGGTAGGCTATTAACGTAAAAGCGGCTCTAATTTGAGCCGCTTTATCACGAAGAGGTGATTATAAATCTCTTTCAATGTTCGCTTCGCGGGGAACTTCCTGTTCGTCTATCTTCCACATTGTCCAACCCATCACACCAAACAGAATGGTCACAAGTGGGGAAATCCAACAGAAGAAGTTAAATGGAAGATATGCCAGGGTAGCGACGCCGAGGGTCGCAGCCTGATAAGCACCGCCCGAGTTCCATGGCACAAGGTTAGCCGTGACGGTGGCCGAATCCTCCACCGCGCGGGAGAGGTTTTCCGGTGCAAGCCCTCGTTCTTTGTAAGCTTCCGCATAACTTCGTGCACTCATAACGATGGCCATGTATTGGTCACACAGAATCAAGTTGGCGCCAATACCGGTGAGTACGGTAGAAACCACCAGAGAACCTGTCGACTTCGCGGCGGCCAGGATCTTGTCTGCAATCACGCGAAGTTGATTAGTCCGTTCCATCACACCACCAAACATCATGGCGACGATGATCAGGCTGATGGTGTACATCATTGAATCAAGACCACCGCGTGAAAGTAGTGAGTCCACATCGCCGATACCCGTTTCAGAGGTATATCCACCAAAGGCCACGCTGGCAATAGCATTGTAATCAGCACCCTGAAGACCAGCTGCACATATCGCACCTGCAATCACACCCAGCGCAATTCCTGGAATGGCAGGCATCTTCTTGTAAGACACAAACAGCACAAGAAAGAGAGGAAGGAACAAAACGGGGTTAATGAAGAAAGTACTGTCGAGTGTGGTTAGAATGCTATTGATATGTTCAATGTCGCCGCCTGAAGCACTGTATTTCAGTCCCAACACCGCTTCGATAACCAGAGTGATCGAAATGCTCACACCCGTAGTGTATGACATGTGTTTGATGTGGGTGAAAAGATCAGTGCCCGCCATGGCTGGGGCTAGGTTAGTGGTATCAGACAGGGGAGACATTTTGTCACCAAAGTAAGCCCCTGATAGTACAGCACCAGCGACCAGTGGAAGTGGAAAGCCAAGCCCTCCCCCAACACCCATCAGCGCAACACCGATAGTACCGGTGGTTCCCCAACTGGTGCCTGTTGCTAACGAAGTGACCGCACAGATAATCACACAAGCTGGTAGGAAGATTTCAGGTGCCAGGATTTGTAGGCCATAGTAGATCAGCGTCGGCACAACACCTGCGAGGATCCACACACCGATCAATGCGCCAACAATCATCAAGATGATCATCGCGGGAAGGGCGTTGTAGATGCCGTTCACCATACCTGATTGAATATCTTTCCATGAGAAACCACAGCGGAGCGCAACGATACTAGCTACAACCACGCCTAATAACATAGGAACCTGAGGATCGAGCCCATAAATAACGATGGAAACGCTGATGCCGACAACAAGGGAAAGGAGTGAGACGATTGCCTCCCAGAACATGGGTGCGCGGGCACCCTCTGGAATATCAGTCTTCATGTTACCTCCAGATGTTTACATATATAGACTGAGGGTGCGGCGGGTTCTTATTGGAATTCACCGCAAAGTATGAGGGTCAGTATTGTTGCGTTACTTATCTGGGACGAGTGAGTAGCGGTTTCGGCGGGTGATCGTATCCGACTTCAGTGGGCATGGGTTTCGTCCTGTTGCTCACTGTGAAACGTATTGCTGCGCATTGACCTTTTATGGGTAAAGCCTTACTGCCTCAAGGTTCATCGTAAGGCGCTGCCAGCGGCTTCGGAGTTCTATAAATGAGATGCGTTAATAAAATGTTTGATTTTTTTGTTGGTATGTATTCGTTTTCTGTTGAAAGCGGTATCTTTCGCTTTTTTTGTGCTGGTGTAATCGATCTCAATTAGATTAATCATCTTTCAGTGTGCGCCTAGTAATGGCTCAGTTTGAGAATTAGAAACGCTATTCTGCTTTCTTGCTGACAGTGAGTCAGCTCAAATTTCCCTGCCCAAACATCTAAAGATAAGGGATCAAAATCACGCCTGAAAATTTCTTCTAAAGACGAATCGAAACGTTTCGATTACTGTCAGCGAAACGTTTCGACGAGATCGGTTTTCCAGCCAAATTTCCCAAGTCAGGCTGGTGATTCATCGATTAATGACCGCTGTAAGAAGGTTTAAGAATGAAAAAAAGCACCTTACTGAACTCTGATATCGCGCACCTGGTCTCTACGCTGGGCCACACCGACGAATACACCATTTGTGATGCCGGTTTACCCATTCCTCAACATGTCGCGCGCATTGATTTGGCGTTGACTCATGGTGTTCCGGGCTTTTTGGAGACGGTGCGTGTTGTGCTGACGGAGTCTCAGATCGAAGGGATCATGCTGGCAGAAGAGTTCGTGGCAGTAAGCCCTGATTGCCATGAGGCACTGATTCAGGAAATCCGTAACGAAGAAACACGCAGCGGTAAATCGATTTCCATCCAATACCTTTCGCATGAGGAATTCAAAGAACGCACCAATGACAGCCATGCGGTGATTCGCACTGGTGAATGCACACCTTATGCGAACGTGATTTTCCAAGCTGGCGTGGTTTTCTAAACGCTTTGAATTTGAGTGAGACGAGGACATTCCTATGACTCAGGCAATATTGCAACTCAGCGAGATTGAGTAAGCTTTTCCCGGAGTGAAAGCGCTGGATAAAGCCAGCCTCAACGTTTACTCAGGCCGGGTGATGGCGCTGATGGGAGAGAACGGTGCAGGCAAATCGACGCTGATGAAAGTGCTGACTGGCATTCACGCGTTGGACGGTGGCTCGATTCATTACGAAGGCAAAGAAGCCGCATTCAAAGGGCCACGTGATTCGCAGCAGGCAGGTATCAGCATTATCCATCAGGAGTTGAACCTGATCCCTGAACTGACGATTGCTGAGAATATTTACCTCGGCCGTGAATTCACTGGCCCATTCGGCCGCGTGCTTTGGGAAAAGATGTACGCCGAAGCGGATAAATTGCTGGCACGACTGAACGTGAAACACAGCTCGCAAACCTTGTTGGGTGCGCTGAGTTTGGGCGAACAGCAAATGGTAGAGATTGCCAAAGCGCTGTCGTTTGAATCTAAGGTCATCATCATGGATGAACCAACAGATGCATTGACTGACACCGAGACAGAATCGCTGTTCAAGGTCATCAATGAGCTTCGGGACGAAGGCTGCGGCATCGTTTATATCTCTCACCGTCTGAAAGAAATCTTCACTATTTGCGATGACATTACTGTGCTGCGTGACGGCAAATTTATTGGTGAATGTCAGGTGAAAGATATCGATGAAGACAGACTGATCGAAATGATGGTGGGCCGCAAGCTGGAAGAGCAATATCCGCGTATTGCCGTGACCCATGGTGACACTTGTCTCGAAGTGAAAAACGTTTCCGGTGCGGGTGTGAAAGACGTCAGCTTCACCCTGAAGCGAGGAGAGGTTCTCGGTGTGTCCGGCCTGATGGGCGCAGGCCGCACTGAACTGATGAAAGTGATATACGGCGCGCTTTCACGCGACGGCGGCGACATCATACTCAATGGCAAAACCGTTAACCCAATCAGCCCACGTGATGGATTGATCAACGGTATTGCTTACATCTCTGAAGATCGAAAAGGCGATGGTCTGATTCTGGGACTGTCAGTGAAGGAAAACATGTCAATTTGCTCTCTGGACAAGCTGAGCAAAGGTATGCAAATCCGCCACAACGATGAAGTCATGGTTGTCGACGATTTCATCCAACTCTTCAACATCAAAACCCCAACCCGCGAGCAGCTTATCGGCAACTTATCTGGTGGTAACCACCAGAAAGTCGCGATTGCCAAAGGCCTGATGACCAAGCCGCGCGTGCTTATTCTCGACGAGCCAACCCGTGGCGTCGATGTGGGTGCAAAGAAAGAGATTTATCAGCTAATCAACCGATTCAAAGCAGAAGGTATGAGCATCATTCTGGTTTCTTCTGATATGCCGGAAGTACTTGGAATGAGTGATCGAATCATGGTGATGCACGAAGGCCGTATTACTGGGGAGTTCGATGCCAAAGATGCCAATCAAGAAACATTACTGGCCTGCGCTGTAGGTAAACACGTTAAGAAGGATGCAGCATGAATAGTAACGCCGTAACCCAACCAAAAGCTGAAGGTAAAAAGCTGTTCAGCAAAGAGTGGTTGATTGAACAGAAATCTCTCATTGCGCTTCTGTTCCTGATTGTCGTGGTGTCGTTTTTAAACCCGAACTTCTTTACCGTCGACAACATCCTGAACATTCTTCGCCAAACGTCAATTAACGCGATTATTGCGGTGGGTATGACACTGGTGATCCTGACAGCAGGTATCGACCTGAGTGTGGGTTCAGTTCTCGCGTTATGTGGCGCATTTGCCGCAACGTTGATAGCGATGGAAGTGCCTGTGCTGGTGGCAGTGCCAACTGCGCTCTTGGCTGGTGCGGTATTGGGTGCGATTTCCGGCATCATCATCGCCAAAGGCAAAGTGCAGGCGTTTATTGCCACGCTGGTCACCATGACATTGCTGCGTGGCGTGACCATGGTTTACACCGAAGGTCGTCCAATCTCTACCGGTTTTACTGATACCGCTGATGCGTTTGCCTGGTTCGGTACTGGCTATGCACTGGGTATTCCGATTCCAGTCTGGTTGATGGTGATTGTGTTTGCAGCGGTCTGGTACTTGCTTAACCACACCCGTTTTGGTCGCTACATCTATGCGCTTGGTGGCAACGAATCTGCTACCCGCCTGTCCGGTATTGACGTAGACAAAGTGAAGATCGGTGCTTACGCAATTTGCGGCCTGTTGGCAGCGCTTGCAGGCATTATCGTGACCTCACGTCTTTCTTCAGCACAACCTACCGCAGGTATGGGCTACGAACTGGATGCGATTGCTGCAGTGGTACTGGGTGGCACCAGCCTGATGGGCGGTAAAGGCCGCATCATGGGTACCTTGATTGGTGCGCTGATCATCGGCTTCCTCAATAACGCCCTGAACCTGTTGGACGTTTCCTCCTATTACCAAATGATTGCCAAAGCGACAGTGATTCTCGCGGCGGTCATGGTCGACAACAAAAACAAGTAACCCTACGAATCCAACATTAAACCAACGATTTACGTGTAGAACGCGCCAGTGTCCCCCTCGCTGGCGAACCAAAAACAAAAGGATGAAGACAATGAAAAAACTATCCATGCTTATCTCAGCCGCTCTGCTTTCCTCAACCGTTTCCGTGGCTGCACAAGCGCAAGACACCTTGGCGATTGTTGTGTCTACACTGAACAACCCCTTCTTTGTCACCATGAAGGAAGGTGCGGAGAACAAAGCGAAAGAACTGGGTTATGAACTGATTGTTCTGGATTCCCAAAACGACCCGAGCAAAGAGCTTTCGAATTTGGAAGATCTGACCATTCGTGGTGTTAAAGCGATTCTGATCAACCCGACGGATTCCGCGGCAGTTTCTAACGCTATTCGCATTGCGAACCGCAGCGAAATCCCAGTTCTGACATTAGACCGTGGTGCGCAGCGCGGCGAAGTGGTGAGCCATATTGCGTCTGACAACGTGGCAGGTGGTGAAATGGCAGGGAAGTTCATCATGGAGAAAGTGGGTGAACAGGCTAAAGTCATTCAGTTGGAAGGTATTGCAGGTACATCAGCAGCGCGTGAACGTGGCGAAGGCTTCATGAAAGTGGTGGATGGCGGCTCAATGGAATTGCTTTCGAGCCAGCCTGCTGACTTTGACCGTACTAAAGGTCTGAATGTCATGGAAAACATGCTGGCAGCTAACCCGGATGTTCAGGCGGTATTTGCGCAGAATGATGAAATGGCACTGGGCGCATTACGTGCGGTGCAAGCGTCAGGTAAAGACGTGATGATTGTTGGCTTTGATGGCACCGACGACGGTATTGCAGCAGTAAATCGTGGCAAACTGGCAGCAACTATCGCTCAACAGCCTGAATTAATTGGTGCTATTGGTGTTGAAGTGGCAGATAAATTGCTGAAAGGCGAGCAGGTTCAGAAATCGATTCCTGTTCCGCTGAAAGTGGTCACTCAGTAAGTCTAATAGGGAAAACCCCAGTCACACCCTCCTCTTGAAAAGGGGAGGGTACGTGAGTGTGATTGCTTCGAGGGAAAGAGTAGAGCCGATTGCTTTAGATTCTTGATAAAGAGCCTAAATCACTCAGTTTTTAGTAAAACAATAAGGTCTCCCTGAAGGAGGCAGAGGATAGCGCGATGAATAAGTTAGTGGTTTTAGGGAGCGTTAACGCAGACCATGTATTGCAGGTGCCTTCTTTTCCCCGTCCGGGTGAAACCCTGCATGGTCGCAATTATCAGGTGATCCCCGGTGGTAAAGGTGCAAACCAGGCGGTGGCTGCAGCGCGTTTGAAAGCTGATATCGGCTTTATTGCCTGTGTGGGCGACGACCCATTCGGCGTGAACATCCGCGAAAGCTTCAAGTGTGATGGCATCAATATCGGTGGTGTGAAAATGCAGGCAGATTGCCCAACAGGTATCGCCATGATTCAGGTTTCTGATAGCGGCGAAAACAGCATTTGTATCTCTGCAGAAGCCAACGCCAAATTGACGGCAGAAGCCATTGAACCTGAGCTTGAACGCATTCGTCATGCTGAATACTTGCTGATGCAATTGGAAACACCGCTGGATGGCATCGAGTTGGCAGCTCAAATTGGCAAGCGCCATGACACCAAAGTGATTCTGAACCCTGCTCCAGCCCGCGAATTGCCTGAAAGCTTGCTGGCTTGCATCGACATCATCACGCCAAATGAAACCGAAGCAGAAGTGCTGACGGGTGTGAAGGTGGAAGATGAATCATCATCAAAAGCAGCGGCTAATGTGCTGCATGGCAAAGGTATTGAAACCGTGATGATCACCTTGGGCGCGAAAGGTGTGTATGTCAGCCAGAATGGCGAAGGCCAAATAGTGCCAGGATTCCGTGTACAAGCAACGGATACGACGGCAGCCGGCGACACCTTCAATGGTGCATTCGTGACTGGTCTAATGGAATCAATGCCTTTAGAATCAGCGATTAAGTTTGCTCACGCAGCAGCGGCGATTTCTGTAACACGTTTTGGTGCCCAGACATCGATTCCAACACGTGAAGAAGTGGACACATTCCTGAAAGAACATGCCTGATTAAGGAGAAGACATGGCGACAATGAAAGACATCGCGAAGTTAGCCGGTGTTTCAACCTCGACCGTTAGCCATGTCATCAACAAAACGCGCTTTGTCAGTGATGAAATTGCAGAGCGCGTGAATAACGCTGCTGAAGAACTCCATTACACCGCGCCGTCTGCTTTGGCGCGCAGTTTCAAAACCAACCGCACTAACACCCTCGGCATGATTGTGACCACATCAACCAACCCATTCTTTGGTGAGGTGGTGAAAGGCGTAGAACGAAGCTGTTATCACGCAGGTTACAACCTTATCCTCTGTAATACTGAAGGCGATGCACAACGGATGAAAGCGTCTATTGATACCCTGATGCAAAAGCGTGTCGATGGTTTCATCCTGATGTGTTCAACGCTTGAAGGGGAGTATTCACAGATCCTTGAAAAGCTTCAATCCGTGCCTGTAGTGGTGATGGACTGGGGTCCAATCTCCCTGCCATGCGACAAGATTCAGGATAACTCCTTGCGTGGTGGCTATTTGGCGACCAAGCATCTTATCCAGCAAGGGCATAGGGAGATTGGCTGCATCACCGGGCCTTTGGTTAAACATCAGGCGCAAATGCGCTATCAGGGCTTCAAACGCGCTATGAAAGAGGCGGCCCTCAACATCAATCCGAAATGGGTGGTGGAAGGCGACTTTGAATGTGAAGGCGGTTATCAGGCGCTGGCAAAATTCCAGAACAGCGGTAAGTTGCCCTCCGCAATTTTCGCGGGTAACGACATGATGGCGATGGGCCTTATCAATGCTGCAAACGAACAGGGGATTTCCGTTCCAGCAGATTTGTCCGTGATGGGATACGATGACATTCACTTGGCGAAATACATGACACCATCGCTCACGACCGTGCATCAGCCTAAGTATCGTCTCGGAAAAGCCGCGGTCGATGCTTTGATTCAACGTATCAGTGACAGTGGTAGCGAACCTCAGGTCGTAGAGTTAGAGCCAACCGTCGTTGAGCGAGGCTCGGTGACGGAGTTTGTAGGAGAAAAATAAATGGAGAAGGTTGGGAAATCTGCACTCATTGTAGAAGGTGGCGCAATGCGCGGCGTATTCTCATGCGGCATTCTTGATTACTTCATGGAGAAAAACTTCTCGCCGTTCGATAGCTTCTGGGGAGTATCTGCAGGCGCCAGCAATCTGGCAGCGTACTTGGCTGATATGCCGGGACGGAACTTAAAAATCTACCTTGATTACAGCCTTCGCAAAGAATTCCTGAGACCGGGTCAGTTTGCCATGGGCGGTGACTTAATGGATCTCGACTGGATGTGGGAAGTCACGCTGGAAGAACTTGGTATCGACAAAGACGTTCTGAAAGCCGATTCTAGGCCGTTCTTTCTCGGGGTTACACGACAGGACAATGGCAAACCTGAGTACCATATACCAGACGTTGAAATGTTGGCCGAAACCATGAAAGCCAGCAGCGCGTTGCCAGTGATGTATCGACACGGTGTGGAACTGAATGGCGTGAGGTACGTCGATGGTGGCGTGGCAGATGCGATTCCTGTTGCAGAAGCGATTCGTCGCGGGGCTACCCAAATCATGGTGCTTCGCAGCCGTCCGGCAAGTTACAGAAAATCTGAGCCTAAATTCGACGCTTTAACTAAACATCTGCTCAAAGATCATCCGGCATTGATAGCGCCGATGCTGACGCGACACATTCGCTACAACGAAACGATTGAACTGATTGAGCATCCGCCTGAAGGGGTGGAAATTATTCAGATTTGTCCGCCGGAAGATTTCAAATTGAAGCGCCTTAGCAGGGAAAAGGCGCCTCTTAAAAAGGCCTATTACCTTGGGTATGAATCAGGTAAAGAAGCTATTATGCGTTGGGATAAACTGAGCCTGGGTTCGTTGACTCAATAGTGGAAAACGTCGTCACGGCTCTCTGCGAATCCCTCGTAAACGTTTGAGAAACGCTTTGGCACGCTTGCTTTCTTTTTCTGCGCCCGCTTTTTCACCGGACGCATATCCATGCTTTCTATGCGTGCCAACTCTTTTGCGTGAAGTTCAGCTTGTTCAATAAACGTATTATCTTTCAAGGCTGTTTTACGGCTTTGGTTAACCCGTTCAAGCAACTGGTCAAACTCTTTCGTATTCATGAGCACCTCCAAATGATACTGTTTATATATACAGTATCATTTGGAATCTCAGTCTCGTCAAGTATTTAAGTGATAGCTTATCTTTTACACCTTCTCTGTTGGCGTCTGTTCATAGTTAATTTCGTTAGTGGCTTTGAGTAAAGCATCGACCAATAACGTCAGCGCAAGGGGTTGGTGCTGGCGCTCGCGATAAACCAAATACGCAGTTCTGTCGGCTCGGGTATACTCAGGCAAAATTTCAATGAGCTTTTTATTACCAAAGGTATGACGAAGAGGAAGAGACGAAACGCCAATACCTTGTTCTACAGCAGTAATTACCGCAACTATGTCATTTACAACTAACTTGGGGTGTATGGAGATAGTGTGCTCAAGGCTCTGCTCGCGATATAAGTTGATGCTCCAGACTTTATCTACCGCTATCCAATCCGCTTGCTTCAGCGCTTCAACAGTTGTGATCTCCCCATGTTTTTCGAGATAACCTTGGCTGGCAAAAAAGCCATGTCTGGCTGTAAAAAGTGGCCTCGCAATGTAGCTTTCAAGACCGGTTAAATCGAAGGTCATTAAAAGATCCCTATCTGTTGTTGGGATCTGTTGTTCTTGGCTTAAAATAATCTCAAGTTTTACCTTCGGGTAATCCTCAAGGAATCGACTAATCACATCCCCAACAAACCCGTGATAGAAGTTATTTGGCATGGTCACCTTGAGGTTGCCAAACACCTCGTTGCTGTCTTGTAGAATTTGCTCAATCCCGGATTCCAGTTGCTCCATGCTACTAATAAGTTTCTCATAAGCTCGCTTTCCCGACTCCGTGGCAACAAGTTCACGTCCCCGCTTTTCCAGTAGTCGAACATTGAGCCTTTTTTCCATCGCGCTGATCCGGCGAGACACAGTAGAGGCGGGCAACCCTAATGACTTACATGCCGAAAGCAGCGAGCCATCACGGATGATTTGGCAAAAGAGATAGAGATCGTCAATGTTTCCAAAAATGGAATTCATGGTTCAAATTGTGCCTGTATATCTCGTTTATGGATTTATTTATCTTAAGTCCAAAGACAAAAGCACAGCAAGTTTGAGGTGAGAATGGAAATGAAACGTTTTTGGATAACAACTGCACTCAGCACGTTGGTAATGGCCATTGCTATGTCTGGGTTGATTTCCGGTTACAAAATGGGATTTTCCGCTGATTGGCCAAAAGCATGGGGGCAGAGTTTTGTGGTTGCTTGGCCGTGCGCATTTTTATTGAGTGTGACTGTGTTGCCGAAAGTTAAGCAGTTTTCAGAGTGGTTAGCGGAAGCGGTATAAAAAAGCCAGAGCAGTGCTCTGGCTTTTTACTTAGCTGCGTTTTGGCTGCTTGTAGGTGCGCCCAGCTGCGGCGTAAGTATCGCGGTTTTTGATGTCGAACTGGGTGAAGAAGAACCAAGCGACAAACACAATCACATCGTCGCCCACGTTCATTACGTGCTCAACAAACTCTTGCTCTTCGCCTTCGTCGTTTTCTTCGGTGAATACGTGATAAACACGGTTTTCACCTTCAATTTCTGCTAGCGCAAACTGTCCGGTCAATGCATTCGCAGCTTCAGCTACTGCTTCGTCTTCGCAGACTTTCAGCATATCGAGCGCTTCAGGGAGGCTGGCTTTTTCGCAAAGGGCCTTTACCAGCGCTTCAAAATCTTTATGTTCCATGGTGGAGCCTTAATCTAGTCAAAAAGTAAAATGCCCGGTCGAACCGGGCATTTAGAACGCAAACGTTGAGGAATTAGGCCTCGACCTCTGCGTTGTGGTACACGTTCTGTACGTCGTCACAGTCGTTCAGCATGTCCATGAACTTCTCAAACGTCGCAACATCGTCGCCGCTCACTGCAGTCATGGTCTGTGGAACGAAGGTGATTTCTTCAACGTCGATAGTGACTTCTGGCATTGACTCAGTCAGTGCGTTTTTTACTTTGAAGAACTCGGTGTGAGGAGCGAATACAGTGATCACGCCGTCTTCACATTCGATGTCAGTCACGTCAGCGTCTGCCATCATCAGTGCTTCAAGCATAGCTTCTTCGTCGTCACCGGCAAACTGGAATACAGCTTGGTGGTCAAACATGTGAGCAACAGTACCTGGGCCACCAATTTTGGAGTTGGTTTTCACGAAGCACTGACGCACTTCCATGTAGGTACGGTTGTTGTTGTCAGTCAGACAGTCAACGATCACTGAGCAACCGCCTGGGCCAAAACCTTCGTAGCGCGCAACTTCATAGTTTTCACCGCCGCCGCCAGCAGCTTTCTCGATAGCTTTTTCGATAACGTGCCCTGGCACCTGATCTTTTTTCGCTTTCTCGATCATGCGCTTAAGCGACAGGTTTGAATCTGGGTCGCCACCGCCGTTTTTCGCGATAACGTAGATTTCTTTACCGTACTTTGAGTACAGCTTAACTTTGGCGCCTTGTGTTTTCGCCATTGAAGCTTTACGAACTTCGAAACTGCGTCCCATGGGGAGTCACTCTCTTTGATATGCGTTTATTGAAGTGGCAGGGATTTTATCAATCACCCGCAGGCTTTTTCCAGCACTAAAAGCGCGATAAGGCTCGGTTTTGCTGAGTTTGATCAAGTGTTGTCCGGGTTAAATGGCTTGATGCAAAAGAAAAGGGAGGCTTTCGCCTCCCTTTTGGGTTTCAAGAAGAGGGACTATTTCTTCTCGTATCGAATGTTATCGAGTTGCAGAACCATCGGTCCTGTTGGCTCCATAACAAAGATATTGCGTAGGCCTTCTACATTCGCTTTCGCGCCTGAAGCAAAGCGGTTGCCATTTCCAATCAGTTCAGCAAAGTTGATGCGAACCTCAGTCCATTGACCGATAGGCGGTACTTCGACATCGATATCACTCGCTGCTGGCCAGCCACTGTCTACTTTCACCATGATCTTGGTTTCAGGTGCTTTTTCTTCAACCAGCAGATCAAAGACCAGCTCGCCACCTTGCATCCATTCGCCCATATTGACTTCTGGAGATTCGAAGTAGAAGTTACCGATCTCACCGGTTTTCTTCATTGCCAGTACATCACCACGGCCTTCAACAGGCTTGGTTTCTGTGTAGATCTTGAACTGTGGGTCGTACTCTTTCGAACGCAGGTGTTTGTCTGGCTTGTCGCCGAACAGCACAAACTCTGGGCCAGTGGCGTAATCCGGACCTGGGATGATGATCTCAGGTGCAGGTGTACCTGCAATAAATTGCGCTGTGTCCTGAACGGTTGCACAACCTTTGCCGGTTTCAACATCTTTCGAACACTCGTATACGCGTACGTAATCCACTTCCATTGTTTGAGGGAAGATAGAGGGATCGATGCCGCCTTCGTTAGCGTTAGATGCCCAAGAACCACCCAATGCAAGGTTCAAAATTAAGTGGAAACGCTGGTTAAATGGCGCATCTGATTCGCCCGTTACCCAACGACCACCTTCTTTATATTGGCTATACCAACCATCAGAGCGCTGAGTTGCGTAATGGATATCATCGATATACCAACGCATTTCGTCCTTTTCCCACTCCAGAGAGTAAGTGTGGAAACCGTCTGCAGGGTTAACATGGTTTGGAAGGTGATATTCCGCAGCGATGCTCACGTTATCTGGCCACTCGCGACCATAGTGAAGCGTACCGTGAATACGTGCTTCTTCCGTGCCAGGCTCTGCGCCCAGTTGGTCAGTAGGGGTTTTCAGGTTAACCGCTTCAACGATATCAATTTCACCAGAAGCTGCCCATCCACCAAATACATAGTCAGTAGGCAGCATCCAAATAGCAGGCCAGGTGCCCTGACCAAATGGCAGTTTTGCGCGGACTTCAAAGCGCCCGTACTTCCAATCGCCTTTGTTCATGGTGCGCAAGCGTGCTGAAGTATATGGAAGGGTTGCTTTGCGACGGCTCTTGCCTTCTGGGTCAGAAGGGCCAGTAAACTGATAATCACGGGCGACGATGTGAAGCTTACCGTCTTTAATGAAAGAGTTTACTTTGCGGTCGGTATAGCATTGGCGTTCATTATTACCGCCGCCATAACAGTTTTCTTCGTGACTCCACTTAGATTTGTCAATTTTGTCACCGCTGAACTCATCGTTCCAAATCAGTGTCCACGAGTCGTTCGCAGTAATCTCCGGTGCACTAGTGTCCTGTGATGCCGTGTCTATTGGAGTAAATTTCTTCGCTTGGCAGCCTGCAAGCACGCCCACTGTCGCGACAGCAATCAATGTGCGCTTGTAGGGAAATGTATTCATGATTGTGTCCTTACTTAATCGGTATCAGTAATTAAATGCAGTATTCTTGGTATCGCATGAACCTTTGTGACCTTGCTTTACCAATACACATCTGCCTGAATACCAACGATTACGTCGCTGCCGTTTTGAGTTTTGTATTGATACCCAGCATCTGGGTCTCTCTCTATGTCACCATTTGCGTCACGTACATAAGACTCGTTTGTCCAAGATTCAGGAAGGTATGTAACCATGAATCGGATTTCAGCACTGGACTCGCCATCGGACATGATAAAAGTTGGGGCAACGGTATACTTTGATTGATAAGAAGAATTTCCGTTGTAGTTTTGTTTGTACCAGCCAATATCCGTTTGAACAAAGAAGTTATCTGCAACAGGGAAGGTGTTGCGCATCATAGCTGAATACCAGTAGGTATATGTGGTGTCATCCTTGCCAGCTTCATCATTATATTGGCCTTGGATTGCTGGGAAGAATCCAATGCCGCTAGAATTGACGTAACCCCCCCATAACAATAAGCGCCCGCTTGTGGCATCTTCATGACGATGGGTGAGCAAGTATTCAGAATTACCGCCCAATGTATTGCGCGAGTAACCTTCCAATCCATCAACAGATGGAGAGGATGGGCCAAAGTAAGGCCAATCGTTGTGTACACCTTGGGTCAAAGAGCCAGAGCGATAGCCGCTATAGTCAGTGATCGTACTGCCAAGAAGGTTACCTGAACCCCGGCCTTTACCAGTTTGCGCGATGACATAAGAGAATGCATTACCTTCCAAGCCAAAGAAATGAGGCATATGGTAAATACCGGTCACATCAAAACCTGTATCAGCCCACTCATTACCGAATACATCCCAGTTGTCAGGCATATATTTGTAGTTACCAATGACCTCGTATCGACCTACTTGATAACCTACACTGAAAGTGTGCATGGTATTATTTAGGTTAGATTGGATAGCATCTTTCTGATCTGCAGTGATAATTCGGTAACGTTCTTCTTCCCAAGTAGAAATAAGCGCACCGCTTGGATCATGGAAAGTTGCGTCAACTAAATCTTCGTAGTCTTCGCTTCTGTCACTGGATAGGTAGGCGAGTGAAAGAAAGCCATCACCGATTTCGTAATCGCTGATGCCCGCGCCAATGCCTTCTAGATCTGTGTAGAAGTAATCGGTCATAAAGATATAGTTATCTTCGTAGATTTTTCGCTTGCCCGCCCACATAGAACCTGATGGCGTAACACCTTCGAATTCGATAAAACCGAGTACGTCATCAGCGTCAAACTCACTAAGTCCAACATGAATACTCAGCTGTTTTTCGTCATCAAAGATGAGTTTTGTTATAAAGTCGATGCCTCCATCATTGTCTGGTTCAATACCCAGACGGCCGAGCATTTCCTTTTGACCAGCAAAGTCGGCTTTTTTGAAGTCGTTTTCTTTACTGGCAAAAAAACCTGCGCGGAAATACCCGTGAAACTCGAACTCTGTCTCCACAGCATAGGCTGCAGAAGGAAGGTAAGAGGTCCCACCCAGTGCCCCAATGAACAGTGTGGATAAAATGGATTTTTTCATTCCTTACTCCATCAAAAAATCATCAGTTACAAGAAAGCGCTTTCTTGTAATGATTGAGTTTCCCGACGAGAGCCCCAGTTCTGCTGGGTGGCGTAAGCAGTATAAGACCATTATATTCGGGAGTTTTTACCTTTCTTTTGTTTGAACCTCTCGGGGTGCTATCCCAGATGTGTGACAAACTAAAGAAAGCGTTGGTACAGCGGACATTAATTTATCAGAGATGTTGATCGCAAATATGACTAACCTAAAATCAGCATTCGATCACATAATCATTACAAATTCGTAACTTTTAGTTGGTTTTAAAGATTGCCTGTACAGGGTTATAGTCATATTCTTTGAAACTACACTCAACGACTAAATTTAAATAAATACATATAAATCATATAGATATTTATTTTTTATTAAATTAGCAATGTCTCATTAATGAGTCTGTACAAAGTGCCTCCATAACAATATCGTTACAAATGCTAGTAGTTGTCCTCGAGTGATGGGTGGTGACCGAATCTCGGGTTTTGCTAATTCATTAAAGAAAGCGCTTTCTTTAATGGTGGGACGCTGAGCGTAAAGTCCATCAACATTCTGGTGGTTGGAATCAGGCAAAGGACAAGCCAACGAACTTCCCTTAGCCGATATAACAGCTGTAACGGATTAATACGATGAAAAACAACTTAGCAAAAATGGCTCTCGCAGTATCACTGTCACTTGCCCTTGGTGCATGTGGTGGTGGCGGTGATGAGCCAGTTACAAACCCTTTTGTTCCATCTAGTGATTTGTCACCTAACCCTGCACCTACCGGAAACTTTCCGAAATCTGTGTCGGGTGACCCTGTGTTAGGCACAACATCTCTTCAGGCGATGTCTTATGGTTCATTTCGTGATACCTCGCGCAGTGAAGCAACCGTTCAGTCGGTTCAAGATCTGAAAGAAGACTTGCGGATCATGCATGAGACGGGAATCAGAGTTATTCGCACGTACAACACTCAAAAGTACTCGGATACTGAAAATCTGCTTCAAGCCATCCGAGAGTTGAAACTTGATGATTCAAACTTCGAGATGTACGTGATGCTTGGCGTTTGGATTGATGCGCTGAACTCTTTCCCCCCAGAAGATGTTGCCGTAATCCATGATACAGAGAACCCTGACAACGACAATGAGATGTCAAAGGCAATTGCATTAGCATCGAAATACAAAGACATAATCAAAGTCATCGCAGTGGGCAATGAGTCAATGGTTGAGTGGGCGCGTGAATATCGTGTTGTTCCTTCCATTATCCTCAAGCGTGTTAATCAGCTTCAAAGTGCTAAGGCCAGAGGAGACATAGGCTCTGATGTTTGGATTACCAGCTCTGACAACTGGGCGGTCTGGGCGCGTGAAGTGGCGAGTGATTACTACAACCAACATGCAGATGACATTGAATCGTTGATAGAGGCAGTCGATTACGTTTCGGTTCACTCTTATCCATTCCACGACACCAAGCACAACTCTGTATTCTGGAATGTCCCTCTTGATGAGCAGTCTTTAAATATTACAGAGCAAGCAGACCTTGCCATGACGCGCGCTGTCGAAGAAGCAGAAAGGCAAATACTGGCTGTACAAAATGCTGTTAGAAAAATCGATCCAAACAAACAAATACATATTGGTGAGACAGGATGGGCGTCCTATTCAACTGATGGCTTCGGTGATGATGGCACGGGTGCAGCCGATGAATACAAACAAAAAGCTTTCTACGATAAGTTAAAAGCAAAACTAGACCAGAATGGCATGTCAATGTTCTTATTCGAGGCATTTGATGAGCCTTGGAAAGGCGAAGCAAGCAACGGTGGTCATTCTGAACAGCATTTTGGTTTGTTTGAATTGGACGGATCGGCGAAATATGCAGTTTGGGATAAAGTTGCTAGTGGTAGTTACAGCAATTTAACGCGTGAAGGCGTATCAATCCGTCAATCTTACTCTGGTGATTCAGCAGCTGTCATTTGTGACATTTTACCTATTCCTTATGCCTACCCTTACAACCAAAAGGTTAGCGGTGACACATATGCGGTATTCGCAGATGAAATTCAAAAATCTTTGAGTACTACTATTTGGGAAGGTGAAACCTCATGGATCGGTGTTGATGGCAACGCAAACACACTAGTTGTTGTCCCTGTAAAACCTAAAGCTTCGTTTGGTTGGGGTGCAAGCCTCGATGTTCCAGGTATTAATGAGCCAGGTGATGTTGGTCAAAACCTAGCAGGGTTTGAAAATGGCTACTTCATTTTTGATGTCAAACAAGAAGCGGATAACGACGGTTACTTGCTGGATAGCGGAATCAGTGTTGGCTTTAGCACTGGTGTTTTCGGCAGTTCCAGTAGACCTCAGTCTATGAACAGTATCTCTCTTGCTGGCAATAGTAGCCGCGCGGTCACAACCGACTGGCAGACTTATAGAATCAAAATTTCAGAGATGAGTACAGCGGGGGCTTCACCAGACATCACTGATGTTACTGCACCATTTTTTGTCAGCTCGGCAAATGGTAATACCGGTTCGGTTCAATTTAGGAACATTCGTTTTAGTAAGTCTGGTGATAGAACCGATCCTGCAAATGAAAATAGCTTGTATTTTGCCGAAAAAGATCCAAGGTGCCAGGGGCGTGAAACCGTTACTGGGCCGACTCCTCCAAATGCAGGTTATATTTTCTACACAGATCAGGCGCAAACTGTGCCGTTGGAAAATATAGATATCTGGAATGGTGACGGCGGTGCGAGCCTTGGAGGTGGCTATGACAGAACCTACAATCCAGTAATTCGGCTCTCTACGGTGAACTGGGGTGCAGTCGCTTGGCGTTCGAATGGTACAGTCGATGCCACGCAATATACAGACGCTGTATTCAAAGCGAAAACGACTCTCGATTCACTTAAAGTTTCTTTTCTAACTACTTCCGACGCAGAAACAGCGAATGTTTATTCTCTGGCAGATGGAACGGATGTGGGCAATGGTTGGGTGGAGATGAAAATTCCGCTGCCTGCTTACACTGATATGAACAGACTCGCGATCATCATAGAACAGCCAGGCTCGGTTCAAATTAGTGACCTCGCTTTGGCAGATTATGATTCGATTGACGGCGGAACCGATGGTGGTACTTCAAGTGCACCAGAAACTTTCGATTTTGAAACGGACGCAACAATATGGGAAGTGTTCGAAAATGATGACGACCCTGCGGTTGAGCTTGTTCCGAATCCAAATTCTTCAGGAGAGAACACCTCAGGTAACGTAGCGAAGCTGATTGCTCGTGCTGGTGGTAAACACTGGGCAGGTGCATCAACGGCAAGCTTCGAGCCTTATGTGCTAGATGATACCAATAACGTCGTTAAGATGATGGTACTTAAAGACACTGCTGGCCCAGTGACAGTCAAATTTGAGAATGCGGACCGAGCCGGTATTCAGGTTAAGGCTGATTACTCAAACGTTGGCGAGTGGCAGGAGCTGACCTTTGATTTCTCTAGCCAATCCCTAGCAAACACAGTAACTAAGCTAGTGGTATTCCCAGACTTTGACCCGAGTGGTGAATTTTCAAGAGATAGTGATGTGACAATGCATTTTGATAATATCTCTTTTGGCGCTCAAAGTGGTGGTACCGATGGTGGTACCGATGGTGGCACTGACGGCGGCACCGATGGTGGTACTGACGGCGGCACAACAGGTGATACTCCAATCGTGATCTTTAACGATGCAGCGAATCCGGAGTGGGTTGCTTGGAATAATGCTACTGATGCCATTCCTCCAGTTGTAATGGATAGTGATCCTGCACATGGTGCGGCTACCTCTTTCGAGATTTTGTCTACACCATCTGTAAATGGCTTTAATACACGTAAAGGAGAGCCGTCTAACCCACTTGATGTGAATGCTTGGATGGTTGATGGCGTTATTTCGTTTGATATTAAATTGCTCGAAGATGGCGCTACACCAGCAACAGTTTGGAATTTCAAAGTGGAATCAAACGGTGGTGACCAAAATGGCAACCCGGGTGAAGCTGTACAGTTAGATCTAAATAAAGCTGTGGAGTTTGACCAAAATACTGAACTGGACTCTGTACCAGAATTGAACACTTGGAAAACCTATACGTTTAGATTGAGTGACCTATCAAACGAAGGCTTAGACCTGACAAATATAGACGTCATCATGGTATTTCCTAAGTGGGAAACGGGCTATGGCTCTAAGTACCTGATTGACAATGTCATTGTCTCGCCGACGGCTACCGATAGTGGCACTGATGGCGGCACTGATGGTGGTAAAGATGGCGGCACCGGCGGTCATGTAGATACCACTGCGGATGTTGTTTCTATATTCAGCGATGACTATACGGATATCACAGTGACCGAATGGGGAGCGTTATGGAATGACTCAGCTAGTTCAATAGTGGATGGAACTTTGAATGACAGCCCAGCAAAAGTGATTAATGTTGGGGCGAATCAAGCCTATGGAGCGATAGATTTCTCGTCGTCGGCGTTTGATGCCACTGGCTTCACGACCTTCAATATGACATATCAGGTTGATACGTTGCTGACGGGTCAAGCGCTAGATATTAAACTATCTATTCATGAAGGAGGTGATGGTGAAACTAGCGCTATCAGCAAGGGCGTAACTGCAACGGAAGGTGTAGTTACACTGGCTTTGCCTCTAGATGATTTTGTGAGTGTTCATTCCTCTGGTTCTTTGTCGAGAAGCGCAGTTGCGCAACTTATTATCACTGCTGCTAGAACTGATATGAGCCAGCCTGTAAATATTACTATCGATGATATTTACTTCAGCAAGTAATAGAATTCTCTAGCATTGCAGAGAAAAACAACTGCTAATGAAAAAGGGGAGGCTTTGATGCTTCCCCTTTTGTCTTTTCGTTTGGAATAGGCAAAAGGCCCTAAATCGTGATTCATCTCACGCTTTGGGGCTTTTTTTCGTTTTTCCGCTCAGTTTTTTACGCGTTTCTTTCCATGTAGGGGTGTCACCCATAAAAACATTCAAGGAAAGAACAGATGGCACTTATCATCGGCGGCGCAGGCGGGATAGCCGTGAGCGCGTTCACCGGCAATGTCATGGCGCTTATCGTTTGAGATATGTGGACGACAATTGCCTATATAAATTAACTCTATCTTTCTCTAATGAGGGAGCTCAAGTAGCTCTTTTGTTGATAACAAGATTATATATCCGTTTCCCCGTCAGAACCGGATCCTCCCGATGAACTTCCTGTTGAACCAGACCCAGAAGAGCCTGTAGAACCCCCTGTAATCAGACTTAGAGGTAAGGTTGCATGACCAAACATCCAATAATCAGCCGCACCTGAGCTTTTGGCTTCTACTGCGGCAGCGTGGACACAGTTGGTTGGTCTCCCTGGTGGTGCGTAATCTCCTGTACCGAGGTTGGTATACCCAAATCCTGCGGGGTGGAAGTCGTATCTGTCTTTGAACCATACGTCGACGGTGGAAGCGGTCCGGTTAACCTGGTAATCAACCCTGTCTATACCGCCAAATGCTAATCTGAAGTTTTCGTCTGAATAATGACCCTGACGAATGAATACATTTCCTCTGTCTGCACTAGCGATAGCATTGGCGACGACTCCCCGGGCACCGGCATCCGTTTTCATCAAATTATCAAGGTTTGTGTGCTCGACAAAGTCTGCCCCACCTCCGGAGATATAGTGGTCAAGATGAGCAACGGCGAGAGGTTTGTTCCGCATCTGAATATGTTTGGCCGCAGTTAACACACTAAGTGGTGACAGCACGGCGCAAGCACATTCCGACTTTTCTTTAATTGTGGTGGGCCGGTTCCACACCGAGACTGATCCTCCTCCTGGTAAATTGATGGTGGTTCTTATTGCTTTGCAGATGCTTCGCGCGTTGGCCTGAACCAGCGGCCAGGCGCCAATCGCAGGGTGGTTATGAGCTGGCCTACCAGGAGTATAAGGAGCTGGCGGTGGCGCAGGGTTAGGAAAGCGTTGAATAAACCTGCTGCCTCCACTTTGCTGAATGACATGAGTCAGCTCATGTGCTAGCAGCTTTCTGCCGTGGTCAGTGTTGGGTTTGTATTGGTTTCTTGCGAAAACAATGTGGTTACCACAGGTGTATGCCTTTGCATGAATGTCATCGGTCGATTTTGCTGCATTTGCACCATCATGGATTCTGACATTAGAAAAACGCATACCAAACCTTGGTTCCATAAACGCTCTTGTTTGGTTATCGAGAGGTCTTCCTTGGCTTGCTAGAGTTGCAGTAACAGAGGGCGGCGCTTTAATATTGCCTTGATTCAAAGGCGATACACTTCGACGTTGTATCAAACGGGATGTCGAAGGGGCTTGTTGACAATTTGGGCAGGAGCCTCCGCAACGACATATTGAAGTGGCAGTTGGCCTTGCACCGCTCATTATTTCATTTGCGATACGATCAGCCTCTTTTTCTAGAGGATGATCGGTGGTTCCAATCGTTAACGGCGAAGGAGAGGATAATTTTGAATGCGAGAGCTGGGAGCGGGCGTTTGACAACTCCGAATTACCCTCTGCAGATTTATCATAAGTAAACAATGCGAGGTACCGTGAAGTGAACTCAGGTTTAAGTCTAGGTAGCTAGATTTCCCAACATGTCTATTTTTAGATAATCCTAAGCATGAACTCAGAAAGAAGGCCTGACGGTTGGTTATCAAGAAACCTTTCAATTCCCGGCTTCATGCAGAACCGATCAGTTAGGCTGAGCGGTAAGCTCTAGATACTGTCTTTTCTGGTGTGGTTTAATGTTTTTACGGGTGTATAGAGTTTCTCCCCCTACACCCATACCCAAACGACCTGCAGATGCTCGCATTCAAAGGGCATCAATGCGTTTAATTCGAGGCAAATTTTACGAGGAATAGTCGTTCTATTTCCTTGGGATTTAACGAAGATGTGGGCGCATTGGAGGCCTCCCTTCGGTCGAGTTGACTGACGTTGTGCTCTTTGTTGTTCCTTTTTGATGGAGATGACGACACCTGCAAAGGAACGCCGCGATCATAACGCCAGTCAATCTCGCTGAATCCTGCATCTTCAGGTTGTTTGGGTATAAAATCCTGCAATCGTCACCACACACCATTCTGCAATGATGTAACCGTTCTCACTATTGATATTCATGATAATTCAATGATTAAGTATTTGTGATCATTGTTACAAAAAGGTAAAAGATGGCTTGTTGAAGTCCTTGGATTTTTTAATATCTATCGCAAAGAAAGCGCTTTCAAACGGGTGATCGTGCGGAAAGTGATTGGCTACGCTCATAACTCAAGTTTTACTGCAAAAGCAGCAAGGGCTTTTCAGTCAACTGATTGGATATATAACGACAAAAAGGACGGCAAGATGTACAACAAGAAAATCTTCGCTTCTCTCGTTTGCAGTGCGTTACTAACTGTGGGTGTTCAGGCGGCTGACATCAAGCAAGGTGGAACGCTTAACGTGCCGATCATCACGACTGGTTTTGTCGATAATTACAATCCTTATACTACGAAAGACGTCTTCCACGGCATCATGTTTGAGCCTTTAATGGTGTTTAATAACATGACTGGAGAGACGGATTTTCGCCTCGCGGAATCGGCTGGTTATTCAGACGATTTGAAAACTATCACAGTGAAAATGCGCAATGGGCTGAAGTGGTCTGATGGCTCGCTATTGACTGCTGAAGATGTGGCGTACAGCTTTCTGCTGACCAAAGAGAACCCCGCATTTGACTCAAAGGGTATTTGGTCTGGCGGCAACTTGCAGTCGGTAGAAGTCACGGTTGATAACTCCGTTGCATTTACGCTAGCGAAGCCAGATTCAACCTTCATTTGGAATCTGGAAAAGTACCATATTCTACCAAAGGCTGTTTGGTCAAAAGTGGACAATGCTACCACCTTTACCAATCCTGACCCGGTAGGTACGGGTCCAATGACACAAGTTAAATACCGCAAGTCCCAGCAAATGGAGCTTTGCCGCAACCCGCACTATTACCTTAAAGGACGTCCTTATCTTGATTGCGTGAGCTTCCGTTCATTCAACGATAATTCTCAGATACAGCCGGCACTGATGAAAGGTGAAGTGGATTGGGGGTCGAACTTTATTGCTGATATTGAAAGCACTTTCGTGAAGCGTGACCCGGACAACAACCATTTTTGGTATCCAGCCAATGACGCGATTCACCTTTACCTGAATACGAAGAAAGTGCCGTTTAATGATCTGAAAGTGCGTCAGGCTCTATCAATGGCATTGGATCGCGAACTGATTGTTGATATCGCAGCATATGGCTATCCAACCGCCAACTTTAACGCGGGTGGTATCGGTGAGCTGTATGAAAAGAGCATAAATAAAGAGATCTCCGACAGATACAGCCATCTCACTGAATTCAATCAGGATAAAGCGGGTGTTAAAGACGTAGATGGTGATGGTTATCGTGATAACCCTGATGGCTCAAAATTGGAGTTCGATATTGAGGTTGTCACAGGCTGGACAGACTGGATTCAGGTCGTACAGATGGTAACTGAGTTTTACGACGAAATCGGTATCAAATCAAATGTGAAAACTGTCGACTGGGCGGTTTATGACGCGAACCTCAAGAAGAGCGAATATGACGTTGCTATAAACTGGTCGATGGTAGCGACAAATCCAATTATTGCTTACCAGGAATACTTCTCTTCTTCACGTGTAGGCAACAGTTGGCACGCGGGTCACGGTGTTAATGATGCTGAGATTGATGCGCTGATCGACAGCTTTGGCCAAACTGGTTCACCGGAAGAGCAAAAGGCGATTTTGGATAAGCTACAAGTGTTTACCGCAGAGAACTTGCCTTTTATTCCATTATTCTCAAATCCAACCTGGTTCCAGTACAGCACCAAGAAAGTGGATGGTTGGCCAACGAAGGAAAACCCATACGTTCAGCCCGTTTGGTATGACGGCGGTAAGCGCGTCATTATCCTCAATAACCTGCACCTGAAATAAGCCGATACGCTGAATTCATGGACTGTTGAGGAGCGAATCGATGGCATTTTTGTTTCGGCGATTCATTTTCTATTTCTGCGCGTTTCTTATCGCGATTACATTCAACTTCATGTTGCCGCGCTTGATGCCTGGCGACCCGGTTGAGGCGCTGTTCGCAGCAGCGCAGGGAAAAATGGATCCTGCACAAATGGATGCGGTGCGTGAAATGTACGGCTTCCTTGATGGTAATGTCTTTGAGCAGTATCTGGCGTACATCAAAAGTGTGTTCACGCTGGATTTGGGACCGTCAGTATTGATGTTCCCCATCAGTGTGTCGGAAGTCATTGGTAATGCACTGCCTTGGACTTTGTTCCTCGCGCTTGGCTCTCTGATCGTGGCGTTGATTATTGGTGTGTCGATTGGCACCTATGCCTCTTACCGCCGAACGGGTTTTGTTGGTCAAGTGGTGCCGCCGGTATTGTCGTTTATCAGTAACTTCCCGTATGTGGTTACAGCCTTGTTCCTGTTTTACCTGTTCGGGATTAAATGGGATTTGTTGCCGATTGCTTACACCTACGACCCGTCGCTGGATCCGGGGTTCAATCTGGAATTTATCGGCAGCGTGCTGAAACACGCCATCTTGCCGGTCGGTTCAATGGTGGTTGTTGGTATTGCTGCATGGGTGTTCAACATGCGTAACGCCATGATTAATGTGCTTGGTGAAGACTACGTGACCATGGCAGAAGCCAAGGGCTTGAGCAGTACCCGTGTGATGTACCGCTACGCTGGGCGTAACGCGATATTGCCTGTGGCAACTGCAGTGGCGATGGCAATTGGTTTTTCCTTTGCCGGTTCGATCATGACCGAAGTGGTGTTCAACTATCAGGGGCTGGGCAACATTCTGTTGAAAGGCATTGTGGCGCGGGATTATCCGCTCATTCAGGCCATCTTGCTGATATTGGTGACCGCTGTGCTCACCGCGAATTTCATCGCCGACTTGCTGTATGTCTGGCTTGACCCGCGCATTGCGAATTAAGGAGCGGGCACATGGATAAGACGATGGAATCGAGCCAGAACAAGCCAGTGAAAATGCCAAACAAAGGCGGAGCGATAAAGCGCGCGGGGAAAAGTATATACGCCTTTTTCTATGGCAATCCGCCAGCAATTCTTGGCACCTTGCTGCTGACCATGGTGCTGGTCGGAGCGATATTTGCCAACGTGTTGGCACCATATTCAGCGGAAAAACGTGTTGCGCGTCCGCATCAGCCACCGAGTGAGAAACACTTGATGGGTACCACACGAAGCGGGCGTGATGTATACAGCCAAGTGCTTTATGGCGCACGTAAAACTCTAACCGTCTCGCTGTTTGCTGGCCTGATTGCGATGGGCATTGCCGTGGCAGTGGGTGTGTCTGCTGGCTACTTCGGCGGCAAGATTGATGAAAGACTGAATTTTTTAACCAATGTGTTCTTGGTGTTTCCACAGCTTCCCTTATTGATCGTCCTGGCGGCGTTTCTGGGGCAAGTGGGCTCATTGGTGATAACGATTTTACTTGGGTTGACCTCCTGGCCATGGGGCGCACGCGTGATTCGCGCTCAAACCATGGCAATTCGCAACAAAGAATTCATTCTGGCTGCAGAAGTCATGGGTGAATCAAAACTGCGTATTATTTTGGTCGAGATTTTACCCAACCTTGTTTCCATTGTGTTCGGCGGGTTCTTGGGTGCCGTCATTTACGCTATGGGCTCCGAAGCAGGGTTGGGTTTTTTAGGCCTGGGTGACGCGACTGAAGTGAGCTGGGGCTCCATGCTCTATTGGGCTCAAACGACGTCGGCACTCTACACGGGCGCTTGGTGGGAAATGATGGTGCCGGCTTTGGCACTGGCTATCACCGGTGGCGCACTGGCGCTGATCAATATGTCGATTGATCAGGTCAGTAATCCGAAACTCAAAACCGGTCCACATATGAAGCTCTGGCGCAAACTGAAAAAAGCGGCAGACAAGAAAAGGGGGTTGTAATGGCAAACTTGCTCGAAATTAACAACCTCTGTGTGGATTACGTGTCGCCTAATGGCGTGGCACGAGCAGTGAACAATGTCAGTGTGAGCATTGCCGAAGGTGAAACGCTGGGTATTGCTGGCGAATCTGGTTGCGGAAAGAGCACATTGGCGTTTGCGATTTCACGTCTTCATAAAGCGCCTGCGCTGATCTCAGAGGGTGAAATCCTCTACAAAGGCGAAGACGTGCTGAAGATGAATGATAAACAGCTGCGCGCATTCCGTTGGAATGAAGTGTCAGTGGTTTTTCAAAGTGCGATGAACTCTCTTAACCCTGTGATCACCATTGGTGAGCAGCTGACAGATGTGATTCTGGCGCACAAAAAGGTGTCGTTGAAACAGGCGACAGAAAAAGCGTCAGAGCTGCTGCAAATTGTAGGGATTCACCCGGATCGTCTGTCAGCGTTTCCGCACCAGTTGAGTGGCGGCATGCGACAGCGCGTGGTGATTGCAGTGGCACTGGCGTTGGAACCAAAGCTCATCATCATGGATGAGCCAACGACGGCACTGGATGTTGTCGTTGAAAGGGAAATCCTGAACGAGCTTTATGATCTTAAAGCAAAGTTCGGTTTTTCCATTCTGTTCATCAGCCATGATTTAAGTCTGATGGGCGAAATTGCAGACCGTATCGGCGTGATGTATGCGGGCAACATGATTGAACTGGGCGATGCGCAAACCGTGTTCGGGGCGCCACAGCATCCTTATACACAAGGATTGCTCTCATCGTTTCCAACCATTCATGGTCCGAAAGAGCGTTTGTACGGGATTCCGGGGAATCCGGTGAACCTGCTGAATACACCGCAAGGGTGTAATTTTCAGGAGCGTTGCAGCAAGTGTTTTGCGCCCTGCACTGAGCAGGATTCGCAGTTGAAACTCATCGCACCTGAGCATCAGGTCGCGTGTCATCTGGTTTAGAGAAGGAGCTTAGAATGGAAAACAAAGAGACCCTTCTTGAAATTAAAAACCTGGTGATGGATTTTCGCATCGGGCATTCCAAGTCCAATTTGATGCGAGCGGTAAACGACGTTTCCTTTGAACTGAAGAAAGGCGAAGCGTTAGCGATTGTGGGAGAGTCTGGCTCGGGGAAGAGTACCGGAGCACGGATCTTGACCCGAATCTATGAACACTCGGCTGGCTCGATTACCTTTAAAGGAAAGTCACTGGCGGACTATGTGTCTGAGAATGGTGAACTGGAATATGCCCGCCAGGTTCAGATGATATTTCAGGACCCGTTTGGCTCGCTGAATCCTGTTCATAGTATTCACCATCACATTGCCCGTCCTCTGCTTATTCACAAGCGGGCAAGCAAACAAAATGTAACGGAAAAGGTTTACGAGCTGCTTGAGTTAGTGGGACTGTCTCCGGTTGTGGAGACGGCGCAAAAATTTCCACATGAACTCAGCGGCGGACAGCGACAACGTGTGGCGATTGCGAGAGCGATAGCCGTCGACCCGGAAGTCATCCTGGCTGACGAACCCATTTCCATGCTGGATGTTTCGGTGCGTCTTGGTATTTTGAATTTGATGGCCGATCTCAAAGACAAGCATGGGATAGCTTTTATGTACATAACGCATGATATTGCTACCGCGCGATATTTTGCAGAAAAAACGGCCGTCATGTATGTCGGTCATATGGTGGAGTGGGGTGAGAGCGACAGTGTGACGCAAACACCTCAACACCCTTACTCGAAATTGCTGTTGTCCGCTGTGCCGGAAGTGGGACGTGCAGGCCGCCGCGATCTATCGGTTAGAAAGGGCGAGATACCGCTGTGGAAACCCAGTAGTGTCGGATGTCCGTTCGCTTCGCGTTGCCCAATTGCGACGGAAGCCTGCATACAATCCATGCCTGAGGCGACGGAAGTCAAACCAGGGCATTACGCGAGGTGTCACCACCTCTAAGGCCATAAGGCCCTATCGAAGCGTAACCTTTTATCGACCTCCCGGTGATGGTTGAAAAATCCACCGGGAAAATTTTAAATTAATAAGAAAGCGCTTTCTTTTTGGGAACCAAGAAATATGGAACATTGTTTTAAACTGGCAAGCAACCCTGTGAAGGGGCAATTCGTTGATTCAAATGGCGAACGCTTTTATCGCATTGAAAATGTCGATCAAATGCCACCCTTCTTTATGAGTGTGGTGTCTGCCAATGATCACTGGGTGTTTGCGTCGTCTACCGGATGTTTGTCAGCAGGCCGTGGCAATCCTGAAAATGCCCTGTTTCCGTATCGCTCAGTGGATATGATCCATGAGAATGCTGAAAACACTGGCCCTAAAACCTTCATCCGTCTTGAAGATGAAATAGGTGATATTGTGACGTGGGAACCGTTTAACCCTCAGCACAATGGTAAGTATCGTGTTATCCGTAATCTTTACAAAAATATAACGGGTGACAAAGTAGTGTTTGAGGAAATTAACCCGACACTGCGCTTGACGTTCAAATATAGCTGGCAGAGCGGCAACACTTACGGTTTTGTCCGCCGTGCAGAGTTGAGCGACTTCTCTGGCACCTCGCGCAAGATTGAAATTCTGGACGGTGTGCAGAACATCCTGCCAAATGGTGCACCAATGGTTGCGCTGCAAAAGAGCAGTGCACTGGTAGATGCCTATAAATGGAATGAGCGCGTTCAAGATACCACGCTGGCGCTTTACACTATGTATGCGAAGCTTAGCGACTGTGCTGACCCCGCAGAAGCACTGACTGCAAATACTGTTTTCTGTATTGATAGCGATGACGTCGAAGTCCTGCTTAGCAGCCAGCAAATACCAGCTTTCCGTCGCGGCGATATCATTGAAAGTGAAACCCTGACACGCGGTGTTCGTGGTGCATACTTCATTCACAAAATGATTGAACTGGCAGCGAGTGAGAGTAACGATTGGTTGTTTGTTATCGACATTGAAAAAGATCATGCCGGTGTCGTTGCTTTGCGTAACAAGCAAAAAGACCCACAGTCACTCCGAGAAAAAGTGGAGCAAGATTGTGTGAAAAACCACAAAGAGCTGGTTTCTCTTATTTCAGCGGTCGATGGATTACAGTTCTCTGAAGAAGAGGCGACCAGTAACCACCATTACGCGAACGTGCTATTTAACAGCATGCGTGGTGGCGTATTCGAACAAGGTTATATTCTGCGCAAAGATGATGTGCAGCAAACAGCAGAAAACGCCAACAAGAAAGTTGTACTGCGCAACCAAGCATTTTATGAAGAGTTGCCAGCAACGTTTACCCATGAAGAACTGGTAAAGCGCGCTGAACAAGCTGACGATATTCAATTGCTGCGTCTTTGTTACGAATATCTCCCACTGACCTTTGGTCGTCGTCACGGTGACCCTAGCCGTCCTTGGAACCACTACGACATCAAAGTCAAAGACAAGGAAGGTAACCCACTGCTCGCGTATCAGGGTAACTGGCGCGACATCTTCCAGAACTGGGAAGCACTGGCTCTGAGCTACCCCGGATACCTGCGCTCTTTCATTGCCAAGTTTGTCAATGCTTCAACCATCGACGGTTACAACCCTTACCGTATCACCAAAGACGGCATCGACTGGGAAGTACTGGAGCCGGAAGACCCATGGAGCAACATTGGCTATTGGGGTGACCACCAGATCATCTATCTGCTCAAGTTCCTGGAGTGGTCTGAGCGCTTTGAACCTGCGCAGCTAACCGCGAATTTGTCCCGTGAAATCTATAGCTATGCAAATGTGCCATACCGTATCGGAGACACACGCACATTGTTCTCGAACCCGAAGGACACAGTGACGTTTGACACTGAGCTTCAGGAGCGCACGGAAAAGCTCAATGAGGTGATTGGTAGTGACGGCCGACTTCTACTGGACACGGACAAAGAAGTATATCTGGTCAACCTCTCTGAGAAGCTGCTGGTGCCTCTTTTGTCGAAGCTGGGTAACTGGGTTGTCGATGGTGGTATTTGGCTCAACACACAGCGTCCTGAGTGGAATGATGCCAATAACGCGATTGTAGGTAACGGTCTTTCAATGGTGACGCTGAACTACATGCGTCGTTATGTGGAATTCATACAAACCCTGTTTGTACAATCTCCAGAGAAAGTGCGTATTTCTAATGAAGTCGCGACTTGGCTGAAAGAAACCAGCGAAATCCTGAATAAAACGCTGCGTGATGTGAAGAAGAAAACCGTTACCCGCCAGACCAAGCACAAGTTGTTGACTGAGCTAGTGGATGCGGCGAGCCGCTACCGTCATCAGGTTTACCAACAGCATGGTTTCAGTGGTAAAACGCTGGTCGACAAGCACGATATCGAATCTCTGCTGAGCACCAGCCTTGCTTTGCTAGACAGCAGTACTCAGCGTAACCTTCGGGAAGACGGTCTGTTTAATGCTTATAACGTGGTTCAGTACAACAGTGAATCACTGGATTCTATGCCACTGTACCCAATGCTGGAAGGCCAAGTCGCAGCATTGAGCTCAGGGGCATTGAGCAGTTCCCAGGCAGTGTCATTGCTGGATAATCTGTTCAACAGCGAAATGTACCGTGAAGACCAAAAATCGTTCATGTTGTACCCGGACCGCGAGCTTGCTGGCTTTAGCCGCCGTAACTGCATTGAAGCAGAAGCATTGCGTAACAACGATTTGTTACGTGACATGAGTAAGCGTGGTGATAAACGCGTGGTGTATGTAGACCTTGATGGTGTGTTCCACTTTAATGCGAAACTCGAAAACTCAGGTGCGTTAAAATCAGTACTGGATGCAGTACGAGCGGATTACCCACAAATGTCGGACGAGCAGTACGAAAATGTGCTTGCACTTTATGAGTCAGTGTTTAACCACAGAGAATTCACTGGCCGTTCTGGTACCATGTTTGGTTACGAGGGTTTGGGCTGTATCTATTGGCACATGGTCTCTAAACTGCTCTTGGCAGTGCAGGAAGTGTACTTCGCAAGTAGGAAAGAAAATCCACACAGCGCGGAAACCCGTAAACTGGCGGACTACTACTATCGTGTGCGTGAAGGTATTGGCTTTAACAAGACACCAACCGAATATGGTGCGTTCCCTGTTGACCCATACTCGCATACGCCAAAACATGCTGGTGCGCAACAGCCAGGTATGACAGGGCAAGTGAAAGAGGAAATTATCACGCGCTTTGGTGAGTTGGGCCTTCTGGTGGAAGGCGGTACGATTACGATTACACCTTCGCTGCTGTTCGAACGTGAATTCTCATCAAAAGAGGCACATTTCCTATATGTTGACCTGCAAGGCGATGAAGTCAGCATTGCGCTCAATGCAGGTGAAATGGCGTTCACTTACTGTCAGGTGCCGTTTCTTTACCGTTTGGCAGAAAGTGGCTCAACCACGATTGTTGTCTCTTTGATTTCTGGTGATGTGGTTTCCATCGAAGGCAATCAACTGCCGGAGTCGCTGTGTAAGAAGCTATTCAGCCGCACAGGTGAGATCGCGCAAATCGCAGTAGATGTTCCGCGTAGTGTTTTGAACCAAGCTGGCTAACAGAGAGTACCAAAAACGAAAACAGCCGCGTTTGCGGCTGTTTTTTATGGAGTGGGTTCGTGATTAAGCTGGCGTGATAGGTGCAGTTTCCAAGGTTCTCACCGAACCGCGTTCCATTAGCGTCGGGAACAAGCGGGTGTTAATGTTGGCTAATGGCTTGCCTTCCAACATATTGAGTACACCGCGCGCTGCTTCGCAAGCCATATCTTCGAGAGGAAAGTGAATGGTTGTGAGACTTGGTGTCATGTACTGACTGTAGGTGTGATTATCAAATCCAACAATTGAAATGTCTTCGCCGACTTTCATGCCTCGGTCATGACAAACGCCATAGGCTGCGAGAGCGATGCTGTCATTGAGGCAGAATATACCAGTGATGCCGCTGTCGCGATCCATCAAACGACGCACGGCTTTATCATTGCCATCGTGATCGAAACGACCTTCAACAACTAAGTTCTGATCGTATTCGATACCATATTTTTCCAGTGCATTGCGATAACCCTGAAGACGTTCCCGGCTGTCGATTTTGCTGAGTTGACCAGTGACGCAACCAATGCGGCGGTGCCCGTTTTGTATCAAATGCTCAGTCGCTATGTAGCCACCCCATTCGTTATCCATGCAAATACATTGATCCGAAATTTCCGGAATGTATCGGTTCATCAGCATGGTAGCGGGTGTCTTTTCAACAATTTGCAAAATGTCAGCGTCACTCATCATGTCTGAAGTGAGTACCAGGCCATCAATCTTTTTCGCATTGAGAAAGCGAATAGATTCCTGCTCTTCATCGTAGTTTTCATGACCACTAGTAATGATGAGGTGGTAGTTTTTTTGACGAACTACCTTTTCAACATGGTGCATCAAAGGACCGAAGTAGGGACCATCAAACGTTCCCACCAACATGCCAATGCTGTGCGATTTATTCGATGCCAATGCTTGGGCGAACGCGTTTGGTTGGTATCCGAGCTTTTCGATGGCATCAAATACCTTCACACGGTTTTTTTCCTTTACCGACTTGTGGCCATTCAACGCTCTAGACACAGTTGACTGGGAAACTCTTGCCAGTTCTGCCACTTCTTTTATGGTAATCAACGAGATCTTCCTTAACTTACCTGATACTGTAACGCCGATATATCTAGGGCGATTTTATCCCTTTGATATGAAAGTGCTTCCTTTAGATAATCCTTATGGATGGTTTTACACACAACTACTTACCGATAGCCATGTTTGCAACCTTATTCATTTAACGCAGCTTTTTTTCAAATAGCGTTAGTTTTGCCACGAAATACGGAGCCTTGCCAAATGAAAAGCGTTCGCATTATTCACAAATGTTCACTGATTAACACTTTTAATACCAAAGTACTCAATGGTGAGTTACTAATTTCACTGAAATCGTTTTCATAATTCTAGTGCAGCCAGCGCGTCTTCGACGTTAAACTGACTGAACACGGTGATACCGTGTTGTCGGAGGAGTGCAGTGGTCACGCCATGACCAGAGACCTTGGTGCCAGCAAATTGGCCATTATAGATAAGAGTGCTTCCACAAGAAGGGCTAGATTCAGTAAGAATAGCGATTTTGATGTTATGCTGTTTGCATAGTTCGAGTGTTTTTTGAGCACCTGAAACGAAATGCCCAGTCACATCTATTTGCTGTACGGAAATGACTTTTCCTTTCCCTGCGACCACCGCCCCACCGTCCGCGACATCAATTTCTGCCGGTGGGCGTGGTGTGGGCAGTCCTCCTGCGACTTCAGGGCAGAGCGTCACGATATCTGCTAACTCCACTAAACGTTGAAATAGTTCAGATTCTTGGGTAAGGGCGTTGCCGTCATAGCGAACTTTCTGCCCCATTAGGCAAGCGCTGACCAACACTTTTTTCATTGAGTATCACAATAACTGGAAAGTAGTAGTTGTGATGGTATCGGATCTAAATGAAAGGGAAACAGACTTTTTTTTACTCAATAGTTGAGGAAATGTGAAATCAGTCAAATAATTAGTGTTGCCCCCTTATCAGACAAAAGCCAAAAATGTTGGTGTATTGTGCGGGCATCCGGGGATCGCGTAGGGAGAAATCAAACCATGTCTGAAATGCTGCACCAATATCCAATCATTAACGGACGGGAAATTCACGTCCGAGCATGGAACCCTGAAGGTGGGGAAACAGTGATTTGTTGGCATGGTCTGGCGCGGAACAGCATTGATTTTGTCGAGCTGGGTGATGAGTTAGCAAGAAGAGGCTATCGGGTACTAGCACCGGACACTTTGGGTCGTGGCCTTTCCCAATGGGCTGATGATCCAAAAAACGAATACAGTTACGCTAATTACATCGATATTACGGTTAAGCTCATGGACTTTTACTGCTGTGATAAAGTGCATTGGGTTGGCACCAGTATGGGCGGACTGATTGGTATGTTGATTGCCTCCAATCCGGAATATAACCACCGTATTTCAACGCTGGTGATGAACGATATTGGCCCTGAGGTGCCCAAAGATGCGTTGGAAAGGATTGTTAATTACGTGCAGAAGCCCATTGCATTCCGCCGCTATAACGAAATCAACCAGTACCTCCAGACTTTATATCAGCCATTCGGTCCACATACTTGTGAGCAATGGCATACGATCATCTCTGCTTCTGTTCGCAGGTTGGAAAACGGTGATTACACCACGCACTATGATCCTGAAATTCTCGCTCAATACGACCAAAACTCACTTCCAATGGATCTTTGGTGCCACTTCGGTAACTTAGATCTTCCCTTAATGTTGATGCACGGTTTGCACTCAGATGTTCTTACCAAAGATATTATTAAAAGAATGCGGGAGACCCAGCCTGAAATGGCTGTGAATTATTATTTGGGATGCGGTCATGCGCCGAATCTGTTCTACAAATCGTATCGGCATGATGTTGAGCACTTCATTGAAGCACATCCGATTGAAAAGGTTGTCAGCCAAAAACGAAATACTGGCTGACTAGGGGCTGTTGATCTTTGGTGGTTAAATTTTGTTCTCGCTATAAGCGTTTTGGGCGCGGCGAGGTGTGTGCCGCCTAGCATTCTAAGCAAATACACCTCAACAAAGCATAAAACGCTTAGAGCAGAACCCTTCGGGCAGCGTTTGTGGGGAATTTCTGCTGCGTTATCGGCTTCTCATGTAGGCTAGCTACACATCGACGCCTCTGCCTTGCATAAAATCTCCACAAACTGCTGCAAAAATCATCACCAAAGGTCAACAGCCCCTAGCAAATCCAATGCGAGATTAATTTGCGGCGTAACGCGAAACTATTTTGCCGCCCAAAGGTGCAGAAGTTCTGTAGCAATTGTTGCGCCAGCGAGCGCAGTAATTTCACTGTTATCAAATGGCGGACTGACTTCAACTACGTCCATCCCCACTAGATTGATCCCCCGTAATCCGCGTAAAATCCTCAGTGCTTTGTCTGATGTGATTCCTCCAATCACAGGCGTACCGGTTCCTGGCGCATAAGCTGGATCCAGGCAGTCTATATCAAAGGTGATGTAGGCTGG
Organism: Grimontia marina; assembly: GCF_900060185.1. Classification (GTDB taxonomy): domain Bacteria; phylum Pseudomonadota; class Gammaproteobacteria; order Enterobacterales; family Vibrionaceae; genus Enterovibrio; species Enterovibrio marinus. Next base: position 24,609 of record NZ_FIZY01000029.1, on the reverse strand, counting down.
TTTCGCACCTACCAAGGCTTTGACATGATTGGCGATTTCATCCGGCGTCATATCATTGGCCGCCTCCGCGCAAATCACGTTAAACGCATGATGGTCCCTGTCGTAATCTGTACGAATACCAATCTGAACAGACACTTTAGGGTCTATCAAACCTTCTTTGGGCGCGTGATAAAACATGGTGCCGTGGTCATACTGGCTACCTTGGCTATAGGTGTCGGTATGGGCGTCAAAGTGAATAAGTGCCATTTCGCCGTGTTTGGCATGGTGTGCACGAAGCAGCGGCAGCGTAACGAAATGGTCACCGCCTAAAGTCAGTAACGCTTTACCTGCTTCTAGAATTTCACTGGCTGCTTTTGTGGCGGTAGTAAGGAAATCTTCACTATCCCCACATGTAAACACTAAATCACCCGTATCGACGATATTACAGCGTTCCCGTAAATCAAAAGGCCAAGGGTAACGAAATCCCTCCCATGCGAGATTAACCGAAGCACGTCTTACTGCATCCGGTCCCAGACGTGCCCCTGAACGTCCAGTTGTCGCCATGTCATAAGGCATACCTAGAATCACTACATCAGCTGCTGTGTCTCTTGGGTCTTTAACCATGGGAAGGCGAAGAAACGAATAAGGATTGGAATACAGAGAGTCATCTTTTCTTGCAAATACGTCTTCCATATCAGCCTCTTTGGTGTTGATGGGTGTTTTATATATCAAACACAAATTAAGTGATCGTTCAATATTCCTATAAAATAGCAGCATCAGCAAAATTCTTTGTCTATTTTCTGCATCAGCGAACAATTCACTGAAAGGCATGAAAGTGAACACCTCAAACTGTGATGACTTCGATCTTGTCCCAATTTGAACAAAAAAGTTAACCTTAATGCCTAAGTTATTGGTCTATAAAGACTCCAGTTAAATAACATGGAGACAGGAAAATGGTGACAAATAGACGCAATAAAAAACCTAAGGTTTGTCTGGTACTGCAGGGTGGCGGCGCGTTAGGGGCATACCACATTGGTGCCTACCAAGCGATGAAGGAAGCGGGATTTGAACCAGACTGGTTTGCTGGCATCTCCATTGGCGCGTTAAACTCAGCGGTTCTGGCAGGGAATAAACCAGAAGACCGATTAGGCAAACTGGAAACCTTCTGGGAGCGAATTTCTCGCCCAGACACTGACGCTCACATCCCGAGTTCTTTGGCGATGGCTTTTAATGCCATGAGTGCCTCCTCAGCGCTGATGTTTGGACAGCCGGATTTCTTTACGCCGCGCCCAATCAATCCTTGGCTAGCGCCTCCAGGCGAGGCTGCAACCAGCTTCTATGACACCTCTCCACTTTTTACCACCTTGGCGGAATTGGCTGATTTTGACCTCATCAATCAAAACAAAACCCGTCTAACAGTAGGTGCCACCCGTGTGACTGATGGCGAATTGGTTTTTTTCGACAGTAAAACTGATGAGATTGTCCCAGCACATGCTGTGGCGAGTGGCTCACTTCCGCCAGGTTTTCCCGCTACCCAAATCGGTGAGGAGTACTTCTGGGATGGAGGTGTAGTTTCTAATACACCAGTCAACGGTATACTTGATTTGGCCGGCGATGAAGAGCTGCTGATCTTTATGGTCGACCTCTGGAATGCCAATGGCGAACTTCCTAAAACCATGAGCGAAGTACTTTGGCGTGAGAAAGAAATCCAATATGCCAGCCGCACCAGTGAACATTTGGAAGCACTTATCGCAAAACGTAATCTCGACCATGTGTTGAAAACCACACCAGGACTGGTCGGTAGTGCTCAAGTACCAGATGTAACAACACTGAAAGCCGGCAAGAAAATCGACATTGTGCATATCACGTTTGACCCACTAGAGGGACATATTCCATTGAGCGATGCTGAATTTTCACGCCGTTCAATCCGTTTGCGCCGTGAGTGTGGTTACAACGACATGAAACAGGCCTTGGAAGAATCCCCTTGGACACAGCCAAACGAAGGATTACCGTGTCATTTGCATCGCCGCAAGTTTGAAGGTTGTTGGGTGGAGGATAAGAAGCTAGATAAAGCATCTTAACTCGTCGAAAAAGGGCTAACGCTTAATAACTAGGCGTTGGTTCCTTTTCAATTACCTCAAAAGCTTTTTTATCATTGCCTTATTTGTTAACGAATTTAGATATGTTAGCAGAGCGGACATCATCACGAACCCTCTATTCACCCTCTGAATCAATTTGATAAGAGCCGCTTCTATCTTCGAGGTACATATGGCGTATAATCTGTTCGTTTTAAAGCATCGTTTGTTTTCCTTTAAGGCTAAGAAATGCAAATCCAATATTTACCTGACTCTGAAGTCACCCACATCATCGACCAAAAACTCAGATTACTCCTTAGCGCTAGCTTCTTAAACAATCAGGATTCTGAACATTTTGCCCAACACCGTTACTACAAAGAAATGCCTCAACACCGATTTATGGCTTGGGAAGGTGACGAACTTGCTGCGCATATTGCCGTCCACGAAAAACAGGTGTCAATTGATGGAATTGAGTATTCCATTGCGGGTATTGCTGAAGTTTGTGTCAATCAGGCATTTCGTGGCCAGGGGCTGGTCAAGCAGTTACTCAAAGAAGTGCACCAGCACAGGTTGGCCGCAGGAGATGATTTTGCGTTGTTGTTTGGGGAAGCAGAGATTTACAGCTCCAGCGGTTATGAAACGACGACAAATGTTCTTATGCTGAACCCGGAAAATGGGTGGGTATTGGCTGGAAAAACCATGGCGAAGGCACTCAATAACACGTGGCCCTCAGGCGATGTAAAACTGATTGGCTTGCCGTTCTAACCCATGAACTTAGCGCTCTTTGATTTCGATGGCACCCTCACCAAGGAAGATACCTTTACAGCGTTCTTATTTTACGCAACCTCAAAGCGGCGGTTAGCGATTGGCTTTGCGCTGGTTTGGCCAATCATCTTGCTTTACAAGCTCGGTCTGCTTCCTGCCAGAAAAACACGCCCTGTACTCGCGTGCATTGCGTTTTGGTATCGCCGTGAAGAAGACGTAGATGTGATTGCTAAACGATTTGCTGCTGAGTATCTACCAACCGTATTAAGACCAGATGCGATGGAAATGCTCGCTAAGCACAAGGCAAACGGTGACGACGTGTATCTTGTCTCTGCCACGCTGAATATCTACCTCCGTCATTTCTGCAAACGCCATGATATGAAGCTGCTTTGCAGCACTATGTCAGTAAAAAATGGGCGGTTCACAGGGCGATATCTGAATGGTGATTGTAGCTGCGAAAACAAAGTTGCTGCAGTGCAGAAAACGGTAGATCTTAACGCGTATCCCCAGGTCTATGCTTATGGGGATACTGATGAAGATCTACCTATGCTTGCCTTAGCGGATGTGAAGTACTTGTGTGGAAATAGAATCAGTACTAACCAATAACAGGCAGTTTGTCCCAGGTTCTCGGGTGTAAAAGTTCACACCCATTTTCCGTGATAACGATATTGTCTTCGTGCACCATCATACGGTTGGGGGCAAATGCCATGCCTGGTTCCAAGGTAAGCACCATGCCGGGCTTTAACACCACATCCCCTTTAGGAATAAAAGAAGGCCACTCCGTAAGTTGCATGCCAAGACCGTGGCCCATTCTCCCAACATCGTTGCCAAGTGCGCCCGCTTTTTCTAGTACTGACCACATGGCTTGCCACACCTCACCCGTTGTTCGGCCGGGTTCGGCAGCGCCTAGTCCTGCTTCTGTGGCCGCATAAACGGCTTCATAGGCGTCTACCGTTTCTTTGGCTGCGCTAACAAACGCGTAGTTTCGGTCAAAATCGCAGAAGTAGCCGTCAAAGTTGGCGCCCGTGTCGATAATGAGCACATCACCTTCGGTAAGTACCCGATCGGTAGGACCCATGATGATACTGTCGTAACCGGCGGGGCCAGAGCCTGATATGAGATAAGGGCACGAATCCGCCCCAAGTCTGAGCATTTCCAAATGCATGGCTTTGCAAGCTTGTCTTTCAGTAATGCCCACTGATAAATGTTGTCGCAGGTAGTCAAAGGCTTCAGCGGCGATGTTGCAGGAAAACCGGATCTTTTCTATCTCTGCTTTGGATTTGACGCTTCTTATGATCTGGATAATGTCCGAGACATCTTCCCATGAATGGTGTAATAGCAAATTCTGCAGCGAGGCAAAGTTGTTCGCTGGCATACGCAAATGGGTTTCCGGACCCAGCATAGCGCCAATGCGGCGAAACCGTGCACTGACTTCATGAAGCGTTGTTGCTAATAGACTGATGCCATCGTCCTCAGGTCTGGGCGAAGGCCAGCTACGAACATCTGTTATCCAGGTGAGTTCAAAACCAGAGACGCCAATTTCAGGGACGACCGCAATGGGTTTTCCTTCGGTAGGAACAACCAGAAACCAAGGTCGAGTTGGGCTTTCCCAGAACTGCGATTTAAAGCCACTGAAATAGCGAAACTCAGCCTCAGTCGTGAAGAAAACGGCATCAAGTTGTTTCCCCCGCATCTGTTTTTGTAACTCGTAAGTGCGCAATTCAAATTCACTTTGCGCAAAGCCTCTGGCTGGTGGATTCAGCGGCGATAAGGGCATTCCTTTGTTCTCCTTGATTAGCAAATATTATTTACTGAATAGTATGTCTCTCGGCAAAAGTGCAATATCCGGCAGGAAAATCAGCAATGCTGACATCACCAACAAAATGAGGAAGAAGGGCAAGGTGCCACGAATAACCTCAAGATACGGCCGCTGAAAAATTGCGATGGCGGTGAAGATGTCGCAACCGAAAGGAGGCGTCGCAGAGCCAATCGCCATTTGCAGGGTGATAAGCACACCTACGTGGACGGGGTCCAGCCCTGCGGCATCAACAATGGGCGCAAATATAGGTGTCAGGATCAGCAATACCACCAGAGAGTCGACAAACATACAGCCGACAAAAAAAGCCAGTGCGATAACAAACAGAATGTATTCATGAGAAGCGCTGCTGAGATCTAACGGAGCCAGCAAGTCCTGCGGAATTTGTTCGAACGAGATGTACCAGGAAAAAGCCTGTCCAATCCCAACCAAAACAAATACGACTGCGGTGATCAGGCCTGTGCTTAATGCCGCATCAAGTACATCCTTGGTACCTAAAATTCGGTAAAACACACACTCAACGACAATAGCGTAGAGTACGGCGAATGACGCCGCTTCTGTGGGTGTGACAATACCTGAATAGATCCCGCCAATGATCAGAGCAGGAAAGCCTAAAGGAAGGAGAGATTTTCTAATCGCTTCCATTTTTTCTTCACGGTTGGTTTCTTCAACCAAACTGATGCTGTCTGCATGTTTGCGGCTATAAAAGTAGCTGTAAGTGGCAAAGAAGATAGTGAGGACAATGCCAGGCCCAATGCCCGCAATGAAGAGTTCACCGACACTGGCATTGGCAAGCGTGCCATAGAGAATCAAACCGATACTGGGCGGGATCAGAAAAGCAATGTCGCTGGCGTTGATGATAAGTGCCATGACAAAGCTGTCTTTATAACCAGCTTGCAGCAATTTAGGCCGCATGATTTGTCCCACGGATACCACGGTCGCCTGTGTTGAGCCAGAGACAGAACCAAATAATGTACAACTGATGCAGGTGGTAATCGGCAGGCCGCCTTTTAAGTGGCCAACAAACGCTTGAATAAGACCGAGCAGATTATTAGCAGTGTGGCCGCGGGTCATGATGTCCGCAGCGAAGATGAACATCGGCACGGCGATAAGTGCGTTGGGGGAAATCCCTGTCACCATTTGCTGGATGAGCACTTCAGGATCGACGAGCGAAAAATGAAGCAGGCCTATTAAGGCTCCGACTGCCAGTGGCACGACCATCGGGAAACTTAGGAAAAGCAGCACAATCATCACGGAAACGAGCGTGAATGTGATGACATAAATATCGAGTTCACCCGCGACGATGTCAGATAAGAATTGGATGATGTCATTCATTAGAGTGCTCCCATACTGTCTTTTTCTTCTTCCTCAGTGACATCCAAAGAAACGTAGATTTCCGGGTGAAGGAGGTTCATGGCAAAACTCATGGCGTACTGAAGACCTGCCATCGCGAATCCAATCGGAATAATGGCGTAGATGTAATACACCGGAAATTGCAGTGCAGGGCTGAGCCTGTTAATGCTTTTAAGTTCAGCAACATAAAACATAGACAGGTACGCGAGGTAGAACAGCAGAAGGGCAGTAAAAAGAGCGATGATAGTCGTTAGAACCTTTCTGGCTTTGTAGCCAAGCGCGTCATAAAGCGCGGTCATTCTGATGTTACGTCCTTTCCGAACAGCATAGGCAAAGCCGATGAATGTCACGCCGACAATCAGGAATTGATTAAGCTCTTCGGAAAAGAAAATACTTTTATTAAACGCGTACCGTCCAATAGCGTTGGCGGTGGAATTTACCATCATGGCAATGATGCCGCTGATAATTAGAACCCGCTCCAATTGCTCAGTAAACGCACTGATTTTCTTCAGCAGATGTTTCATAAAACGTCCCACATCTTGTCTGCTTGCCTCGAAGAAAGGCAAATGTGCCTTCAAAGAGCGCATCACAGTGCTCCCTGAAGGCAACCGATTACTGTTGTGAAGCCGCGACTTTGACTTCCTGAATCAGACTTTCGAGAATGGCTTTAGCCTCTTTCCTGGCCGCAGCTTGTTCTTCGGCGGGATAGGCATTTGCGACAACATCGAAGTAAGTTTCGTGCAAGTTTTTGCTCAGCTGCTTAAATCTCTCTCGCTCTTCCTCATTGAGCTTCACGACCTGCATATTCGGACGTTCGGCCATAATTTTGTCGAGGTTTTCTTGGTTGATTCGCAGCTGATAGTCATAAGCGGCTTTGTCGGCTTCTTTGATCGCTTTTCTCACCATGGCTTGCTTTTCAGGCGCGAGTTCGCTGAACCATTTGCTGTTGGTGGAAACCGTACTGACGTAAGGCTGTTGGCCAGGGAACATCAGGTAATCCTGTACTTCATGCCATTTAGCGTTGTAGATGAAATAGATAGGGTTAACCATGCCATCAATGGTTTTCAGTTGCAGAGAACCATAGACTTCACCCCAAGACAGTGGTGTTGGGGTTGCCCCAAACGTTTTATAGGTTTCAACAGGGATGGTTGACGTAAAGGTGCGGATCTTTTGGTCAGCGAAATCTTCGGGGGTGCGAATGGCTTTGTTAGCCCCCCAAACCATTTCGCCTTCTGACATCATTGAAAGCAGCTTGAGGTTTACGTTCTCAAACTTAGCAGCAAGGTTTTCATAAATGGTCGGGCTTCCTGTCAGTACTTTATGGGTCACAACTTCATCCGTACCTAATACGTAGGGAAGGCTGACTGCTTGCACTTCTGGGACATAAGAGCCAAGGTGTCCTGACCCGACAGACACGAATTGAATGGTGCCCTTGGCTGCCAGCTCAACGATGTCATTCTCAGTACCGAGTTGACCGTAATAGTAAATACGGACGCGTATATCTCCGTCAGACTCTTTCTTGATCACCTCCGCGAACTTTTGCGCGTAGATGTCTTGCACGTCGGTTTTGTCCTCTTCAGACGCAAACTTCCACGTTTCTGCCTGAGCACTGAAAATCATGCCAAGACTCAATAACATAATGCCAAATTGCTTCATCCTTACATTCCTCGTATGTCGAAATTCAGACAGCACTGTCCCTCGCAAGAGGGTGATTCCACTTGCGGTTATTGTGCTTTTGGATCTGTGCCCTATGAAGAGCGGGAGTCGCTTATGAGAGGTCAGCCATTGGGCCTACCAAGTCGGTCTTTGACCAGTTGGATCCAATAACGGGCACCCAAAGGCAGGATGCTGTCATTGAAGTCGTATTTAGGGTTGTGGAGGGCGCAGCCTCCTACCGATTCTGTGCCATTTCCCAACAGCACATAGCAACCGGGTTTGACTCTCAGCATGCTGGAGAAATCTTCTGAGATTGTCAGTGGCTCGCAACGCGCATTGACCTTGCCTTTACCAAGTACTTTTTCCGCAGCCTCCACCGCATAGGCCGTTTGCAGTGGTGAATTGACGGTAGGATAAAAGGTATTGGTGAATTGAAAGGTGTATTTTGCGCCTGCTGATTCACAAATGCCGGCAACGATTTGTTTCATTCGCTGCTCGATGTGTTCCAGCGTTTTCTCGGTGAAACAGCGACAATCGCCTTTGATAGTGACCTTTCCGGGGAGCACATTGACGGTGCCATCAGTAATAAATTCTGTTGCTGAAATCACAGCCGTTTCACTGATCGCGCTGAGATTGCGGGATACGATGGTCTGTAACGCAAGAATGACCTGCGCGCCGGTGACAAGCGGATCAACACCTTGATGGGGAAGGGCGGCATGACCACCAACGCCTTCAATGTTGATTTCGAATCCGCTTTCGCTGGCCATGAGTGAGCCGGGACGAACCATGAGCTCGCCTTCTGCCAAGCCGGGAAAATTGTGAATGCCATACACTTCGTCAATGGCAAAACGCTCAAACAATCCGTCATCAATCATCGCCTGAGCGCCACACCCATGCTCTTCGTCTGGCTGAAAAATGAAATACACCGTGCCATCAAAGTAAGAGTTGGCTGCCAGATAGCTCGCCGCGCCTAGCAGCATCGCCGAGTGACCGTCATGCCCACAAGCATGCATTTGTCCCTCGTGCTGAGAGGCATGATCAAACTCGTTTTGCTCATGAATGAACAAAGCGTCCATGTCTGCACGTAAGCCGATGCTGGCATCGCTGGTGCCATTTCGGAGTATGCCAACCAAGCCAGTTTGTCCGATGTTACAGACCACCTCAATGCCAAAGCTCTTTAGCTTATCCGCGATGAAATCAGCAGTAAGGTTGACGTCGAAACCACACTCAGGAAATCGGTGTAGGTGGTGTCGCCATGCAACCATATCGCTGATAAGTTGTTGGGGCAGGTTGGACATAGTTTTGAAGCTCTCCTTAGCTCTGGGTTGAATGTCTCTTTTTGACTGTCTCTTTTGATTGGCGCCGTGTTAGATCCCAGATGGCGCTAATTTGAATCGCTTATTGAGTATGGCGTTTCCAGAAGCACGCCATATCCATTTATTGGCGTTTTGTCATTCAAAAGCGTCATCGTATGCCAAACTAGGGCAAGGTTGCTGGTGACCACAGGCTTTTCGATGACTGCTTCAATACGCGATACTACCTCAGCGGCGCGCAGTGCCGTACAAGATATAAACAGCGCATCGGCCTCCGGGTCACAAATCGTTATGGCGGCTTGAGCAATATCTTCCGGAGAGATAAACGTCATTGCGGTATCGTCTTCAAAGTCAAAGCCGGCAATGTTAATAACCTCCAAGCCTTGGGTTTCAAAAAATGAAGCCAGTTCCCTGTTCACCGCCTCTGTGTAGGGTGTCAGGATAGAGATATTTTTAGCGCCCAAACTATTGAAGGCAGCCAGAGATGCACTGACAGGATTTGTCACCAAGGCATCGGGGCGCGCTAAATGGATTAATTCTCTAATCTGATTATCGCCAATGGCAATCGTGCCTGAGGTGCATGCATAGATAATCACATCGAGATCTGTGCCTGGCAGAATACAATCCGCAGCACGCGTAATATCTGGCGCCATGGTTTTTAGGTTTTCGATAGTCAGTGGATTGATGTTTTTTACCCGACTGGTAAAAGCACGAATATCTTCAGGAAGAAGTTTCGCAAGCTCGTACTCAATATTGAAATCCGTCGCCAGTGCGATAACCCCAACACGCCCACCGGGTGCCAGATGGCTCAAACTGTATTGTGGCGAGAGGGCTACGGCTTTCATTACTACCTCATTTGTATTGATGACATTTCGTTAACAACACCATCTTCTCGCGACGACATTGAAGAAAAACCAAAATAACGAAGCTTTTAACGAGGGAAATCCGCAATTTTTGTGGTCTATAGTGAGATTTAAGTTAATGAGGAAAATGCGCCTTCAAAGCGGATAATCAGGCTTCGGGTTGCTAGCTTTTCTTGATAGCGAGTGAAATCAACATAGACAGGGAGTAAAAGAGCATGGGACGCTCATCAACGTTTTCTATCGACAGTTTTGACCGGAAAATTCTCAATATTATGCAGGACTCCAATCGGGCGACATCTGATCAAATTGCCGACATGGTGGGTCTGTCTCCTGCGGCAGTTCAGAGAAGATTAAAAAAGTTACGGGAACAGAAAATCATCAAAGCTGATGTATCTGTTATTGATCCTAAAGCCATAGGGAAAGCGATGACGTTTGTTGTGCAAGTCACTCTTGAAAGAGAAAGGGTGGATCTGATGCATAACTTCAAGAAGGAAATGAAGGCTAACAAGTCAGTACAGCAGTGCTATTACGTGACTGGCAGCTCGGATTTTATTCTGATTGTGACCGCGGCTGATATGGAGGAGTACGACGTCTTCACACGAGAGGCCTTTTTCGACAATGTGAACATCAAAAGCTTCCATACCAATGTAGTGATGGACAGGGTAAAAACAGGGCTGACCGTTCCTATTGACGAGTCGTAAGAAGGGATACTGCTTTGTAAAAAGGAGGGCAGTCAATCATCTGGGCTGCCCTCAATGTGGTAACGAAACGTTAGCCGACAAGTTGTTTATACAGCTCTGGGTCAGTCGCACCTTCCGTGCCAAAAACCAACACACGACTGTTCTCGTCAAGGGAAAGAGCCTCCGAGAAGAAGGGAAGAGATCGCGCGATAATCGCGGCAGCCAGACCGGGAACAGCGGACTCACCGGCTTCAATGGTTGGGTCGCCTTCAAAACCTTTGGCCAGCATTTTCATTGTGGCTGGGATAGCGTCCTCTGACAGTGTCATAAAATCATCGGCACCATTGCTGAGAATCTTCCAGGCGAGTTCTGACACTTCACCACATGCTAAGCCAGCCATCAGGGTTTCCAGTTCACCTTCAACCACAACTGGCTTTCCGGCTTGGGCACTGAGCTGAAGACAGTTTGCCTGCTCGGGTTCAACGATGATGAATCTTGGTCGTTTATCTCCCCAATAGTCCCAGAAGTAACCGCAAACTGCGGAAGCTAAGCCTCCGACACCACCTTGGACAAAAACATGGGTAGGTATTTCACCATCCATCTGAGAGATGATTTCTGACAACATAACGGTATAGCCTAGTGCGACATCTTTGGGGATCTCCATGTAGCCTTCATATGAGGTGTCGGAGACAATCACACGACCATGCTTTTTCGCTTCAGCGTCGGCAATTTTGATGGAGTCGTCGTAATTTCCGGTGATTCTTACGACGTCAGCTCCGAATGATTCCATGGCTTCCTTACGCCCTTCAGACACGTCGCGGTGAATATAAATCACGCAGCCGCAGCCAAACATCTGGGCGCCCCACGCAACCGAGCGACCGTGATTACCATCAGTAGCGCATGTCACCACAATTTCACTGGCTTGTGATTTCCACTCGCCGGATAGTAACTCGCCTATGGATGGTGTTTGGCCATGTCGTTGCGACAAAATAGCCTGAAGTTGGCGGGCGACGGCAAATGCGCCGCCCAGAGCTTTAAAGCTTTTCAGCGAAAAGCGTTTCGATTCATCTTTGTACCAAATTTTACCCAGGCCACTTACACGGGCTAAATCAGAAAGGCTCAAAAGCGGAGTTTCTTCATAACCCGGCCATAGGGTAATGTCAGTGATCGCACTTTCTGCTGCACTAACACTCAGAACTTCTTTTTGCTGGTCAGAGTAACAAGTTGAAGGATCAGATTTTGGGTTAGCAAAATGACTAAGATTTCCTGAGATAAGCGGCATTGAAGTTCATCCTTGTGCTGTTTGGTATGCAAAGCTTAACAACGTCTCATGGCGGAAATTCTTCGTCTTGAGTGGCAGGGTTGGGGAATTCCCCCCTTTTTGCTATCGGCTTGCGGAAATCCCTCATTACATGGTCAACAGCCCCAAGTGTCGAAACTAAAAGAGCTTTTCAATATCTGACTTACTCAGTGCCTTGTGATAGAAATATCCTTGGGCAATGTCGATATTGCACGCCAAGACCAATGAAATCTCCGTGTCATTCTCGACACCCTCTGCAATCACAGTGTAGTGCATCTCCTCCAGTGCCTGGCTGATGTGTCGGTAAAGTACTTGCCCAGATTCGCTGGAAGTGTTTTCCAGAAACTGCCGATCCAATTTAACGAAATCGGCACTGAGGCTAGCCAGCATTGAGAGGCTAGAGTAGCCAGAACCAAAATCGTCGATGGCCACACTGAAACCTTCTTTTCTTAGTCTGTTTATTGCCTTTTGTGCTTCTCTTTGGTTCTTTATGTAGCTGGACTCAGTGACTTCAACCACGACAGGTAAACCTTTTAAATGTGTAATGAATAAAGTGATGTAGTCACTGTCCAAAAGCGCATCCACTGTTATATTCATACTGACCTTATGCGTTAATATCCCTCGTTCCTTCCAGTCTTTTAAGTCGAAACTGAGTTGATCCAGCACCCAGCGGTCTATGGGTAGACTTAATCCAGCGTCATTAAAGTCGTTCAAAAATGATGGTCCGTAAAAATGGTCACCCGTTTTCAGCCGAAGCAAGGCTTCCATACCTATTAAATGACCTGTTTTTAGGTTGTATTGCGGTTGATAGAACAAAACCAATTCACCCTCAATCAGCCGTTTCATGTGGGTATTAACTTTATCGAGCTTTTTATCAAATTTGAGTTGGGCTTCATTAAGCAACACGTCAGATGATGAGAGTACATTGGAATTTAGGCGTAATTTACGCATTAGTGTATCTCTCATTCCCTCATTACTCCTATCTTCAAAATACCTAATAAAGGGGCGATAGATGGCGACACCGAGAGAGATAAGGGCAATTTGCAAAAATACTGCAATGACATCGCCTCCCGTAATAAGCCAGGAGTTCATCAGTATCGGTGTTACCCACGAAATTGGCTCGTTTATAATCTCTACCGGTATTAAAGAAAGAAAAGCAAAAGCTAGTATATGGTTCAGTAGCGGAACGATCACGAATGGAATAGCGAGCGCCGGATTATATATTACAGGTAAGCCAAAAAGCAGGATTTCATTAATGTTCATTACCGCAAATGGAATGGAAATCTTTGCGACAGCTCTTCCGTGTGAATTTCTTGAAAATAACAGTAACGCAAAGATGAGAGACCAAGTACTACCAGCACCACCATAAACGACGAAAAGGTCGAAAAAGTTGGTGAAAGGGATGTTAGAAACATAAATATCTGAGACAAACTGTGTATCGAAAAAGGTATAAAAAGCGGCCGCACCATGAATTCCCGTAATCCAAAAAAGATGGATAAACAAAGTGTATGAGAAAGCCTGTAACTGTAGCGGAAGGCTGGCAACCCACTCCACAAATGGAGAAAAAGTGATCAGGTGCAGTTTTGGAACCAAGAGTACCGCGACGATATAGATGATGATGTAAGGCAGTGTCGCATCGACATTACGTGTCAGAGATCGGTTTAAAACGCCCTTCGGATCGATGGTGATTCTTAGATATTTGTTGAGTAGGACATACATAAAGCAGACAAATATCGGTATGGCGATAGCCTGTGGCAAAACAAATTTATCACTGAGTTCTAATCCCTGTTCACCAAGTCGAACAAAGCCTGAAAATTTGAAGAAAAGTAGCACGGTCAGAATAGTCGCGTGGACCCGTTCATAAGAAAAACCAAGTGCTAGGTGTGAGGCCAAAGACATTGCTAGGAGTGGCGGGAAACTTAAGTCGAACATTCTAGACAGAGTGTCCGCAGTTTCCATGTCCAATATACCAACCTGTTGGTTGAATATATAGAAAACAATCCATAGAGACCGGAGAAACATAAAGGGTAGAAGTGCCAATACCGCTTCACGAAAGCTCATTGCGAATATCTGGAACTGCGACATTCTTTGCATGTTGAGCACTGCATAAACTCCTGAAAAATGACACCCAATAAAACCAAAGCATTGCTTGGCTATATTGGATTAGATGAATAAATATGCCTTATCTTACCGCGTGTCATCGTGGTATTTATGTGCATTTTTAGAGACGAAGAGATTGTTTTTCAGCAGACAACACTGACGTAAAACGAATAAAACCCCAAAAAGGAGCTTTATTCGTTCTCTTACCCGGCAGTGGGCAGGCAGGGGGAAGTGGGTGGCAAAGGGACAATTTAAAGAGCGTTAGACACTTTAAATCTTCCAACTGATCTTCTGAATTTTCCAACTAGATCATTAACTTGTCTTGCTGAGCCCTGAACATTTTCAGCAGATTCGTGATTATTAGCTGCCATATCGGCAATACCCTGAATACGTCGAGCGAGTTCTTGATTGGCGTTAGTCTGTTCGTGCAGTGAACGTGACACTTCTTCAATGATGTTGATAAGGTCCTTCGATTTCTGATGCATTTCACGGACAGATTGCTCGGCACTGTGGGTCTGAGACATATTGTCACTTACCACGGATACGCTGTCCTCGATATGGTTGACAGTCGCTTCAATTCCGGTACGAAGCTCCTGAATCGTTGAAGCAATTTGCTTGGTGGAGTCGGAAGTGCGAACTGCGAGGTTGCGCACCTCGTCAGCCACAACGGCAAAGCCTCGCCCTTGATCACCAGCGCGCGCTGCTTCAATCGCCGCATTCAAGGCAAGTAGGTTTGTTTGTTCTGCAACATCGTTAATCACGCTGATGATGCCTTCAATTTCTTTCGAGTGTTGGTCGAGTTCAGCGACGGCAGAACTTGAACGCTGCGACTTCTCAGACATCTGGTCCATGTTGCTAATGGTTAACTGCATGGTATTGGCACCTTGCTGCGCTTGCGCACCATTTTCATTAGATAGAGACTTCATCTTGTCAGCATCATGGGAAATGGTATTAATGCTGGCCGCAAACTCTTCCACCAAAGCCGCAATACTTCCGGTATCTTCAGACTGTTGGTTGGAGGCACCAACGATGTGATTGGAGAGGTTTTCCAACTTGGACACTTCGCTATTTAGTTGCGTTGCGCCTTGCGCTATTCCTGTCAGAGTTTCTTCAAAAGCACTCATCAGGCTATTGAACGCACGACCAAGCTCTGTGATTTCGTTTTTCCCTTTCAAGCGTGAGCGGACGGTCAAATCCATATTTTGCTCTGCGGTTTGAAGTAGACTCTTTAACTTATTTAAAGGTGTGGTGATGCTTCTGGCTATCGTGTAGGAAATCGCTAACAAGACAAGCGATACAGCAGCCACTATCAGCAGCATCTTACGTACATCCTGATAGAAAACGGCCTCGACATCATCGACGTAAAGTCCTGTGTTTAATACCCAACCCCAAGGTTGGAAAGGCAGGGAGTAGGCAATTTTTGGATATGGGGTCTCATCAGCCCCCGTTTTTTTCCAGTGATAAGCGACGAAACCGCCGCCGCTTTTCGCCTTATTCACCTGCTCCAAAATAATGTAAACGCCGTTCACGTCCTGTAGGCTGGCGAGATCTTTACCAATCAGACTACTGGTAATGGGGTGGTGCACCATAGTGGCG
This sequence comes from Grimontia marina, assembly GCF_900060185.1. Classification (GTDB taxonomy): domain Bacteria; phylum Pseudomonadota; class Gammaproteobacteria; order Enterobacterales; family Vibrionaceae; genus Enterovibrio; species Enterovibrio marinus. The sequence continues at coordinate 9,113 of NZ_FIZY01000029.1, read as the reverse complement.
TTCATGTCGTAAATCATGAAGTAACCGTTGGTGCCGTATCGCATTGCATCCAAAGCAGTAATGGCACGCTTCTGGGCTTCCTGAACCGAAATATCCCCGGCTTGGGATTGTTGGTAGAGGCGGGTGACCAGACTCTCTGCGGTTTCAACCAGCAGCTGAATCTGGTTTTTCCTTTCCTCGAGCATGTTGTCTCGTTTAAAAATTAACGAGATAGTAGTGACTGAAATCAAAGACAGCAGAGCAATCACAATGATCAACGATAAACGTTGCCGGATGGACAGCGCGTTCATGTTTATCTCCCTAAGACCTAACTAATTAAAATGAAGGGCTTTGTTACAGATTCATATTAGCAACTGATTTTATATTTTATGGCCGATAAAAATACTCAATGTATTGCATTTATGTTATCAGAAAGGCAGGGTGTGCTGTCTGGCTAGGCAGACAAAGGGCTGTAGCCCTAACGATTGTAGATTCATAGTTGTAATGAATTTATTGTGACGAATTAACATTTTCCAGAAATGTGATCCAGTGCATTTAAATGTAAGAGAGTTGTTTGGTCGGTTACGAAGATGTGGGTGTTAATGTGGCTCGATTTGTGTCTGGGTGTTGTAGGTCGTGTGCTAAATAATCTTAAGTTTAGAAAAAGTGTGTGCTTATTACTTTTCGCTGTATGCGAAGCTGGGGGTTTCGTTTAGACTAGCGCCTCTTTGTACCAATCGGACTGACGATATAGTCCAGCTGGTATTCTCCATCCTTACCGAGGTGATCAATCAATGTCTTTACCAAATTGCCCGCAATGTAACTCTGAATACACCTACGAAGACGGCACTCTGTATGTATGCCCTGAGTGTGGTCACGAGTGGTCTCAGGATGCATCTGCTGATACAGAAGAGACGAAGGTAATTAAAGACTCTAACGGCAATGTTCTTCAGGACGGCGACACGGTGACTGTGATCAAAGACCTGAAAGTGAAAGGATCGTCACTGGTTGTTAAAGTGGGTACCAAAGTGAAAAACATCCGTCTGGTTGACAGCGACCACGATATCGATTGTAAAATCGATGGCATCGGCGCAATGAAGCTGAAGTCTGAGTTCGTGAAGAAGGTATAAGCCCTCGCTTCCCCGAAAAACCGCGCCCACGAGCGCGGTTTTTTTGTACCTAGGTATATGCTCGGTGAACGATTCTCTGTTCGGTTCGTACTGGTTTTAGGGAAAACAACAAAAAGGACACACATCGTGGCTGAGTACGACGACGGTAAAAAGGTGCCTAGCAATCGAATGAGCAGAGTCGGTATGTTTGGCTCTGTGATCACCAAAGTAGCGACCAACATGGCGGCAGAAGGTGCCAAGCAATTGATTGCAGGCAAGCGCCCCAAAGCGAAGGATCTGTTGCTGACCCCGAAGAACATTTCCAATATTACCGACCAACTTGCCCAGCTTCGGGGAGCGGCAATGAAAGTTGGTCAACTATTGAGTATGGATACTGGTGATGCCCTACCCAAAGAACTCACAGATATCCTCGCCCGACTGCGCTCTGACGCCGCGCCAATGCCCGCCAAGCAACTTGCTGAAGTCCTAGCCAGTGAATGGGGCAGTGACTGGCAGAAACATTTCCTTTCCTTCAAATTTAAGCCTATCGCCGCAGCGTCAATTGGTCAGGTGCACTTCGCTTATGACGACGATGGTTCGGAGCGGGCGGTGAAGGTGCAGTACCCTGGTGTGAAGAAAAGCATCAGCAGCGATGTCGACAATGTCGTCACACTGCTTCGCCTGACAGGGCTAGTGCCTAAAGAAGTCGATTACAAAAGCCTGCTTGAAGAAGCCAAAAAACAACTTTATGCCGAAGCGGATTATCAACTGGAAGCAGAACATGCCAAGGTGTTTGGTGAGCTGTTGAAAGGTGATAATCGATTCGTCGTGCCTTCAATCAATAATGCGCTGACCACGTCGTCGATCTTGACCATGAGCTATGAGCAGGGCGAACAGATTGAAAATCTCGGTGACTTGCCTGATGCGCAGAAAACCGAGCTGGTTTCCAATCTGTTTACCTTGTTGTTCCGCGAAGTGTTCGACTTCCAACGTGTTCAGACAGATCCCAACTTTGCCAATTATCTGTATCAGCGAGAAACCGGAAAAATTGTATTGTTGGATTTTGGCGCAACCCGTTTGTATTCAGACACGATAAGCCAAGGCTACCAGAAGTTGCTGACGTCAGCGATGCACAACGACAGGGAAGGGGGGGCGGACGCCATGTCCCAAATCGGCTTTTTCAGCGAACATATCTTCCCTGAACAAAAAGGCGCAGTGGTGAATCTGGTGATGACGGCCTGTGAGCCTCTGCGCCATAACGGGCCCTATGATTTCGGTCGCAGCGATCTTGCCAAGCGCATTCATGATGCCGGCATGGCACTCAGCACCGAGCAAGGGTATTGGCACACACCACCTGTAGATGCACTTTTCCTTCACCGGAAAATTGGTGGTTTGTACCTGCTTGCAGCGCGCTTAGGTGTGAGTATTGATTTGCCTGAACTGTTTGCTCCGTTTGCATGGGAAGCCGAGTTTGAGTCTGCAAAAGTGGTGGCTAACTAATCAACTTCTACTGAATTTCAGAAAATGCGTGTCATTGCTTTGAAATGAAAAGGCGTTAGGAGTATTGGTAACTATACAAAACCAATCGGGAATACTAAACATGCCTGCACGCCTTTATAAACATATTGAAACCATCTGGAATTTCCACCTTATGGGGCATGAAGTTACGCCCGCAGACTGCCTGTTTGTATTGTGCAGCAACGATGTACGAGTCGCTGAATATGCAGCTGAACTTTACCGCCGAGGTTTGGCGCCTTATGTATTGGTCTCTGGCGGAAAAGGCAGGTTCACTGAAGAAGTTTTCGAGAAATCGGAAGCGGAGACGTTCGCTGAAATCCTGCTCGATGAAGGGGTTCCTCACAGGGCAATACTTCTGGAGAAAGAAGCCACCAATACGGGTGAGAACGTGACGCTGTCACACTCCCTTCTAGAACAGAAAGGGCTGAGGTTTCATCGTTTTATTCTCGTGCAGAAACCTTTTATGGAACGGAGAGCTTACGCAACGTTCCTAAAGCAGTGGCCAGATGAAGTTCAAAGTGTTGTTTGCACTTCCCCTCCTATCCCGTTTTTGGAATATCCCAATATTGATCTGACGTTTGATCATGTTGTTGAAGCGACGGTAAGTGACTTCGAACGAATTAAAGATTATCCAGCACAAGGCTACCAGATTGAGCAGTCGATCCCGGATGAAGTGATGTCTGCTTATAACGAGATTAAGAAAGCGGGACTTTGGTGAGACACCAGCAGGATTTAGATGATTAAAGCGGTTTAAAGTCTAATAACCTGATCAACCTCTCTACACTTTGGCACCTCAAACCGTCATCCTAATCTGATGAAATATTGTTCTAATTGCATGAAGCGATTCAGAAAAGCAGGTTCAGGATGACGGCGCATACTTCCAATAACTTTGACCCCTCCCTCCCACATTGCCAATGGTGGTTGGCGATAACCTCGCCACAAATAAGTTATAACCGTGGCGATTATGACTACGATTTGCCCACATTAAAACGTGACCTGGATGACCCAGTAGAGTGGGGTAAGAATTTTATCGACTGGTGGGGAATTGATACCCGCCGCGAATGGCATGAAATGATACACCGCTTGGCAATGGCCGAGGTGCATGGTGATGTCTGGGCGGGTGAATTTGGGCGCCGTGCCTGCATGAGCGCCAATGAGTGGCAGCAACGAATCGATCGTGTGCAAAATCCTGTGGCAAAGGCTGAGATGAGTTATCTGGATGCGGCATATCGTCACGTTGGTGTGGCGGGATTCAAAGGCTGGGATTTTTGCAGGGGTTCTTTTCTGACACGTGCGGGCTTCTGTGCTGGCAAAGTCACGCAGGAAGAATTTGCTTTCTTGCTCAATTACTTCAGCCGACAAATTCAAGCGCACTTCTCCAGTTGGGAGCAATATACCCAGAGTTTCGTTTTTGGTCGTAATTACTGGGAGTATATGAACGACCAGGACGAAGACAGTGACAATATAAGTTACCTACTCAACAACGGTTTCTATGTTGGGTTCAGTAGCTTCTATCAATGTTTAGAAGAAGACACAGACTGCCCTATCCCAGCGCTGGATTGGAACGTGGAACTGCCTAACATTCGTCAACCAGAATCGCTGAGAGCTATTTTGAGCGATGAAGAGGGGGAGGCAAACGCATGAATATGTGGGAAGTGCTGAACCTTGAGCAGACCGCTGACGAGTCAATCATCAAAAAAGCCTATCGCGTTAAACTTCGCCAACACCATCCAGAAGAGGATCCGGAGGGATTCAAGCTGGTTCGTGAAGCCTATGAGAATATTCTTCAATGGCTTAAAAACGGCGCTGAAGAAAGTGCGCAACAGGAACAGGTACAAACTGCCGAAGCCAAAGAGCCTGCTGAGGTACATCCGCACACTGAAGCGTTTAACCAATTGCTTCAGGACCCTACAAAGCGCATGGTTCTGGCGAACTGGAAAGCCTGGACAGAAACCAGCCAGATGCTCCAAATCGATGAGCAGCAAAAAATTTCCGACGACGCGATCACTGTGGTGCTGGCAAACCGGTGGCTCCCACCTTCCATCATTGATGTGCTTTGGAATGGATTAAGCTGGAATTTGTTACTCAACGGGGAGCAACAACAGGTTGAACTGGGTGAATTTCTGGATGAATGGCGCGAGCTACCGCTCTCAGTCAGCTTAGATGAATTAGTTGAGTTTAGCGCGCCGGAGCAACGCGCTATTCTTAGCTTCCTGCGTCCTCTTCACATCGCGCTGGCCCGAGGGCAATTAGATGCTCTGGAGTACCATCTCCAGCAATCACTGACCTTTGTACTACCTGATCTTCTCAATGTGAAAATCAGTGTACTTAAATCGCTGGTGGCGCTAAAAATTAAATCCTCAGTAGTTTCAGATGCTTTGGTTACTGAACTTATTCAACTGCCCGCTGAAAACTTAACGGTTGCTCAGTGGGAAACTGTGGCTGGAACCGCCAACCTCACTGGTAACGAAAAAGCGATAGATTCGGTCACTGAGAAGTTACTCTCTCTTGATGCATGCGCAGAAGCTGCGGAACTGCAATATTCCGCAGCATTGAAGCATGACAAGCTGTTGGCGATGAGCCTCGCTTGTCTGCGCCAACGGTGGAATCCGCTGCCGCCTGTCTATTGGCGAAATGAGCGTCAACTCTTCCCAGCGCCGGAAAGTAGTTCTGAAGAGCTGATGTTCAACTGGCTATACGGTCAATTAGTTAGTCATAACAATGGCGCAATAAGCCATCGTCTGGATTTTGTCGGTGCAGAAGGACGAACAGCGCTGATTGTGAAAGCGATTTGGGCTGCACATTCTGGCAGTTGGGCTTGGATGTCCTCATTGAGGCAAGAGCTTATCGAAACCCTCAGCTTGGCCGAAACGCAAAGCGAACGCGTCGCGATGACCTTGGTGTTGAAATGCTTGCAGGAAGAGATGCAAAAACAAGGTGGCTCAGAAACACTTCAACAAAAACTCGCCCACTACGAAACCGACGCTTTCTTTTCTCAGGAAGCGTTGACGATGGAAGAACTGAGCTCACTGTCAAAAGAAGATTGGCTTGAATGTGTTCGCCGTCATCCACTGTTGCCAGACAGCTGGTATCGACAGTTGGAACAAGCTGAAGTGCTGGTGATTGATGAAATCCGAGAGGGTTCCATTTATCCGTTTTACATAGACTCTCTTTGCTTCTATCGAAGCGCTAACCCAAGTTATGCATTGAGCAGTGTCTGGCAGAACAGCCCTTTCGAAAGTGTATTTGATTGGACGTTATTCTTTGTTTCACACCTCGGCACAGGAGGTTTGCCAAAGCAGTCAATTGTTGATGCTCTGCCAACATTACCGGAGGCTCAGCAAGAAGGGCCGATTTCCCTGATCCTACTGTTTGCAGCTAGGCCAGATGAGTACTTGCCAGAAAGTGTTGAGTCATTTTCGAAATACCCTGACCAGTTTATTTATCGGCTTGTAGTCGACAGGCAGGTATCGCTTCTGGTTGAAAAAGAAAAGCCAGAAGTACTGATGGAAAAGGCCAAAGCGCGGGATTTTTGCGCCACTATGGCACTTTCCCGTCTGCTAGAAAAAGAACATTTTGATGAGGCGGTCGTTTTCTGGAATTTAGTGGCGGCGAATGTGGATTCAAACCCTCAGTTCCATTTGGTTGTGGACTGGCAACAGCAATCACTGATGCGCTTAAAAGAAGAAAAAGGGCTCGTAAAAGAAACCTATCACTATATGAAGCCAGAGTTTCTTCACGCCATGATTACCAACAACCGAGAATGGTTTGCACCACCGGAAGAGTTTGAAGAGCATTCACCGGAAGATGAGGCGAAAGACTTTCACTATCCCATGTGCATTCTTCTTACCCAACTTCATTTGGGCTTGGAAGGGGATGGATATAACATGGCTTCGCTCAAAGCTTTGGCAGACAGGCGCCAAAAACAAACCGAACTTCAACAGGACACCACGGACGTGGCCGTTAAGTATCTTGACGAAATGTATCACCAGAAGCTGGAGAAAGACATCTCAGAGAAAGGAGAAAAGGCAGCAACCTTCAGCAAAACCAAACTCAAGTTCCTTTCTTTTGTCTTCTTCGCTGCTTGGGTGTTTGTTTTTCCAATGACTGTGATGAGGGGTTTGGAAGTCTCTGAGGAAACGTTAGGTGTTATGATTATCTTTCTTTTTATCACCCACAGTCTTCTTGCTTGGCAGGTTTCACGCCCCATCATCACCAAGGGCAACCGAAAGAAATACCTTTTTTACAGCATTTTTACCCTACTGGCAGCGATGATATTCCGTTCAGTCTTCCTGGCTTTCATCAATGTTATCACTCACTACCTGACGGCTAATGGACTCAACGATCTATATTCCCGCGGAGGTTGGGACAGAAAAGTGGTGGCGAGAAGGGAGATTAATATGAGAAAGGTGTTAGGGTTTAGGGATTAGGTAAATGGGTAATTGTAATAGTGGTAATGTAATTGCATTTGACGAACAATCAGGAGTTAATTGCAATCTGGCGTTTATAAGGCTCCATTTGATTTCTTTATCTTAATATTCCTATTATAAAACAATTTTAATAATATCCTATATATTTTCATGATGTGAAGCTTGGGCTTTCAACCAGATCACTATCCTTAATTCTGTATCATAAAATAGAATAAAAGACCGCTGTCAAATAAGTCGTATATCAATGATTACAAAGTTATTCATTGGTGGTTAACATTGGGGCATCAATATCAACCGCTGATGAATTATGAGATTAGTTTCATTGCTACTGTTTTTGATGTTCTTTGTGGGAAAGTTAAGTGCTTCGACTTACTCATTTGAATATGATGATCTGGGTAGGCTAATTACCATAAAGGAAAATAGCGATCCTGTTTCTAACTATATATACGATGGAGCAGGCAATATTATTCTCGCTGGTGCTTCAGACAATGAAATTCTCTACGAGCGGATAGATATACTTAGTCCAGCGATGAATGAGGAAATAGCATCGGATTCAGTTAGATTGAAATGGTCACGACCTAATGGAGTGAAGTTTTTTGATATCTACATTAGTGATGAGGAAAATTTCGTTAAATATAGCTCAGGTATAACTAGTAATGAGATCTTAGTTTCCTCGGAATATCTAACCCTTAGAAATAAAAACGCAGTGAAGTGGAGGGTGGTTGGATATAGTGATCTTGATAACAGTATTGAGTCTGATATCTACGAGTTTTCATTCAGTGATAAAGATAATGACGGGCTATATGACTTTCAAGAAATTGGAGGGTGTAACAGTGTTGATAATTACGACTCAGACAACGATGGGCTCTCCGATGGTCTTGAAATAGAGAATGGGTTTAATCCTTGCCTCTTCGATACTGATGGGGATGGAATTTCTGATGGTTATGAATTTACCAATTCAAGCGATGTTTTATTGGCTGACTCTTGGGAAGACTCCAATTCGAATGGTAAAAGTAACTGGTTTGAATACGCGAAATCTAATACGAATGATTTAGACATTGTAAATGGCGACCGTGTTCTGGAATTAAGGGACATGGATGCTTATGCATTAACAGGTTTCCATGCAGATAGCGAGTCTTCCATGACGCTAATGTATTGGGTGATGCACCATGAATATGATGGAGAATACCAGCTTACTGGCTCTAGAGATGGGGGCGATCATAGATTTTACGTTGGCCGAGATGGAAGTAAATTAATAGCGGGTGTTGGTAGGAACATCGAGTTCTCCTCTCAAGATAAGTTCGATCCATTGGTCATCTGGAACCATGTGAGTGTTACCTATGACAAGGATTCTAAGACACTTTCTGGTTACCTGAATGGAATAAATGTTTTCAACAAATCAAATGTTCGTTTCAAAGGAAAATCCTCCCGCTCTATGTTTATCGGCGCAATGAACAATTCATTTGGCGGTGCTTTTTTCATCAACGGGCAGGTAGACGATGTTCAGGTGTGGGGCCGTGCACTGAGCGACAGTGAGGTGCAGGGTTACATGCTGACGCCACCGGTGGCGGGTGAAGCAGATTTATTGGCGTACTACGACTTCAGCCGCGCGAAGGGCCGCTGGGTGGAGAACGTGGCGAGTGGCGAGTTTGATGCGTTGTTGTCGGCGGACGGTCTGCTGAGCCCGGCTGAGGCACTGGCGGACACAGACGGAGACGGTATCCCGGACCGGCATGAACTGGCGATGTGTACCGACAGTACGTTAGCAGATACGGACGGTGACGGGCTGAGCGACGGCGATGAGCTGGGCGTGAGCGGTACACAGGCCCCGAGTAATGCGTGCCGTGCTGACAGCGACGGTGATGGCATTCCTGATGGGGTTGAAGCGGCATTGGGCAGTGACCTGATGGTGGCCGATACGGGGCAGGATGCAGACAGTGACGGGGTCAGTAACTGGTCGGAATACGTGGCGTTGACCGCGTCAGAGGAAGAGCCACTGATGAGTGGTGACCATACCCTGGATCTGCGTAGTCTGGAGGCGTATGCCACCACAGGCTATCACGCGTCGGGGAATACC
>NZ_FIZY01000028.1 GCF_900060185.1 Grimontia marina | reverse complement strand
ATTCACAAGAGTCGAAAAACGAATATGTGGCTGGCGGCCAACCCCAAATTTGTCTTGTTATTTCAGCCTGTCTATTGCCCTTGGGTCAATGTGATAGAAAGGCTATGGCATGCACTACATGAGACCATCACACGCAATCATCAATGCAAGTACATGTACCAGCTATTGGCACAGGTGAAGCACTTTATGGCGACGGCATCACCGTATCCTGGCTCAGGTCATGGGATGGCAAAAAAGACTCACAATTAGGATCAGCTATTTAGGTTCATCTGGTGATACAGATGGTTCACTCGTTAAGCGGTGAACAGCGCTTCATACGACTTCACGTCGCACGCCCCATTCTGATTTCTCGACGGCCAAATTCAGAACACCAAGATGGCGAGGGTGGTTCTTGAGCAAAGCACGGCGCAGTTCGACCGGATCTTTCCCAGCTTTGTGCGCCAGTTCATCAAAGAAGGTTTCGGTTGAAAATGCTGTGTGCGTATGTCCCACAGATCGCCACCACAAAACGGGAACGGGTTGCTGAACAGTATGTAGCTCAACGGCTAAGTTGGGTATGGCATAAGGCAGGGTAGAAGCACCTTCAACTGAAGATGAGTCGACGCCGTCTTTGACCATGAAGCCCTCAAATGCTGTGCCTGCAGCAATAGATTGCCCAACGATGCGCTGCTTCCAGGCAGTAATGTTGCCTTGGTTATCAACGGCACCGCGGATTTTGTGGATGTACATGGGGCGGTAATAACCCGCGCGCATGTCATCTTCACGTGTCCACACCAGTTTGACGGGTACACCGGGCTGCGTTTTCGCAATCATTGTTGCTTCAACAACGTAATCTGCCTGAGGGTTAGCTCGACGTCCGAAACTACCCCCTGCAAACAAGGTGTTGATGGTGACGTTCTCTGGCTTGATACCAAGGACTGTGGCAACGGCAAACTGATCGACCGTTTGAATCTGTGCGCCGTACCAAAGCTCAGCTTTGTCATCCCCAACCAAAACCACACAGTTCATGGGTTCCATTGGTGAATGGGAAAGGTAGGGGAAATAGTAAGTGGCTTCGACAACGTTTTCTGCGCTTTCGAGAGCTTTACCTGCATCGCCATCGTTGCGGGCCGGAAGGCCGGGTGTTTGGGCAAGCGCCGTGTATTCAGTTTTCATCTGCTCAGTGTTCTTTGTGAACGCAGAGCGGTCCCACTTTATCGACAATTTGTCGCGTCCCGTTTTTGCGCTCCAGAAGTCTTTTGCAACGACAGCAATACCTGTCGGGATCTGAACAACATCGACAACTCCGGGAGATTGCTTGGCTGCAGTGGCATCAAACGAAACGACTTTTGCACCAAATGCCGGTGGATGAGCCACTAACGCAGTCAGCATGCCTTCCAGTTGAACGTCCTGTGTGAAGGTCGCGGTGCCGTTGCTTTTACCTTTATCTTTGCGGGCAGTCCCCGTTTTACCGATGATGGTGAATTGGTCTGGCGTTTTTATTACCACTTGATCATCTGGAGGCACTGATTGGAGTGCGGCGAGCTCGGCCATCTCACCATAGCTGGCTGACTTGTTAGTACCAGAGTGGGAGAGTGTGCTATTGCTTGCCGTAATTTCTGAAGCAGGGACTTCCCAAACCTTAGCTGCGGCATTCACCAACATGATTTTAGCTTTTGCGCCTGCCATGCGGAGCTGCATGAAGGAATTTGCGATAGCAGTACTGCCGCCTGTACCTTGCACTGGGCCAAACAGAAGGTTGTTATATTCGTTAGCGTTTGCTGGAGCTGCCTCTGTAGTGACTTTGCTCCAATCTGCATCGAGTTCGTCGGCAGCAATGGTTGCCAAGCCTGTCGTGACGCCTTGGCCCATGTCCAAGTGTTTAATCATGATGGTGACTGTGTCATCTGAACCGACGCGCACAAACGCGTTGGGTTCAAAAGGCTTACCTGCTGTTTCATTGGCACCGGCTGCAACAGAAGGAAGATGAACGCCTAAGGTTAATCCAGCACCGGCTGTCGACATGAGCTTAATTAAGTTACGGCGGCTGGTTCCGACCTGTTTAGTATTTTTGAAGAAAGCCTCTTCAGGCACATAACCGTTCAGAAAATCGCGCATGGTTCTATCCCTGTCTCAGTTCAGTGGCTGCTTGCTTGATTGCTTCTCGAATACGGACATAGGTTGCACAGCGGCAGATGTTTCCGTTCATGGCTGCATCAATGTCTGCGTCGGTAGGGGATGGATTACTGGCAAGTAATGCGCTGGCAGCCATGATCTGGCCTGATTGGCAGTACCCACATTGCGGCACCTGAATTTCTTCCCATGCGGCTTGAATGGCTTTGGAGGCTTTTGACTCAATACCTTCAATGGTGGTGATTTTCTGGCCTGCAACGGCAGATACTGGGGTGACACAAGAACGAATGGGTTGACCGCCCATATGAACAGTACACGCGCCACATTGTGCGAGACCGCAACCGAACTTTGTGCCGGTTAATTTAAGGTTGTCACGAATAGCCCAAAGCAGTGGGGTGTCCGTGGGTACATCGAGCTCGAAGTCCTGTCCGTTAATATTCACGGATACGCTCATGGTAGTCTCCTTTCGTACATAGAACGGCAGCGTATTCAGCTTTGGCGTGCGAAAATGTAGCCATCAGCCTTTGTTTACTATGTATTCAATCCATGGCTAATGTTATCGAGATGTTCCAGACTTCTTGCCTAAAAATCCGAAATGTTTTGTTTGTATCATTGAAAATGCACACTTAATGTCATAATCCTACGAGGGGTTGAATATAAGGTGACCGAAATGGAGTTTGTGTCTTCACTTGCGAAAAGTGTGTTTGAAAAGGTAAATGGGGAACTTGTTGAAGTCTCAGAAATCCCCGGCTTGAAGCTGTATTCGTGCCAACAGGAAATTGACCTGATGCCCATTGTTATCCAGCCATCCATTTGTTTTGTATTGCATTGTTTTGTATTGCAAGCAAAGAAGCGCGTTTCTACAGGTCAGCAATCTTTTGTCTACAGCGAAGACAGTTACCTGATCAACTCAGTGACACGTCCAGTAGAAGCCAGTTTACTGGATGTAAGCCAAGAGCGACCATATGTAGGCTTTAGTCTAGCCATAGACCAACAAATGGTTGGTCAACTAATGATGGAGATGTCTCCGTGGCAAAAAGAAACCTCGTCGCAGCCCCAACGCGATTTCACGCAAGCGACGAAAATGACAAAAGAGATTGAGAATGTGGTTACCCGGTTGTTGGGACTGCTCAACAATCCGATGGATCGCGAGATCCTTGCGCCGTCAATTTTCAGAGAGCTTTATTACCAAGTGCTTAAAGGGCCGGGAGGCGGGTTGTTGCGAAACTGTGTGAGTAACCATGCAGGCGCTAACCGTGTTGCGCCGGTTATTCATTACATTGAGCAGAACTTTGAAAGAAACTTGGCGATTGAGGAGATCGCGAGCGTAGCGGGAATGAGTGCATCAACACTTCATGAACATTTTAAGCAGGTAACAACAGTCTCGCCGATGCAGTATGTGAAGTCATTAAGGTTGCACAAGGCCAGATCGATGTTGTCTTCAGGGTATCAAGTTGCTGAGGTTTGCTATGAAGTAGGGTACAGCAGTCCTTCTCAGTTCAGTCGGGAATTTAAGCGCTATTTTGGCTTTACACCGAGTGAGGCACGTTCTTTGGCTACAACCATTGAATAGTAGCAATCTAACTCCAAACAAAAAGCGGACTCTGAGCCCGCTTGGATTGATTTGATATTTGGGTCAGAAGTTGAACAACACGTCGAAATAGACTTGTTCTTTGTATAGGCCGTTAGCTCTGTAGGTGGCGCCCAAAGATAGTATGTCGGTTGAATGAAAACGGCCGCCCAACTCTACGACTGAACGGGTATCATCAGAGTCGAAAGCGACTTGACCAACCAAAAGATTGGCTTCAATTTGTGGTAGAACCCAAGCTTTAACACCGACATTAACGCCATATGCCAATTCTCCCCAGTCATGTTTGTCATCTTCGGGAAATTTAACTGAATAAATCCTTGCATCGCCATGCACATCTACGAATCCATTAATTGGCGCGTGAAAACCGGCCCCACCAGACACTACCCAATCACCTTCAAACTGGCTGCTTGCGTTGACAATAAAATGCGCGCCATCCATGAAGGCAAGCCTACCTGTACCAGCGAGTCCCGAAGGGTTTGATGTAAAGCCGATTTCCAAATTGGTGTAGTTAAAGTTGGTCGCCATTGCGGCTGACGAAGTCAGAGCCATTGCAGTCACAATTGCTTTGATAGCAAATGATTTATTTGAATTTTTCACAGCGTTCCTTGCAGCAAGAGGTTAATGCAACTTAACAATCAGTGTATGGCTTGCTGTGCGAAAACTTTAGTCAGCATTCAAATAACTTTGACAGGGATTACAAAGAAATTTCCCTCAATCGAGGGGACTAGCATTTTTTTGCAATGACTATGATATCTTTCTCCATCATTTCATAGTTTCATTTCTTTCGGATCTATCCATGTTATCAACTTCTAAGGCCCTTATGGTTCAGGGCACAACGTCCGATGCTGGAAAAAGTGTCATTGTCGCGGGTCTATGCCGCGTGCTCGCCCGTCGAGGTGTGAAAGTGGCTCCGTTTAAGCCACAGAATATGGCGCTTAACAGTGCAGTGACGAGAGATGGCGGCGAAATAGGACGGGCGCAGGCATTTCAGGCATACGCATGTGGTATTGAGCCTACCGTTCACATGAATCCTATCTTGTTAAAACCCAGCGCTGATTCCGAGTCACAAGTGATCGTTCAAGGTAAAGCTGTAGAAGCAATGGACACAATTGGCTATCAGTCATACAAAGCTTTTGCAATGACGCCAGTACTGGAGTCATTTGGACATCTGATTTCAGAATTTGACACTGTACTGATTGAAGGTGCTGGAAGCCCTGCCGAAGTAAACCTTCGAGCGAATGATGTTGCTAATATGGGGTTTGCGGAAGAAGCCGATGTACCTGTCATCATTGTTGCTGATATTGACCGAGGTGGCGTGTTTGCTCATCTCATTGGCACGCTGGATTGTTTGTCTCAATCAGAACGAGATCGTGTGGTTGGATTTGTTATCAATCGTTTTCGAGGTGATGTGAGCCTGATAGAACCAGGACTTGAGTGGCTTGAAGAAAAGACAGGAAAGCCTGTTATTGGTGTAGTGCCCTATCTACAGGGCTTGATGCTTGATGCTGAAGACGCAATAGACACCAAGCAGGAAAAACTAGATTCCAGCGGTAACATTCTCAACGTTGCGGTGCCCGTCCTTCCACGTATTAGTAATCACACTGACTTCGATGCACTGCGAGCCCATCCACAGGTTAACTTGCAATATGTGGCGCCAGAAAAGCCGATTCCTTCGTGTGATTTGATTATAGTGCCGGGCAGTAAAAGTGTGATTTCAGACTTAATCAGCCTGAGAGAGTTTGGTTGGGATAAACAAATTCAAAAACACCTGAGATATGGCGGCAAAGTCGTCGGTATTTGTGGTGGTTATCAGATGCTAGGAAAGCACATTTCAGACCCATTGGGGCTGGAAGGTCACCAGTTGGAAACAATAGGACTTGGTTACCTTGATGCAAGGACTGTGATTGAAAAAGAAAAAGTGCTTACCCAAAAATCGGGACATCTTCACCTCAATAGAAAGGTGAGTCCAATCACGGGATATGAGATCCATATGGGTGTGACGACATCAAAAGGTGTGAACCCTGTCATCTGTGAAGAGGGTGATGATGGTCTGATCAACTCAGATAACAATATCTTCGGGACATACTGGCATGGGTTGTTCGATCAACCTGAGGCACTCAAGCTCATTCTTGAATGGGCTGGGCTGTCAGACGTTAAAGATATTGATTTGGCGAAAGAAAAACAACGTAGTTTAGACGTACTGGCAGACACGCTTGAAGAGTATCTAGATTTGGATTTCTTGTTCCCAAACACCGTTAAAAACTAATGGCTAGCATATGAATTCCATTAGTCAATATTTAAGTGGTATAAAAAATTTATAAAAAGCGTAAAATTAGGTTTGCACTCTTATTGGAATGGCGATAAGTTAACGGTAAATAAATAGGGAATACGCACTGAATTTGTGAGTGTCAGTGCGAAGTATGTAGCAAGGGTGAATGAATGAGCTTCCATCAAACAGACGATGTCCGAATTAGTAAAATTAAAGAACTACTGCCACCGGTAGCGGTGCTGGAGAAATTTCCTGCAACTGAAACAGCGTCTGAAACAGTGTTTAACGCTCGTCAGGCTATCCACAACATTCTGAATGACAAGGACGATCGCCTTCTTGTCATCATTGGTCCTTGTTCGATTCACGACCCTGAAGCTGCGGTTGAATACGGTAAAAAGCTAAAAGTGCTACGTGACCAACTAAGCGACAGACTGGAAATCGTGATGCGCGTTTACTTTGAAAAACCGCGTACCACGGTTGGCTGGAAAGGCCTGATCAACGACCCGTACCTGGATAACAGCTTCAAACTGAATGACGGACTGCGTATTGGACGAAAACTGCTGCTGGACATCACTGACATGGGTTTGCCAACGGCAGGTGAATTCCTCGATATGATCACGCCACAGTACATGGGAGACTTGATTAGCTGGGGAGCGATTGGCGCACGTACGACGGAGTCTCAGGTTCACCGTGAGCTGGCGTCGGGTTTATCTTGTCCAGTTGGCTTCAAGAACGGTACTGACGGCAACATCAAGATTGCTACCGATGCAATTCGCTCAGCAGAATCTCCTCACCATTTCCTGTCAGTGACGAAATTTGGTCACTCAGCAATTGTTGAAACGGCGGGGAACGAAGATTGCCACATTATTCTTCGTGGCGGTAAAGAGCCGAACTATTCTGCAGAACATGTTGCAGCTATCACTGAGCAGCTGGATGCGGCAAAACTTCGCAATAAGTTGATGATAGACTTCAGCCATGCGAATAGCAGCAAACAGTATCAACGTCAGGTGGTTGTGGGTGAAGATGTTGCAAACCAAATCGCAGGCGGTAATGACGCTATCTTCGGTGTGATGATTGAAAGCCACCTTGTGGAAGGTCGTCAGGATTTGGTTGACGGTAAAGCGCCGACCTATGGTCAGAGCATTACAGATGCATGTATTGGCTGGGAAGACACTGAGAAAGTGTTAAATACACTGGCAGATGCAGTTCAGGAACGACGCGCTGGTAAACGATAAACGCTGTTAGCTCCACCTGATTTAAAGCCGCCAAGTTTTGTGACTTCGGCGGCTTTTTTTTGTCTTTTTGTCACTGCTAACACCTCTTCTGAATCCACTAACCTAAGGCATGAAATCTATATAATGAGACTTGTTACTTGGTATTTCATAAAAAATCGCTTGCTATCAACGGAACCAAAAAATAGGGCAATTTACGATAAATTCAGCACATAATCGCGTGATCAAACTGTAATTAAAGGTCTTTCCAACAGCATTTCTTACCTTCACTATTTGCAACCAAAGAAAGCGCTTTCAAAGTGTGGTTTTGGAGTTATATATCGTATGCGCTCGATTTGCTGTTTTTTAGCATAGCTAGGTAATATCACAACACGGTATTCACATATGGTTAACATTTAGCTATGTCACAACAAGTAGAAACAACAGCAGGTGAGCTTCACGACGCTAGGGAAAGCGTTCCAGTCATTCAGAAAGGGGCTTATGGCGCAGGTACTCTGACGCTTAACCTTCTTCCTGGTGCTTTGGGTGTTTTCTCCTTCTTCCTTATTACCGCATTCGGCATGGATCCTTTCCTAGCAGGTCTGTTAGGTGGCCTTCCAAGGCTGTTCGATGCCATTACAGACCCAATCATGGGTTTTATCACTGACAACACCAAATCGCGTTGGGGTAGACGACGTCCTTATATTGTCGTTGGTGCGATATTGAGTGGCGTGTTCTTTGCCATGCTTTGGCAGCTCGATCCTGAAGCATCACAAGAGTATAACTTCTGGTATTTCCTCATTTTCTCTTTGATCTTCACCATTGGTAACACCATGTTTGCAACGCCGTTTGTTGGTCTGGGTTATGAAATGACCTCTGATTACAACGAACGTACCCGCCTAATGGCTTTTGCAAACACCATGGGTCAGGTAGCTTGGATGATTGTACCTTGGTTCTGGGTACTGATTGCAGACCCTGATCTGTTCAGCAGTCAGGCTGAAGGTGTTCAACAACTGTCGCTGTTTGTAGCGGGTGCATGTATCACTTTGGGCATCTTACCTGGTCTGTTTTGTAAAGGTATCGATGCGTCAGACATGGGTAACCGCGCAGAGATTTCCTTTAAGACCATCTTCTCCAACCTTAAGGAAGTCTTTAAAGGTATTAAGCAAGTCTTTGGAAACAAGCCGTTTGTTCGCCTTTGTGGTGCGACTTTCTTGGTCTTCAACGGTTTCCAGCTTGTTGCATCTTTCAGCTTCTTCATCATCGTATTCCACATGTTTGGCGGCGATTACGGTGCAACGGGTACATGGCCAGCATGGTTCTCAACCGTCAGTGCGATCGTAACTGCATTTCTTGTTATTCCGGTTATCTCATGGATGGCGAGTAAATGGGGTAAGCGCAACGCATTTGTTATCTCAACAGTGATTTCAATTGTAGGTTATGGTCTGAAGTGGTAGGGTTTTGACCCAAGTAACCCTTGGATGATCTTTATGCCAATCCCATTGATGTCTTTCGGTATCGGCGGTTTGTTTACGCTGATGATGAGTATGACAGCTGACGTCTGCGATATGGATGAATTGGACAATGGCATGCCTCGTAAAGAGGGAACGTTTGGTGCTATCTACTGGCTGATGGTTAAGATTGGTCAAGCACTAGCGCTTATCCTTGGTGGTCTTGTGTTGAAAGTGGTTGGCTTCGATCCAGGTGCAGGCGCGCAGTCTGTTGAAACTATCACTAACCTGCGTCTAGCAGATATCATCATTCCAGCAACGACGGCATTCCTGGCGATTCTGGTTATGTGGAAATATGACCTGACTGAAGAGAAAGCACGTGCAATCAAACAAAAACTGATTGAGCTGCGCGGTGAACTGTAATTCTCATCAAGAATGAACTAAGCGAGGCTTTTGCCTCGCTTTTTCTTTTTAGGGGCATAAAAAATGCTAAATAGCGTGAATAAAGTCTTGTGATTTCAATCCGTTCATATCCCGAATGATTTGCTCAAAGATTTTACTGGAGATATCGATCAAGGTATCCGGGAAGTCATAGTGAGGATCGTGCAGTGGTGGATGCTCAACGCCGCTACCAAGGCCGAAAAATGCCGATGGCCAGGTTCGGGAATATTCAGAAAAATCTTCAGACCACCTCATTGGCACATCGAGGTCGTTATGAACAAATCCCAGATCTTTACATGCCTGCTTAAGAAGCATGTTTGCTTCGCTGTGATTGATGATGGCATTGAATTTGTCGAACCATTCAATGTTGAGTTCGAGTCCATCCCTCTCGGAATAATGTCTTGCCATACTTTCAACCTGATAACAGAGAGATTCAAAACACTTATTGCTGTCGCTTCGAAGCGTTACCATCACCGTTGCTTGTGCTGGTGTTGTTCCGAAGGCTGGCTGGCCGAGGTTGACATGCACGATGGTCGCAAGTGCAAAACAGCTGGGAAAATCGGTTGGCAATTTTTCAATATCATGCATCAGAGCCCTCAAGGCAGATGTCGGATTGACCGCTGTTTCTGGATAGGCAGCATGGGCTGTTTTGCCTTTCAGTGTTATGGAAACCCCGGCAGACGCGCACGCGAAGGTGTTTTCCCGACATAGGATTTGCCCTAGTGGGTGCCCCGGCACGTTGTGATAGCCGAAGGCATAATCGACTTTTCCTTTATCCCAGCTTTCATCATCCAGCATAGCCCTGGCCCCTTGGCCGTTTTCTTCAGACGGTTGGAAGATAAGAGTGACTTTTCCTTGCTGGATATCTGATTTAGACAAGCGGTAAGCCAGTGCCATCAAACTGGCCGAATGACCGTCATGCCCACAGGCGTGCATGACGCCGGCGTTACCAGAGCAATGACTGTGTAAGGCCACTTCATGAATGGGTAATGCATCAGTATCGGCGCGGAATAAAAGGTGGGGTCCTGGCTGGCTGCTGTCAAGATGTAATACTACCCCATGTCCACCGATATTAACCTGAGGATCGTAGCCAAAGCTTCGCAATGTATCCGCAATCAGTTCTCCAGTTTTATCTTCAAAACCAGAGAGTTCAGGCATTTTATGTAACTGGTGTCTAAACAGGATAGGATTGAACATGATTCCCCCTACAGCCGGAAATAAGCTCCACACTGTACGCTCTGAAGCATGTGATTTATGTGATCGAAGTCAGATCTGTGAGGGCATGGTGATCAGAGTTGTTATTCGTGTCGTTTGTGCTTTACAGCTAAAAAAAATGGCAGGTAAAACCTGCCATTTTTCTGTTTAAAACTCGCCTGAATTACTTGCGGATACCTTCCACGTGCAGCTCCAGATCAACGTAGCTTGATGGACCCATAACTGCGATGTCGTAGTCTTTCAGTTCGAGACGAGTTGTGCCTTCAAAACCTGCACGATAACCACCCCATGGGTCGCTGC
The DNA here is from genome assembly GCF_900060185.1 of Grimontia marina. Classification (GTDB taxonomy): domain Bacteria; phylum Pseudomonadota; class Gammaproteobacteria; order Enterobacterales; family Vibrionaceae; genus Enterovibrio; species Enterovibrio marinus. The sequence goes on along the minus strand of NZ_FIZY01000028.1, from coordinate 58,979 downwards.
CTGCTCCAACAAAATTTGCGGCAATCGAGATAGGGTTAGTTTTGCCGTGAAGCGTTAGGTCACCATTGATAGTGATCGAACCATCACCATTGTCTTTGACTGAAGTACTTTTAAATGTTGCGGTAGAGAACTTGGAAGCATTGATGAAGTCACCGCTACGGAGGTGTTTGTCTCGCTCTGCGTGGTTCGAATCCAGGCTGGTTGTATCAATGTTTACAACAACCGTTGATGCTTCAACATTGGCAGGGTCATAGGAAAACTCACCATCAAAGTCGTTAAAACGCCCTTTAATAAAACTGTAGCCGAGATGAGGCACCTTGAAATTAATTGATGCGTGAGCACCTTTGGTGTCAATCACGTAGTCGTCGGCAACTGCCATTGTTGGCAGCATGGTAGCCGCGACCAGTCCCAGAGCAGCAAGAGTCTTTTTCATAACGATTTGTCTCCAATCATTTTCCGTAATGTATTGTCTTTGTCTATGTAGTGGTGCTTAAGTGCCGCTGCCGCATGAAGAACAGCTAAACCTATCAATGTAAAGGCAGCGTAGTAGTGGATTGCGCCAGCAATATCTGACTGATTCGGGAATAACTCTCCAAGAGCAGGCACTTCAAACCAGTTAAATACTTCAATGGCTCTACCATCTGACGTAGAGATCAGATAACCAGATGCAAAAATAACGAACAACAACACATAAATAAGACGGTGAGCGGTATGGGCCCCCGCGCGTTCGAAACGATTTCCCTCTATTCGAGGTGTACCTTTTACTATGCGCCAGGCCAACCTGAATATGGTTAAACCCAAAAGGAGAATGCCGATGGATTTGTGCCAGTAGGGAGCGGTTTTGTACCAAGTGCTGTAGTAAGTGAGGTCAACCATCCATAGACCAACAGCAAAAAGGCCGATAACGACCAAGGCAGTCAGCCAGTGGATGGCGCGCGAAACAGCATTGTATTGCGAAGGTTGTTCCATCTTACGTTTGTGTCCAATCAGATAAGTTAATGAGAATTATAATCATCATTAACTGTAGGTGAACCGAATACAACTGAACGAGTTATTCGAAAATTTCGATGGAACTCTGTCTGCATTACTCTTCTTGTTGCCAACTTAAACTTAGAGACACAGAGTCAGCGAAACGCAAGGCATGTGGCTTATCTATTGTGACGCTGGCAAATGTTACCCAATGATGAGAGCGAGAAATCTCTAACACACTGGAGACCAATTTTTCCAACAGTAGGAAACGGCCATTTTCGACATGGTCGATGATAGATTTGGTGATCACTTTGTAGTTTAGTGCTTCTTCAACATTGTCATTCATACAGGCTTTATCGCCTGGGTAGTGGATTTCGATATTTAGTACTACGTCCTGTTTCTTCTCTTGTTCTTCAGGGTTGAAGCCAATAAAGGTACGCAGGCGAAGATTTGTAATTTTGATAATGGCATTTTGCATAGCGCAGCCTCCGTAAGTTATTTGAGTGCTCGACCGCCATCCAAATTGATGCTTTGGCCGGTCATGTAGTTACTGTTCATGATGAATTCGACGGCGTTCACCACTTCTTGTTCGCCAGGCGCTATCGCCATCAGTGATTTAGACAACGCTTTCTTTCTGTAAGCCTCGTCATCGCCTTCATTAAACATGATAAGCGCTGGAGCGATGCTGTTGACTTTGACACTCGGCGCCAATTTCTGTGCGAATGAAAGCGTCATATTGTCCAATGCCGCTTTACTTGCCGAGTAGGCGATATGTTTCTCGCTGCCTTTGCGCACGACGTAATCTGTAAAATGAATAATGTCTGAACCCGCCGTTGAGTCAGTCGCCATAAAGGGAGACAAGGCGAGGTTAAGCAGATATGGCGTTTTAACGTGTATCTGCATCATATCATCCAGCAGGGCGGCATAGTCATCGGTTTTACTTTCGGCATTCCAGTCTGACGCGTTATGGATCAACGCACGGATCTGAATGTTCTGCTCAGCGACTTCCCTTGCGAATTGATGGATAGCGCCATCGGCTGAAAAGTTGGCCTGAATACAAGTGACCCCCATTTCCCGCAAGGCAGTCACACCGGGTTTTTCCGAACGATATGACGCGATCACATGAAAACCCAAAGCCCGAAAATGTCTCGCCAGCGCAAATCCGATACGCTGACCAGCACCAGTGATCACAATTGTTTTATCAGTCATATAACTCTTATAGCGTTTTATGTGCGGAACCCAATACGAATGCCGATCAAAAAAGATCAGAGTTGGGCGATGATATTTTTTAAATCAGTAGGTTAGATTCTAGCAGAACGGCGAGTGAGGGAAGGATGCAAAAGAGCGTATTGGTGGTTGGCTCACACGGAACCATAGGTAATGCCGTTACCAAACAACTAAAAATAGCCGGGTACGAGATCCTGACAATCAGCCGCAGTCAAGATTCCTCTCTCAATCATCTCAATATTGCCATGACTGAGCCGGAAAGTGTGGAAGTGATGGAGCAGTGGCTAGCTGAGCGAGCTGAAAATCTTGCTGGTGTGATCCATTGTGTCGGATTTCTGCATGATGAGGTTCGTGGACCAGAGAAGAATCTCAAACAACTCAGCGCTGATTGGCTCAACCTTTCAATGCACGTCAATGTAATAAGCCACATTCATGTGGCCCAGGCATTGAATAGCTTAGTTACACAGCAATCAAATCTCCGTTGGTTATCTCTAAGCGCAAAAGTCGGTAGCATTGAAGATAACGGATTAGGAGGATGGTACAGCTACCGAATGTCCAAAGCGGCGCTCAACATGTTCATTAAAAATCTTTCTATAGAATGGGGGAGGCGAGCTGCGAGCTCTTCAGTAATTGCTATGCACCCAGGAACTACACCGAGTGGGTTGTCAGATCCCTTTATTCAGAACTGGCCGAAAGACAAACTTTATAGCCCCGATTTAACGGCAGAGCGAATTGTTTCCGTTTTCGAGGGTATGTCGCCGGAAGGAACGGGAAAATTGTATCATCATGATGGAAGTGTTATTCCGTGGTAGCTATTGCAGGGGATAGCGACGAACGTCTATTACCCTTTTTGACCAATATGGGTTGTCGATCCGGGAGATGGTGACACCCTTGGAGGAAGATGCATGCATAAACTCGTTCTCACCAATATAAATGCCGACGTGGTACCTGTTGGCCCCTGTTTTAAAGAAAATGAGGTCTCCATGGTCAGCGGTTGCGAGAGTAATTTTGTCGCCAACCTTGATTTGTTGTCTCGTGGTTCTAGGTAGAGAGTGTTCGTAGACGGCAAGAAACGCTTGTTGGGTAAACGCTGAACAGTCTATCCCGTGTTTCGAAGCGCCACCATATCGATATGGTGTGCCTTTCCATTCGTCGAAATAGGCAAACAGTGCTTGGTATTTTGATATTCCAAATTGGGAATTGGGGAGGCCAAGTGTGCCAGGGCGATTGGTTTCATAATGTGAAGAGTAATCAGCGTTGTCGTCAGATTTCGGAGATTCACAGCCAACCAAAAGGAGGCTGGAAAACAAAACGGTAAAGAGAATCCAATTTCCCGGCATTATCGTTTCCATCGAATTGTTGGGCTGGAGTGTCAAAGCGCCTCCCGCTGGAATGCACTTTAATAACACAACGCTTGATACCTATACCCCAGCATCTTCAGGTTGTTTGGGGATATTGAGTTTATTGGCAGAGAATTGGTCGCGCAATAGTGAAATATCCGTGGTGTTACCGAAATCTCAAGCCTGGAACTCTATGCAGCGGTTTGATTCCTGCGCACATACCATTCTGTAATGTAATCAGCCAAGGCAAGCACTGCGGGCTCATTTGCTCCTGGCTTGATGGCTAACCCATTCGCGATGGCGGTTTCGAGAGAGTGACAGTTTATCCGCTCAAGCAAATCCATTTTGTCTGTGACTGAACACGCCGCGATAAGAGAGACTGCCATGCCAGATTCAATGGCAGCATTAAGCCCGTGGAAGTCTGCGGCAGTTAACACAACCTGATGCGAAATATTTGCCCGATTCAGTAGTTCCAATGCTAAACGACCCCAACGACAATCACTTTCTATGGCAACTGGCAGTGGCTTGTCCTTGCAGTAGCTAACATGACGTGATTTGGCCCACACAAGTCTTATTGTAGATAGCTGTGTGACAGGGTAACTCTCATCGTGAATATTAACTAAAGCCATGTCAAGTCGACCATTTTGGACCTGTTTTAAGAGCCGTTGACTACTGTTGCTTTGCACCGACAGCTGAAGGTTTGGATAGCGCTCAGTAAAACCATTCAGAACCTGGCGGAAAATAAGGTTCATGTAATCATCACAAACCCCAAATTTGACCATGCCATTCATGTCTGGGCTGTGAAAATGGGAAATTGCCTGATCATTCAAGTTGAGAATTTGTCTGGCATAGCTAACCAAGGTTAAACCATGAGAAGTTAATACGTGTCGTCTTCCTTGCTTTTGGAAGATGGCAACGCCTGCCAATTCTTCCAGCTTTTTCATCTGCATACTCACTGCAGATTGTGTTCTATGGACGCTGTCTGCGGCTGCAGCGAAATTCCCACAATCAGCTATCGCGATCAAAGTGCGGAGTTGGTCTATGTCGAAGTTTGTCATTACTTCAGCTCCTTTGAAGTATCAGGTGAAAAAGATTGGCTTTTCTTAATAATTAAATTGATTAAATATTGAACTGTCAATAGGGAGAGAGAAGATATGGTGGTCAAAACGAATAACAATGATTTCATAAATGAAGGCTGGAAAAGCCTAGCTAGAGCCACATACCGAGGAGGTCTGCTTGCAAAGTTAGTGCATGCAATGTGGCACTTCAACCGAAAACACTTTTTAATTCAGGAGCTATCCAAAAACCTGGATGATGAGCGATTTTTACAAGACGTTGGACTTACTCGAGCAGAAGTAGAAAGAGAAATTCAAAAGCTACGCCGTCGTAAACCTTTTTAAGAATCGAGTCCTAGGATACTTCCGCATATCCAGCCGCACGCTACTCTGGTGTTGCGGTTTTTTTATCTTTATATACACAAACGACCTGAAGATGCAGGATTTGGCGAGATTGACTGGCGTTGTGATCGTGGCGTGCCTTTTCAGGTGTAGTCATCTCCATCAACAAGGAAAAGCAAAGAGCACGGAGTCAGTCAACTCGCCCGAATGGAGGCTCTCAATGCGCCAACCTCTTAGTTAAATCCCACGAAAATAGAACCACTATTCCTCGTGAGATTTACCCACGAATTGAACGATTGATGGTCTCTTAATACAAGCATCTTCAGGTTTTTTGGGTATAAGAGATAGGCACTAGCTTGTTTGGTTATGGAGTAATGAATTGAACTGGATTAATTTGTGTTGTTAATACAAATGAAAAGTTACAACGCTTTAATCTGCAACAGGATGTCTAGAAAAAATATGCAAAAAGTGGCGTTTATGTATAGAAAGCTTGGCATCAATGAATTGGTATTACTACACTTACTAGTAACCCAATGGATTTGAGATAATTTCTATGAATGCATTTAATGTGGTTGTTGACAAAAGCTTTACAACTGGTTCTCATTTATGTGACTATTATCACCATTAAGGTTGTGATGAACCCCTGTTGGGAGTTAAAATGCGACGAACAGCAAATTAATGAGCGATTGAGCAATATACATTAACTCTGTCGTTCAGTTGATTTTAAGCATCACTTGGTAGAATTTCTTTCATAACAATAACGTTTGCTGAAAGGCAAATCATTGGACGCAGACAATCATAAGGAATTGGTTTGGCCGCCGACATCTTAATGATTGGTCCAAATTTTGCGTTACTGCATAGCTGGACTTTACATTCGCTTGCTGCGTGAAAAGTCAAAATAGTAACCTATACCCGGCTTCCATGGACCGGGTTTTTTATTGTCCAAGCAAAGAACAAAACAGCCTGTGTTGTCCAAAAACAACAAAGCCAGACATCAGTCTGGCTTTTTTCATTGTGTTAGAGGTTACTTGCTATTCTCTACCATCTCTTCGGTTTTTTCCGCAATCACTGCAAATTCTCTGGTCGGTTTACCAACAATCGAACGGGTAGGTTCTTTAACATCAGACAAAACGACTTCAATGGTATCGCCCAGTTGGAATGCTTTAACGCCATCTACCGAGATGTTCCCAATATCACTATTACATTCAATACGCTTTTTGTTATCAACAATCAGCGGCGCAGGGATAAACGCCATCGCCCCGTATTCCAGTAGGCGTACACGCATACCAGCACGGTTAATGTCAAAGATCTCCGCAGTGAAAGTTGTTTTCTCAGCGACGCTGCCTTTCAGTAGCTGAACATACAACCAGTCAGCGACATCACGCTCGGCCATACGATGGTGTCTGCGGTGTAGAGCCAACTCCTCACCGATCATTTCGTCCGGAGTTTGTGCGGTATCTTCACCACGGATTATAGCCTTCAGAAGGCGATGGTTAACCATATCGCCGTATTTACGGATTGGTGATGTCCAAGTTGCGTAAACATCAAGACCCATTGCGAAGTGAGGGGCCGGGGTATTACCAATTTCGCTGTAAGACTGGTATTTACGAATACGGTTATCAAGGTAAGTGGTTTCCTGCTCGTTCAACCAACGACGTAGTGCGCTAAAACCTTCGATAGTCTCAAGTTGTTCTGCCGAAACATTGCCACCGTTATTGTTTATCAATTCAACCGCGTCAGCCATTTTCTCTGGAGAGAAGCCAGCGTGGGTGTTGAATACACCAAAACCAAAGTGTTCGCGAAGGGTGCGGCCAGCACAGATGTTTGCTGTAATCATTGCTTCTTCAACCATGCGGTTCGCGATACGGCGAGGGTCCACATGAATAGCGACAACATCGTTGTCTTCGCTTAGTTCGAAACGGTAGTCAGGACGGTCAGGGAAAGTCACTGCATTGGTTTCACGCCACGTCAAACGCGCTTTGGCCAGGCTGTGCAAGGCGTTGACTTGTTCAGCAATAGTTTCAGTTGGTTGCCATTTGCTGCATGACCCAGTTTCTAATAGTTCTGATACGTTATCGTAAGCCAAACGGCCCTGAGACTTGATGGTAGCTGAGTAAAAGTGAGCATCTTCGGCAATAGAGCCATCGGCCAATATGGTAACGCGACAGCAAAGCGCAGGGCGAACTTCCTCTTCACGGAGGGAGCACAGGTCGTCACTCAATTCGCGAGGTAGCATTGGAATGTTTCGGCCTGGCAGGTAAATGGTGAAACCACGCTCACGGGCTTCTTTGTCCAGGCTTGTACCTTGAGCTACATAAGCTGTTGGGTCAGCGATGGCAATAGTCAGTTCGAATGTACCGTCTTCATTTGCTACCGTGTGCAAAGCATCGTCCATATCTTCGGTGGATTCGCTGTCGATTGTGATAAACGGTAGGTGCGTCAAATCTTCACGAACCAACGACTCATCAAGCATTTCCCAGTTATCTTGTGGAGATGGCTCTTGATTTGGCAAGTTATGCTTCGCCAACGTTACCCACCAAGGTGCAATCTTGTCGTTTGAGTCCGTGATTTTTTCGCTGATTTCACAAAAGAAATTGTTGTCACCTTTCAAAGGGTGATGGATAAGGTTTGCTACAACCCAGTCGCCTTCAGACAGCGCGTCGTGGCTAAGGCCTTTCTTGGTTTTAGCACGGATAGTATCTTTAAGCTGAGGGCTGTCAGGAACCACATTCAGCTTGTCGCGAATCATTTTCACTCGGCCAATAAAACGATCAACCGACTGTTCAATTAGTTCGTCTGGCTCAGCCACTTCTTTTTCTTTTTCAGTGCGGATAAGCGCGACGACTTTGTCACCATGCATGACTTTTTTCATGTACGCAGGTGGAATGAAGTAGCTGGTTTTACTATCAACTTCAAGGAAGCCGAAACCTTTTTCGGTTGTTTTGATAGAGCCTTCTTTCTTCGGAATGCTCTCTTTAATTTGCTGCTTTAGCTGCGCTAGTAATGGATTGTCTTGAAACATTAGCCTGGTCTCAGATTGTGAACCGCCACACTATACGGATTCACCGCCTTAAAACCAAGTCATCACATATTAAAGGTGTATTGCAGTTGAAGATACGTAATGGCATAAACTGAGAGCTAAGTCGTCGAAATGAAACAGAAATGGTAACTTCTTTCGCAAACTTGATGTAACAAAGAAACCTAATTCGACATTAGTGACAGAATGTCCGTTCGGTAAAAGGATGTTACGGTTTAGCGAATGGATAGTGCTGAAGTGCGGGTTATTGGTATAGCCGAAGATGTGTGTAGCGCACTGGACAAATGGTGTGAAGATATATTCAGTCGATTGGTTAGTCGAAATGGAATCAGAAATATCGCACTTTTTATCTGGGTTGATGACGAACTAAGACTTGCCGCAAGTCAGACACAGGATGTTTTTAACTTCTATCCCGCTTTCAAACCCTCAGAGGAATATAGTGGTTACTATATCGATTGGGAGGCGCTCGCCAATAAGTATCAGCACCAATTTTCTTTTATTTCTGAATTGCCCTTTAACGGAGACTGGGAGCAAGAGAATCAACTCTGGGAACATGCGGTTATTCCCTTATGTAAGAGAGAGGAGAAGTTGGGGTATTTACTGGTGGAATCAGAAACGACTACCCGTGATTGCTCTTTGTCTCCTGAAGACTTTTCTTGGCTGCAGGCGAATACGCATACACACCTAAAGTGTAAAGTCCTGGCGCATAGGCTGAATCAACAGAATGTCACTAACCGAAAGAGCGAATTAGATCTCGCTCTGGATAATCATACTCTCTCTTCTCAACTCACTTACTTAAAAAACCTCCACGAGATTTCACTTCGCTTTACTAAGGCAACGACCATTCACTCACTATGCCGGATTGCGGTTGAACTTGGCAGAGACAAACTCCAGGTCGACAGGATGGGAATATTCCTTTGCGATATGGAAACCCACAAGATGTGGGGGACATGGGGAACTGACCCTCAAGGTAACGTTGTCGACCGCTCAAAGTTCTGCCAGGAAATGCCAAAAACGATGTTTATGGAAGAGGCGTTCACCAAGAAGAACGAACTCATTGTAAAAGAAAATGTGCCTTTATATTTCGGTAAGGAGCAGGTTGGTATTGGATGGAACATCATGATGGCGATGTGGAATGGTGACGAGTGTATTGGTTGGTTGGCGGGTGACAACCTTATCTATGGAACACCACTTGATGAGCCTAAGAAAGAGGCTATTAAACTCCTTGCTGCGTCCGTTTGCCAAAAAATAGTCAAAGTGAGGGAGTCAGAAGCTTCCAGCATACGCTTTGATGAACTGATATCTATAAACAGCAAGCGGGAATCAGAGCTGAAAACGCTGAAGTACAAACTCTTTGCGAAGAAACGTAATGAGCGCTGGATGAACCTGTGCGATGCTGATACTGGCTTGCCAAATGAACAGGCTTTACATATGGCATTGCCCGGTCTGTTTAAACAGGCCAGAAAAGAGAAACAGCGCGTCGCAGCAATTTCCATCGACATAGATTGTTTTGATGGGTATAGAAAATTCTATGGAAAATCGGCAGCGTCTAACTTGGTAAAAATGGTCGCTGACGTTCTAGAAAGGCAGGCAGGGACAATACTTCCTGGCATTCTTAGCTACCAATCATCAGGTACGTTTTCTCTCCTTTTATTGCATGACGATGATTTGATGTTGCGTGAAGTGGCCGAAAATATGGTGCATGCTGTTTACCATCTCAATATTCCCAACAAGAATTCGTCAGGTTACCAGCGAGTAACATTGAGTTTGGGAATGACATTAACGTCTATTTCATTATTTACTCAGAAACTGAAAATTATGAAACGGGCAGAAAAGCTCAAGACGACGGCGGTAAAACTGGGGCAAAACCGCGTATGCCTCGACTAAGAAATCATACCATTAGGAAATTGGCTGTCTGAAATAACAGCAAATTGCTACGGAAATAAGCGTTTGCAGTCAAAAAGCCATCAGTCGTAGAAAGAATTGTGAACTTGTTCAATTTTTTCTGGCTTTTTTTGGTCTAGTGACGCAGAATGCACGCCTTATTTGTCGAGGCCCGTAGCGTTAGATACTGTTACAGAGAGTAGGTTGTCACCGTGTTTTTGTTTGAGTGACCCTGTATCAGTGAAAAATAACAGTGCGAAACCGCTAGCAGGGGCCCCGTTACTTTCGTCTATATATTGGGATCCCAATGCAAGATACTGTTACTGAATTTCGCCAGTTAGATCTGGCTGAAAACATTCTTTCTGCTCTTGACGCAATCGGTTTTGTGGCGCCGACTCCTATCCAGGCAGCTTCGATTCCTCTTCTGCTTACCGGTGTTGATGCACTCGGTAAAGCGCAAACCGGTACTGGTAAAACAGCTGCATTTTCTCTGCCACTGTTGAATAAACTGGATCTGAAACAACACAAACCACAAGCCATCGTTATGGCACCAACACGCGAACTGGCTATACAGGTGGCAGCTGAAGTTAAGCTGTTGGGTCAAAACATCAATGGCCTGAAAGTGCTTGAAATCTATGGCGGTGCTTCAATCGTTGATCAGATGCGTGCGTTGCGTAGCGGTGCACATATTGTTGTTGGTACTCCTGGTCGTGTTAAAGACCTTATCAACCGTGAACGTCTGCAACTAGACGAAGTTCACACCTTCGTTCTGGATGAAGCTGACGAAATGCTCAAGATGGGCTTCGTTGACGACGTGACCTGGATCATGGAGCAAGCACCAGAATCAGCGCAACGCGTATTGTTCTCTGCCACCATGCCTCCAATGGTTAAAGAAATTGTTGATCGTTTCCTGCGCGAACCTGTTCGTATTGACGTTGCTGGCAGCAATCGTACTGTTGAGAAAGTAGAACAGCAATTTTGGGTTGTTAAAGGTGTAGAGAAAGACGAAGCCATGTCTCGTCTTCTTGAGACTGAAGAAACTGATGCGTCTATCGTATTTGTGCGTACCCGTCAGGACACTGAGCGTCTGGCTGATTGGCTGAGCGCGCGTGGCTTCAAAGCTGCTGCTCTACACGGTGATATTCCACAGTCGCTTCGTGAGCGTACTGTTGACCATATCAAACGTGGTGTTATCGACATTCTGGTAGCGACTGACGTAGTTGCTCGTGGTCTTGATGTGCCACGTATTACTCACGTATTTAACTACGACATTCCGTTCGATGTTGAGTCATATATCCACCGTATCGGTCGTACTGGTCGTGCTGGGCGCGCAGGTAAAGCAATCTTGCTGGTTCGCACTAACCAAATTCGCATGCTGCGCACTATCGAGCGCGTAACTTCTACTCGCATGGAAGAGGTTCAACTTCCACTGCGCGATAAAGTTGCTGAAGCACGTCTGGCTCGCCTAGCTGCGGATCTGGCAGAACAGAAAGACTCTGAGAGCCTGGAAGCATTTGTTGGCCTGATCGAGAAACTGCAAGAGCAAATCGAGGTTGATACTGCAACCTTGGCAGCCATGCTGCTTCAGCGTCAGCAAGGCAAACGTCCACTGTTCTATAACGGCCCAGATCCAATGATTGCTGCTATGGAACGTGACAGCCGTCGCCGTGAATCACGCCGTGATGACCGCGGCCCGCGTGATCGTTCAGATCGTGGCGAGCGTCGTAGCTACAATGCTGCAGATTGGGACACTTACCAATTGCAAGTTGGCCGTGACCAAGGTGTTCAGGTTAAAGATATCGTTGGCGCAATTGCGAACGAACTAGGCCTTGAGAAGCAATTCATCGGTTCAATCAAACTGGCAACGGGTCACACCTATGTTCAGTTGCCGAAGAAAATGCCTAAAGAGATCCTGGGTCAACTGAAGCAATTGCGCATTCGCCAGAAAGCGACTGACGCTCAGTTGGTTGAAGGTCACGTAGATATGTCTCCACCGCGTCGTCGCAATGGCGGTGATCGTAACGGTGGTGAGCGCGGCCCACGTCGATTTGATGACCGTGGCCCTCGTGGTGGCAACCGTGGTGAAGGTCGTGGTGATAAAGGTGGCCGTCGTTTCGACCGTGACCGTGGTGGTGACAAGCGTTCTTTCCGTGGTGAGCGACGTCACGCAGACGCATAATTCGCTTGTGTTGCCGAAAAATTTCTAAGCCCGCTTTAAGCGGGCTTTTTTGTATATATTTGTCTATTTGCGTGTTTGCTAAAGTAATGGACGGTGTTCTAATGATTGGGACGAAACGGTCGGCTTAGCGTTGCTATATTATTGAGGCAGCAAGCTGAAACTGGGCGTTAAGTGTATTACCGATCAATTCATAGTTGTTTGAATTAATTGGAGGTATACCTAAGCTGCCTCAAAATGCTCCTTGAGCGATTCACCTTGGATAGAACAAGGGTTGAGGTTGTTTTCGTATATGTTGTTCCCTGTTTGAGGACTGTTTATGCTGAACATGCAGTTTGATAAGCGGGTGATAATAAACACCAGCAAAATGGACTGGCAGTCATCGTCGGTGGAGGCTGTTTTTCGCAAGCCTCTCTCGCGGGAGGAGGTAGAGCCTGGTCATGCAACCAGTATTGTAAAGTACTCCCCAAATTCTTCCTTTTCACAACATGCGCACCCTCTAGGCGAAGAAATTCTTGTTCTTGATGGAATGTTTTCTGATGAAACCGGTGACTATCCGGTAGGCACCTATCTCAGGAATCCCCCCAATTATTCCCATACACCATTCAGTGATATTGGTTGTTGTTTGTTAATCAAACTCCATCAGTTTTCAGCAAACGATCATCAAAAAGTCTGCATTAACACGCTAAACGAGCAGGGGTGGATTGAAGGTCAAGGACGTTTGATGATTCGGCCGCTGCATGAATTCAATGGTGAACAGGTGGCCATGATTAAATGGCCAGCAGGGCAACACTTTTTCAACATCTCACATTTCTGTGGTGAAGAGGTTTATGTATTGGAAGGAGAATACAGGGATGAGTATGGTAAATATGGACCAGGTACCTGGATAAGAAACCCGCACATGTTTGAATATAATCCTTACGCAGAAGAAGATACGCTCCTTTGGGTGAAGGTTGGGCACCTCCCTTACCCTGGTGTGAGGTAGGCAAAGGAATGTACAGATTAATCAACTACGGGATGAGGGATTGCATATTTTTTTATTTCTGCGTAAAAGTGAGACAGATGTAAACCCAATATATCGCTAGTATGTTGGTTGAGGACAAGGCTCGAATGTTCGAGCTTTTTCTTGAAAATGCCTCAATGGCGACAGGACATGACGAACCCGGATGTTTCAGACTCAAAGCCCTCCCCAGATGCAGTTTTTTGAACTTGCGCCTGTACCCATGGTTCTACTGAATGAACTCGGAGAGATCATTCAAAGCAACCGTGAGTGCCTACAGTTGTTTCACGGACAGCCAGATGAAACCAATATTGATGGCTATTTAACAGAGAGCGCGTGGAACGAAGCTGTTCGCTATTTTGAGGTCGTTTCTAACTCGCCACAGTACGAGCCGTTCACCAAACTCGTTCGCTTGGCACTTAGCAAAGATATCTATGTCCTGAAAGTCAATTTGGTCAATACAGTTCCGACTAATACCTTTATCGCAGTATTTACCCTCTATCAACAAGATGACGAGGTCAATGAGGCGTTACAGGAAAGGCTGCCAATGGGTATGGTGCGCGTAGATACTGAAGGTCGGTTTATTAGCTTTAACCCTGCTTATCTTGACCTATTGGGCTACGAAGTCGATGACTTGCTCCAGATCACTGAATTTGATTTAACCTACCATTCTGACGCTAATAGCGAGAGACCGTTACGTGAAAACCTTACACTAGGGTCTGGCAATCAATACCGGGTTGATAAACGTTACATTCATAAAAATGGGCATCAAATTTGGGTGCGCGTGTTTGTTTCTTCTATCGTTTGCAAGTACACCAACCAACAGCAGTATTTGGTTGCTGTGTTGGATATTCATGAAGAAAAGCAACTTCAGGAAACGATCATGACATCGGAGAGGCGTTTTCGGGCGATTGCTGAGAATGTTAGCTCAGTTGTGTGGATTTCGGCTGCAGACCCTATGCGTTTGTTTTATGTTAACAAATGCTATGACACGATTTGGGAAGAAAGGGTTGAAGCCTTGTACAGTAACCCTCACGCTTTCCTGGCAAAAATTCACCCAGCCGAACGTGAAATGGCAGAAAGCACACGCTTTTCATCATCGACTGATTCTTGGAATATCAATTACAGACTGTTGTTTGATGATGGCAGAGTGAAACATATCCGAGACAGTGGGAATTGCGTTTTTGATGGAAACGGTGAGCTTATTTATCGCGTTGGAACCCTGACTGATATTACGGCGGAAATTGATCAACGTGACACCGTGGTAGTCATGGCGAAAAAACTGCGTGAACTGGTGGAGTATGACTCTCTTACTGGTATTAAATCTCGCCATGCGATCATGACTGACATTCAGGAAGCCTTCCAAGGTTATGATCGCGTTAGTGATGCTTCGGTGCTGGTTTATATCGATGCTGATGGATTCAAGAGTATCAACGATTCTTATGGCCACGATGTCGGCGACAAAGTACTGAAAGCCATTGCTGGCCACCTCACGTCAAATATCCGTGACTCGGATGTTGCAGGCCGTATAGGTGGTGATGAATTCGTTGTGCTTTTGAGGCACACGGCCAAAGCCGAGATCCCACACATTCTTGAACGCTTGAAATGCGATATTGAGTGCGAAGGCTTACCTGAAGGTGTCAAAGTTTCCATTAGTGTTGGGGCAGTCGAGTTGTCTGAGAAAGTCATTTCAGTAGAACAATGGCTTAGCGAAGCAGACAAAACGATGTACCAGCACAAACGAGCCCGAAAGAAATCCCGTCTAAGCCGAAAGTATTAGAAAATAACGTGATGCGCTTACTTCCTTATTTTGTTAACTAAATTGGGGGGATTCTCTCAATTTCATGCTTTCTTAACCACCTAACCAACTGATCTTTTCAAGCTCAATCTGATTTTTCCCGCGGGTATAAACCAATAAACTTCAGTCTTCTCAGACTTTCTTCTGATACCCATCTACTGTTTTATAAATGAGACAGATAGGTGTAACACTTCAAAGTATTCTCTTGGTTGAATAACAGGGGGAATGGCCATGCAGAGTGTTGTTGAGGTATTTGGTACCGCGCTTGCCAGCTATTACAACGGCAATAAATCAGGGAAACTCATTGTTAGGGAAAACAATGGTACGTCTGTTATCCCTACATCCGATTTCTTCCGCCGGCCGGAAGATGTTGCTACTGACAGAATTGCACTGTCGTATTGTCGTCGTAGCGTATTGAACGTGGGCGCAGGGAGTGGTGAACACACTCTTTACCTTATTGCGAAAGGTATTAAAGTGACGTCGATTGACAGTTCACCTATCGCTTGCGCGATCATGCACCAACGTGGTGTGCCATCGGTCATTTGTGGTCATCTGTTTGATCAGCATCCAATGTTTGATCGCACCTTTACCTGGTTGGCGCTGCGCGGTGCGATTGGTCAGTTAGGTAACATCCGTAACTTTCAGCACTTTCTTAACCTGGCACACCGGAATCTTTATCCGGGGGGCCGACTGATTTTGAGCTCAGAGAACCTTCGTTATGAGGGCTATCGCACACGTCATCTGACATTTGAGTTTGACGGGAGAGTTAGCGAGGAAGTACCGTGGTTTGATATCGGTATGTCTACGCTAAGAAGAGTCGCTGACAGTAAAGATTTTAACTGTCGTATCGTTTACTGCGATGACAGCAACAAATACGTTGCTTTACTCACCAAACGGTAATTCATTGAACTAGGTATATAGCAATGGGGCGTTATAGCCCCATTATTTTTGAATACTTATCAACGCAATCTACAAAGTGTGCACGCTCATTGTCATCTGATATATTTTTCGCTTGCTGCGCAAGAATACTTCTTTCTGCCAACGCATTCTTAACCTGCCAAACTGAATAAGCTGCCTGCTTATCAAGTTCAATTTCCTGTTTTTTATCTGGTGGCAGCAATGCAAGGTTGTGGCTCATAATAACTCTCTCTTTGTCATAATGTGCCCAGAATGAAACCCCGGACAGGGCGATAACATAACGAAGAGCACCGGTTTCGACAAGTGTTTACAGCTTACTTACGCCTAGCTGACATTGAGAAAGGGTCTAACCACTACGATTTCCTTATGGAGAGGTAGGTAGCAAGTGGGGATTTATGGAATTTACCTATCATGACAGGCAGATGCTCTATGATGCGTGGATGTCTTACAAAGCGAAATTGCGTATCACTCAGATAGAGATGGCCAAACGCCTCGGGGTCAGTCAACTAGACTTCTCAAAGACAATGCGGGGTGACGTTCCGATGGATCGAAACTTCGTCTTCCGATTCTGTAAGGAAATGGGATTGGACCCAGGGAGTTCATTGCCGAGTTTGAAAGAAAACAAAAAAATAACGAGTAATGAGCCTATTATGGTCAGAACGTCTCTGACGGTTGACGGTACCATTGCCAAGGTAGAGTATTCTGGCGATCAGGTATTTATCGAATATATTAAAGAAATCTAGAAAGCCGCCTATTTTGAGGTGACCCCGTAAAGTTGGATATTTCTGTTAAGCGGTTTTATGGTTTACTGGTGAAGATAAGCGCTACTTGGTTACCATTTTGGAAATTTGTTGCGCTTTCTCTTCGTCAGAAAGGTTGGACGGTGGTGGAACCAATAGACCCTTCTGACATGCTGGTCTTTGTGCTAACTCATCAACCCAGCGTTGAAGATGTTCAAGGCCAGAAATATCAACGCCGCTCCACTCGTGGATTCGAACCCAAGGCCAGGTAGAGATATCTGCAATTGTGTATTCATCACCAGCCAAATAGCGGTTGTTAGCCAATTGCCCGTTCATGACTTCGAACAGACGACGTCCCTCATTCTGGTAACGCTCGATTGCTGCTGGGATCTTCTCTGGGAAATAGCGATAGAAAACGTTAGCCTGACCCATCATTGGCCCAACGCCACCCATTTGGAACATTAGCCATTGCAGCACTTGGCTTTTCTTTTTTTGGTCGGTTGGCAGTAACTTACCCGTTTTTTCTGCGAGATAAATCAGAATTGCACCTGATTCAAACACTGCAAAATCATCGTTATCTTTGTCCACGATGGCAGGGATACGTCCGTTTGGGTTAATGGCCAAAAATTCAGGCTTTTTCTGGTCTGCCGCTATTAAATCCAGTGCATTGTATTCGTAGGCTAGCCCCATCTCTTCAAGGGCAATTGAGATTTTGTATCCGTTAGGTGTGCCTGCGGTATATAGCTCTATCATTTACTTAATCCTATTTACTTTGGTTGTGCTTCGATGAATGCTTCTCGCTCGAGTAGCGATTTGTACCAGGCAGAAATCGCAGGTAAGGATTCATCAATGTGAATATCCATGTTTTTGATAAAGCTAACCATCACATAAGCAGTAATGTCTGCGACTGAGAAATGTTCGCCGGCTAGGTAAGGAGACGCAGAAAGTCGCTTCTCCAGCGTAGGAAGAAACTCTTTCACTCGCTCTTTGGATTCATGTCCCCAAGCTTCAACACAGCGCTCTCTATCACTGTATATGCCAGTAATGTTACGGAAAGCCTGAAATGCGGTAAACAGACCCTGGAACTCTGCTATACGGTTCCACATTTCTACCTGCCCTATTTCGATAGGTGTACTGCCGAAAAGATGGTGATCAGTAGGAAAAGCCGCATCAAGGTAACGGCAAATGGCCATTGATTCACTGATTGTGATACCGTCATCCAGTTCCAACATAGGGATCCGGCCGTTAATACTTTTCCCTTTGAAATCATCGGTTAGGTTTTGACCACCACGGATATCGACGTGAACACGGGGAATGTCGATTCTTTTTTCCGCCAAGAACAGACTGACACGTCGAGCACTGGGTGCGGCACCTAATTCATAAAGTTTCATATTCACTCCTTTGACGAAATGGGTATCCAGCTTCTGGAAGTTTAAGACAAGGGCAGCCAAACGGTGACATTAACGCCTTTGCCATCAGCACGGTTGGCGAGCGAAAGGCGACCTTGATGAAATTCTGCCACCAATCTTGCCACGTAAAGACCCAAGCCAAGGTGAGGCTTGTCTGATTTATGCTTCTCTTCCCGAACAGAGACCATTGAGCCGAGCAATTGATTTCCCATATTTTCAGGCAATTTAGGCCCAATGTTAGAGACTGTGATGCGTGCCAAATTGTCATGAATTAACATGTATATCTCGATATCGGTATTTTCCTGACGAAACTCAACGGCATTCGCTACCAGCTTATCCAACAGTTGCGCTACGTATTCTGGCACACCGGACATCTGGTAATTGCCACCTTTGATATGCAATGTAAAGCCTTGTTTAGGATAGGCATATTCATAGCCCTGTACGCAGCCGGATATCACTTCATCAAGTAGGAATTCCGTGCGTTCTGCATGTTCAAAACTCTGTTCGAGACGGGTGGCCTCCGTCATGCTCGAGAGAATTGTTGCCAATCGCGTGACTCCCTCCTGAGCGCGTTCTATATAGCGAGCCTGATCATCTTCTTTGGTGACGAAAGCCAGATTCTCCAGTGATGAACGGACAACTGCCACAGGTGTACGTAATTCGTGCGACAAACTGGAAGACATTTTCTCCAAATAAGCGTTGTAGTCGGAAAGGCGAGTCACCATGGTAGACAATGTACGGGATAAATCCCCGATTTCATCTTTGCTGGTGGCGGGTTCCAGTTGATGTAGCACACGACCTTGGGAGTCAACCGCGCTTTCTGCATCATCACGAAGTTTCCTGACTCGTCGGGAGATATGCGATCCGAAAAGCAGCAATACAACGACACCTGTGCAAATGACGGCAAGCAGGACATTAAACAGTTGCTCCAGTGCTTTGTTACGTAAGGTTTTTATTCCTTTTGTGGTTTCTTCAACCACGACAGCGCCCACTACATCGGATCCAACCTTAACAGGGTAAGCAGCAGAGAGGATCGTGGTGCTTTCATCCGGTGTAAGACGCCAGTTGGCATAAGGGCGCCCTATGAGCGCTTGTTGCACTTCAACGCCCCGGAAGACAGCAGCATTGTGCATTGCGTCGATGATTTTCTCGGGCGGGCGCTCCAGCAAACGGTAATAGAAGGGATTGAGGATCTTATTTTGAATCCAACCCATGATACCCGACGGCTCTTCTTGATATTTAATCGTCGTTTCCCAAACTCCGTTTGACGATTGCAGGTCTCCCGTTTTTGCCAGTACACGCCCATGTTGATCGACAACCCAGACTCGGGAACTTCCATCGTTCATTCGCTTCAACACACGCTCAATCTCTGGAGAAGGAACCAGTAGGGTCCCCAGTGTTTCTGCATTACGAGGATTCGAAGTCGCGAGGATGGTTTCTACATCGCGGCTGTAAGGGTTAGTGACATCATAATAAGCAAAACTGAGCTTTTCACCAACAAGCCAATCCGGAATGGCAAGTTCAACCACATAGCCTTGCGCAGTTTCTTGCCACCAGCCCTGAATGGCTTCTGAGAGAAAGTTATGCTCAGTATCTTCTATCGTATTTTCAATCAGGTAGATATCTGCTTTGCCACTCTTTCTTGCAGTGATGCCGTAACGTTTCAGCTCGCCTTTAGGCGTTGTTAAAGTGACTACTAAGTGATCATTACGGTCGATTCTTGCTGTGTTTTCGCGCCGGAGTACCGGAGATTTATCGATAATATCAATCAATACGTATAAATCATCACCGTCACTGGCCATGATTAAGTCAAAGTTGAGCTCGTTTGATTGATACGGCGTTCGGCTAAAAATAACGTGGGAGTCAGCATAATTTGTTCGATGGCTTTTATAACGCTCCCAGTCCAAGATTGAGCCATCAATGTCGATGGGAGAGTCCAGTGCCATGGCATAGAGATCTTTCCCGTCTTCTAATCTTGGTTTTGTTTTTTTCTGGCGTTCAAACAGTTCAGGTTGTTGATTCAGGGCCATAGAAAAAGCTCGGGCAGAACCCATTAAGGTTTGCTCCTGACCTTGTCTAAGCACATTTTCCAACTCCCAGACATAGTTGTAGCCAATGAAGGGCAGCAAGAGTAAAAGCCCGCTCAACAGGACGATTTTTGTGCGGATGCCAGATAGCCACCGCCATACCTGTTCGGTCATAAACGTCATTTAGTGCTGTCCCAGCGATAACCCATGCCATAAACAGTGTCGATATGGTCAAACTTATCATCGAGAGCAATAAACTTCTTACGGATACGCTTGATGTGAGAAGTGATGGTGCTGTCATCCACTACAACGTGGGCTTCTTGCATCAAATCCTGACGGCTTCTTACGTGCCCCGGGCGTTTTGCGAGTGCATGAACCATCCAGAATTCGGTCACAGTCAGATCCACAGTTTGATCTTTCCATTTCACTTGCATTCGATTGAGGTCCAGCGTGAGATTGTCGCGCTCCAATAAAGATTCTGTCTGCGTAGATGCCAGGCTTAGTAATTCGCTACGGCGAAATAGCGCCGCGATACGTGCCATTAAGTGCGGAAGGCTGATGTCTTTCGTGAGATAGTCATCCGCTCCCATTCTCAGGCCGACAACCGTATCGATGTCACTGTCTCTTGCCGTAAGGAAAATGATCGGAATCGTGGCGGACATGGCACGTAGCGATTGGCAAAGCTGAAACCCACCATCAATTTCGCCTTGAAGACCGATATCGATAATCGCTAAATCTGGCAGGCGTTGCTTGAAGCCTTCTTCAGCGTCAGGGCGGTTGGCATAGGTAGAAACCGAATAGCCTTGTTTTCGCAATACATCTGCGTAGTTTTCGCGAATGGCGGGTTCGTCTTCAACGATAGCGATACGTTTCATTTTTCCTCGGGTAATCAAACAGAAGATGATTTGACTATACCGCAAATTACGCCTTGAAAAAGGGGATCTGGCTGATTCAGGGCAAAAGCCATTTTTTTGCCACAATTGCCCCGAGCATTGCCTTTTTTGTTCCCAGTCCGTGCCATTTTGCCTTGTTTTAATGACCTCATCGAAACAACGAACGGGTTCTCCCTTCACAAACTGAAATGGATGAGGATATAACGATGAACAAAATGAATAAAACACTGGCAGCAATCTCTCTGGTTATTCCTATGACTGTCTCTACGGCTTACGCTGCAGACCAAACTCTGAATACTGAGCGTGACCAAACAACAGAAATGATTGGCTTTGGTGGAGGTGCTGCACTGGGAGCTGTGATTGGAGGTCCTGTCGGCGCGGTCGCGGGTGCCATTGTGGGTGGTTTGATTGGCCAGGTAGCCAGTGTCGAAGAGCAAAATGAGCAGCAGGCGATGGTGATTGCTGATATCAACGAACAGAACGTACAACTTGAAACTTATCGCTCGCTATATGCTGAAAACGAAATCGAACTGGCAAAACTCAAAGCTGAGATGAATGAAAAAGAAATCGCATTGGAGTTAGCGATGGATATTCAGTTCAGAACCAATTCATCTGAGATAGAGCCTCATTTCCAACTACAGCTTGATGAAATCGCCGCACTGATGCGCCAACAGCCGGATGTGCAATGGGATCTAGAGGGGCATGCTGATGTGCGTGGTAATGAAGAGTATAATTTGAAACTGTCACTTCAGCGTGTGCAGGCAGTTTACGGCTACTTGGTTGAACAAGGTGTCAATCCTTCTCAGTTGGAACAAACAGCATTTGGTAACCAATTGGCTCTTGAAAAAGAAGGCGATCGTGAAGGCTACTTCTTCGACCGCCGAGTTAGCCTGCGCTCAGTGTCTGATGCTATGCCTACAGCCAATAACCAATAAAGGGAGCTGGATATGATTATTCGTCCAGCAACATTAGAAGATGCAGAGCGCATTAATGCGCTCTGCCACACTCTGGGTTATCCGTCTGATTTGGAAAACACCGAGCTGCGTTTAGAAAAGATCATGAAGCAGCCGAGGGATGCGCTTTTTGTCGCAGAGTTGTGTGACTTGGTGGTGGGGTATATCGCAGTACATACCGTTGATGTTGTTCACGACGACATGCCCTGGGGAAGAATTTCATCCATGGTTATTGATGAAAATTTTCGCGATATGAGTATTGGAAAGCAGTTACTCGAACATGCTGAAGCTTACCTTAAAAAACAAAATTGCCATCGTATTGAAGTGACCAGTCATATCAGTCGCGAAGAGGCGCATGGGTTTTATCTTCATTTGGGGTACCGCATTACGCCGCTTCGGTTTATCAAACTACTGGCTCAACGTGTGCTGGTGGCAGCGAGTTAAACTATTTCGCCATGGCCTGTTCATGCTTCAGCAACCAGGCCTTGGCATCTAACCCTCCGGCGTATCCTGTCAGCTTTCCATCCTTTCCAATAACCCGGTGGCAGGGAACAATAATCGCTACAGGGTTCTGGCCATTCGCTGCTCCAACTGCGCGAGAGGCCTTTGGTCTGCCAACATCAACCGCTAGTTCACCATAGCTGCGTGTTTCACCCGGTGGGATTGATTGTAGTGCCTCCCAAACCTCGCATTGGAAAGCAGTACCTAAAAGATCCAATGGCACATCAAACTTAATGACTTCACCGGCGAAATACTTATCTAACTGGGAAATGATGGATTCGAAAGGTTCGCGAGTTATGACCTCTTCGTCTGATACCGGAATATCGTATTTGTATTCGGGCAGTGAGAGGGAAGTCAGCCCTTTGTCTGAAGCTGTGAGGGTTATCGCGCCGAGTGGTGACTTGTATTCGTAACGGTACTGTTTCATGATGTGTCCTTATTCATTGCCCAAGACGGTGTTGGCTTGACTTAATGCGTTAATGTCATTGAAAGCCAGGGCGAGATAGCTTCTCCAAGGTTTTGCTGAAGTCGTCAGATCTGCGTTAAATAGGTCAAGATCTGATATATCTGGGAGACTTAATCCTCGAAGGCGAGCATAAGCGTATTGCGCCTGACTAAGATGTACTGACGGTGAAGTTTCTGGCCAGGATTCATGCTTGAATCGCTTACAAATTGCTGACCAGTGTTCTTGGAAAGACGCCTGACTTGATTCAGTGCTATCTAAAAATGAGTTGATGTGAGAGGCAGGCGAGTGAGAGGTGCTTAAGGTCTCTCCTGAATAGGCTCTTACCCCCGCTTCCTCCATATCCCAACAACCAGGGATGCGTATGCCGTTTGAGCACTCGTAAGATGAATTATTTTTCAAAGTGTCATCAATTACTTCTGGGTTGGCGTCCAAATCCAGTAAATATCGAATACGGTTTACAACCTGAAAGAGAAGCTTTGGATCTTCAGTGTCGATGACCACTAGAAAAGCATTTTTGTCTTTCTGCAGTGTGGCGGTAAAGCTGCCTTGTTGCCCTTGGTGGACAAACCTTCTGCCATAGCTAGTATCAGTGAGCCATTCCAAGCCTGAAATCATCCGAGGAGCCATAAATCGTTTAAAGGCAGCCCAGTTGTATGGTGGTCGGAAACTCATGCTCAAAGTTATCGCCTCATGACTTTTTAACTCTTTGCGACGTACCTGGGTGGGTGACAGTGACAACTGTTGTAGGAAGCAGTCGTTAAAACGCCTAACACTGTTAAATCCGGAGGCAAAAGCGATATCAGTTACTGAGAGTTGGCTTTCATGCAGAAGCTTTTTAGCAAACAGAATTTGCTGATATTGAGCGTACTGTTTTGGTGAGCAACCTAGCGATTCAGTAAACAGCTTTCGTAGATACCGATCGCTGACACCAAGCCGCTCGGCCAATTCTGGTACGCTATGCTCATGCAGGTAGCCCTCATTAATGAAGCTTAATGCTCGCCTGAAGGTGGTTTCTTTTCCCATCCAGGCTGGTGAACCGGGAGCGCTGTCGGGGCGACAACGAAGGCAGGGCCTAAACCCCTGAGCTGCTGCTTCAATCGCAGAGGAATAGTAACGAACGTTCTCTTCTTTTGGGGAAGGAGCAGGGCAGATAGGGCGACAGTAGATACCTGTCGACACCACGCCAATGAAGAACAAACCATCAAAGCGGGCATCGCGGGATATTCTGGCTTGTTTGTAGGTAGTAGTGTCCGTCATATGTAGGTCTTGATGATCGTTTTAATAAACATATCATCATGAATGAAGGGCATTAGCCAGAAACGGAACTGAATAGATTGTCAGGCTTGAGCCTAAAGAAAGAAAAAGGGCTGCGAAAGCAGCCCTCGATACTCGTTAATACTGAGGATTACTTGTTCAGGTAGGCACAAGCAGTAAGGAACGCTTGTTCCTGAAATTGCTTCAGGCCAACTTCTTTCAGTGAAACCTGAATAGGGTTGCGTTTGAGTGAAGCTTTCATTTCAGATGAGGTGAATACTTCTGCTTCAATGCCATCTAGAAGTTGCAGTGCTGCTTCCATTTTGAAGCCTACTGCGCTGCCCGCGAATTTACCTTTGGTAGGACGCTCACGGATAACAATCTTTTCAATTTTGTAGTCTTCCACCAGCTTGGCGACTTGCTTTTTGAAGTTGCGGATCTGCTCGGCACTTGCCGCGTCAGTAATCGTAAATTTTCGCGCGCGACACTCTGGCACTTCAAACAGACCTTGATTAGATTCCAGAAGGCAAATGTTTGCTTCGTTGCTTTTTAAATCGACAGCACAAATACGCATTGTTTCAGTTCCACAATTAAAAGAGCCGACAAGTATAAGAAAAACTGTCGGCTAGGTCATGAAATAAAAAAGAGAAGTAGTGCGATTGGTGAAGAATAGAACGATTAACGGAATTCGGAGAAATCTGTTTTGAGCTTTGCTTCAGTCAGCCCACGTATGATTTTGAGATCAGGTCGTTTTTTTAGGTCGATGAACTCAACTTCACGAAAAGATTCAGTTTTCGCGGAATAGAACAGTTTCACCGTTGGGGTCATCAAGTCATCCGGATTTTCTTTGCATACCAATCCAACCCTACCGTTACTAAGTTCTACCACAGATCCGATAGGATAGAAGCCAACACAGCGAATGAATTGTTTAAGAAGATCTGGGTCGAGATGGAAAGGTGTTAGACCAAGCATTATCTTGAACGCCTCTGACGCTGATAAAGCAGGCTTGTAACAACGCTCGGCAGTTAACGCATCGTAAATATCGATAATACAGGACATGCGTCCAATTAGTGTAAGTTCATCACCTTTTAGTCCATTCGGGTAACCGTTGCCGTCAATCTTTTCATGGTGCATCAAGCTGACGTCTCTACTGAGCTTGGGTAAATCCATCATGCTATCCAAAACTGGCTGCGACAGTGTTTGATGCTCCTTCATGTGAAGAAACTCTTCGTCGGTAAGCTTGCCCGGCTTGTTTAGCACTTCATCACGAATCAGGATCTTGCCAATGTCGTGTACAAGGCCACCAATGGCGAGCTCTTCCAGCGTCTGGCGGTCAAGTTCCAGATACCGACCGAAATTCACTAGATGGAATGCCACATTCATTGAATGATCGAGCAGGTAGGCGCTTTTTTCACGGATGCCGCTGATCCAAAAAACGGCGTCTCTCCGCTCGAAAATATTCTCTACGATATCGGAACTGACTTGCTTGATGGGTTCAATGTCGACAGGTTTGTTTTCGTAGACATCGTTGAGTAGTTTGCTCAGTTGTTTCTTTGATTTGTCTACCAGTTCTTTGGCGGCAACGAGCTCGTCGCTACCTTTAATAGACGAGTGCTCACCCACTTTTGTTTCGTGATACTGAATTTCGTCATCGGAAATGACTTGGTCTGCGTCGACATAAACGAAAAGCACGCCTTTGTATCGCAGGTTATTAATGGTTTCTTCTTGTCTGATGAAACCGGGCTTTTTCATCTTTGTGCGGGCGCATTGAGATTCAATTTGCTCGACGTACATGCCGATCTCAACATTATCAATGGCGACTTTCTGCAGCATTAATGCTTGCTCCGTTAAAAATCATTCGGATAGGCTCTCACTTTTTAAACCACGCCATGCTGTAAAAGTAATTGGGGTTACTACGTTATTGATGAATATAATTATATACAAAATACAAACTGGCATCTCTAAAATGAAACAAATTTGTCGATAAAATTTCAAAAACGCCGAATGATATTCTGTAATAGCTATATATGTAGAGGTTTCATCTGGTATAGGTTAATGATTTATTTGACTTTACTGTTTAGAAAGTGTCGAAGCGTATCCGTGCGATGAATATATGTCACCATTTCACAATCGCCACAATCGCCAATCTGATCATTAGATTACGGGACTCATTTAAGATTTCATGTATTCTAAGAAGCTAATTGCGAATTGCAACAACTGTTATGTTTCTCATTAACTCAAAGCGTTAGGTCGATCGCATTTTATATTTGCCCTATATGTTTGTACTCGTTAGAGTTCGTCTCTTCGCGTAGTAAGCTACCTGAGTTAAATCATGCAGATTCTAAAAACCAGCTACCATCCTAGTGTTCTTCCTCTCGAAGATAAGACCAGTTTCCACCGACGCGCGGCGCGCGCAATCGTCGTGAAAGAGGACAAAATCCTCCTACTGTTCACTGAGCGTTACTATGACTATTCGCTCCCTGGTGGTGGTATCGATGAGCATGAAGATAAAGTGCAAGGTTTAGTCCGTGAACTTAGCGAAGAGACAGGAGCGCAAAATATTCGAAACATTCGTGAATTTGGCGCTTACGAAGAGTTCCGCCCTTGGCACAAGCCGGATTTTGATACGGTGCACATGATGTCTTATTGTTTCTGGTGTGACATTGATGATGAGCTTGGCGAAGTATCCTTAGAAGATTACGAAGTGAAAAATGGAATGCGACCACTGTGGGTTAATATCCATGAGGCTATTGCCCACAACAAACAGACTATAGCTAATAATGATAAGCGAGGCTTATCGATTGAGCGTGAAACGTATCTGTTGGAGCTTATTGTCAAAGAATTAGGCTTGTAGCATCGGATCAGAAAGGGCTGGATATCCAGCCCTTTGCTATTATTGCAGAGTTAACTAGTAGCGATAGAAAAGCGTAAAGTTTGCATAGGCACTGTGATTCCGCTCTGACTCTTCATATTGCTTAGAATGCGCGGTGACAGAAGCCACTGCACCCCAATGTTGTGAATACCAAGTGACTCCACCAGATATACCGGCTTGTACGCGTTCCACATGAACATCGCCATTCTCGGGTGGTTTATCACCCTCTATAGTTATGTCACCAAATCGATATCGTGCCTCAACGGATGTAAAGAAGAACATGCCATTGTCTGAGTGGCTGAGTAGGCCAACATCGACCGCGTTACCGGGTAATACAGATGTTGAGCCGAAGGTATTCCCAAGGTCAAAACCAAAGCGATAGGTGCCGCCGACGGCGACTTCACTCTGGAAGTTACCACCCTGACCACGACCAAACGCGCTGAACTCTCCAATAGGGCTTCGTGTTATCAGTTGGTGGGCTTCAAGCCCAACTTGATAGATGAATTCATTATCTATTTGATAATTCCACCCTTTGGGATCGGGTGAACCGATGATTTCATGAACAATAGATTGCGCTTCTTCCGCATAAGAGTCAGGTCCTACTGTGCCAAGCATCAGACTTCCTTTAAGAGCGTAGAAGTCGGTTTGATGATATGCACGGCCCATCCCATAAACCAAGCCGGCATAAGAACGTTCATTGGGTTGTGGCTTAGTGAGCTCTATATCTGAAGGCGTCCACATTTGTGATCCAATTTCGAGGCTATAGCCAATCACGCTTGGGTCGGATGACCACCGGAGGAAAAGGCCGCTGGTATAATCCCTGTCAGTGCCTAATGCCCCATCATTATCGATGGAGAATGAAACCGTGGCAGCTTGACTTGTGGCGCTAAACAGGGGTAAAGCGAAAATCGCTGCGCCAATGAATCTGCGTGACAACATAATGTCCTTTGTATTATTTAATAGCGACTTGGCCCATGCTATACCATTCGACAGAGTCTTACGACGGCTAGCTATAAGGAGAGTGATTTGCTACAGATAAATGAAGTATTAGTCAGTGCTGAATGGTTAAGAGATAACCTTGACTCACCGAAACTTAAGCTGGTAGATGCCAGTTGGTTTATGCCAGGTACGGACAGAAACGCCAAATCTGAATGGTCAACGAAACGTATCCCCGGTTCAGTGTATTTCGATTTTGATGGCGAGATATATGATAAAACTTCTCCTCTCCCGCATATGCTGCCATCAGAAGCCCAATTTGAAGCCGCTGTCGCAGAGTTGGGGATCAGTAATGAAGATGACATCGTTGTTTATGATACAGCAGGTATCT
This sequence comes from Grimontia marina, assembly GCF_900060185.1. GTDB lineage: Bacteria > Pseudomonadota > Gammaproteobacteria > Enterobacterales > Vibrionaceae > Enterovibrio > Enterovibrio marinus. The sequence continues at coordinate 30,791 of NZ_FIZY01000028.1, read as the reverse complement.
TCTCATCCCCGCGAGTGTGGTGGATGTTTAAAGTCATGGGCCACCAGAATGTCGCACTGTTGGATGGTGGGATGCCGGCTTGGGAAGGTATTGGCGGCGAGTTAGATACCGATGTGCCTCAATCCCCGACCTCGACCGGCTATAAGGCAAAGCTTGATAAAGAGGGTGTCATTAACTCAAAAGACCTCTTGGCAGGTATTGAGGCGGAATCTTTGAATGTCGTTGATGTTCGACCTGCGGATCGTTTCTCTGGCTGTGTTGCTGAACCTAGACCTGGTGTGAGAAGTGGACATATGCCAACCGCAAAAAACTTACCTTTTCTTTCACTCACCGAGAATGGCAAGTTCAAGTCAAAAGAAACACTGTCAATGCTTCTCTCGCAAGTCCTATCTAAAGATAAGCCTAATGTGTCCTCCTGCGGTTCAGGTGTGACTGCATGTACATTTGCACTGGCGGCGGAATGGGCGTTGGGTACCAAGATAGCAGTTTATGATGGCTCCTGGACCGAGTGGGGCAGTAACACTGAGCTTCCAGTGGTGAAAGACTAGCTAACCCATTGAGTAAAGCCCTCGCTAATGCGGGGGCTTTTTTATGTCTGCTGCTCAAAGAAAATTTTGGATGTTGCCAGTGTGTGAATGAAACGATGTAAAAGTCGATATGTGTTGCGTAATTTCCATGCAACAAAAATGAAAACTAAGATTGAAAGGTGGAAGGGATCAAACTTGAAATGGTATACAAGATGTAAGCAGATATTAATGGTTACAAGGTGTTAACAATATGATAAGAGTGAATTCATGTTGTTGATTAATATACACGGAGCAGCAACGTGACGAATCAAATCGCTATGACTACAAATAATGTTTTACTCCCAGAACGCATTCAGAAACTTGTACATGCCCTTTCAAATGGCGTTTACGAGAGGGAGAACACTATTCGTCTTTGTCTGCTTGCAGCACTCAGCGGTGAAAGTGTTTTTTTGTTGGGGCCTCCAGGGATCGCTAAAAGTTACATCGCAAAACGTTTGATTCAAGCGTTTGATGACAGTCGCTTTTTCGAGTATCTGATGACCCGTTTTTCCACGCCTGAAGAGGTGTTTGGCCCACTTTCTATTCAGGAACTCAAAGACAACGGCAAATATGTACGCCTAACTGATGGCTACCTGCCTACCGCAGACGTCGTGTTTCTGGATGAGATCTGGAAAGCCGGTCCTGCCATTTTAAATACCTTACTGACAGTTGTTAACGAGCGTGTTTTCCGTAACGGTTGTGAAGTACTGCCGGTTCCGATGCGCCTTCTTGTGACTGCCTCTAACGAACTGCCAGAACCAGACAGCGGTTTAGACGCGCTGTACGACCGCATGCTGGTGCGTATCTTCGTCAACCGCATTCAGGAGAAAAGCAACTTCAAGCGCTTGCTGACGGGGGAAAGCGGAGAGGCTGAGATTTCTATTGGCAGTGATATTTCTATCAAGGCACATGAATACGAACAATGGCAGCATCAGATCGACAATGTTTCATTGTCTGACGACGTGTTTGAAAAAATCTATGCGTTAAAGATGATATTGGAAAGGGAAGCGGAAGAAGGAGGGAATAACTTTCCACCAGAAGAACTCTACATATCTGACCGCCGTTGGAAAAAAGCGGTTCGTCTTCTCAAGGCAAGTGCGTTCTTCAATGGTCGAAATGATGTTAATCCTGTCGATCTCTTGCTGCTGCAGGAATGTTTATGGCACAGCCCTGAGTCACGCAATGTCGTGACTGATGTGATGCGCCGCTTTGCGCAGGAAATTTGCTTCAACCAACAAGAAGCATTAGCCATTGCTAATGAAGCGAATGAGGACAGTCGCGAGTTGGCTGAAGAAATTAAGAATGTACTCGGTCACACTGCAAATACTGAGCTTTCGATGCGCAAAGAAAAGAACCGCATCGACTTGTCAGGTGCGCGCCGTTATTCGGTCAATATGGCGAATAATTTGGTCAAGTTTGTGATGTTGGACTCCAACCCTTCTGTGTCAGAGAAAGAGAAGGGTGACAGTCGTTGGGTATATGTTGATGCCACTGAGTTTGAAAAGAAAATCAAGAACGGAGCGTGCGACGTGTACGGCTACGTCAATAAGAATCCTAATCTCTGCTTGTTGAAGTTTGACGTTGATGGTGAGCACCGGCTGGTGATCAAAGATATCGCAAACCGTCCGGTACCCGTCGCAATTGCGGGAGTTGATGACAATGATACGAATACCTTTTCTGAGTGGCAAACGCGCAATGAAGCGTCCATTGCTAAAATTGATGATGCAAAACATTTAATTCGGGTTGCCAGAACACAAATCAACGCTACGCTACCGCATCACTTTGCAAATTCCGAACTATTGGAACTGCTCGCAAACAGCATTACTGATGCAGAAGAAACGTTGCAGCGTCAAACAACGAAGTTTGAAAAAGGTGCGTTCAGAACACGAATGTTAACGGAATACTTCGAGTAAGGAGGAGTTATGGTCAGTCCAGAAAGCCTCCATCTAGGTATGATGCTTGCGGAAACTGGGATGTTGGAACACGCAGTTACTGAGGTGATGGCAAAGCCGCAACTTCTGGTGATTACGGAATCCAGTCCTTCCGCAAAATCAGCAGTGCGGGCGCATATTCGTAAATGGCGCCATTCAGTGAAGCGCCGTCTCAGTACAGATTGTATTACCAACGACTTAAAACAAGAGATACAGCTATACCAAGAAGCAGTTGCTCTTCCTCAGCATGACTTTGCCAATCAGGCGAAAGTGATGTTCAGGAAACTCGAAGGAAAGTCAGCTTTCTATCTTGAAGCACGTAGAATACTAGAGAAGAACATAGCGAAAGAAACCCCAATGTTTCAGGCCTACTTTTGTAATAAGTGGTATGAGCATTTAGCGAGTGCCATTCAGCAAGCTCAGCAAAAAGAGCTTGAGGCGTACAAAGATAAACTACTCAAAGAGCTTTATCAACGCATTGAAACATACAAAACACTCGAAAACGTTCAAGAATATGGAACCATCGAAAAGGTTGGGCGCCTGTGGGATTTAGCGTCATCCAAGGTGACCCAAACGGATGTCGAGTTACTGAAACGCTTTGTGACTTTCCTGAGAGAGAACAAGGATCTTCAGGAGATTGCCGAGAAACTTGGTCGCATGGCGAATGAGGTCGATGACCCGTCACTACACCGGTCACCGGCAGAAGAGTTGAAGCTGGTTGAAGAACCTGATGACAATGTTGCTGATGACATTGTTGGTGTTCACCAAAGTGATAACCTTGAGCGCATCGTACCGAATGAAACGATTTATCTCGCTGAACCCGCGTTAGAAGTTCTTTTCTACAAACACTTTGCCGACAAACGGCTACTGACTTATCGCATGCAAGGTATGCAGCGTACATTACGAAAGGTCAAATCCTTCAAGCCTGAATGTAAGCAGGTAGAAATTGAGAAAGGGCCTTTTCTGATTTGCGTGGATGCATCAGGCTCTATGAATGGGTTTCCGGAGCAGTGTGCGAAAGCAATGGCTTACGCGTTGATGCAAATCGCGGTGAAAGAAGACCGCGATTGTTCTGTGATGATTTTCTCGACTGACCACATTACCTATGAATTGACGGGTGAGCAGGGTTTGAAAGAGGCACTGAATTTCCTGTCTTATTCATTCCACGGTGGGACAGACTTAGAGCCTGTCCTGAACCATTCGATTGATTTGATGGGAACAGACAAATACCGTAATGCGGATCTAGTGGTTATCTCTGACTTTATCGCCCCGGTTCAGCCGCAAGAAGTACAAGATAAAGTGGACGCGTTGAAACAGCAGTACAACCGCTTCCACGCCATTAATCTTTCCAAATATGGAAACCCAAAGTTGATGGAAATGTTCGATCACACTTGGGATTACCATCCATCACTGATGGGACGTTTGTTGAAACGGTTTTAACGACCTAAATCAGGACTTGATCAAAAAGCCCCGGCAAAACTGGGGCTTTTCACATTCAGTTCAAAAACGATATCAATTGGTTCGCTCTGAAAATGCGAGTTTTAAACCCAAAGCGGCAAAACTTCCTGCGAACGCTCTTTGCAATCCCACCGTTAAACGCTCGGAATTGATGATGTAATCACGCACCAAAGCCGCGAGGGCGCCATAAATCAGAAACACTATAAATGTCATCGCCATGAAAAGACTTCCCAACACCAACATGTTGGTGGTTGGAGAGGTAACTTGGGCAGGAACGAATTGGGGTAAGAATGCCATAAAGAAAATCGTGAGTTTAGGGTTAAGCACGTTCATCAGGCAGCCTTTAATGGCTACGCCCACCATACTCATCGGTTCTTTTTCTTCGTTAAGTGAAAGGACACTGCTCGAACGCCACATGGTCCAAGCAAGGTAAAGGAGATATGCAACACCCACGTATTTGACTACCTGAAAAGCAATTGCACTGGTATGCAAAATGATGGCTAGTCCAGTAATACTGGCAAGCATAGAAGGAACAATACCCACGGTGCAGCCTAAAGATGCCCAGATGGTTGCCCTTGAGCCAAGAAACAATCCAGTAGAAACAGTATAAAGCACGCCAGTTCCGGGGATCAGCACAACGACCAGAGAGGTTATTAGAAACTCTAAACTTACCATCATTTCCTTCCTTTCTATCAAAGGTAATCAGATCCTATTTCTTGACTATGTCACCAATCGACTTGATTTACTCGTTGTAGGTTTGAAATCCTGCCCAATACTGCCGCATAAAAACAAGAGGGCAGTCGAAACTGCCCTTTAAGATTCATCTTTAGAGATGTCACTCAGCTTAGTAGTAAGCTGTCGTCAGCAAGCTCTTCACCACGGACTTTGCTGAACATTTCCAGTAACTGCGGAACACCCATGTTGGTGCGTTCTTTACCTTCGACATCCAGAACAATTTCACCTTGGTGAAGCATCACTGTGCGATCGCCACAAGCCAGTGCATCTTTCATAGAGTGAGTCACCATGAGTGCCGTCAAACCAAACTCTGTGATGACTTTCTTGGTCAGATCGATAACAAAGGCTGCCATTCTAGGGTCAAGCGCGGCTGTGTGTTCATCTAGCAACAATAGTTTACTGTCAGACAGTGTTGCCATCACCAGACTCACAGCCTGACGCTGACCACCGGAAAGCAGGCCAATGCTGTCGCCCAGACGGTCTTCCAGACCAAGTCCGAGAATGGAAATACGCTCTTTGAATATATCCCGACGTTTGCCAGACAGCGCAAGGTTCCAGCCTCGCATACTTCCTCGCTTATAGGCCAATGCGAGATTTTCCTCGATGCTCAAAGAAGCACAAGTGCCGGCTAGCGGATCCTGAAACACACGGGCGGCGAGAGCAGCACGCTGGTGGACCTGCTGTTTAGTCACATCCGTACCGTCGATAATCACGCGACCGCCAACCATGGGAGTTTCGCCAGATACCGCACCCAATAATGTAGATTTACCTGCCCCATTAGAACCGATAATTGTCAGGAACTGGTTTTCAGGGACCGTAAGCGAAACGCTGCGAAGGGCGCGATTTTCTAATACGGTACCTGGGTTGAAGGTGACTTGAATGTCTTTTAGTTCGATCATTTCACCGCCCCCGCTTCTTTCATTTTCTTATTTTTCTGGTACTGCTGTTTCGCTTTCGGCGCAACCAACGCCAGTGCCACCAGTACAGCGGTTACAAGGTTCAGGTCGGATGCTTCCAAACCGAACATGCCAGAACTGAGCGCAAACGCAACTGCCAAACGGTACAAAACCGAACCAAGAATAACGGCTACCACAGCCACCCAGACTTTTCTTCCTGGCAGCAAGGTCTGGCCGAGGATGACTGCCGCAAGGCCGACAACGATGGTTCCCACGCCTGAGGTAACGTCTGCGAAACTATTGGTTTGGGCAAAAAGGGCTCCTGAAAAACCAACAAAGCCATTGGATAATGCGAGGCCAAAGTAGGTGTAAAAGGCAGTGCTTGCTCCTTGTGCTTTCACCATGCGGGCGTTGACACCAGTCGCTCTCAGACCCAAACCAAAGTCACTGCTGAGTAGGCGAATAACAAATAGCGCACTGAGTACAACCAGAACGAAAACCACCAGCGGGCGGGCGTAAACAGGGTCAATGCCCATGTTTTCAAATGGAGTAAGAATGGTATCCACGCCTAATAATGCGATATTTGGGCGTCCCATGATGCGGATATTGATAGAAAATGCGGCGATCATTGTCAGAATACTAGCCAGTAGATTCAAGATCCCGCATTTCACTGTTAGAAATGCAGTAATCAAACCTGTCATGGAGCTGGCAATGATGGCGGCAAAAGTGGAAATCCAAGGATCAACACCTGAAACGATCAGAGTGGCTGCAACAGCAGCTCCCATAGGGAAGCTGCCATCAACAGTAAGATCCGGAAAGTCCAAAACCCGGAAAGTCAGATATACGCCCAGAGCGACCAGGCCATAAACCAGACCTACTTCCAGCGTGCCAAAAAAGGCAATTGAGGTCATGTACTGCTCCTGACGTTATTATTTTTCTACGGTTGTCGCACGGTCCAGCAATGCCTGAGGCACTTCCAGACCCAGTTTTTGAGCTGCTTTTAAGTTAATCGCCAAATCAGAACCTACTGCTACTTTTGCAGGTAGCGCAGATACTTCCTCGCCATTCAGCAGGGCAGCGACGTAGTCAGCCGTTTGAACACCGATTTGGTAGTAATCGAAGCCCAGTGCAGCTACAGCACCGTTAGGGATATATGAGGTTGCACCTCCGATAACAGGTTTCTTCGCTTGATTAGCTGCACCTACAAGACCGTCTATCGCACTGGCAACTGTATTATCAGTGGGTGCATAGATAGCATCAGCCTGAGAAGCGACGATTTGTGCTGCGGATTGAACGTCGGCACTTTTCAGTGCAGTGCCTTCTACAACTTTCAGCCCTTGCGCTTTAGCAGCTTCGCGAAGTAGTTCAACCAGAGTGACAGCGTTGGCTTCGCCTGGGTTGTAGACGACACCGATAGATTTGATGTTTGGAAGAAGCTCTTTTGCCAGCGCGACGTGCTGTGCCACAGGAGAGAGGTCAGACAGGCCTGTCACGTTTGCATTTGGTTTTGCCATGTCCTTGATGAGTTTTGCGCCAACAGGGTCAGTGACAGCAGTGAATACGACAGGAATAGACTTAGTTGCCGCAACCAGTGCTTGTGCAGAAGGAGTAGCGATACCGACCAGTACGTCTGGCTTCTCACCAACAAATTGGCGGGCAATCTGTACCGCGATGGCAGGATTACCTTGTGCAGTTTGATAAACAAATTCTAGGTTTTTGCCCTCTTCATAGCCTTTGGCTTTTAGGCCATCCAGCAGACCTTTGCGGGTTGCATCAAGTGCTGGGTGCTCAACGATCTGAGAAACAGCCACTTTTGCAGTATCAGCCATTGCTGTTAATGGGGTAGTTAAAAGTGTTGCGGCGCAGCAAGCCGACAGAAGTAGTTTGGACACGTTCATATCATTCTCCGTGATGATTGGCGACTGGGCTTTACACCCAATCTTTCCGCCAGTGTTAATCCATTGTTATATCCAAAATCTGATGCTAAATCAGGCACTAAAGTTGCAGATTAAGACGACCGTTTACATGATTGCAGAGGTCTTATTAGCATATTCCCTGTTAACCCTATAAATAAGATAACTTTTCTAGTCATGAGTAAATGTTGTTTAAAGTTTGTGCATACCAAGGTATGCACTTCATAGTCGTAATTTAAGCAGCGACAGATCTCTTAGTTAAGTTATAAAGCAGTGAATGATATGTCACAATTACTTTGCAGTGGTTGCCTATGCTTTTTGTAAAAAATTTGATCTGAGTAGATCGTCTCATGGATTTTTACATTGTAAATCGAAAGAGTAGGTACGGCAGGCTCTTAGAAAGAGCCCATAGCATTTTTCGGAATTGAAATGGCCGATCATCCTCTCATTTACCAACAGTGAAACATCGCTTTACGCGCAAAAAATCAGGTTTGTGGGTTATGCCGGAAAAGTAAACAATTTACTCTGCATTATTCTGTAACAAGATCTATCATTTGGCCGCGACAATTAGGCTCCCGACCCATGTCCACACTAAGGGTAACAATAAAACTATATATATCAGGGAGTCATGATTTAGGGGCGTTGCGTCTGTGAGTGTATAGAACGAGCATGTATCTCGGCAATGCCCCTCGCGAAATTCATTTAAATTCGCTTGGAGGCACAAGGATGAAGTGTTTAATAGCGTTTGTGTTGCTGTTTTCTTGTAACGCATTCGCCGCTGGTACAGGTAATAGTAACCCGCTAGATTTAACCCAATCAGTTGTCGGCTATATCTCTCTTATCATTTTCGCAGCAGCTTACACTCTGGTCATGCTCGAAGAACAGCTCCATTTAAGGAAGTCAAAACCAGTCCTGCTGGCGGCTGGCCTAATTTGGTTGATGCTCGGTTTTGTTTATTCAAACGCCGGTGAAATCGAAGTGGCACAAAGTGCCATAGAACATAACTTGCTCGAATATGCAGAGCTGATGCTTTTCCTGCTGGTTGCTATGACCTATATTTCTGCGATGGAAGAGCGACGCCTGTTTGATGGTCTGAAAGCTTGGATCGTCGGCAAGGGCTACGATCTCCGTCAGTTATTCTGGATTACAGGTATCCTTTCTTTCTTCATCTCCCCAATTGCTGACAACCTGACCACTGCGCTTCTAATGTGCACTGTAGTACTGAAAATTGGTGGCGATAACCCAAGATTTATCAATCTGGCTTGCATAAACATTGTTGTTGCTGCCAATGCCGGCGGTGCATTCAGCCCATTTGGTGATATCACCACACTCATGGTTTGGCAGGCAGGATTGGTTAGCTTCTCTGAATTTGGGGCGTTGTTTGTTCCGTCGGTCATCAACTATGTAGTGCCAGCGTTCATCATGTCCTTGTTTATTCCAAAAGATAAACCAGACGTGGTGAACGAGTTTGTCGAAATCAAACGCGGCGCTAAGCGTATTATTGTGCTTTTCCTTTTTACCATCTTAACGGCGGTAGGTTTCCACGGTGTCGTTCACTTCCCACCCGTGATAGGCATGATGATGGGTCTGGCTTACCTGCAATTCTTTGGTTTCTATTTGCGCAAAACATTACCGCGTTCATTGGCAAGAAAACGTGCAGTCGCACAGGCGAAGCAAGATGAAGCAGCACTGAAACGATTGGGCTCAGTCATTCCGTTCGATGTATTCCGCCGTGTTTCACATGCGGAATGGGACACCCTTCTCTTCTTCTATGGTGTTGTAATGTGTGTTGGGGGCCTCAGCTTGATTGGCTACCTCGCAACGATTTCCAACGTCATGTACCTGCAATGGGATCCTATTTGGGCCAACATCATCGTCGGGTTACTGTCCGCGCTTGTTGATAACATTCCGGTCATGTTTGCCGTGCTGACAATGCAGCCGGAAATGTCGATGGGCAATTGGCTTCTTGTCACCCTTACAGCAGGAGTAGGCGGCAGCTTATTGTCATTGGGCTCTGCGGCGGGTGTGGCGCTGATGGGTCAGGCCCGTGGAAAATATACCTTCTTTGGTCATTTGAAGTGGAGCCCAGTTATTATGTTGGGTTACGCGGCGGCAATCATGTGCCATTTGGTAATTAATGAGTCTTTATTCTAGTTATTTTCGGCATTTCACTATGAAAGCGGCCTCAAGGCCGCTTTTTTGTTGAGCTCAGCTTATGGATTAAGCAAAATAGCGGTATTGCGAATGGGTAACTTATTGGAAAAGCGATGATCTCAAAGTGGGCAGTACGTTTCTATCAAATGGCAGAGCTTGTCGGCTCTTGGAGCAAAGATCCTTCAACACAGGTTGGTGCCGTTATTACTAAAGGTAACCGTATTGTCTCTGTCGGTTTTAATGGCTATCCACATGGCATTTCAGACAGTGCGGACACGGATGATCGTGAAATGAAGCTACTAAAGACACTACACGCTGAAGAAAATGCAATTCTCTTTGCCAAACGAGACCTTGCTGACTGCGAAATCTGGGTGACGCATTTCCCATGCCCTAACTGCGCGGCAAAGATTATACAGACTGGCATTACGCAGGTTCACTGCCCAGAACAGACAGAAGATTTCCTTTCCCGCTGGGGAGAGAAAATAAAAGTTAGCGCAGATATGTTTAAACAAGCGGGTGTAGAAGTGACTTGGCTGCCGCTCGAAGCATTGAAAAATACTAACGCTAGCTAGGGTTGCGGCGATATAATCCGCGGCCAATGAAAGAAGGCAGCAAAGGGCACAACTATGGCCAAAACAGCGCATGCACTCCACATTTTGGTTAAACACCAGAATCAGGCAGAGGATATCGTTAGCCAATTGAAGAAAGGCGCAAAGTTTCAGACGCTGGCAAAGAAATACTCTACCTGCTCGTCAGGTAAGAAAGGCGGCGATTTGGGCGAATTCAAACGCGGTCAAATGGTTCCGCAGTTTGATAAAGTGTGTTTTAACGCCGAAGTGCTGACGCCCCATATCGTGAAAACCCGCTTTGGTTGGCACGTAGTAAAGGTTCTTTACAGAACATAAGGCATATACTACTTTGACAATAAAAAAAGAGGTGACAGCGTCACCTCTTTTTTTATTGTTGAGCGGCAAATCTGAAATTACTTGGTGAAGATTTCGCGGAATTCGCGCTTCATAGCTGGCTTCAGGCGTGCTTGTTTGAGTTGCTTAACCAGATCTTTCACACAGTTGTGTAGAAGTTTGTCCAACAATACCGCTTTGTATTCAGCGGTTTGCTCGTCATCCATGTCATCGAATTTCATGTCTTGGGTTTCTTGCATGAAATCCAGACCTGCGTAGCTTTGGCTCAGGCTAACCAGAGCATGAAACTGCTCGAAATTATCAAGAATGTTCTGTGCACTTGCTGGCATTGCATCCCAAGCTTCGCGTACAACACTTTCAGATGCCTCATGAATAGAAGCTAGCATGGTAAACAGTTCAGCTGGAACTTGTTCGTATTTAATCACTTGCTGCAGCTCAGCAGATAGATCTTCCAGCTTTACAGTTTCTTGCGCTTGGTTTGCTTGTTCAGACATCTTCGTACTTCCGAAATTACTTAATTTCGCGGATCGTATAATGTTGGGCAATGAAGTCAACAGTTGAAAGCGAATAGGGCATTCAACTGTTGATCATTGCATCAGAATAGGAATTTAAGCGGAGGCTGAAGTTTTCTTCGGCTTAGAAGCTACTTCGTCAGAGACACTTTTCTCTTCGTTTACGACTTTGAGTGAAGGCTCGTCTTTCAGCTTGTTTTCGCCCATCAGGCATCCGCCTTTCGCGATGGTAAGCTGCTCGCTTTGGATTTGACCTTTCATTTTACCTGAGCTCAGGATGTTCACTTCGTGGGCAATACAGGTGCCCTCAACATAGCCATTTATGGTTACATGTTCTGCACGAATGTCGCCTTTAAAATGGCCAGTAGAAGAGATAACAACGTTTCGGGCGTGAATGATGGTGCCTTCGCCTTGGCCGTCGAACTGGATGTCACCTTCCAAATCAAACTCACCAATGACCCGGCATTCTTTAGCAATAAGTGACAGACATGGGTTCGATGCTGTCTTCTTTCCGAACATACCCATTACTTTCTCCTGATACTTCAAACGGCACAAAATCTATGCCGCAAAACCACAATGCGACAGATCATATATGAAAACTGGCAAATCACGAGACAGAAAATTTTCTTCATTGAGTCAAAATCACAAGGCTAAGACGGATTTACAGTTCAGCATTCCATAAATTGAACAAAGTTCCGGCAGTTACCTCGATCATACGGCAAATAGACATATGTGCAGTTGCCGTGTTACTGGTTGATTGTTATAAACCGCAGCATAGGATTTAACTGAGGTATTCCCATGGCGATTGAACTCAACACTTTCGAAGCGCGAGTGATAGGATGTTTATTAGAAAAAGAAGTCACTACGCCGGATCTCTATCCTTTGACCCTCAACAGCCTTACGACCGCAGCAAACCAAAAAAGTAACCGTGAACCTGTTTATACGCTGAGCGAAGCGGAAGTACTCGATACTGTAGAGTCGCTAAAATCCAAACGACTAATTAGCGACCTGGAGGGTTTCGGTAGTCGAGTGACCAAGTACCAACACAGATTCTGCAACACAGAGTTTGGCTCACTGCAGTTTTCTGAGCAGGAAAAGGGCATTATTTGTGTGATGCTTCTGCGTGGCCCGCAAACACCGGGTGAGCTTCGTACCCGCACAAACCGCTTGTGTGAGTTCAGCGATATGAGCCAGGTCGAATCAGCACTCAGCGGCATGATCGAAAAGGGCTATGTAGCGCAACTTCCAAGAGAGCCTGGCAAACGAGAAAGCCGTTATGTGCACCTGTTTGGCTTGGAAGCGCCAACTGAAACTGTTGCGCCTTCATTCTCATCCAAACCGCAAGAAGGTGCTTTGGCTGACCGTGTCGAAGCTTTAGAAAGTGAGGTCGCGGAACTGAAAGCGTTGGTAAACCAACTCTTGGAAACCCAGGACTAACACGTCTTTACATTATGACTTTGACTTCCTCCAATGACGTGCCTCTTTGGCACGTCTATCTCATTCGTGCGCGCGACAACTCTTTGTATTGTGGTGTCACCACTGACGTCATACGTCGATTTGATGAGCACCAGCAAAACGGCACGAAAACTGCAAAGTATTTGAGAGGTAAACAACCTCTTACACTTGCCTGGTCGTATGAGGTGGGAACCAAACAACAGGCGATGTCGCTGGAGTGGTACATCAAGCGGCTAACAAAACGCGAAAAAGAACAACTTTGCAAAGAGCCTGGCCGTATACAGGTCTTATTGAATGACAAATTTTAGAGTGGGTATAAACATGGCACTTAAAGCAACGGTGTATAAAGCCTCAATCAATGTGGCTGACATGTCGAGAAGCGTTTATCTCGACCATTCAGTCACGCTGGCTCAGCACCCATCAGAAACTGAACAGCGTATGATGCTTCGTCTGCTTGCATGGACCATGAACGCTGATGAGCGTCTGCAATTTACAAAAGGATTGTGCGAAGAGACAGAGCCAGATCTCTGGATCAAAAACTACAGTGATGAAATTGAACTCTGGGTAGAACTTGGCCTTCCTGATGAGAAACGACTGAAGAAAGCTTGTACACAAGCAAAGGAAGTTGTGTTGTTTACCTATGACGACAACGCAGCTAGTGTTTGGAAAGATAACATGTTGAACAAGCTGTTTCCGTTCAAGAACCTGACAATAATCAACGTGATTGATGAAGTATTGGACGCTGCTGCGGCAGCAAGCAGTCGCACCATGACTATTCAGGCCACCATCGAAGATGGTCAGATTTGGTTCTCAGTAGGGGATTCAGTCATCTCGATTCAACCAGATGTCTGGAAAGCTGCAACGGCATAACCAGAATGCTTTGCAATATGCGATGGCATTGCTAATCAAGAAGCCGGGTATAAACGCCCGGTTCTTTGTTTTTTGAGTTCCTTCATCAGTTGTTCCGCGGTCATAGGCGCGTAGTAATAGTGCCCTTGAGCGAAGTTACATCCAATGTTTCTCAGTAACTCTTGCTGATCAATCGTCTCCACACCTTCCGCTACCACTTTCAATTGAAGCAAATTCGCCATGCTGACGACGGCCTGACAAATAACCAAATCATCTTTTGATTGCGGCAAATCTTTGATAAAGCCACGGTCGATTTTTACCGTATTAACCGGAAAGTGTTTCAGGTAAGCAAGCGAGGAATAGCCAGTCCCAAAGTCATCGATGGCGAGGCTGATGCCAGATGTGGTCAGTCGGTTAAGTATGTGCTGGTTACGCTCGAGGTTCTCGATGAATACTTGTTCAGTCAACTCTATTTGGACACGGGATGGTGGAATATCGTAGCGGGTAATTGAGCGGATCACATAGTCTGCCAGATAGCCGTCTTGGAACTCGTGTCCCGACACATTTATGGCGATACATTTTGGCGCGCAGCGCTCATCCAGCATATGGGAGAAGTGCTTGAGCGCAGTATCGACAACCCAGTGACCAAGGCGCTGCATTAAGCCTGTTTCTTCCGCAGTTTTGATAATGATGTCGGTGCTTATTGCCGAACCATTTTTTGCTTCCCATCTGACCAACGCTTCAACACCGACAATCTGCCTTGTGCGTAAATCTACCTGAGGTTGGAAATAGAGTTCTAGTTCGTCATTGTTGATCGCTTTTCTAATCGCTCGCTCCAATTCTTTTTTGTGATTGAGCTGATCTTGCATGGTCTGGTTGTACGCAACGACTTTACGGTTGCCGAGGGCACGGGCTTTATTTGCGGCGGTGTCAGCATGGCGAACCATATTTTCGGCACGGAGATCATCACTGTAACGATACGCAATACCGATGGCGCAACTGGTTAGGATGTCATTGTCTTCGATGTAGAACTCTTCTTCCAGACACATTCTTAATTGATTAGCCTGCATTTCCGCTTCCAACTGAGACATACCGGCGCAAGTAACCATAAATTGATCGTGGTTAGTGCGGGCAAGAATGGCATGGGGGGGTAATACAGTTTTAAAGCGTTTGGCGGCTTCAAAAACCAACTGATCAGCCACGATGTGGCCATACATATCATTTATCTCTCGCAGTTTGTCGAGAGAGAGACACATGAGCACAATGTCTTGTTCAGAACATAGTGCGCGATCAAGATACGACTGCAAAGCAAATCGGTTGGGAAGGTGGGTTTGTGGGTCATGATTCGCCGTAAATTGGAGCTGTGCTTCGACTTCACGCCTCTGAATGATTTCTTTCTTGAGTTTATGTACTGTTTTGGACTCTGCGCGGCGGCCAATGATGTTGACCTCAAGAAGATACAGCGAGATAGCAACGAGAATAGTCACGACTAATCCAGCCAGAAATATCAGCATAGGTAGGGAAAAATAAACCTGATCGGATTCAGGTCGTTGCCAGACTGTTAGTTGCCAATGTTCATTAAGCGGCGACAATTCAACCGTATTCAACATCGCGCCACTGAAATCGGGGAGCTCGCCAATAAAAGGTGAGGAGCCATCACTTAACACCAAATGTTGCTCAGGGCGAAGAAATTCCGCAGCAATAGCTTTGACCATTTGTTCAATGTTGTAACTAGCGCCCAAGTAGCCTGTAACTCGACCTTCAAACAAAACAGGGTGAAGCATCTCAATTGAGACTGTGCCATCGGACGTAATCCTAACATCTGACGTTGAGAGTTGGGAAAGCACAGGCATGTTGGTAAATCTGACGGAAGGTGCTATCTGCCAAGCACTGTCTACCGGTTTCGGAACAAAGTATGAGGGGGTGGAATAGAGGATCTTCTGATCCTTATCCTGCCAGTAGACTCCAGAGAAAAAAGGAAAAGTGCGTTCAATACCTGTTGTTGCAATTTTCCAAATGTTTTGATCAACTTGGCCTCTATTCTGAAGGTCGTTAGCTAGCCAAACCAAAAAGTAGGCTTCTTTCTGTAAGTTGACCTCAATGGCTCTTTGAACCCGGTTCACTTCTACGTTCAACATCTGGTTTTGGAGATCTATCTGCCGTGAGAGTGCACTTTTATATAGTGTGAAGGTCGAAATCAGGATAAAAACGCAAACCACCACAATGCCCAGTAGTGATAAAAATCTTGGTGCATTGGAGTCTGTGGATGTGATGTTATCAGAAAGAAGCGGTACAGAAGGCAAATTTAACCCTTATAAATGAGCCATGTGTCTCTTTATAAAGTCTATGTCATATATATGAGATAGCAATGTGAAATAGTATAAAAATCCCAGAAACTCAGAACCTCTCAATGGTTTTAAGAATCTGATTCTTTAACAACTGTTCTACGTGCAATTTGCCTCGAATTGAACACATTGATGCCCTCTGAATGCGAGCATCTTCAGTTTATTTGGATATATAAGATCTCGCTTCGGCAACACGAGCTGTTTTTTTGACCTTGTGAAGGCGTCGAAGAATGGAGAAAAAACGCGGTTAAATCGAAATCGTTGGTTAAGGTGGTTAATATTGTGAGTTCAACCTTAACTATCTAAACAGCAGAATTAAACACCAAGAAACTGCTTTATTTATGATTGATATGGATAAATTAGAGGTTTCTCTAACGAAGCAGTACGTTTTGGAGATTATGCAAAGCGTGAGAATAATTTTGAATTAGTCTCGTATTTTTACAAAGTTTGCATTGATATTTATCCTATGCTTAGAAGCAATGATTTGGGATTCAACAGGAGCCGCAGTGGCTTGGCTCAGAAAACACGTTAAAGCGCTATCAATAATTTTATTTTCTGTTCTTTTTGCTTATTTTTCTCAGTTTGCTGTTTCTAACTGGCTGGTGAAGAAAAAGATAAAGGAAGATGTTTCGGTGCTATCACAGCTCTACTCAGAACTCTATCGCCAGAGTTTTGAGCAGATGCGATCACTCGAAGAAAACCTGCTCTATCAATGTGACATTGACGATGTTGAGCTGTTGAGTGAAGCGAAAGACGAAAACATGTTTATTGAATATGTGGACCTTCATCTACCAAACGGGCGCTCCTGCTCAATTTACAATAGCGATCAAGCTGGACGAGAAATGATCTCCATCTCGTCGGAGGATGAGATTATATTCGACAAAGTGTCGTTGATTTTGAGTGATAATCAGTTTGAAGAGATGCGACTTCGTAATGAGCAAGGGTTGCTTCGCTTCATCTTTCAACAGCCGCGAAACTTCCTTTCTAGCTGTAACCAATGCTTATACATGGTGGTAAAGGTAAACGGCCGGGAGATATCGCTCTATCAACGCAACGACCTACCTTATCGCCAAGTTTATAGCGCTGAGCTTGATGGCGACCTCAACGTTAGTTTGTATATCAATGAAGATGGCGTCGAGTACCTAGTCGGAGATCTGGTGACCTTGTTTGCGGGGCTGGTGATTTTGTTTGGTGTGTTAATTGCTGTTGGTGTGGAGCTAAATCAGTCAGAGCGAAAGGGCCTGACCGGTTTATTGAACGAAGCGATTGAATCTAATGCGCTAAAGCCATTCTATCAACCGATAGTGATGCCTCATGACAACGGCTACAAGATAGTGGGTGCGGAAGTGCTGGTTCGTTGGCGGGCAAGTGATGGTGAGTTTATACCGCCGGATACCTTTATACCGCTTGCCGAGCAGAACGGTTCGATTGACCGTATAACGGATCAATTGATTGATAATGTTTTGGCTCACTTGAACGATATCCAGGTTCCCTCGGGCTTTTTTGTGAGTGTGAATGTGTCGCCAAGCTACCTAGAGAAATTCGATACCGCTGGTAATATCCTTAGGAAAATCGAAGCGGCAGGGTTGGACCCACATTTACTCTCGCTCGAAATCACTGAGCGCACAAAGTTTGGTGACTTGAACAAAGCGGCGGTTTGTATTGAAGCGCTGACAGACAAGGGTATCTCTATCAAACTCGATGACTGTGGGACAGGGTACGGCGCTTTTTCTTACCTTCATGTCTTAAACATCGACACGATTAAGATTGATCGCATGTTTGTTGACGGTATTGGTTTGGAAGATTTTAAAAACACCATTCTTGATTCAATACTCGCTTTTGCACGCGAGTCAAAGCTCCATGTGGTGGCGGAAGGGGTCGAAACCAAAGTGCAGGCGGACTATCTCATCAAGTCAGGCGTAGAGATGTTGCAAGGCTCATATTTCGGAGATCCTGTACCCTTTGATGTGTTCCGCAAGCTTGTTGACAGTGATGATCTCATTGAAACTCAAAACATGGCTCTTCAATAATCCCTCCCGATTGCGGTCTGATCGGCCGCTATTTCGTCACTCAGTTCACACAATTCCATAAGGTGTGAGCTTCATCAATAAATACTCATTGAAGTGATAGAATAATCAATGAGATCAATTTCTTATCTTTTCGTAAATCAGCAGACTAATGGCTAGACTTGAAATATTCTGATTGGAAAGACGTTCATTTTATTGACCTCAGATAGATTTGGTCTAAGCAAGAGAAACTCTTTGAGTTTTAGACACTCAAAGAGTCAAACAGGGTTTTAGGAAGTGTTTTATGTTTAAATCTTTTTTTCTGAATAGGCGCTGGTTTCATTGGTCGATACTAGGCTCAGTGCTGATCCTCAGCGTGACTTGGTACAAGGTGCAACTGGATGTTAGGATTAACGAGTGGTTTGGAACCTTCTACAACCTTATTCAGGAAGCGCTCTCCGAACCCAACAGCGTGCCGTTTGAACAGTTCCAAGATTCTTGTATTGATTTTCTGTATATCGCCCTGATCTATATTGTGGTCGCTGTTTTGTTGGAGTTCTTCATTCGCCACTATGTGTTCAGATGGCGGACTGCTATGAATGATTATTACGTTTCGCACTGGGGGAAAATTCGCCATATTGAAGGGGCATCACAGCGTATTCAGGAAGATACGATGCGTTTTGCCCGAATTGTGGAGTCGTTAGGTGTGAGCTTTATGCGCTCGATAATGACACTCTTTGCCTTCCTGCCCATCCTTTGGGTACTGAGTGAAAACGTTACTGAGTTACCATGGATTGGCGAAGTGGCTCATTCCCTCGTTTACCTTGCTATTCTCTCTGCGTTGTTTGGTACCGTGCTACTGGCGGTTGTGGGCATCAAACTACCGGGGTTGGAGTTTAACAACCAGAAAGTTGAAGCTGCTTACAGAAAAGAATTGGTGTTTGGCGAAGACCATGCAGAGCGCGCAGAGCCTGAGTCGCTCAGGGAGTTGTTCTCCAACGTCAGACGCAACTATTTCAATCTCTACCGCCATTACTTGTATTTCGATATTGCGAAATGGTCATATTTACAGGGAGCAGTGATCGTACCTTACATTGCACTTGGTCCAACGATTGTTTCCGGTGCAGTTACCTTGGGTGTGCTTCAGCAAATTATCCGAGCGTTTGGCAAGGTTGAGGATTCATTCCAGTTTCTGGTGAACTCTTGGTCTACGATTGTTGAGCTGATGTCTATTTATAAGCGCTTAAAAGGTTTCGAAGAACAAATCGATTTAGCTATTGAAGCAGAGAAATCAGCGGCAACTGGTTAACTGAAGAACCGCTCCATATGCGACAGGCACCTCTCATTGCAATAGGAGAGGTGCCTTTTTATTTTTTGCTCAATTTATCAACTTGTACAGAAAATATTTTTTGTACAAGAGTGATCCTTCCCTATGCTTAAGTTGTACAAATAGTAAAACGTGTACAACTAGGAGCAACATCATGACTATCAAAATCGGCGTAAGCTCATGCGTCATTGGCGATAAAGTTCGCTTTGACAGCGGACACAAACGCAGCCACTTTGTGGCCAGCGAGCTAGAGCCTTTCGTTGACTTTGTATCCGTTTGCCCAGAAGTCGGCATAGGCCTACCCGTACCGCGCCCAACTATCCGTTTGCTAGACCGTGGAGAGCCAATCGGTGTGCGTTTGGTGGAAACGAAAGACGCCGATGCCGACTACACAGAGAAAATGGCCAAGTTCAGCAGAGACAAAGCAGAGCACCTATCGGGTTTAGAGCTTTGTGGCTACGTCGTTTGCGCGAAGTCGCCTACGTGTGGCATGGAAAGAGTCAAGGTGTATAGGGAGAGCGGGTATGTGGCCTCAGAAAAAGTTGGAGTTGGTCTTTACACCCAGGCGCTCATGAAGCGTATGCCTTGGCTTCCAATAGAAGAGGATGGCCGCCTGAATGACCCGATACTCAAAGAGAACTTTGTTTTCCGCATTTTCGCTCTACGAGATTTCTATGATTCTGTGGCTGACGGAGTAACACGCCATGCTATCGTAGCTTTTCACTCTCGCTACAAACTGGTTTTAATGGCTCACTCGCCCTCGGATTACAAGGCGTTAGGCAAATTTGTGGCGGATATCGCCAACCACGATATTAACGAATTTTTCGCCGAATACCGAACCCGATTCATGCAGGCTATTGCCAAACGTGCTACTCGTAAAAATAACACGAATGTGCTTATGCACCTCCAAGGTTACTTTAAGCGTGCGCTTGATAAGCAGCAAAAAGCGGAGCTTGCTGACTTAATACATGCTTACCGAAAGGGCACTATGCCCCTCTTGGCCCCGTTGACCCTTATCAATCATCACCTCAATCAAAACCCGGACGCTTATTTACAACAACAAAGCTACCTGCATCCTTATCCGGATAGTCTGAGATTACGATATGGACTCTAAAGAAAAAATGCTGTCCATTGGCGAAGTGTCAGAACATACGGGAGTGAACTCTGTGACTTTGCGTGCGTGGCAGCGTCGTTATGGCCTTATCACCCCGAAAAGAACACCTAAAGGCCACCGACTCTACTCGGAGCAGGATGTTAAACACATTCGGGAAATCCTTTCTTGGCTCGACAAGGGAGTTCCCGTCAGCCAAGTCAAGGAACTCTTGGGGACAAACCCTAGTCAATTTGCAAAAACTGAAAACTTGCCGGAGTTTGATACGTTAAAAGCCCTTGTGATGAGCTTAGATTTGAAAGGTTTGGAGACACGCCTCTATGAGCTGACCAAAACCTATCCCATTCACGTGCTTGAAGCGAAATTGTTTCAACCTTTAACCGATTGGTTTGACGCGCAATCCTCGGAAGCTGGAGTTCTTTTTACGCAGATATGGCGTGCTGAACTGACTAACGTACTGGTCCACTGTTTGCTTATGAGTAAGAAAGTGAAAGGTAAGGACCGTTGTTGGATTGTTAGTATTTCAAGGGACCAAAGTTATCACTTCTACCTGAAAGCACTTTTGCTGCAGTCGGAAGGTTACGTCGTCACAACCTTGGATGGAATAGGTTCCGGTTTGTCCATTCTATGCAGTAGCTTGGTGGAAAAAGGTGTGAAGCGTTTTGTTATTCATTCTGATCAGGCTTTCACACCAGTGATGAGACGGGAGATTGCTGAGCTTGTTGTTTTACCGTCTATTGATATAGAAGTTTCAGGTGAATGTAAGAAGATTTATCCAGAACTTGCAATGGCAAGCGCAGTAGATTGCAACAAAACCCCAAGTAATGTTTAAGGGAGCGCGAAGATGAAGCTGGTTTGGTTCCGCAGAGACCTAAGGATTAAAGATAACATTGCTTTGACGGAAGCTTGCCGAAACGGTGAGCCTGTTATTGCTATCTATTTCGAAACACCGATCCAATGGCGTGCGCATCGGATGGCTCCGATTCAGGCCGATTTAATCCATCGCCGCCTCGCTGTTCTTAAGCAAGAACTAGAAGCACTAAATGTTCCTCTAATTGTGCGATCTGTTGATACGTTTAAAGATATTAACCAGTCTTTGGCGCAACTTTGCCAGCAATATCAGATTGCAGATATCTACTGCACAAAGGATTACGAGTCTGATGAAGTGGACCGCGACAATTCGATTGCAGGCATGCTCAGCTTAACAGGAACAATGCTTCACAGCTTTGACTACAAGTGTATTTTTGCTCCGGGGACAGTGACCAATGGAGCGGGTAATACGTATCGAGTTTTTACGCCATTCAAAAAAGCGTGGATAGCAAAGGCTATGCAGGCAGATTTATCACCGTTGAACACGCCTGAACCTGTCCAAACCAATGTCATTACTTCATCGCTTCTTAGCGAAGCGTGCAGTATTTCACTGCGATATCCCCAAGTAGACTCTGTTGGTTGGCCGATTGATGACAGCGCCATCATACAGCGACTCAGAGACTTTTGCCGTTACCGTGTCGAACAGTATGAATCGACAAGGGATTTCCCCGCTATCCCTGCCACTAGTCAACTCTCGCCATATTTGGCTATTGGCGCTATTTCTCCTCGCCAGTGTTTGGCTCGTTTGCTGGTGGAAGAACCTCATTGTTTCGACAAAAGCTCCGGTGGTGCAAATGTCTGGCTGTCAGAGTTAGTGTGGCGTGAGTTCTACCAGCACATCGTTGCGGCATATGCCGATATCAGCAAAGGCAAAGCATTTCTTGAATGGACAGATTCGATCGAGTGGAGTCAAGATGAGTTATTGTTTGAGCGTTGGAAGCAAGGCCGTACGGGCTACCCAATCGTTGATGCTGCAATGCATCAGTTGAACGACACTGGGTGGATGCACAACCGCCTTCGCATGATCGTGGCAAGCTTTTTGGTGAAAGACCTACATATCGATTGGCGATGGGGTGAGCAGTATTTTATGAGTAAGCTCATCGACGGTGATTTTGCTGCTAACAACGGTGGCTGGCAGTGGTCGGCATCTGTTGGTACCGATGCCCAACCTTATTTTCGCGTGTTTAACCCAACGGCGCAAAGCAAGAAGTTTGATCCTAATGCGCGCTTTATCCGTAGATGGTTGAAAGAACTGGAGTCAGTTCCAGACAAGTCACTTCATGAGCCACACGCTTGGGCTGAAAAAAACGGAATTCAACTCTCTTATCCAAAGCCGGTTGTTAACCACAAGGCGGCGAGGGAAAAAGCCATCCAAATGTTCGACGTGGCAAAAAACTACCAGAGCACGCATAGGGCCGAATCATGATACATGCAGCAACGACATCCCACAGCGACGCGTTAGACCGCTTTATCACTGTCTACACTTCGCTCCGCAAGGATAACCTCAGCACACTGGAAGAGATTTACAGTGAGGATGTCGTATTTGAGGACCCTGCACATCGTATTGAAGGATATGACAACCTTTCGCGATACTTTGAAACCATGTACGCCAATGTCACCGACTGCCGCTTCGATATTCACGATCACGCTGTAAACGGAGAGGTCGCCTTTATTAGTTGGACGATGACACTCTCTCACCCAAAGCTGGAAGGTGGTGCGGAAAGGGCTGTTAACGGGTGTACACGTTTGGTGTTAAAAGAAGGTCGCGTCATTTTGCACCGCGACTACTTCGACTTGGGAGAAATGCTTTATGAAGCGTTGCCAGTCTTGGGCATAGCGGTTCGTATCATCAAGAAGAGACTTGGCCAATGAAACGTGTACTCATCACAGGGGCGACATCGGGTATTGGGTTGCAACTGGCAAAGGACTATGCCGGCGACGGTTGGGACGTGACTGCCTGTGGTCGCAATGTGATAGCGCTTCAAACTTGGGCTGAGGGTCGTGACAACGTAACAGTACTTAGTTTCGATGCGACAAATACCGAGGCGACGAAAGCAGCGTTGTCAAACGACAGCTTATCCTACGACCTGATCATCTTAAATGCAGGCACCTGCGAATACATCGACTTCGGCGTCATTGACGTATCGTTATTTAAACGCGTTTTCGACATCAACCTCTTTGGGGTCCTGAACTGTATAGAAGCGCTTCAGGCCAATTTCCAACAGGGCAACCACCTTGCGCTAATGGGTTCTACCGCAGCTTATCTCGGCTTACCAAGAGCTGAAGCATATGGTGCGTCGAAAGCTGCTGTCTCCTACCTAGCTCGTTCGCTTTCAGTAGATTTGGAACACAAAGGCATTTCCGTGTCACTTATTTCCCCTGGGTTTGTAAAAACGCCACTCACTGACAAAAACGATTTCGTTATGCCGATGCTCGTAACGCCTGAAGAGGCGTCCGCATCAATCCGACATGGCTTGGCGAAAAAGAAAGCCGAAGTGCACTTTCCGAAGAAGTTCACTTGTTTCCTAAAGTTTTTGTCTTCACTACCAATGGCAATGCAACTGGCGCTGGTAAGAAAAATAACAAGGAAAGCATGATGAAAATTGCAATTATCGGCTCGGGTATCTCAGGCCTCACATGTGCCCACTACTTGCACAAAGAGCACGACATCACGTTGTTTGAATTCAATGACTACGTGGGTGGTCATACCGCTACCGTTGATGTCGAAGTTGCCAGTGGGCACTATGCGATAGATACCGGATTTATCGTGTTCAACGATCGTACCTATCCGAACTTCCAACGACTAATGGCTGATATCGGGATTGGTGAGCAAGAAACTGAGATGAGCTTCAGTGTTCATAACGATGACAACGGCCTTGAATACAATGGACACAGTCTGACATCGCTGTTTGCGCAAAAGCGAAATTTGCTTAATCCAAAATTCTACAAATTTATCTCTGAAATTTTGCGATTTAATAAAGAGGCGCGAGAAGCGTACGCCGTGTCTACCCATGGTGACCCGCTCGTAGAGCAAACTTTGGGAGACTTCCTTACGCGACGCAAGTTCAGCGATTATTTCTGCCAGAATTATATTCTCCCGATGGGGGCAGCAATTTGGTCTTCAACATTGTCTGACATGCGTGCATTCCCATTGAAATTCTTCTTACGGTTTTTTGCCAATCACGGCCTGCTTGAAGTAGCTAACCGCCCCCAGTGGTATGTCGTGCCCGGCGGTTCTCGTGAGTATGTGCGAAAGATGGTGCCTCCCTTTGAAAACAGCATCCGTTTAAACGCGCGCGTCAATCGGGTTTTCCGCTACTTCGACCACGCTGTGGTGGAATCTGACAAAGGCGATGAATACTTTGATAAGGTCATATTCGCCTGTCACAGTGATCAAGCATTGGCACTCTTAGCAGACCCGTCTAAAAATGAAATCGAGGTACTAGGCGATATAAGTTATCAAGACAATGATGTTGTTCTGCATACTGATGAGACACTGCTTCCAAAGCGAAAAGCCGCGTGGGCGAGTTGGAACTACCACCTTGGTAAAAGCGATGGCCTTGAATCACGCCCTGCTGCACTGACCTATAACATGAATATTCTCCAGGGCATAAAATCGCCTGAAACCTTTTGCGTCACCCTTAACCAAACCGAGAACATAGACGAGTCGAAAATTCTAAGAAAGTTTGTCTACGCCCACCCTGTATTCGACCAGAAATGTATTGCCGCTCAAAATAAACGCGAACTGATATCGGGCATTAACAACACCTGGTTCTGTGGCGCTTATTGGTACAACGGTTTCCATGAAGACGGTGTCCGAAGTGCACTTGATGTGGTGGAGGGAATTAACTCTAACGTAGAACTAATGACACTTCGGACAGCGTCATGAACAGCGATTCACTGAGTGGCTTATTTGTCGGGAGTGTCCGTCATCGTCGCTTTACGCCAGTGGAACATGCGTTCTCTTACCCGATGTTTATGCCGCTCATCGATTTAGATGAAGTCGAGGAACTGGCCGAGTCGGTGAGGGGATTCACGACTAAAAAGTGGGGAATGGCTGCTTTTCACCGACCTGACTACATGGAAGGGCATGAAGATACCAAAAAATCGGTTCAGGAGAAGGTCTTTGCACTGACTGGAAAACGCTACAACGGTAAGGTGTTGGCTCTTTGCCACCTCCGTTATTTTGGCCTCTACTTCAGCCCGGTGAATTTCTATTACCTTTACGATGATGAGGGGCAGTGGGTCTATTTGCTTGCTGAGGTTAGCAACACGCCCTGGAATCAGCGACATTACTATGCAATCCCAGCGGGAAAGCACTGGGAGAACAGTAAAGCATTTCATGTCTCGCCCTTTAATCCCATAGAGCAAACGTATGTATGGAAATTACGTCCTGTCGACAAGACAGCGTTCGTACATTTGGAAACTCATCGTGAAAACAGGGAATTCGACGCAACGCTCGCGATGAAAAGGAACCCGTTTACGTCGTCTGAGCTCATCAAGCTTATTGCACGAACTCCCGTCATGACGGTGAAAGTCGTGTTTTCTATTTACTGGCAAGCGCTAAAACTCTGGATAAAAGGCGCGCCATTTTACGGTCATCCTGCGCAGGCAAAGGAGTAATTATGTATTCAAGCAATATCGAAACATCAGCCTGGCCAGCCACGAAGAAGGACACCTTCGCGAGAAGTATGTTGGTTTCCACGCTTGGCCACCTAGATGGGGCTTCACTAACCTTAGTCGATTACGATGGGCAAACAAAAAATCTGGGCGATCCCAATGCTGATCTCCATGCTGAGGTCATTGTTCGTCATCCCGGTTTCTACCGGCGCGTGCTGACAGGCGGTAGCATTGGTGCTGCAGAAGCATACATTGATGGATGGTGGGATTCGCCCGATTTGACGGCGGTGATTCGCGCAGTGTGTCGTAATCTGCCAGCGTTAGATCGCCTAGAAAACAAAGTGGGTTGGATTGCCAATATCGCCACTAGAATAGCCCACTGGAAAAACCGCAATACCAAAGAGAACTCGCGATCAAATATTTCCGCGCACTATGACCTTGGTAATGATCTCTATGAACGCTTCCTCGATCAGGAAATGCTTTATTCAAGCGGTATTTACGAAAACGACACTGATAACCTTGAACGGGCCCAGTTCATCAAAATGGATCGGTTGTGTCGCCAGCTAAAGCTGACTCCATCGGACCATCTCATAGAGATCGGCACGGGCTGGGGAGGTATGGCGATCCATGCGGCTAAGCATTATGGGTGTCGTGTAACGACGACGACAATCTCCGATGAACAGTACGAGTGGGCTAAGAGTCGAGTTGAACGAGAAGGCTTAAACGACAAGGTCACCTTATTGAAGAAAGACTACCGTGATCTTGAAGGACAATATGACAAGCTCGTCTCGATTGAAATGGTCGAAGCTGTTGGTAAGCAATTTCTGACCACATACATCCAGAAGTGTGAATCTCTCTTGAAGCCAAATGGCTTGATGGCCTTGCAGGCGATAACGATCGCCGACCAGCGATACGAGTACTACAGCAGTAACGTGGATTTCATTCAAAAACACATTTTCCCAGGTGGTTTCCTTCCTTCGGTCAGTGTCCTTCTGGACCGGTTCACTGTTAAAACTGACTTGGTTGTTCGCGACCTTAAAGACATTGGTCTTGATTACGCTAGAACGTTGGAAGATTGGCATCAACGCTTTAATGAAAACTTAAAAGAACTGGCAGAGCTGGGTTACGACGAGCGTTTCTCACGTTTGTGGCGCTACTATTTCTGTTACTGCGAAGGTGGCTTCCGCGAGCGTACCATCAGTACGGTTCAGTTAGTGCTAAGCCGCCCGGACTGGCGAGAATAAAGCCACTGTGGGTTAGGAGGAAGTATGCGAATAGTTCTGATATCTTTGACGTTCAATGCTTTCTGGTTTGCCGCGGTGTTGGGCCAGAACAGCATGCTTCCTTTTCTTGTATTAGCTCTCATCGGCGCAGTATTGCTCGATCGTGGTGTGCTTTTCGCAGTGCCACTGTTCACACTGATCGGTATAGCGGGCGATACCGTACTCATCCATCTACAAATCTTAAAATTCGAGACGTCCTTTATGCCGCTTTGGCTTGGGTTTCTCTGGGCAGGCTTTGGTACCTACATATGGCTTGTTCGAGATTGGCTAATTACAAAGCCATTTTGGCTTTTGGTGGCTACAGGCGCAGTCGGCGGCGCGGGGAGTTATCTCGGCGGAGCGCGTCTTGGAGCGGTAGAGTTCTCGATGTCGCCTACCAGCACAGCACTTGTGCTTGCTGCTGCTTGGTTTATCTATAGCACAGTGTTTCTGGTCATTTTGAAGCGTCTTTCACGGAAGGGGGAAGCATGTATAAAACCACATCTTTCTATGACGGAAAAGTCTTTGGCGGAAAAAGACTAGCGGGATTACTTTTAACGCTCTTTCTCGCTTTCTCATTGTCAACGACTCTCAATGCCAGTCCTAAAACACAAGCATCAACTGACGATTGGGTATGGTGGAAATCTGTTGGTTCGGCTTCTCTTTCCTGGGGCTTCTGGAAAATTTACGACAGCGAATTGCGCACCCCGAGTGGAGCGTTTGTCCCCGCCACAGGAGAGCCGCTTGCTCTGGTGATCACATACAGCCGCGATATCGACGCAGACGATTTACTTGATGCGACTGTCGAACAATGGGAACACCTTGGCTTCAGTAACCAGCAAATTAAAGGTTGGCTGCCGCAAATGCAGAATGTCTGGCCGGATGTGAAAGAAGGTGACAGGCTGATTTATGTCTTGTCAGAAGACAAAGGGCAATTTTTCTATCAGCCAAGAAATGGAAAAGCATCGGCTTCTGGAACGCTAAACACCTCGGATATTGCCAATGCTTTCTCGGCAATTTGGCTCTCGCCTGCGACGGCTTACCCATCTCTACGTCTTGCTCTCATTGGAGGAAATGCTGAGTGAAAAAACTCATCACAGTATTCGCATTGATCACCGCATTGATTGGCTGTTCTGCTTCTTTGGAAGATTACAAAGCAACCAGCCCCAAGTTTAATCTTTTTCAGTACTTTGACGGGAAAACTCTCGCGTGGGGGATGGTACAGGATTACAAAGGAAAGCAAACCCGACGTTTTGAGGTGAGCATTATTGGTACGGTAGAAGGAGACCGGATTACCTTGGACGAAGACTTTATTTTCGATGATGGTGAAAAACAGAAGCGCATCTGGACTATCACCCGACTCGGAGATGGCAGTTACGAGGGGACAGCGGGTGATGTTGTAGGCACTGCGAAAGGAAGTGAGTCAGGCAATGCCCTCAACTGGATTTACGATCTCAGCGTAGAAGTCGGCGACAGTACTTATGTACTGACACTTGATGACTGGCTTTACCGTCAGGATGAAAAACGCGCCTTTAACCTAACTTCGATGAAAAAATTCGGCGTGGAGGTCGGTAGGATATCGATATTCTTTGAGAAGCAAGACTAACCGGCGCCTCGTGCCATACTGACTACCCGTTGGACAACCCACCTCAGTAACAGCGGTATATCATCTTCTAAATGTTGTTCTGTGTACTCAATGATGGCTAGGGCGGCATCAGGTTTCGCGTACTTTTTTAGTGCACGCGCAATAATTTTCTTAGGGGCGATGTGGGTATCGCCTTCAGCCTTTGCCATCTCCCGAAACAGCGGCTCATACCCGTGGCTAAACAGATAATGCTCAATGTCTCTGTCAGGCAGCAGGGTAAGGCGATGTTTCTCTTTCTCTCCATCTAGTTTACTGCGAGCAGTATGTGCGTATTTCTGGCCTGCCATGTCGCCATCTGCGATGACATGCCATTCAATACCTAAAGCAATTGCGAGCTTAATAAGAGGCTTCAATCCGCTTTGTGCGAATTCGATCAGTTGTACGCCTTCCGCTGCCAGATCGTAACCCTGAATACGTGCCATCTCATTGAATAACCAGACTTCTGTTTCGCCTTCTACCAGCAGCCAACAACGTGCGAAAAGGGCACTTGGACGATGGAACCTTACATGAAACGATACTCTGCGCTCTTCGTCTTTACTTAAACTTTTTGGTGGCACTTGGTGAGATTCTGTAAGTGTTGCACCACGCTCTAAGCGACGGATACTGGCTAGCGGTACTGCTGAGAGTAAATCCCCGCTATTGGTCGTCAGAATTTTCTGCATGGGCATAATACTGATAAGGCGCCATGCCTGATTGAGTAA
Source organism: Grimontia marina (assembly GCF_900060185.1). GTDB lineage: Bacteria > Pseudomonadota > Gammaproteobacteria > Enterobacterales > Vibrionaceae > Enterovibrio > Enterovibrio marinus. Next base: position 1,512 of record NZ_FIZY01000028.1, on the reverse strand, counting down.
GGTTGGATGTAGGCGGCTTTCCGGATCTTCGAAGATCACAATGGGTCGTGCATTGGCTTTCAGTTGCTTTGGGCCGCGGGCACGAACAAAGGTACTCAACAAGCCCATCAACAAGAGACGACTATGGTTTGACGTATTATTTGCAACCAACTCCAAGGGATGAACGTAGTTGGCGCGCATATTCAGGTGCCTGGAAGGTTCGATTTCCGCCGGAGAACGGTTGTGACTGTCAAACGCAAAATAGTGGTCGAGAAGGGTACGCATAGCTTTCAAGCCACTACGGACTTCCCCTTTGTTAACATGACCAGGCTTTTGCTGAAGTCGCTTGACTGTGTTTTCCAGCCGCTTTTCCAGACGCGTTTTGTTACCATTTAGATCCAGATCGTTGTCTCGTAGACGACGCGCATCCTGAATGCGAACGATAGGGTGTAAGAGAATAAGTTTACGCGCTAAGCTTTCACTATTTAATGTTTCAATAATGGCACCGTCTTGACCAAGAAAGTCACGCGTTACCGTGATCTTCCCATCAACGTGGAGCGCATTGATATGGAAATCTAATCGGCGCAGCCCATTGTCGTCACAGCCATTCCAAACCTCATTGAATTGGCGATAGCGCCTTGCTCTATGTTCACCAGAGAAGGACTCAATCCAACGGAAAATAATTTGGATTTGGTTGGTTTGGGCATTGCCTAATGTGTAGTCGATATGGAAATCAGAGCGAATGAATTCGTATTGTTCGCCAGAAGAAGGCAGGCAAAGGGAAAGGGCATCTAAATAGCTGTTCCTAATAGTAGATCTCAAAGATAAGAGAAACTCAGTCCGCTTTGTGCGATCTGATCAATCGCCAAACCGAAACATACCGACAAAAGGACTGAGTGATGGCCATCATAGCACCGATACCTCGTGGCGAACGTCGTAGGATGAAAAAAGCGATACAGACTACCAAGGACAAGGATTATGCCCGCAGACTTATTGCTCTCATGCAACTCCACGAAGGCAAAACGATTGTCGATGTCTGCCGTATTATCAGTGCAGCCCGCTCCTCAGTGGGTAGGTGGATTGACTGGTTTACTCAAGGTGGTATGGATGCCCTGCACGCTTTGCCTGTTGGCAGACCGCCAACGCTTCCCGTTAGCGAAATGTGTGCGATGCTGACTATTCTGGTTCAGTTTTCCCCGCAGGATTTCGGTTATCAGCGAAGCCGCTGGAGTACAGAGCTTTTAACGATGCAGCTCAATGATGTATTCCAAAGTACAGTGGCGGCTTCTACGGTCAGGCGTTGGTTACCGAAAATCGGGATCGTCTGGCGTAGGGCGGCACCTACCCTCAATATTCGAGACCCTGACAAGGAAGAAAAGCTCGCTCAGATAAGTGAGGCGCTGGACAAATGCAGTGTTGACCATCCGGTGTTTTATGAAGACGAAGTTGATATCGACCTTAACCCCAAAATTGGGGCTGACTGGACGGTAAAAGGCCAGCAGAAAAAAGTGGTCACACCGGGACAGAACTGCA
>NZ_FIZY01000027.1 GCF_900060185.1 Grimontia marina | reverse complement strand
AAAGAAAGACTCAGACCTATTCATTGCCATGCTGGAGAAGCTAAAGTGGCACTACCGCCGAGCCAAAAGTGTCACCTTGATACTGGATAACTACATCATCCACAAAAGTAAAAAAACGAAGGCTTGGCTCAAGAAGAACCCAAAGTTCAGGCTGCTGTTCCAGCCCGTTTATTGCCCTTGGGTCAACGTCATAGAACGATTGTGGAATGCTCTCCATGAGACAATTACTCGGAATCACAGGTGTAAACATATGTGGCAATTGCTCAGGAAGGTGAAGCACTTTATGGATAACGTATCGCCGTACCCGGGAGGTTGCCACGGCACGGCGAAAATGTAGCACTATTCGGATCAGTTATTTAGAGTATCTACACTAAAGGACATTGCAGCTATTACTAATTTTCCGCTTCTTTGATTCTTTGACGAAGTAGAGGAAGATCTAGACCATCAGAGGACGCAACATAGTCAGGATGTAGTAGATTTTCTGAAAGTCGTTTCCAGACTCCCTGACAACTCAAGAAAAGAATTTCTACAAACCAGTAAACAGCTTGCAACATTTATGGTAAACCTTGTAGAAGGTGAGTGAGTTATATATTTGAAAGAAAAGTAACCTATTCACCTAGCTTAGTTAATACACCTTAAGCATCTGAAATTTCGCGAATTTATTGCGTCTAAAAGCTCCCCTAAAATCTATCGTCTATTCCCGAATAATCTGGAAATGCTTCCCCGAGAGGCATCATTCTCTGACTCAAGATCACATTTCTATGCGCTTAACCTCTTAATACCTTTGGACTTTTCGTCGCCTTTATACCCAAACAACCTGAAGATACTCGCATTCAGAGGTCATCAATGCGTTCAATTCGAGGCAAATTTCGCGAGGAATAGTCGTTCTATTTCCGTGGAATTTAACGATGAAGTGGGCGCATTGAAGGCCTCCCTTCGGGCGAGTTGACTGACGTCGTGCTCTTTGTTGTTCTTTTTTGATGGAGGTGACGACACCTACAAAGGAACGCCGCGAACACAACGCCAGTCAAACTCGCTGTATCCTGCATCTTCAGGTTATTTGATGAGATAGCTGTTAGGAAAAATCCCTTTTTCAACAGGAAGCGACGGAACCCCACAAAGGAAATGTTGCTTCCGCCCTCTATAAATAACCGTGCTAATTCATTGTTTTTATTAGCACTAATCAATGGCATACATCTTGCGATTTGTTGTTCATACAAAAACGCATTGACCTGATGCACAGGGAGCAAACCCATGAGTTCGTTAGACCCAATCACAATGGCAACGCAGTTGGCGACCTTTGACGTTCAACCTTTCCAGATGCGTTACCAAATGCAGGCTGATAAGTATCAAGCGCAAATTGCTGCACTGGGCAAAGTGGAGTCGGCACTGCGAGATTTCCGCAATGCAGTGAACGACATGAACAGCACGGGCAGCAGCATCATCAAGAACACCGCAACCACCACGCAGGATGGTTTTTTTTCCGCGAGTGCGGATGCCAATGCGCTGAGTGGTAGCTACCAGATTTTTGTTGAGCAGATTGCCTCTGCGCATCAAGCTTCGGCAGGCATGCCAGCGGACATGGATGCCAACACTGAAATCCCCACCACTGGCGAACTCACTTTCACCGTAAACGGTGAACAAATGGTGATTGACCTCTCCACTGTTGATACCGACGGTGACGGTAAGGCCACCATGAGCGATTTGGTCAAAGCCATCAACAACAACACCAATCCAGGTGTGAATGCCACGCTGGTCCGCTCGAATGGCCAAACCCACCTGATGCTTTCATCCACAGAAACAGCCGCGGCAAACCGTGTTGAAGTCAGTGCGACGGGCACCGGTGCCGCCTGGTTTGAAGATGGATTTGCCAACCTCAACACAATCACAGAGCCAAAAGACGCAGTCATTTGGCTGGGCGCACAAAACTCTGGCCTCAAGCTGACCAATGCCAGCAACACCTTTGAAGGCATCATTGATGGCGTAGATATCACAGTCACTAAAGCGCAAACCACCGGAGATGCGGCGATTGGCTTGAATGTCGGAGCAGATGCTGAAGCAACCAAAGAGCAGGTCAACAAGTTCATTGAGGCCTATAACACGCTTATCACCGCTTTGGATGAACACACGGCGTTGGGCGGTGAAGATCAGAAACGTGGCGCATTAGCCAACGACCCAACACTCCGCTCCATCGAAAGCCAGCTATCCGGCATTCTACGTGGCGATTTCAACGGGATGCGACTGGCTGATGTAGGTATCAGCATTAACCGTGAAGGCAAGATGGAACTGGATAACGACAAGTTCACCGAAGCCCAGAAGAATAACAGTGCTGCCCTAGAGCAGATGTTTAACGGCAAAGGCAACCTGCTCGATTCTATCGACTCTATGATGGAGCCCTATCTCAAGTTTTCTTCCGGCTTGCTCAGCTCACGCAAAGAATCGCTGCAAAGCAACATCGACCGCATTGACGACAAGCAAGCCCAACTCGAGCGCAAGTACGACATGGCGTACGACCGCTACCTCAAACAATTTACCCAGATGAACAACATCATGACCCAGATGAACCAAACCATGTCGATGTTTGGTTAGGAGAACTTTTTATGCTTATGGACTCTGGCTATGACTCTTATCAGCAAGTGGACTTGGATGCACAGGCCGCTTCCGCTTCCCCTCACCAGTTGGTGGTGATGCTCATTGATGGCCTGTTGGATGAAGTGGAACGCACCCGCGGCCACATTACCGCTGGCCGGCTGGCGCAAAAAGGTACCAGCATCAGCAAATGTATGAACATTTTGATTGGCCTCGACAGCGCATTGGATGACGAGAAAGGCGGTGAGGTCGCGCAAAACCTCCACCAGCTTTACGACTTCTGCCAAATGGAGCTGTATCAGGCGAGCCTGAATAACGACGTGGACAAGCTCACCAACGTTGAACGCGTAATGGGCAACATTCGCGAAGGATGGATGAATTTTGGCCAGCAATCCTAGCATTACCGTCGCGCTGATACGGCAGATAACACAGCGAACCCAGAAAGCCATCGAATTAAAAGACTGGCAAGCGCTAAAGCAGCTGGATCTTAAAGTGAGGGAGATACTCAAACATCACCCAGAGTGCCTTAAAGATCCGGCGTTGCGACCTGAATTTGATCGCCTCAAAGCGACTTATCAACGTGCATCTCGCACCTTAAACGAAGCCATTAACACGACAAAAGTAGAGTTGGAATCCATTCAGTCCCAACAAGAGCGTGCCAAAGCTTACCAAACCACAATGACTATGGATTTTTGATGATAACTTCGACGTCATTGACACAAGTACATACCCAGAAAACGAGCAACATGGGAGAAAGCCAAGCTCGCATACAGGCGTCGATTGGCTTTAACCCGCAGTCAGGTTCAACGCATGCCTTTCTTTTAGGTCAGGCCTTGCCGACATTCACCGCTGAGGCTAAAAGCCTTGATGAACACGCCGAGTTAATTGAAAGTTTAAATCCCGCAGACCTTGCTCTCTTGAACCCAATTAACCCAACACTCAGCCAAACCCCAAAGCAGATGGCCGAACTGGGTATGCCTCTGCAAACGGCTGACGGAGAAGAAAGAGCCTTCAAGGGTGATATGCGCGGTCTAGCCCGGGTACAAGCCATCCTGATTGATTCAAGAACGACCCAAACCCTGCAACAACCAACGCTGGTAAATACTGACGCGATTAAACCTGCCCAGCTTTCATTAGCTGGGTTGGAACCCTCAGCGCAACAAAACTTGCAGCAGGTGCTTAACAATCTGCCTCAAATGGGTGTGAGCACGTCAGTTCAAGCGAACATTAATCAGCCGACAAACACGACAACTTCTATTGCTGTCAGCCCGGAGTGGGCCGCCGTAAAAGTCGATACATCGCAAGGCAAATGGGGCGAGCAGATGATGCAGGTCTTACAGGATCGCGTCACGCTGCAGGCTCAGCAAAATATGCAGGAAGCACGTATCCGCCTGGACCCACCTGATCTCGGCAAGCTTGATTTACTCGTGCGCGTTGAAGGCGACCGCCTGAGTGTGCAAATCAACGCGAATGCTGTCGCTACCCGTGAAGCTTTGGTTCAGATTTCCGAGCGCCTTCGCGCCGAACTCCAGAACCAGAACTTTGTGCATGTAGACGTGAACGTCGGTGACGGTGAAAGCGGCCGCTCCCGCCAATCGCATGCTGACGACGATCTCCATGTTTTCGCTGCCCGCGATATTCATAACGAATCCCACTCTTCAACCACTTACGGCGACCATTGGCTCAACACCCAAGCCTGATCACTCCACGAGGAAATAGTCATGACAAAACAACAACTACTCGTCTTTTCTGGCGCAATGATTGTCACCAGCGCACTGGTTTCAGCAGGCACAGTGATGGGTGGACTTTGGTACATGCAAAACCAGCAGCAAACAGAAACGGTTGAACAGTCACTGTTTGAGAAATTCTCTCTCCCTTTCCTGTTTGAACAGGACGAGCCAAAAAATGGCCCTAGCTTCCATGAGCTCGAGAAGATCGTGCTCTCCGTGAAGGGCAATCGCCAAACACACTTTGTGATGCTGGAACTGGCGGTCGAAACCCGTCATCCCGATCGTATCGCGAGCATTGACGACTACATGCCTGTGGTCCAAAACGCGCTGCTCAGACTTTTCGCTAACAAGCACTATGACGACCTGCAGCAAGATGGCGCGATCGATACGCTGCAAAAAGAGGTGAAAGACACCCTGCTCTTAGCCTTTGCAAAAACAGATCTGGTGCGTGATATCGACGATGTGCTGCTGACTAAATACGTGGTTCAGTAAGGAGCGCTCATGTTGGATATGACCTACCAAGAAGGGTATGCCGAGCCAGAGGTCGCCAGTGTACCGGCACAACCTGTCGACGAGAACAAACTGCTCCAACAGCACCAGATTTTGGTCAAGCGCGTGGTTAACCAACTGCGCGCCCATGCCAATACCCATTGCAGCATCGAAGACATGCAGCAAATCGGACTGATTGGCCTTCTGGAAGCTGGAAGACGCTACGGCAATATTGACGACCCACACTTCCCTGCATTTGCGGTATGCCGTATCCGTGGGGCCATTCTGGATGAGCTTCGCCGTCTGGATTGGCGTTCACGAAAAACCCGCCAGCAGGCACATGAACTCAATGACGTTACACGTGATCTGACCCGGGCACTCGGCAGGCCACCTACGGATGCGGAGATCATTAAAGCACTCGGGACCGACGAGAAGGACTACCATGCCCGGCTGAATGCGTCACTCGCCGGGGAAATGCAGAGCTTGGATCAGCTTTTAGAAAACGGCGCGGATGGCCAATTCGATTCCCACTACGACGCCACGGTACATGAACAAAACCGCATGAGTCTGGAAGCGGCCCTCAGCCAACTTTCCAAGCGCGATCAACTGCTGCTAACCCTTTTCTATCAACACGACCTCAACCTTCACGAAATCGCGCTGGTACTGGATTTAACACCACCACGCATTTGCCAGTTACACAAACAGGCACTGAAGCAACTCAACCACTTTCTGTCTGAATAGGATCACTGAATCCAGGAGTCTAGGATGCAAAAACTATTAGGAGCCATCATTGTTTTGGTGGGTGTATTTGGCGGCTACGTGATGGCAGGCGGTAAACTCGGTGCCATCTGGCAGCCTGCTGAATTTATGATCATCATAGGAGCAGCTTTGGGCTCGCTGATCATCGGTAACCCGCCTCAAGTACTGAAAGAAATGCGTATACAGTTTATGCGTGTTTTGCGTCGTCCACGCAACGAGCAGGAATATTACATGGAGCTGATGGCACTGCTTCAGGTCCTGCTGGAAACCGTGCGTAGCGGTGGTTTCAAATCCCTCGACCGACATATTGAAAACCCCTCTGAAAGTACACTTTTCAACCGATACCCCTTGGTTGCCCAAGATTATCGCCTCGTTTCTTTCATTACTGACAATTTACGTTTAATGGCGATGGGACAAATGTCGCCTCATGAATTAGAGGGGCTGCTCGAACAGGAAATCGATGCCATTGAAACAGACCTGCTTTTGCCTTCGCGTTCAATGCAGCGCACTGCGGAAGCCCTGCCAGGTTTCGGTATTCTCGCAGCAGTTGGCGGCATCATCATCACCATGAGCGCCATTGACGGTTCCATCGCAATGATTGGCTATCACGTTGCTGCTGCTCTCGTCGGTACATTTTTGGGGATCTTCGGCTGTTACTGCTGTCTGGACCCCGCCAGTAATGCCATGGCTCAACGCGTGAAACGCGAAATGTCAGCTTATGAATGCGTACGCGCCACCCTGGTTGCCTACGTGGCCAAAAAGCCGACTTTGCTTTCGATTGACGCTGGCCGTAAACACATTCAGCTGGACATTAAACCCACCTTTAACCAAATGGAGAAGTGGCTGGCTGAACAGGAGGGATAATGCAAAGACAAGAACATGTGGTATTCAAGCGCGCCAAACACAAAGGGCACGACGAACACCATGGCGGTGCATGGAAGGTCGCTTTTGCGGATTTCATGATTGCGCTGATGGCTCTGTTTCTTGTGTTATGGGTGATGCAGGTCGTCGATAAAGAGGAGCGTAAAGCCATCATGGCAAACCTGCACAGCGCCAGCGTGTTCGACAAGAGCTTCGGCAACCCGTTTGACTCTTCACAGAGCATTTCCCCGATTGATTTGGCATCGGACTCTTCGGTGCCAAGTCAGCAAAACTCCAACCATACCGAAAGCTCTTTCTTTCAGGGCGATGGAGATGGCCCAGAAACCGATTCACTGATCCGCGGTACCTTCGACACTCAGGAACGTTTAACCCTTCTTGCTGAGCTGATTGAAGAAATGGCGCATCAGGTGAACGCGTCAGGCAACGTCAATGTGACTGTCACGCCGCAAGGGCTTCGTATTGTGCTTCAGGACGATTTTAGGCAGCACATGTTTAGCCGCGGTGGCGCAGAACTCACGCCCTTCTTTGAAGATTTGTTGCTGGCACTGGCGCCGGTTTTCCACCAAGTTGAGAACCCGCTGATCATCAGTGGCCACACTGACGCCACCCAGTTCAAGAAAGCCTTCAGTACCACATCGAACTGGGATCTTTCTTCCCGCCGTGCAAACCGCGCCCGTCAAACCTTGGTGGCAGGCGGTATGCCGGATTCCCGCGTCTTACAAGTGACTGGCATGTCTGACCGAGCACTGTTGAACACCAGTGATCCTGAATCTGCGGAAAACCGCCGCATCGAGCTGTTTATCCTGACCACGCCTGCAGCAGAAGTGATATCAACCCTGTTCGGACACGAGTCAAAAAGCGAACTGGAACGCGCCAAGGAAAAAGCTGAATTCAATCAACCTGTCATTCGTCATGACATGATTAACTACGAAGTCGACGCCGCCAAAGGAACACAAACCCAGGCGTCTCTTCGGGACTTGTAACCGCTTCATGTCGGGAGACGAGCTGAATTCATGCCGTAGTGATTCAGTCCCGACATGCTTTTTCCATTCAAACCAATAGTTCGAGTTCGTTATGCACGCTGACGCGCCTAAAAAAGACACGGTGAAAAAAGCCTTTCTATGGCTGGTCGTGTTTGATTACGTCCTTTTGGCGCTGTTTTTGTACCAGCTTTCCAATCTCACGCTAAATGGAGGCACCTTCATCAGCACACTCTTGATGCTGTATAACCTTCTGCTGTCAGTGCTCTGCTTTCAGCGCACGTCGCATCAGGACAGCCACATCATCTACCCCACTATTTCAGCCACCATGCTGGCGTTCGTCTGTTTTCTATATTTCTTCTTTTTGGTGTGACGGTACTGAAACTCAAACAACCTGTAGATGCTCAATAGTTAGACCCTATAGTTTTGAAGGGGTTGGGGTATATACCCAATTTAAACTGTCTTCCTCCTGTGACGTAAGCGCCAATAGCCGCAGTCCACCTTGAATATCAGCGGGTTCTGAACACAAAATTAAAACACAGCACCGCTATTCTCTCTCCTATTCACTGCATTGCTAAGGGGCCACTATGCTGCGTTTGTTTACCATTGAATCTGGCGCGATAACTGAAATACCGATAGGCGAAGGTGCCGATCTGAAGCAGTTAGTCGGTCAGGCAAAGTGGATAGACGCCCACGACCCTACCGACACCGAACGCGAGTTGGTGAGCTCTCTACTAAGAATTGATTTGCCTGAATCCGACGATGTGGAAGAGATAGAAACCTCCGCCCGTTACTTCACGGATAAAAGCGGCCTGCATGTCCACTCCCTGTTTCTCTCCAAAAGCGAAGGACGACACACCACAGTCACGGTCGCCTGCATCTTGCAAAGTGAGCGGTTGATTACCATACGTGATGGTGATGTGGCGGACTTTCGTTTGTTAAGACTTCGTGCCCGTCGTCGCCAGGTACGTTGTAAAGACGTTGAAACCTTGCTGGTGACCTTGCTTGAGCAGAAGGTCGAAAACCATGCGGATACCCTGGAAGACCTGCATCGGGAGTTGGAAAAAGTCAGTCATGCTGTGTTGGAAGATGACGATTCTGACTTGGAAGAAAGTATAGAGCAGTTGGCAAAGCTTGAAGACAGTAACGGGAAAGTGCGCCTTTGTTTGATGGATAACCAGCGTGCGATTTCTTTCCTACTTCGTCATTTACAAAGCCGCAATGAACACCGGGAAACCCTGCATGAAATCGGCCGTGACATCGATGCATTGATGTCCCATACCACTTTCCTCTTCGACAAGATCAACTTCTTGATGGATTCAACTCAGGGCTTTATCAACATTGAGCAAAACCAGATTATCAAGATCTTTTCGATCGCCGCCGTTGTTTTCCTGCCCCCGACAGTAGTGGCGAGTGTATATGGAATGAACTTCCAGTTCATGCCGGAGCTGGAATGGAAATATGGCTTCCCCTTCGCAATCGCTTTAATGATCGCTTCCGGGGTTGCTCCTCTGGTTTATTTCAAGAAGAAGGGCTGGTTATGAGGCATACTCATTTATCTTCTTCTGTTGAGAGCTGAGGCGCAGACTTCTCCAAAAATTGTAGATTTTCCCTGCGTATATCCGCGGCAACGTCATCATACAAGAAGGGTAGAAAAGCGTACCGTGAACCCGAAATCACGGGCTTTGCTTCGTGCAAAAGCGAGCAGGAAAATACGCATGCACCTCCTGCTGGAACCACATATTTTTGCTGACCAAATTCCGGGAAGCAAAGTTCTCCTCCCTCATACTCACCTGTATTCAGGTTGATGGAGACTGCGAACTTCCGGTGAGCAGTGCCTTTCGTTGTGTTATCTCGATGTGGCCTGAAGTGACCTGAACTTTCTGAGTCGTAACACGCCACCAGATAGCGTTCGATACGTGTGGCATTGAATTGAAAAGCCTTTTTGATTTCAGGCAGCAAACGGTATCGGATTCTCATCAGACAAGCGTTCCTGAGATCAGCATCCTGGATTAACTCATCACTTCTGCTCTTGTGAGCAAGATTGTGTACTTCCACAGTTTTACCATCCAGCTCCTGCATAAAGCCAGATGGCTTACCGCCTCTTTCATCATAGTATTTGATAAGCGCCTGACAAAAATCAGGTTCAAATATACGCGGAACTATAAGCACGGGTGCCGGAACATCCGATACCCTGCCCTTCTTAATCGGAGGAAGCGTCGAAAGAACTTCAAGCACTTTGGCTAGGTGGGATTCCCCATAACATTTGGAGGTGATAGCGATATTGGCAACGACACGCAATCGCTCGTCCAAGATGAAAGTTTGCGCCTTTACCTTTCCTGCTTCATAAAGAGCCCCAAACTTGGCTGCCAACGACATATCGAAATCCTGCAGAAGAGACATCGCAAATGTACGATCCTCAAAAAGCGCTTCAGAATCATCGTTCGAGTCACTTGTTACACCCAAAAATCTATAAGAATGCACATTGAACGTGTCTTCGAATTCAAAGAAGGCGTCTATCGTACTGCGAATTTGCGGCAATCGAAGTGAACCGAGAAAGCTCAGAACAACATAATTACCCGCAACGGTATGAAACCGAAACCTTGGGTTTTTAGGTGATTGGCATTCAAACCAGGGGACTGGTTCACCGATCCTTGGCTTGTTCATTTTCTGCTCCAAGCAACTCATTCAAAAGCGATTTAGCATCAGGTGCGCTAACGCATACTTGGGCACAAGAATATGAGGAATTTAACCTCAAGTCCGTCTCATAAATGAGACGTAAAATGAAACTGTTTTACTAAGAAAGTGACTTGGTTAGCAGGTTTGACACTCAATCACCTCAACAGCCCCACCACGCTATGCCTTTTCACATTTGCTTGTGCATTGAGTGCCTCAAATGTCATACCAAATTTGTCTGAAGATGACTGAAACTGCGCTAAGCGGGTATTCACTTCCTCTATTGAAAGCACGGGTTTGCTTTGATGGAGGTTGTTTATCTGGCTGGACAGTTCTCCATGAAATTGGCGGGCTTGATCAAGACCGGTATGGACTTGCTGCAAGTGCTGATTGATCTTACTGATGGTATTTTTGATACCTTCACGACTGCTAAGATCAAAGCCAAGTTCTGCGATGCCTTCAGGATCAGGCTTTAAGGTCAGGGTGTTAGGTTGACCCGCGGGGAACCGATAGCCTTGCCCTGTCACCATCACTTTCTGCTGCATCTGACGGTAGGAAGACTCCTGAGTTTCAAACAGGATTGAACCATCTTCACCCAAGGAAGCGCGCATACCGAGAGGAATAAGGCTTCTGTCGAGCATCTTCAGGGTAGATTTTCCGTCGGACTGACCATCAAATTGAATCATCACCGATTGGCCTTGCGGAAAGTCGAGACGAATTTGTTCTGCTCTTTCTGGAAGTCGGTTGATATTCAAGCCAGGGATAGAAAATCGGCGGATATCCGCGCTATCAAGACGGACACGAAGCTCATTATCCACCACTTTTTTACCATCAAATCGCGCTTGGTGAAGGATGGTTTCGATGTTTTGTTTACTTTTAGCCAGGGTTTCCTTTAACCACGGAACATTTTGGGAACCGCGGGAAAGTGCCTGCGTTAACCCGCTTTTCATCTGGCTAAGTTCCTTGCCAACAAGTTGTAAAGACTTGGCAGCGATCTGAACAGATGTCGCCTGCTGCTGACCTTGTGCCAACAGCATCTTAGAAACAGAATAGGCTGACGTAGTGTCAGCCTTTACCAGAGGAAATTTCGGGGTTGCAGTACTGCCTTGATCCGGTGAGCGTGACGGGGTGATGGCAGTCTGCTCATGACTGGTTAGACGAATGCCATGAGGTCTCACCTCTACCGTACTCATTGCCATACATTGCTTTCCTAAATTCGGTCGAACAGATTCAGATCGTTAATTTTTACGTAGCTCGCCTGAGTGGCTTGCAGCGCTGCGAGGTAATTGCTCAAACGCACCGATGCTTCGCCATAGTCGAGCGCGGAAATGTCGCTGTTGACCTTGTCGATAAACAGTTTGTTTTCGCTGTGCGTGCTGTCCATCAAATCCAGGTTATTCAGACGTCCACCGATTTCTGTCATCGCACCCAGCACATTACTGGATGTTAACTCAATGGCACTCAGGGTTAATTCCACCTGATTCTCGAAATTCGCCGTGGGATTTTTGAACTCAGTGATCAAGGCATCAAGCTGGTTCAGCACATTATCACCACCACCGAGCTCGACGATGTCTTTTGCTGTCATGTTTGATTCCATGGTCACGCCTTTTGCTACCGTTACCACACGCTTATCACTGTTCCCATCCACCAGATACGCACCACCACCATTGGAGAGCGAAGGCTTGTCGGTTTGGGTGCCGGAGAAAATATAATGCCCCTCCTCATCCTGAGCATTAAAGGAAGACACAATGGAATCTCGCAGACTTTCCAGCTCAGTGATCATGCCAGCACGGTCTTCGTCTGTGAGAGTACCGTTTGCACCCCATAGCACCAGATCACGCATCTCTTTCAGGCTATAGTTCACTGAATCCAAATACACTTCCTGACTAGACAACGTGGTTTTCACGTTCGCTATGTTGGTCTGATACTGGGAAATCGCCGCGCCTTCACGCTCGAGGTTAAGCAGTTTGATGGACGCCATCGGGTCGTCAGACAGCTTGGTCAGGCGGTTACTTGTCGCCATTTGTTGAAGCACTTCACCGAGACCTGCGTTATTTACCTGCAGGCTTTGCAGCATCATCTGGCTGAAATGGGTATCACTGACTCGCATGATGACTTTCCTTAAAAGAGTTGCAACACAGACTGGAACAGGTCGTTCGCGGTACTGATGACTTTCATGTTGGCGTTATGGGCGTTGGCAAACATCATCAGATTGCCTGCTTCCTCATCCTTCGACACTGCGCTGAGATTATCGCGCTGTGCTAATGCCTGCTTATTCATGGCGGCCTTTGCCTCAAAATCCGCTTCTGACTGACGTGCTTTAATCGCGGTTTCACCCACCATGGCAGTGAAGGCATCATTCAGCGAAAGGTTACCAAAACCGGAGATAGCGACCGGCTTGGTGCTGATATCAATCAGGTTTTTCAGTACGTCACTGTTACCCGGCGTGCCGTCGCTGGAAAATGCCAGCTCTTCAGCCTTGATATCTGTGATGGTGAGACTGGCTGCCGGATTGGATGGGTCGTAAGTAAACAGTGGCTTGCCGTCGTTCCCGTTCAAGTCCTTACCCGTCGCCAATACCGTATTAAATTCTTCTGCCAATGCTTTTGCCATGTCATTGATAGCAAGTTGATTGGGTTTTAATACATCATTTTGGTAGTCATTGAGTGCGCCAAGCTCCCCCCCAACCGATCCTTTGATCGCGAAGCTCTGATGACCAAATTCCACGTTGAGCGTCGCCATGTACGCATCATCAGGATCCGGAATCGCTTTCAACTGTCCATAATCGCCGCCCATGACCAAGGGCTGCCCTGACGCCAATGTCACCTGCACGGTACCGTCCGCCTGATCAGTTGTTTTTACTTCCATCACTTTAGAAAGTTCACCAATCAGCATGTCGCGGGTATCCATGAGCTGGGCTGGATTGCCGCCTGCTCCTTGCATCTCGGTGATTTGCTGATTCACTGCGGCGATATTGCTAAGCAGACTGTTAGTATGAGACACCGCTGCAGTACGCTGGTCGTGCATATCCTTGTGTTGGTTATGCATGGCATCATTGAGAGCATTAAAGCGACGCGAAATCGCTTCGGCTTCATTGATAATTTGCTGACGAAGTGGCTGGGACTCAGGCTTGGTCGTTGCATCATTCAGCGCCGCAAAGACGGAATCTAGACCTGCTGAGAGACTGAAACCATCGGCACCCAAGGTGTTTTCCAAATGACTCATGTTGGTTGTATAGCGGGCAGCGTAGGCTGCCGTGCTGCTGGTCGACCAAAGTTGCTTCACCAAAAATCCATCTGTGACACGGCGAATGCTGGTGACTTCCACCCCCATTCCCGCTTCAAAAGCGTTGTGCTTTGAGCCACCCACCGAGGCCATGATCGCCTGCTGACGGCTATAGCCTGGGGTGTTCACGTTTGCCACATTCTGCGCGGTCACTTCGAGCCCCACACGGTTAGCATTGAGGCCAGACATGGCGATATTCACGAGGTTCATTTACAGCTCCAATCTTCTTATCAGCGGCTGTGAGAAAGCAGTTGTCGTCACCACTTCATTGCGCTGTTTATTTTGAGAGGCGACCTCATCGTCTGCTTTGTTAACGCTGCTGCAGCGGCTAAAATCAGGAGAAACATGAGCTTGTGACCTTGCTTCCGCTTTGATCACGCAATGTTCATCGTTCGCAGCATCAAAGGTGGGCAGAAGATTGACCACTGACTCAGAAACTGATTTTTTCGGCTCTGGTGCCTGTGGGGAAACCTGTGAAGTCATGGGTGCGGTTGGCACGGAAGGACTCAACTGTTTCACCAGCATGTCTGCAATACCTGCATTTTGTTTTCTTGCCATTTCAATCGCCAACTGCCCGTCATGCATATCGCGGAACACGCCATATTGCTGACTCGAAAAAGGACTGTCCTCATCCGCCAGCACGTCGCTGCTGCTGCGCATCTGCCTGAGTACCAGTTGCAGAAACATGGCTTCGAATTGTCCTGCGACTTCTTTCAATGCACCTTGCTGATCGCTGCTGTGCCGGATTTTTGCCAGCGCGCTGTTATCGTGATAAAGCATGGCGCTCATTTGCGCTTGCTCCCGCATTCCATCTAGGTTCATGTCGGCTCCTTAAATCACGACCAGTTCTGCATTCAGTGCACCTGCTTCGGAGAGCGCCTGAAGAATCGACATCAAGTCTGTTGGTGTCGCGCCAAGACTGTTTACCGCACTGACGATGGTGTTGAGATCCGTCCCCGGAGGCCAAATCACCATCTGCGCTTTGTCTTCGTTGATATCGATCTCTGAGTTATCAACGGTCACTGTCTCACCATCAGCAAAGGCATTTGGCTGACTCACCTGCTGGGTTTCTGAAATCGTCACGGTGAGGTTGCCGTGACTGACAGCCGCTTCACCGACTTTTACGTTTTTACCAATCACGACAGTACCGGTGCGGGAATTGAAGACCACACGCGCGGGCTTACGCCCTTCTTCCACGCTCATTTCTTCCAGCATGGAAAGCATGATGACACGTTGCTGCGTATCTTCCGGTGCACGCATTTCGATACGGGCATTGTTGATGGCCATCGCCACATCCGGACCAAACGTCGTGTTGATTTCGCGGGCGATGTTTTTCGCTGTCGTAAAACTGGCTTTGCGAAGATTCAGGGTGATGGTGTCGCGCTCATTAAAATCAGTCGGGATCTCACGCTCCAGTGTGGCACCGTTCGGGATCCGCCCTGTGGTTGGTGTGTTGACTGTGGTTTTGGAGCCACTGCGACCTTCTGCAGTGACGCCACCTACCACAACGTTACCCTGTGCGACGGCATAAACGTCACCATCAATACCGCGAAGTGGGGTCAAAAGTAATGTTCCTCCACGCAGGCTTTTAGCATCACCAATCGATGAAACCACGATATCGATGGTCTGCCCCGGCCCCACATTGGGATCTACCATGGCAGTGACGGACACTGATGCCACGTTACGCAATTTCGGGTCAGTATTGGCATCAATCTGCACGCCAAACTGTCGCAGCATGTTGGTAATAGACTGGGAGGTGAATTTCACCTGATTACGGTCACCTTGACCGTCCAGACCCACAACTAAGCCGTATCCCACCAGCTGGTTCTGGCGAATACCCTGGATATCGACCAAATCCATGATGGGGATTTTCACTTCTGCCTGCACCATCGCGGAAACCCCCAGCGAAAATGCCAACAGCAGTGATGAAAAAATCGTTTTACCTTGTGTCATTAGAACGGCACCCATGGAGAATTGAAGAATTGCGTCAGCCAGCCCGACGCGTTGCTGTCCGCGAGTGCGCCACGGCCGGCGTACGTGATACGGGCATCGCCTATACGCTGGGAGGAAATCTGGTTGCTGCGGTTGATATCATCAACGCGGACGATACCGGTCAGGCGAATAAACTCATCGCCTTGATTCAGGCGCAGCCATTTTTCGCCGTTGATGCGAAGCACACCATTCGGCAGTACTTCATGCACTGTCACCGTAATCGCGCCCTGAAGCTTGTTACCTTGTGAGCTGGAAGCACTGCCATCGAACGAGCGGTCTGCATCGATACTGACCGCTGCGCCGTCAATGGTATTGGTGCCTAGAACCGGCGCAGCAAAGCCAACACCAGAACGCTTTCCATAACGGGTGTCGGCCTTTTTCTGCGAGTTGGTTTCTTCTGATAACATCACGGTCAGGATATCGCCCACACGGTACGCACGGCGATCCTGGAACAATGTCATGGTGTATTGGTGTCGATAAAGGCTGCCATCCTTTGCTTCCGGCAAGGAGTAATCCAACACAGGCGGCGCGTATGCTTCCTCATCAGGCTTTGGTGGCGTGAACTCCTGCCTTCCTGCACATCCCGCCAGCACCAAAAGTACCAGCACCCAGCTTCTCGCAATCCACTTCATTGCGCCTTCCTTCATCTTCACCCACTCACCTACACTGACTGCGCGACAAACTTGAGCATGTCGTCAGCGGCTGATACCACTTTGGCGTTCATCTCATACGCACGCTGCGTCGTGATCATGTCGACCATCTCTTCCACCACCTGCACGTTCGAACCTTCCAGCGCACCCTGTTTGATACTTCCTGCGCCGTCTTCACCCGCAATCAACTCTTCTGCCAGACCGCTCGCTTCCGTTTCACGGAACAGGTTGCCGCCAATCGCTTCTAAACCCGCAGGGTTGATAAACTTCGCCAACGTGATTTGGCCGATATTCTGTGGTTGGGCATCACCAGCTGTGGTCACAGACACATTGCCATCGACACCCACAGAAACAGACACCGCGTTATCCGGGATCTGTACTTGTGGCATCAGCGGCAAGCCCTGACTGTTCACCATCAAGCCTTCTGAGTTAACGTGGAATTGGCCATTGCGCGAATACATAATTTGGCCGTCGGAGTTTTCAATCTGGAAGAAGCCTTGGCCCATGACCGCCAGATCCAGTTCCTGACTGGTGTTTTGGGTGTTGCCCTGAGTAAAGACTTTCTGCGTACCGACCACGCGCACGCCACTACCTAACTGCACACCACTTGGCAGTTGGTTGATATCATCAACCTGCGCACCGGGCTGGCGTTGAATGCTGTAGAACAGATCTTCGAATACCACACGATCGCGCTTGAAACCGACCGTATTAACGTTGGCGAGGTTGTTGGAGATGGCCGTCATTTTGGTGTCCTGCGCCGCCATCCCTGTTTTGCTTACCCATAATGATGAGTGCATTGGTTATCTCCTTTCACAGCCGCGCTTAGCGCGCAGCCATCAATTTATTGCCCGCTTGCGCCAGGGTTTCTGCCGTTTTCATCATGCGTACCTGCATTTCAAAGTTGCGGGTCAGTGACATGATGCCCACCAACTCATCAATGGCAGACACGTTACTGCCTTCGATATGCTCATTGGCGATCTGAACGGTTGGGTCAATGTCGAACGGTGCTCCGTCGATGCTGTGAAGCAGGCCATCACTTTCTTTCTGGATTTGGGTGATATCCGGATTCACCAGTTTCAGTGTGCCAACCTGAAGCTCTGCACCACCACCCGGCGGAACAATCGACACCACACCGCGCTCGCTGATTTCCACTTTTTCATGATCAGGCAGCGCCATTGGCGCGCCGTCTGCACTCAATACCTGAAAGCCATTCACGGTCAGTGCGCCAAAGTTGTCCGCCTTGATATTGCCGGCACGGGTATAAGCTTCATTGCCAACCGGCGTTTGTACCGCAAGATACCCGTTGCCCATGATGGCGATATCCAGTGCGCGGCCAGTTTTCGTCACATCACCGGAATCAAAGCGGGTCATGGCGGAGTTGGTGACGGCCATGGTACGGCCATCAAAACCTGAGCCATTGAGCTGAAGGCTTTGTACGCGTTCCATATCCGCACGGAAACCCGCAGTATCAGCATTAGAGAGGTTATTAGACCGAACATGCTGTGCCTTCAGAACACGGCTCGCACCGGACGTGGCGGTAAATAACAAGCTATCCATATCCTGTTTCCTTAAATCGCGTTAAACAGCGCCTGGGTCAGCTTGTCATTGGTCGAAATGGTTTTGGCGTTAGCTTGATAATTACGCTGAGCGGTCATCAGGCTGACAAGTTCAGTGGTCAAATCCACGTTCGAACCTTCCAGCGCACCTGGCGTCAGACCACCCAACGTGCCCGATCCCGGAGCACCAAGAATCGGCGCGCCTGAGCCATAGCTTTGTGTCCACGCTGTGCCACTCACTTTAGAAAGGCCTTGCGGGTTGGCAAAGTCAGCCAATACAACCTGTCCTTGAAGCTGGGACTGGCCGTTAGTGTAAGTCGCGTAAACCATGCCGTTATCTTCCACACGCACGCCCGCCAGCTCGCCCGAGGTGTAACCGTTCGGGTTATTGGTGCTCACGCCAAACGCCGCACCGAACTGGGTGCTGCCAGCCAGATTGATATCCAGGCTTACCGGCTCTGCACCTGCTGCCGGGAAGGAAACATTGAACGGTGCGGTTGGGGCTGCCAATGTGCCATCTTGATTGAAATTCACGGCAACGGTTTCAACCGGTGTTGGGCTTCCATCCACTTGCACATTGACCTGCCACTGGTTATCACCGGTTTTGGTGAAGTACTGGGTCACGGTGTGGGAGTTGCCCAGGGAGTCGTAAACTTTGGAGGTATAGGAGGAGTTGAAAGAGCTTGGGTCGTTCGGATCAAAGGGGGTTGCTGTCTGATCAATGACTTCAGCACTTGCGTCAAAGTTGGCAATGAAATCCAGTTTATCAGTCGCTTTTGCATTCAAAGATGACGTGGAAATTTTCAGGTCGCCCACTGAGCCAGAAAGCAGATTTCCGCCACCATCAACACTGTAGCCTTGAAGTTTCGCGCCGTTGTTGGAAACCACAAAGTTGTCTTTGTCGGTGCCGAATACCCCTGCGCGGGTGTAGAGCATTTGGCCTGCACTGTCTTTGGTCACAAAGAATCCACTGCCGTTAATGGCCAAATCCATTGCGCGTCCCGTGCCAGTTACAGAACCATTCTTATCGAAATTTTGGGAAATGGACGCTACTTCCACGCCACCTGGCTGCATGCCGTTGTAAACCGCTGAGAACTCGGTACGAGCGCCTTTAAATCCATAGGTGGACGCGTTGGCAATGTTATGGCTGATGGTATTCAGCTCGGTATTGGTCGCATCCAGACCGCTCAGTGCGATATTGAAACTCATGATTAACCTCTGTTCCTTGTTATTGTTTTGGCTTGGTGACTGGGAGCTGTTATGCCCCAAACTGGGTGATCGAGTAGAAAGGCACGCTGCCCACACCTGCAATATTCACCAGTGCTGCACCGCCGTTACTTGGAATTCGAACCTGTTCAACCGTGCCAGCCAGCAAGATATTAGGATTCGCCTGTCCGTCCTGAACCTTGACAGATAGTGTGTATTCACCCGGTTTTAGCCCCAGCTTTTCCGGGTCGATAGAAAAATCCACATCGCCCTTTCCGTGAGCGCCCAGCGGCACTTCGGTTTTCTGACCATAGGCATCCTGTACCACCAGCGTGACCTGATTAGAGGCATGCTCCAGCTCGATTTTTCCGTTCTGGATGCCTTCCCCAAGGCCAAACTCGTTGGAATCCACATACACGGTTTGACCCACCAAACCTGCCGTAGAAAGCACCTGCATGTTGTCCATTAGCACCATGCTGTTTTGCATCATGCCGGACATGTTCTCCATGCTCTGAACCTGGGAAAACTGCGCTAGCTGGCTGACATATTCAGTGCCATCAAGGGGATTGAGCGGATCCTGATTCTGGATTTGCGCTACCATCAGAGTGATAAATTCGTTTTGCAGAGAGGTAGAATTGTTCATGTCGAGCGGATTATTGGCGATCCCAGACTCGTCAGCGGAAGTTTTCACCGGCGTATCTGCAGAAAGAGCGGAATAGTGTGCAATGCTCATTAGCTGCCCTGCCCTAATTTCAGCAAGCCTTGCTGCATGCTTTTCACATTCGACATCACTTCAACATTGGTTTCGAAGCTTCGGGTGGCCGACATCATGTCTGCCATCTCAGAAACCACATCAATCCCCGGGTAGTAAACATAGCCCTCGTCGTTTGCCAGCGGGTTATTTGGCTCAAAGCGCTTTTCTGCTTCGTTGCTGCCCTGCACCACATCAACAATTCGCACTTCGGCATTCGGGTATGTATTCTTCCCCGCGGTGAGTTGGGTATTGCTGTAAACAGTGGCAAATACTGGCTTGAGTGCCTTGTAAGCATCATCCGGATTCGCTGATACCGCATCAGCGTTGGCGAGGTTACTCGCGACGGTATTCAGGCGGACAGTCTGAGCTGTCATAGCTGAACCTGCGATGGTGTAGATATCCGTAAATGCCATGGTTAACGTCCTTCAATCACTTTCGCCAGGCCATTGAATTTCATATTCAGGAAGGTCAGGCTGGTTTGAAAATCCATATTGTTCTGGGTGAACTTGGCTTGCTCGACCCCAAGCTCAACGGTATTACCGTCTTTGCTGTTCTGATAAGGAATCGAATACTGTGCAGCTATCTGCATTTTTGGCGGCGCTTTCTTCACGCTACCAGATGACATTTCACCCATCACAGTGGTAAAGCTCAGGTCCTTGGCGAGGTATCCGGGCGTATCAACATTCGCTAGGTTACTCGCGAGGACTTTGGTACGCTGGACGCGAAAATTCAGCGCATCCGGGTGCACACCCAAGGCTTGTTCAAATGTGATAGCCATGCCTCTCTCCTTTTCGGGTTAATTCCAATACCCAAGGAACAAAACAAGATGCATGCCAGAAATATAAGCATTAAATTTCAATGATTTACAAAAAAGAAAGGAAGCCTAACTTCCGCATGTCGGAAGTCTCCGCCAGAAGAGGGAAACACCAAACTTCCCTTCAGAACGTGTTGCTGGTGTTAACGTTAGGACTGGTGACATCACCCGCTTTCGCCAAGCCTGAAACCATGACACTCAAAAGCGTTGAAGATGCGGTTTCGAAAGCCTATGAAGACGAAATAAACCACATTGCCGCATTGAGAAACTGGCCAAAATTTCAATTCAGCACAGACATTCGGGTGCCACCCTCTGCCGTACACTTACCAAGATGCCAATCCGAGCTTGTGATAGAAGGAAGGGACAACCAATCTCTGCCTATCGGTAACCTGCGCAGAACCGTGAGCTGTGAAGATGGGGATAGAAACTGGCGGCTGAATGTATCGCTCAAAACCTCCCTGACCCTGCCCGTGGTCGTCGCGAAGCATAATCTTCGACGCGGTGAGACAGTGACCCCCCTGGCACTCTCAGTTGAGCTCCGGACATTGACCCGCAACGATCCCTTTTTCACCAAAATATCTCACGCCACCGACTATCAAACAGCGAGGCGAATTCGAACAGGACACATCTTGAACCCCGACAAGCTGATTGCTGTCCCCCTGATAGAGAAAGGCAATGAAGTGGTGGTGATTGCCAGTAAAAATGGCTTCTCGGCCAGCACGAAAGGTGTAGCGTTAGAAAGCGGGAAGAAAGGAGAACAAATTGACGTGCAGAACCATTCTTCTAACAAAGTCGTTCGTGCCATCGTGACGGGACTCAATCAGGTTCACACTCAGTTTTAAACCTTAAAAGCTCAAAATGCTTTCTATTTAGTTTAACTTTGAGCTTTTGTGTAAACTTACTCTTATCATTGCTCGGTATTCTGGCTCTCACTTAATGAAAAGGAGAGCCAAAATGAAATTCACCGTTTTAATTCCAATCCTTGCAGCCGCCGCATTTAACAGCCAGGCATTCACCTTGACGAGCAATGATATTCAGGAAGGCTCACGAATGGCTGACACCTATGCGTTTCAGGGTTTTGGTTGCAGCGGAGAAAACCTCTCACCGCAACTGAGCTGGAAAGATGCTCCGGAAGGCACCAAGAGTTTTGCCATTACCGCTTACGACCCCGATGCACCGACAGGTAGCGGATGGTGGCACTGGGTAGCATTGGATATTCCCGCTTCCACCAACAGCATTAAACAAGGCGCTTCGGGGCATTTGAAGCAAGTGAGTGAGATGGCAAATGATTATGGTGCAATTGGCTATGGCGGCGCTTGCCCACCTGTAGGCCACGGCATGCACCGCTATCAATTTACAGTATGGGCGATGCCTGCCGAAAAGTTAGCGTTACCAGATAACCCATCCAATGCGCTAATCGGGTACATGCTCAATGCCACCGCATTGGATAAAGCGACGCTGACTGCAACCTATGTGAGAGAGTAAGAAATAGAATGACGAGAGCATTGGTACAAACAGGACAATTTCGAGGCATCACTAATCAACCACTGCGTAATGTGCTCGTATACGCTCCGACGATTGTCTGGGTTAACCGTGGGCTCAAACAACTCTGGTGGCACGACAGTTCCCGTCATTACTCGCCACAAGACTGGTTGGTGGTTCCAGCCAGTCATTCCCTCACATTCGTTAATGAGCCTTCACAGACCGATTTCTTTTCAAGAACACTGACTTTTTTGGAGCCGCCGCCACGTGAATGGCTAGAGGAAACGCAGCAAGTATCGATCACTGAAGAACCACGGCTCACAGTGACACCGCAACTCGCCTATTGCTTTGAAACCCTCTATGAAATGGCTGGAAAGTCGCTGTCAGAAACCACGCAGAGGCATTTCCTGATGGGATTCTACGCTGAGCTGAAAGAGGCTAAGGCACTTCATCTGCTCTATCCTGGCGCAGAAACCTCACTAAAAGAAAAGCTCGCCAGCTACCTCAGCCTCAACCCTGGCGAGGCACATAGCATTGAAACCATTGCGGCAAACTTTTCCATGAGCCCCGCAACGTTAAAACGGAAACTGGCCGCGGAAGACACTTCCTTCCGCACTGTTCTTACCAATGTTCGCATGGTCTACGCCTTATCACTGATGCAGAAATCCCGTTCACAGCTCAACGTGGCGCTGGCATGTGGCTATCAATCAGAAGCACGGTTTTCCAGCCGTTTCAAAGAAACATTTGGTCTTTCACCAAAGGAATACGTTCAAACCCTGCGGTGATCAAAGATTGACCAAGATTCCCGTTTTTCTGGACTGAGCTTGGCATTTTTTGCCCAGGCTTCTCGCGCCCGGATTCGTTTCTCGGTTAAAAGAGGCTTTGCGAAGGTAGAAAATTCATCATTGTATTTAATGTGGCAAATGTTCCGGTCGCATAACCTCAGTAAGCACCAACACCACTGATGAACCAGGACGAATACCATGAAAATCGACAAAGTCGCAGGTGGCCACGTTAACCACACCAACTTGAGCCAGACCGCCCCTAAATCGCCGGAAACCCCTGTTCGCCCATCAGTTTCTGAGACTCACATCAATACTAATACTGCTGCAATCGAAAAAGCACAGCAAGACATGGGAAAACTGCCAAATGTGGATATGGCGAAAGTTGAACAAATCCGCAGTGCGCTTCAGCGTGGCGAACTGGGCTTAGATATGCTGGCGTTGTCACAGGCTGTTATGAAGTTTCACACCGGACACGAGTGATTGAGAGATGATGGCGTCAGACAAAAAGCAGTTGATTCAGGTTTTCCTACGAACAGTTGGACATGATATCCGGCACTATCGGGCGCTTTTACCTTTACTCAAAGCGCAGCGAGCGCTCTACCTGACGTTTGATGCCAACTTACTTGACGCCAACACCAAGCAGCAATTACCGCTCTTGGCGGCGTTAAAACGTTCGTCCAATGAAAGATCGCAAAGCCTGACGCAGTTGGGGCTTTCCGCAGATGATAACGGAGTAGCCCGGCTACTTTCAGTGTTGCCGAATACGCTATCGACACAAGCCAAAAACCAATGGTCGATGCTCAAAAATCTCATTGAACAATGCCAAAAGTACAACGCCGAAAATGGCCAAACCTCTGCCAGTTTCCATGAAATGCTGAGTCAAATGACGACCGCTTCATCACCGACTTATCAAGAAAACACGCTCTAAACCATGCTAAGCAAGCACTACCGAAAAACACGTCAAACACTGCTGCTTTCGTGTGTTCTGTTTTTTGCTGTTTCGGTTTTTGCAAAGCCTTCTCAACAAGCCATTTCAAAAGAGCTCGCGGTGCTTTCGCCTTATGAAAAACAAATCCAGCAACGCTTCAATGCCAATACCTCATTGGTCTCTGACATCCTGAACAGGCTAAAAGCATATCATTTACCCCAAAGCTTTGTGCTAGTCCCCATGCTGGAATCCTCTTTCAATCCCAATGCAGTTTCACCGGCTAGCGCCACTGGCTTGTGGCAATTGATGCCCGCCACCGCAGAGCGTTTTGGATTAAGCGTTTCACCCAATCATGACCAACGTTTTGACGTCTCCGCGAGTACAGACGCCGCGTTGGCTTACCTCAGCTTTCTGCACAAGAAATTTAAAGGCGATTTGTCACTTACACTGGCTGCTTATAATGCAGGTGAAGGACGTGTATCCAGAGCGATAAAGCACGCTGGCAATTCGCGATTTACCGCACTGACACTGCCATCAGAAACCCATCAATACGTCAGCCGCTTTTACGCCCTTTCCAAGTTGGTCGATGTAAACGACCTCACCCCTTCACCACGATTCTTTTTGTTTGCCAATGGCGCAGAGGTTTCAACCTCTCCGTTGATCGAGTTCGAGACACTTCCACCTTTGATCAAACTTTAGTCGGTCAGCTATAAGGAATTTAAGATACAAATAAGCCCGCTCAGTGAACGGGCTTAATCTAATTTGGCGGAGAGATAGGGATTTGAACCCTAGATACGCTATTAACGTATGCCGGTTTTCAAGACCGGTGCTTTCAACCACTCAGCCATCTCTCCGTAAGTGCGGGGAATATTAGCGGCAGTTCAGAAAACTGTAAACATTTTTTTATCCAATTAAGTTTGTTTGATGCTTTTAAAATCAATATGCTTCTATTCTGTCCTCATGCAAGCGCAATCTTAAGAAACAACCACGAAACACATTCACATTTGCCTTACTTTAAAGACAAACTTTCAGAAGTTTTAGAGCATAATATGTAATCGCAAATGGCACTTCACTTTGCTGTATCATCCTGTTAAAACAGATCGTTAAGGAAATGCTTGGCGAGGCTTTTAAACGAATGGCCTAATATTTAGCTCATTCCAAATGCACACTAAAAGCCAGTTTATTAAGCAATAGCAGTTAGGATTATCATGCAACTCAGTAACTTCTTACTTAAGCTCTCTAACACTCCCGAGCTCGTTGAATTCGAAGACACCATTTCAGTTATTGATCGTTTTTATCAGTACTCTCCGGCGGAATTCATGAATGGCGACTTGATCAACAAAGCGGGTCAAAACACGGGGTCATGCAAGATTTTTGCGTTTGGAAAGTTACACGGACTTGATGAACGTTCTGTATTAGCATGTTTTGGCAGATACTACAGAGATGATGTTCTGGGCCACCCTAGCGGTAAAGACCACCTAAACATTCGAAATTTCATTCATAATGGTTGGAAAGGTGTTTCCTTCGACAGACTTCCGTTGTCACCCAAAGAACCTCGAAATAACTAAGAGAAATCCCCTCGTTTGAGGGGCTTTCAATCTTTAACCATCTTTGTTTATTTGCACGATGAGTTCGTCTTCTATTTGCGCGGCCATCTCATTGGCGACCTGACATGTCCCTGCATTTTCATGACCACCTCCACCATACTTCAACATTAATTCACCAATGTTTGTTTGTGATGATCTATCAAAAATAGACTTACCACATGCGAACACTGTATTTTGTTTTTTGAGTCCCCACAGCACGTGAATAGAGATATTACACTGCGGATAAAGCGCGTAAATTTCGAACCGATTGCCAGCCCAAATTGTATCTTCACGGCGTAGATCTAACATAACTAAATTGCCACATACTGATGCACAGCGTCGGATTTGTTCTTGGAACTTTTCTCGATGGCTGAAATAAAGATCAACACGCTCTATAACATCAGGAAGTGCCATTATTTCTGCGATAGACTTGTCTTTGCAGTGATCAATTAAGTCCATCATCAATTCATAGTTTGAAATACGGAATTCACGGAAACGCCCAAGACCAGTTCTGGAATCCATAATGAAGTTTAGCAACCCCCACCCCTCGGGATAGAGAACCTCGTCTTTGGTATATTGTGCTGAGTCGCCTTTGTCGACCTCTTCCATCATTTCATCCCAGGCCGCCGGGAAAGTACTCTCTCCACCAAAATGCTTCCAGACGACACGAGCTGCCGAAGGCGCATCTGGGTCAATAATATGATTCGCGCTCAGGTCCTGATTTCGGACCATTTCAGAGGAATGATGATCGATGCACAAGTGTGCTTTCGCGTTGTAGGGTAAGTTGGTCGTAATGTCATATTCAGTGATCTCAATGATCCCGTCCTGCATGTCCTTGGGGTGCACAAATTTGATCTCATCGATCAGGTCTATGTGCTTTAACAGCACAGCACATACTAGTCCGTCGAAGTCACTTCGTGTGATAAGACGATATCGTCTTTCTGGCATTAACTTAACTCCCGTAATTAAAGGCTCGCCATCTGATGGCTTTTTATTTCCAATAACGCTACATACCTTTAAGAATAAGACGAATACCCAAATCTGCAACTTCACCGAGGAAATCTGTTGTTTGTTGTGCTATGCCCGAAAAGAAAAAGCCGCTTTTTTTGAAGCGGCTCTTTGAAGTTTCTTTCTTCACCGTGGCAAGAAGTTCTCACCCAACATGCACCTCACGCTGCCACCCCCGATGGTCTCAATAGTCGATACGTCGATTGGAACCAGCTTGCCATGCTTACGCAATACACGCTTTTGCTCTAGGGTGAAAGCATTATAGGCAGAGAGAGACATGGCAATCAGACGTTCGCCTTTGCTGTTTTGTAGCTGGAGGATATTGCCGCAAAACTGCCCCATTTGCTCTTCACTGATTGAAACAACGTCTTTTGTCTTTTGTAGGGAGTTCAGCACCCTGCGACGCTCAAACTCTTCGATGATTTCATCACAGATCACTGCAAACCCTTCACCTACTGACATCATCACATTGGTGTGGTAGACCGGTGAGCCAGAAGACATATGGGTATCGAAGTAAATCACTTCTTTGAACCCAGCCTGATTAACGTACTGCTGAAGTAAATCGCGATTGCAACGAACGGATAAAGCTGCATACACGGTGGAATTGACATGATCCATGATCATCACACCCGTGCTTTCCAAAAAGGCTTCTGGTTCCTCCAAATCACCTAGGTGATGCACCTTTCCAGATTTGAACCCGGACTCTTGCAAGGCACTCAAGAGCGCTTCAGGACGTAATTCACGACGACGGTTTTCACACGCCATTGGGAACAGGTAAATGTCACCATTGGCTGAGGTAGAAAACCAATTATTGGGGAATACGGCATCTGGCGTTTCGCCTTGCTCCGAGGAGTAATCCATCACCGTCACATTCACTCCATGTGACCGTAATAGCTCCACCATACCGTAAAATTCGCTTAACGCTTTAGTGCGGATTTCAATGTCAGAAAGAGCCAGAGATTTTTGAAACTCATTATCTGCGCTGGTTTCCACATTAAATTTGAAATCAATAGGTGGCACCATCACTACAGCACTCGCTGCATGGACAGTGGCCTGAGAGTTGATCGTATCTCTCGGAATGGGTGCGACCATCCAAACACCTCAACATATTATTAACATTATTGTTGTGAGTTTAAGTTTAGCCATGGTCACATGGGAAAGTTACCTGAATATGAAGGGAATACATCGTCTTAGTTCAAGCATTAACTGATTTAGTATAAAAATTTAGTTAATTTAACTATATGACACAGATTTACCCATCACTTTATCTTAACGTTTCTTTATCAAGACACCGCAATTAAGTCAGGGTTGATCCCAGCGTTTCGCTTGTATTCGGCAATAACAATTTCGCTTCGGGTTTGGATAACACCAGGGAGTTGGATAATACGGGTCGACATGAAGTTCTGATAGGCTTTGATGTTCTTCACCCTTACTTTCACCATGGCGTCAAAATCACCAGAAAGTGAATAGCACTCTTCAATTTCAGGGATCAGCATGGCTGATTTAGCGAATTTATCGAAGATTGAAAGGTTGGTTTGATCAAGACGCATGTGAATAAAAACAACCACATCCAAGCCCAACTTCTCCGCCGAAATATCGGCGTGGTAGCCAGAAATGTACCCTTCCCTTTCAAGGCGTTTTACCCTTTCAGAGCATGGCGTCGTAGTGAGATTCACCCTTTTTGCCAGTTCAACCACGGGTAGACGGCCGTTAGTCTGAAGAATACGAAGTATTTCGATGTCAGTGCGATCGAGCGTAGAGGTAGTATTTGCCATGCTGTTGCTTCCTTTCCTGCGAAAAACCTATCGTAGTCAATTAGAGCAGGTAATATGACTTTTTCCTATATCCCTAACAGCAATAACCCTTACAGTTTTCGGTTCGTCAGTAATTTGCGTATCTTTGATAAGAGCCACGCTACAGAAAAAGCCGCAGGCACCAGCGTCGCGAGAATTAAGATTGAAGCAAGTGCATTGGCAGATACCTCCCTAGGGGCTATTGATCTTTGGTGTCTCAACATAACTCGTCGGGTATTTCACTTCAAAGTGCAGCAGCACTGTGTTGTTGTCGATAACAAGTTTCACAGCAATGATGAGGAAAAAAGAAACAAAGAATAGGAGTAGGCTTCTGATTTTGAATTGAAGCTTGGTCAGAAGAATACTTTTACTTTGACAATACGAGGTCGGAAGTGTGCGGTTTCTTACACGACCCTTGAAGCCTACTGCGAGACATGCAACTTGGACGTTGCGCCGGTGCTGCTTTCTGCCTGCGGGCTATCTGATAAAGCTATCGGCGCGCTTATCACTACTGGTTGGGATATCCCCAGTTCAACACTACACCGCTACAGACATCGCCCTTGAGCTCGGAGTATCAGCGCAAAAGGTGGGTAAAACGGTCAACGTAACAGTTCAAACCCGAGAAAAGAATAAAACCCGTGTCGATAGTTGTTGCTGGGTGTTCTTGTTTGGCCTGAAAAGAAAATCTGGCGACTTAACAAATCATTACAAGCCCAATGGTATCTCCGAGCTTTGGGATAGTTGCGTCAAGCGCGCAGGTATCCGGCGCCGTGGACCCTATCAAACCCATCATACGTTTACCGGTTAGATGCTGATCGAGGATGCCAACCCGAGTTGGATTGCTACTCAAATGAGCCATAAGTGTACAAAGATGGTGCTGGAAACCTATAGAAAGTTCATGCCCTATGCTTCCCATAATCGGGTTGAAAAATCGAATAAGAGATTCAGTTCATGCTCCATGTAGAGGACACAGAAAGAAGTAATTCCACTAATTCAAAAAGTTATACGTCACAGTAATTTACACATACAAAAAAGCCCAGACCTAAATAGGTCTGGGCTTTCGAATGTGGTTGCGGGAGCCGGATTTGAACCGACGACCTTCGGGTTATGAGCCCGACGAGCTACCAGGCTGCTCCATCCCGCGTCCGTATCTCACCGTTCAAGTGCGATGACAACTTCCCACCTCTTCTAAGAGAAAGTGGAGTGACACACGAGGTTCCCAATCTTCAAGGCTTAGGCGTGACCTCAACCTTGGCAAGGTTTCTTGCGTATCACACTTCCGGAGAACCGAAAGTCAAAATTTGGAGCGACACACGAGGTTCGAACTCGTGACCTCAACCTTGGCAAGGTTGCGCTCTACCAGCTGAGCTAGTGTCGCATGTTACCCGGCGAAGCCGAATAAACTGAATGTGGTTGCGGGAGCCAGATTTGAACTGACGACCTTCGGGTTATGAGCCCGACGAGCTACCAGGCTGCTCCATCCCGCGTCCGTATTTCACCGTTCAAGTACGATGACAACTTCCCATCTCTTCTAAGAGAAAGTGGAGCGACACACGAGGTTCGAACTCGTGACCTCAACCTTGGCAAGGTTGCGCTCTACCAGCTGAGCTAGTGTCGCATGTTACCCGGCTAAGCCGAATAAACTGAATGTGGTTGCTGAACTGACGACCTTCGGGTTATGAGCCCGACGAGCTACCAGGCTGCTCCATCCCGCGTCCGTATCTCACCGTTCAAGTACGATGACAACTTAATTGGAGCGACACACGAGGTTCGAACTCGTGACCTCAACCTTGGCAAGGTTGCGCTCTACCAGCTGAGCTAGTGTCGCATGTTACCCGGCTAAGCCGAATAAACTGAATGTGGTTGCGGGAGCCAGATTTGAACTGACGACCTTCGGGTTATGAGCCCGACGAGCTACCAGGCTGCTCCATCCCGCGTCCGTATCTCACCGTTCAAGTACGATGACAACTTAATTGGAGCGACACACGAGGTTCGAACTCGTGACCTCAACCTTGGCAAGGTTGCGCTCTACCAGCTGAGCTAGTGTCGCATGTTACCCGGCTAAGCCGAATAAACTGAATGTGGTTGCGGGAGCCAGATTTGAACTGACGACCTTCGGGTTATGAGCCCGACGAGCTACCAGGCTGCTCCATCCCGCGTCCGTATCTCACCGTTCAAGTACGATGACAACTTAATTGGAGCGACACACGAGGTTCGAACTCGTGACCTCAACCTTGGCAAGGTTGCGCTCTACCAGCTGAGCTAGTGTCGCATGTTACCCGGCTAAGCCGAATAAACTGAATGTGGTTGCGGGAGCCAGATTTGAACTGACGACCTTCGGGTTATGAGCCCGACGAGCTACCAGGCTGCTCCATCCCGCGTCCGTATCTCACCGTTCAAGTACGATGACAACTTAATTGGAGCGACACACGAGGTTCGAACTCGTGACCTCAACCTTGGCAAGGTTGCGCTCTACCAGCTGAGCTAGTGTCGCATCATGGAGGCGCGTCCCGGAGTCGAACCGAGGTCCACGGATTTGCAATCCGCTGCATAGCCACTCTGCCAACGCGCCTTCGTTTGTTCCGCTTCAGTAAGTTGCCTTCCTCTGCGGTACGGAGCGCATTCTACGGATTCACGTGATCTAGTCAACACTAATTTTGAAAAAAAAGTTCGTTCGCTCAAATTCACGGCAAAGTCGATATAAATCGACCATATCGAGCCTTTTTTACTCAGGATTTCGCTAAGAAGTTAATATTCCGGAAAGTGAGGTTAATTCTCGGCCCCCTCAGTTTTGCGGTTTTCGGCACTGCATGCTGCCAATAAGTTTGGGTTTTGCCCGCCATAATCAGCAGAGAACCAGAACCTAATTCAAATTCGCGTTTTTCTCCAGTTTGAAGATGCCGAAGAACAAAGCGGCGAGTCTCACCAAAACTGAGTGAGGCAATGCTGGGCTCAGGGCCTAACTCTATTTCATTGTCTTGATGCCACCCCATGTAATCCTGTCCATCACGATAAAGATTCGCGAGCACAGAATTGTATGTCACACCAGACGTTTGCTCACATTGGGACTTCAATGAAAGTAATGATTCAGGCATAAGTGCGGCCTTCAGGTGGAGCCCTGAATATGAGTAGGCATCACCAAACCACGCCTGCAACCTAGGTTGAAGCACTTCGCGACCAAACATTTTGATGGGGAGTTGGTCCCAAGGAAGAGATAGGGAGAGATGTTGAAAAATGTCAGAAGCGATATTTGTGGGAATAAACTCAGGCTCCCAGAACAGTTTCCCATCTGGAATGTCTATCCATCCTGTTTGCTGAAAAAGATCGCCCTGAAACATCTCACCTCCACTATTGCTTGTGTGAGATGAAGATACCGTTTTACCTCCCAACAATCGAGAGAGATAAAACGGTACAACAAATTAGCGAGATGGATCGACGCGGTTGCCGCGCATACCGTTCACACGGAACCAACCTGCAATGCTGTAACGCTCTCGGTTGGTCGGTAATACCTCATGGGGAAACTCCTCCGATAGGAACACCAACAAACGTCCAGCTTTCGGCCAGAGGGTATTGAGATGATTATCGTCGATATCATAAATCACAATCTCACCACCATCTTCATCCGCCCACTCATCATTGAGGTACATCACCGTGGTTAAACGGCGGTTGGAGCGGCCTTCAAAAGTATCGAGGTGTTTTTGATAGAAATCACCGATGTCGTAACGCGCGAAGTGCGCTTCATACTCGAACAAACCCAAAAAGAAGTGGCGGTTGACGTCGTTCTTTATCGCTTCCATTCGAGAGAGATAATCGTCCGAGGCAGCATGCTTTCCGCGTTCCAGCCAGGAAATCTTGTCACTACGGATTTGTTTGTTGGTATGGTGCTGCTGGTGTCGTCCGATGCCAGCAGGTTTCATACTTTCAGGAATGGCATCACGAAGCTGTTCGACTTCTTCTGCATTCAAGAAATCATCCCACACGTACCAACCTTGGGTATGAAGTGCGTCTAATAACTTATCTGTGTTCATTGCCAGCACCTCTAAGTACAAGGGGTAGCGAATCTACCCCTTGTGTTAGTGCCGCTTCAAATCACAGATTTTATGGAAAGGATTTAAAAATCTAATCGTGAGATCGGAGAGCAATCAGTTCGCTAATGCGTCTTCCATTTTTGCTTTCA
This sequence comes from Grimontia marina, assembly GCF_900060185.1. Classification (GTDB taxonomy): domain Bacteria; phylum Pseudomonadota; class Gammaproteobacteria; order Enterobacterales; family Vibrionaceae; genus Enterovibrio; species Enterovibrio marinus. The sequence goes on along the minus strand of NZ_FIZY01000027.1, from coordinate 44,413 downwards.
AGATCGCCATCGCGAGCGCAGGTTTACGCAGCACTTTCGGCGTTGGGATCCAGCCATGATCGATGCGTGAGAACACATCGAAACGTCCTGCCTGCCCTGCCATTGCTTCAGCAACAACGCGGCCTGCGATATTAGTCAAACCAACGCCATGACCAGTGTAGCCATGGGCTGTATAGATATCGTTACCCAAATGCGAGATTTCCGGCATGTAGCTGCGAGTCACCGCAAACAGACCACCCCAGTGATATTCCATCTTCACATCACCCAGCTGAGGGAACACTTTCAACATGCGCTGACGCAGACGCTCCTGACTGTCTGAATACTCGCCATTGAACGGATGGTTCACACCGCCGAACAGAATGCGTCCATCAGCAGTCGGGCGGAAATAATCCAGACAGTTATTCAGATCAGACATCGCCATCTTGTTAGTGATTGGCTGGCGATCGCCAAGCTGCTCAGTCACACCAATGTAAGAGGCTACAGGCAGCACTTTTGATTGCGCCTTGCGATGCAGGCCATCAAGGTATGCATTACAAGCCAACAGAACCTGTTTTGCCTTCACGCTGCCTTTTGCAGTTTTTACCGTGTTAACCCCTGCGCCTTTTTCCAGTTTGATCACTGGGCTGTTTTCATAGATTTCCGCGCCAACGGAAATCGCCGCTTGTGCCAAACCCAGCGTGTAGTTCAGGGTGTGAACGTGACCGCTGTTTGGGTCGAATAAGCCGCCCAAGTAACGACGGGTGTTCGCTACCTGCTCAATCTTGTCAGTGTCCCACCACTCGGCAACCGGATAGTTGTAACGACCATGCTTCAGCTCGTGCCAAGATTTCAGTTCTTTCTCCTGACCTTTGTTCAACGCCAGTTCGATGTAACCTTCCTGGAAGTCACAATCGATGTTGAACTCGCTGATGCGTTCACGAATGATATCGATAGACTCAACGGACAGATCCCAAAGCTGCTTGCCCCATTCTGGGCCGTACTCTTCGTCAACTTCACGAAGACCCAGACAGTAACCCACCAGCGCCTGACCCCCATTACGACCTGAACCACCAAACGCGATGCGTTGGCCTTCCAGCACCACGACACTCATGCCCTTCTTCCGAAGTTCAATCGCTGCATTCGTGCCCGTCAAACCAGCTCCGATAATACAAACGTCCGCTTGAATATCACTGGTTAGCTCCGGTTGTTCAGGCAAAACATTTGCCGTTGCTTGATAGTAGCTATCGATATACCCGTGTTCTTTCGCCATTTCGCGACTAAATCCTGCTAAAAGGGTTAATTAAAAAGACGGCGAATATTCGCACTAAGCCACATAGCAAGCAAGGGGTTCTTGCTCCCTCACCAAGCTCAAAAATAACAGGCTTCGTTGATGCTGTGAGCGGCGCACAAATTGTTACCTTTTCAAAGGGATTCTCATTGACAGAGGGGACAAATGTTTTGATGATGCGCGTTCATTTTTCAGCTTGGTATATACCCAAACTACCTCAAGGCGCTTTTTCAGCGAAAAGACTGGTTTCACAAGGGGTTCTGTGGTTCCGGAGTAAATGGTTCTACTCCACACGGCACTATAAGTGAAGCACGTAGGCAAAAGGAAGGATGTCTGCCTGTGCCTTAAGGTAGTTTGGGTATGCCACTTAAGGATAAAACCAAATGAACCAATATCTTAAAGGGGTGAAAGCGGCAAGCATCGCACTTACCGCAACAGTTTCTTTCAACGTTTCTGCAAACAATGAAGTACTGAATATCTACAACTGGGCCGAGTACATGCCAATGGGTGTGATTAAGGCGTTTGAAAAGGAGTACGATGTTTCAGTTAACTATTCAACGTTTGAAAACAATGAATCCATGTATACCAAGCTGAAGTTGCTTGATGGGAAAGGCTATGACCTTGCGTTTGCATCGACATACTTTATCCAGCGCATGAGCGACGAAGGCATGTTGGCGAAAATCGATAAATCGAAAATCCCACATGTTAAGGACATTATTCCTGGTCTGATGGGTCAACCATTCGACAAAAACAATGACTATTCCCTTCCCTATATCTGGGGCGTGACGGCTATCAGTTACAACGGCGACATCGTTGATGGCAGCAATGTGACTAAATGGGCTGATCTTTGGAACGACGAGTTCGCAGGCCAAATCATGCTGCTCGACGACGTGCGAGATGTTTTCGGGATGGCTCTGAAAGCCAAAGGCTACAGCATCAACACCACCAACGAAGCAGAGATCAAAGAAGCGTATGAAATGCTGAAAGATCTGCGTCCTAATGTCGTGGTTTACAACTCAGATGCACCGCACGTACCGTTTGTGACCGGCGAAGTCGGTATCGGTCAACAGTGGAACGGTAACGCCTATCTGGCGCAAGCCGAGATGGAAAACATCGAGTTCGTGTACCCAGACGAAGGCTCAATCCTGTGGATGGATAACTTTATCATTCCGAAAGGCGCTGAGAAGGTCGATCTGGCACATAAGTTCATCGACTTCCTGTACCGCCCTGAAAACCAAGCAGCAATGGTCGAAGAACTGGGTTACCCAGCACCAAGCAAACGTGCAAAAGAAAAACTGTCTGCGGAATACACTGAGAACAATGTAATTTTCCCATCAGACGAAGATGTTGAAAAAGGCGAATTCACGAACGATGTGGGTGAAGCAGTCAGCATCTACAACCGTTATTGGCAACTGCTGAAAAGCTAGTTCGCTTTTCGTGAAACAAGAAAGCCGCGGTCATTGCCGCGGCTTTCTGCTTTGTTACTGTGCTCAATTCGATTTGAAAAACAGCATATGTGCAGCACTTAGCGAAATCGCTCCCCGGACAATCATTTTCAGTTGTTCTGGTGAGATACGGGCAAAGAATTTATAGCCAAAGAACATACCAATGAACAGAGCAGGTAAGCCAACTGCACTCCCCTGTAATGTCTCCGCATTGACTAACCCTAAGTAAACCAAGCCCACCAGCTTCATAATGTTGAGCGTCATGAAGGCCCAAACACGGGTTGCCACATAGGCAGACTTCTCCATTTTCTGTTCAAGAAGAAACAATCCCATCAACGGGCCAGCCGCATTCGCTAACACCCCAACAAATCCGCACAACATACCTGCAATACTTGCCGCATAGCGATTGGTAAAGATAGGAAGCGGACGATAGTCCAGCCAAATAGAAAGTCCCAGCAACGCAAAAATAAGCAGCCCCAGTACTGTCATAAAGGTTCGCGCGTCAATGTTGCCAAGCACAACGGTGCCTAATGCCACACCTACTGCGCCAAAGGGGATTAGCCTTGCTAAAACAGACCAATTAATGTTTTTCCGATAAGTCAGGACGGCAATGAAATCAGTAAGTAGGTATAGCGGCACGATGACAGCCAAGGCCTCAGGTCCTGGGAAAGCGAGCATCATCAACGGGAGAATAACCAGCCCTAATCCACCGACGGAGAATTTGGAAAAACCCGTGACCAGACAAGCTAAAGAGATGAAAAGCCAAGACCATTCCATGGGCATAATTTCCTTGTTTTACCGTCGCCCATTCTGTGGCTCAAGATATAGACGAGTAGGATGATTCCAATGTTTTGTAATTACTTTTTCTTCAATCAGGAGTAATCTGCTTACTCGATCATAGTTGTAATCAGGACAGATAAGAATGATTGATTTCCGCTCAGACACAGTGACACAGCCGGATCAAAAAATGCGCGAAGCCATGGCTAACGCACCCGTGGGTGATGACGTATATGGTGACGACCCAACGGTCAATGAGCTGGAGCAGTGGGCTGCTGAGCGCCACGGTTTTGAGGCAGCAGTATTTACCTCATCGGGGACCCAAGCGAACTTGCTGGGTATTCTGGCACATTGTGAGCGTGGTGACGAATATTTGTGCGGTCAACAAGCGCACAATTACAAGTACGAGGCAGGTGGTGCAGCGGTACTGGGCTCTGTTCAACCTCAACCCATCGAGAACAACAAAGACGGAACCCTATGCTTTGAAAAGCTCGCGGCAGCGGTTAAACCGGATGACTCTCATTTTGCGCGCACCAAACTTCTCAGCTTGGAAAACACCATAGGTGGGAAAGTGCTACCTTTGGAATATCTGGCGAGAGCGCGAGAATTCGTGAATCAGCACAACCTGAAACTCCATTTAGATGGCGCTCGTGTTTACAACGCATCCGTAGCGTTGGGCGCAGACATCAAAGAAATCAGCCAGCATTTCGACTCCATGACCATTTGTTTGTCAAAAGGTCTAGGGGCACCGATTGGCTCTTTGCTGTTAGGTGATGCTGACTGCATTCAGCGTGCACGTCGACTGCGTAAAATGGTGGGTGGTGGGATGCGTCAGGCTGGCATTTTGGCGGCAGCGGGTAAGATTGCCCTGACTGAAAATGTCGAACGTCTCAAAGATGATCACGACAACGCCCGATATCTGTCTGAAAATCTCGGGGCGATTCCGGGTTTCAATACCTTTATTTACCCAGTTCAAACCAACATTGTTTACGCCGACGTTGCGGCACATATCGACATTAGTGCGATTGCATCCGTGTTGAAAGAACAGGGGATTCTGGTTTCCCCATCTTACAAGGCGATGCGTTTTGTGACTCACAAAGACGTGACGAAATCAGACATAGATACGCTACTTTCGGCTATCGAAAAACAGCTCTGAGCTGGAAGTAAATAACGAAGAGAGAGGCGGTTTTCCGCCTCTTTTTACATAGATAAAAGAGGAATGACCATGGCAGGAGCCAGCCTTCTTACACTGCTTGATGACATTGCCACGATTCTGGATGACGTTTCTGTCATGAGTAAAATCGCCGCGAAGAAAACTGCCGGTGTATTGGGAGATGATCTTGCCCTTAATACCGAACAAGTTTCCGGCGTCAAAGCTGACAGAGAGTTACCCGTCGTCTGGGCCGTCGCCAAAGGATCCTTTCTCAATAAACTGATACTGGTGCCTGCGGCCCTCGCAATCAGTGCCATTGCACCTTGGCTGATCACCCCTCTTCTTATGCTCGGCGGTCTTTTTCTTTGTTACGAAGGAGCAGAGAAAGTACTGCATACCTTCTTTCACAAAAAAGAAGAACATCCTGCCAGTGAAGCGCAGGACTTCAATACTGCTACGCTGGACGCCGCAGAATACGAAGCGCAGAAAATAAAAGGCGCGATCCGGACTGACTTTATCCTTTCCGCCGAAATCATTGTCATCACCTTGGGTGTAGTATCAGAAGCTACCTTCCTCACCCAAGTTGTCACTCTGTTTGGCATCGCGTTTTTAATGACGATAGGTGTTTATGGCTTGGTCGCCGTGATTGTCAAAATCGATGATGCCGGACTTTATCTCAGCCAGAAAGCGGGCAGTATCAAACAAACCGTAGGCCGTGGTCTGCTCTCCTTTGCACCCTACCTGATGAAAGGGCTGTCTATTGTCGGCACCATCGCGATGTTCTTGGTGGGCGGTGGCATTCTCACACACGGCGTTCATGTGCTATCTGAGCTCATTACAGACGCCGCACAGGAGACTGCGCTGATACCGACCGTCGGCACTGTGATTTCCGCGCTGGTGCCAACGCTACTCAATGGCTTGATTGGATTGGTTGCAGGACTTGTCATAGTGGGATTCTTTAGCTTGGCCAGCAAAATGAAACCTTCAAAGTCATAAGTGTTCACTTCACGCGCCATTTGCGTACTACTACGGATTGCCACATTTCTTGTCTACCCTTAACGTTGGATAAACCAGCCAACGTTAGGGAGAACAGAAATGGCGGCAAAACATGTATTTATTACCGGTGGTGCAAGCGGAATTGGCTTTGGTATGGCGCAGGGGTTCGCGCAGGCAGGCCATAAGATCACTCTATCTGATATCAACAAAGAAGCGCTGGATAACGCCGTCACTAAACTAAAAAGCCAGTTCGACGTAGATGTTCAGGGCGTAGAGCTCGATGTCACTCACTCCGAGCAATTGGCTTCTGCTCCTTCACGTGTCGATGCGCCTGTCGATATTCTCGTTAACAATGCAGGTATTCAATTTGTCTCCGCGCTGGAGCAATTCCCCGAGGAAAAATGGCGTCTTATCATCGACATTTTGCTTTGCGGCCCAGCCATGCTGACCAAAGCCTTTCTCCCCTCGATGTATGAACGCAATTTTGGGCGAATCATCAATGTTGGCTCCATCCACAGCCTTGTCGCCTCGCCATATAAATCCGCCTACGTGTCTGCGAAACATGGCTTGTTGGGCTTTTCCAAGACCATCGCGTTGGAAAGTTCAGAGCATGATGTCACCATCAACACGCTTTGCCCTTCCTACGTAAAGACGCCACTTGTCGAAAACCAAATCACGGCACAGGCACAAAATCACGGCATCACGGAAGAGGAAGTCATCAACACCATCATGCTTAAACCCATGCCCAAAAAAGCCTTCATTGATCTTAATGAGTTAGCCGAAACTGCCCTTTTTCTCTGCTCTCCTGCCGCGAAGAACATCACAGCACAGGCCATAACGATCGACGGCGGTTGGACAGCGCACTGATTCCTTGCTCCCAAAAGCTGAACCATATCGACTACTTTTTGCGCACTTGTTCACCATAAACCAGTGAATATAGTGCGCCAGCCCACAATGCCAACACGTCTGCGATTCTTTAGCTCAAAATCAGTAAGTTAACGGCGCTACACTGAGTTTCATGAGAAACACAGTGAAAGGAGAGCGCTATGCCACATCAGCCATTAACCAGTGACATGCTCTATCGCACTTCACAACTGACCAAACTCGACGTTTCATCTACCAAGCATCTTGAACCACTCGAAGAGATTGTGGGACAGGATCGCGCCCGTCAGGCCGTTGAGTTTGCGATGTCCATTAAGGAAAAAGGCTACAACATCTACGCAGTCGGCCAGAACGGTCTCGGCAAGCGCACCATGGTGATGCGCTATCTCAGCCGTCATTGGCAATATGCCCATCCGGTTTATGACTGGTGTTATGTCGCCAACTTTCAGGATTCGCGCATCCCTAAAGTGCTGCAGGTGCCTGCCGGCCGTGGCCTGAAGCTGAAAAAAGACATCGAGAAAATGATGGGTCGCTTGGGCAAATCCCTGCAACTCGCCTTTGACAACGAGATGTATTACTCCCGTGCAGATGCTCTGAAAAACCGCCTGACTGAGATGCAGGAAGGTGCGTTGGCAGAACTTAGCCAAGAGGCGAAGCTGCAAAGCGTCAGCCTTTCGATCACCACTTCCGGCGACTATCAGTTTATTGCCTTAAACGGTGAGGAACCACATACCGAAGAGACCTTCGATGCTCTTTCTCAGAAAGAACAGGAGCATTTCGATCAGGCTATTCGAGATCTGGAAATCCAACTCCGCGGTCTGGTACGCAAACTCACCGAGTGGGAAGAAACCTACGCCGAGAAACAGCAAAAGCTGGATGAAGAAATTGCTAACGAAGCGATTTCCCATCATATGGTTAAGTTGATCGAGTCCTATTCTGACCTGCCTCAGGTGAAGAAATACCTGAAAGAAATGCAGGGCGATGTGCTGGAAAATCTCGATATCTTCCTGCAGGAAAGCGAAGAGCAAGCCGCCCTCGCCTATGCAGCGCTGGATAAGAAATTGCCGCGTCGCTATCAAGTCAATGTGCTGGTCGCGCAGGAAGAAGAAGTGCCACCGGTTATCGTGGAAGACAGCCCGACGTACCACAACATTTTCGGCTACGTCGAAAATGCGACCTACAAAGGCACGGTATTCACCGATTTCTCGCTGATCCGTCCAGGCAGTATCCATCGTGCCAATGGCGGTGTGCTTTTGATCGATGCAGTGAAAGTTCTTGAGCGCCCTTACGTTTGGGATGGCTTAAAGCGCGCACTAAGCTCGCGCAAAGCCTCGCTCAGTTCTTTGGAACGTGAAGTGACGCTGAGTGGCACTATCTCGCTTGAGCCAGAGCCAATTCCACTGGACGTAAAAATCATCCTGTTCGGTGACTACCACACGTACAAGCTGCTGCAGAACTATGATGCAGAGTTCAGTGAGCTATTCCGTGTCACCGCAGATTTTGAAGACGACATGCCACGCAATGAAAATAGCGAAATGAAGTACGCTATGCTCATTTCCAGCATTTGTCACGACAACAACCTGCTGCATTGCGACCCAGGTGCCATTGGCCGGATCATTGAGCACAGCAGTCGTCAGTCCGGCGATCAGGATAAACTTTCCCTGCACTCTGCTGACATTGCCAACCTGCTGCGCGAATCAAACTATCAGGCAAAAGTCAGCAATGCCAACATCATCCGAGCATCCCACGTCGAAAAGGCGCTGGCGAGCCGCGATATGCGCGTTAGCCGATTGCGTGACCACGTCATGGAAGGTTTCACTACAGGCACCACACTGATTGATACCAAAGGCAAAGCCGTGGGTCAGGTGAACGCACTGTCTGTTCTGGCAACCAATGATTTTAGCTTTGGTGCACCGAACCGAATCACCGCAACGACCTCGTTTGGTGATGGTGCGGTGCTGGATATCGAGCGCAGTGTTGAGCTGGGCGGCAGTATTCACTCTAAAGGTGTGATGATCCTGACTGCTTACCTGTCGTCGCTGTTGGGTAAGCAAGCGAAAATACCACTCACCACCCGCATTACGTTTGAGCAGTCTTACGGCGGTGTGGATGGCGATAGCGCTTCTATGGCGGAATTTTGTGCCATTGTGTCTGCGATTTCAGGTGTACCGCTGCGTCAGGATCTGTCTATTACAGGTTCAATGAACCAGTTTGGTCAGGCACAGCCGATTGGTGGTGTGAACGAGAAAATCGAAGGCTTCTTCGATGTTTGTACCATCAAAGGGCCAAAGTCTTCACAAGGTGTGATTATTCCCCGCTCTAACGTGCATAACCTGATGCTGCGTAAAGACATCATCCATGCCGTTGAGAAAGGCAAATTCCACATCTACGCGATTGACCATGTCAGCGAAGCTATCGAACTGTTCACCGGCATATCCGCCGGTAAGCCAGACAGCAAAGGCAAGTTCAAGCCTGACACCGTGCTACATAAGGCACACCTGTCACTTGAAAGCCTGCGCAACAAGGACAAAAAGAAAAGCTAATTTATACATAGATACAGCGGCTTAAGGATGTAAGCCGCTTTTTTACATCTCATGTCGGCAAGTTTTACGTCACTGTCCAATTTATTGTCACTTCGCCTTATTTTCCGCATACCGCACTCACGCCCACACGAAGCCCGATTTTTATGTGCTAGATATTAGCTGTTGCTGCATTAGACATAGCTTCAATAAGCACAGAATCGCAGCCGCTCTTTCTAACCATTGAAGAAGGAACAATCATGACGTGGATGATGAAACGGCAATGGCTCGCCACTCCTCTGGCCGCCGCTCTAACCATGACCCTCTCACTTTCCCCCGCTTATGGTCATGAAGATGCCACCGCAGACGGAAGCAAGGCCGATAACAAACACCTCCTTCATGACACCCCCAACCCCGATGGACACATCCCCAGCAACGTGAACTATGGCTTCTCTGTCATAGGCAGAGATACATTAGGGGGAATTTCAGACGGGAGATACACGGATGTCTGGGCACACAAAGGCTTCGCTTATGTAGGCACTTTCCAAGAGCCCACCTGTGACCGTTCGGGTGTTTACATCTCCGACATCAGAGACCCTGCGAACCCGGTGACAGTCAAGATGATCAAGTCGCCACCGAACACCCGCATCAACGATGTGAAGGTTTACTCCATCGCGGGTAAAGACGTCCTTATCCATACACTGGAACCATGTGGAAAGCTGGCAGGTAAAGCACCTCAGCGCGGACAAGGCGGCATTTCATTGTGGGACGTTTCCGACCCAACCAACCCTCATGCGCTGAAACAGAACTTCCTGGATTTCCCTGTTCACAATACGTTTGCATGGCAGCCAGCAAACGGTAAAACCTATTTGCTGATTGTTGATGATATCGCGGCCAACGACCTGAAAATCGCCGACATCTCGAAGCCACAATCTCCGAAATTACTGGGAGAAACCGGCATTGAAGATTGGCTGGAAACGAACCCGGAAATTGCTGATGACGGCCAACTGTTCACCGGGACATTTGCAGCTTCTCTTCTTCATGATATCTGGGTGAACGACATGGACTCAGGTGAAGGGGAAGATTGGCATGCCGTGCTTTCCTACTGGGACGCCGGTTTTGTCGTACTGGATGTCAACGATCCGAACAATCCAGTATTCATCAAAGACTCCACCTATCCAGACCCTGATCCTGTTCTGGATTCCAGCCCCGCGGAGGGTAATGCGCATGCTGCCGTCTTTGGTGGACCAGGCTTTGACAAAATCTTTGGTGGTGATGAGGACTTCGATTCGCTCTATTCTGCTGTCACTGTCAATGGCGAAGACTACGCTGCTTCACAAGGCAACAATGTGCCTCAAGTCGGTCCGGGGGCAGATATCGAATCCCTTGTGGGGCAGACTGCATTCGTCGGGCTTGCGTGTGGCAGTGCATTGACACCAGCAAGTGAAACAGGCGCTTCTATCGCTGTCATTGAACGTGGAGAGTGTGCCTTTACGACGAAAGCCCAAACTATTGAGGCCGCGGGTTATCAAGCCGGTATTGTATTTAACGCCGCCGCAGAAGGCCGTTGTGATGCCACCGTTTCTATGCTGGTTGATGGTGGCGTTCCCATGGTGTTCGTTCCCCGTTCAAGTGCCTACGCTATCCTGGGTATCGAAGGTTATGACCCTGCCCTTTGCCCAGACAATGAAGCGGACAACCCGCCGCTGCCAACCGTCGACACTTGGGGCTTGGTTGCTACACTCGGTGCCGCTTTTGACGGCTGGGGTTATCTACATGTGCTCAACAACAAAAATGAGGACGTGACGGTGAAATATGGCCGTGACGGTGATACCCGCACCGTGGGCTATCTGGGAGAAATCGGTTACTACGCGCCGTCAGAGCTTACCGATCCTGAGTTGGCAACCGGTGCCGGCGATCTGACCATGCATAATCTTGAAATTGACCCTCAATATCCTAACCGTGCGTTTATCTCTTGGTATTCACTGGGTATGCGCGCGGTGGAATGGCGTGAAGGCCACCTGCATACCAACGCCAGAGGCGAAGGGGTAAATTCATGGAACATGCACGAAGTCGGTCGCTTTATTGCGGGTGATGAATATGTGGATTCCAGCGGTTCTAACTTCTGGGGTGTTCATGTGACCGAGGTGGGCGGAGAGCAATACATTCTTGGTTCCGACCGCAACACTGGCTTGTGGATATTCCAGTGGAGCTGTGAAGACGTCAGCGATGTCTTTTACTGCAACATGCCACAAATGTAACACCTTATTTTTAAATACAAAAAGCCGACTTTGCAGTCGGCTTTTTTCAATCATCTTTTCCCGTTCCGCTTAACCATAAGCAATCGACGGTAGCCACAGCACCAAATTTGGCCAGAACACCAACATCACCAACGCCAGCAATTGGAGGATAATAAATGGAATTACACCTTTATAGATATCCATCAGTTTTACTTGCGGAGGGCACACCCCTTTCAGATAGAACAAAGCAAATCCGACGGGAGGTGTTAAGAAGCTCGTCTGTAAGGCCATCGCTACCAGCATCACAAACCACACTAACTCTGGATTATCCAAACCCGGATAGTCGCCAATGCTTAAATCCAAGCCTAGCACCACAGGCGCTAACAGCGGCAGCACAATCAAGGTAATTTCAATCCAATCGAGGAAGAACCCCAGAAGGAAAATCACCAACAGAATGAAAGCCACAATGCCGTAAGGACCAAATGGCAAGGCTTCAAAGGCACTTTCGATAAACTCGTCACCACCGAGTTCACGCAGCACCAATGCAAAACAGGTCGCACCAATAAATATCGCGAAGATATAGGCGGTGGTTTTGTAGCTGTCGAGCAACACTTCTTTCAGCACTTCCAGCGAAAAACGTTTGTAGTAAACCGCCAGCAAAATGGCGCCAAACGCACCGACACCAGAGGCTTCCGTGGGTGTCGCAATACCCGCAAAGATAGAACCCAACACCACAATGATCAGCATGAAAGTCGGCACAATCGCTTTGGCTACATCTTTGATCACTGCCCAATCAAAGCCTTTGGCATTTTCCGGTAACGGCAAAGAATCTGCCTTCACCATCCCCATGATCAACAGGTACACAATATAAATCGCGCCCAGCATTAAGCCCGGAAACATGGCCCCCATAAAGAGGTCGCCCACGGAAAGCCCCAGCTGATCCGCCATGATCACTAGCATGATAGAAGGCGGCAGTAAGATCCCTAGTGTGCCTGCTGAGGCGACGGTACCCAGAGCTAATGGGAGGTTATAGCCCTGCTTCATCATGGCAGGCAGAGACATGGTCGCCAGCAACACCACCGATGCACCGATGATCCCAGTCGACGCAGCGAGGATGATACCAATTGCCATCACGGTAATTGCCAAACCACCATGTACACGGCCAAACAACGCCTGCATCGCATGCATTAAGCTGTCAGCAACACCGGATTTATCCAGCATGTTCCCCATGAATATGAACATCGGTAAGGCCACCAATATCCAGTTGTCCATGATTTTGTAGAGCCGGTTAACCACCAGCCCAAGAGTGGTGAAGTCCAGCCCTGTCCAAGTATCGAGGTAGATATCGCTGTAATAACCAATGAAGGCAAACGCCACACCAACGCCACCCAATACCCAAGCGACCGGAACACCGACAAACAGCAGCACAATAAAGCTGCCGAACATCGCCAGAATAAGAATCTCATTCGCTTCCATGCGAACCTCCTTTTCTCAGGTAAGCCACAGCACGGAGCAATCGGGCAAGGCTGGCAAAAGCCAACAAAGCCGCACTGAATGGGATCGCAGATTTGATCACCCATCGCCAAGGCAAACCGGATGGCGCATTGGAACGCTCGTTCACCCGCCAGGCTTCATACACGAATTCGAGAGAGTGAATGAAGATGACGTACATAAACGGCCAGACGAAAAACACCACAGTGATGATTTCTATCCAGGATTTGGTTTTCTGCGAAAAGCGGTGATAGAAAATATCGACCCGAACGTGCGTTCCGGTGATCTCGGCATAAGACAAACCAAACAACACGCCGATGGCATAGAGGTGCCACTGCAACTCTTCCAGCGCAATTTGGCCATTGTTGAAAACTTTTCGAAGCACTACCTGCATGATGATAACCAGAAACAGAACCAAATAGCTCCAAGCCAGTGTGCGTCCGATAGCCCGGACGACATGCTCAATGCTGTCTGCAAGTGGTGAAGCAGGGAGTGAGTGAGAAGGCTGGGTCATAACGAACTCCTACACCCATAGAAAAAGGAAAAGTGGGCAGCATCCTGCTGCCCAAAAACCACACAGCCTGTTATTGACCGCGCGGCAGGAACCCTTTCGACACCCAAGTCTGGTAGTTCATACGGAAGTCAGACATGTCAGCCCATACCTTTGCAAAGTAAGGGTCTTTCTTCTGCTCTTCCACCACTTCCAGCCAGGTCGATTCAAACAAGTTCAGCATTTCGTCATTCCAGTAGCGGAGTTCAACACCCTGCTCCTGCGCTTTTTGCATCGCTTCAAACTGCATCGCTTCGCCTTCAGCAATCGAGTTCGTCATTGAAGCCAGACACAGTGTTTCTAAACCAGACTGCTGATCTTCATCCATCTTGTTCCAGGTGTCTTTGTTGATCAGGAGTTCAAACATGGTGGCCTGCTGGTGCCAGCCTGGGAAGTAGTTGTATTTAACAATCTTATGGAAGCCCAAACGCTGGTCGATAGCTGGCTGGGAGAACTCACTCGCGTCAATGGCACCTTTTTCCAGCGCACCGAAGATCTCGCCACCCGGAAGTTGAACCGTGCCGACACCGAGTTTTTCCATAACCTGACCACCGAGGCCAAAGAAGCGCATCGTCAGGCCTTTCAAGTCTTCAGGCTTCTCGATAGGATTTTTGAACCAACCTGAGGTTTCAGGCGAAATGATCGCACAAGGCAAGACTTTCACGTTGTAGCCCGCCTCATCGTACATGCCTTGATACAGTTTCAGGCCGTTACCGTAGAACATCCACGCCATGTATTCCGGTGCTTCAGGGCCAAAAGGCACAGCAGAGAACAAAGCCGCTGCTGGCATTTTCCCTTGCCAGTATCCCGCAGTCGCGTAACCAGAATTCACTTTACCGCTGGATACCGCATCAAGAATTTCCAGCGGCGCCACCAGCTTACCCGGCTCGTACACTTTCATTTTGATGGTGTTACCTGACACAGGCTGAATGCGTTCGGAGACCCACTTAATTGGGGTGCCAAGCGCTGGCAAGTGAGTGCCGAAAGCAATAGGCGTTTTTAGCAATACTTTGTCAGCCAGCGCTGAGCCTGAAAAACAAAGTGTTGCTAAAGCGACCGCTTTGATTGATGTTGACATTGCCTTTTTCATTGTCCACTCCTTGGTGCGCAGCTTCACTTTTTAGAATGTATGCGGATGCTGCATATAGGGTTGAGGTTTAGAGCACATTGAGACCGTTAAGAAGTTGTTAACATCCAGACTATCCCTGCAACATCGAAAAAAATATCAGGTAGAAAACGGACTTAGCGTCCATAGCATTGCGTAATCGCTGTAAGTAGTAATACGTAGCAAAGCGATTTTTTACGAAGCTGGCGGAGTGATAATGACGAAGTTATCAGGCATAGTGATGCCACTCAGGATAAAATTGCTGGTGCTGGCAATGCTTCCTTTGCTCTTGATGTTTGGGCTGATTATTGGGCTGGTGGTTATCCAGTCAGATAGCCTGTCTAAAGATCAAGCCAGCCTCATCCGCTCGGAAACTTTGGCTTCCAAGAAACAAGAGTTACAGAAATACGTAGAACTCGCCCGGGCATCAATTTCTCCTGTTTATGACGCTGCCAGCGAAAGCGATGAAAAAGCGAAGCAACAAGTCATCGATATTTTGAATAACCTCACTTACGGTGAGGATGGCTATTTCTTTGCCTACACCTATGACGGCACCAATCTTGTCCTTCCGTATCAACCTGAACTGCTTGGCCAAAACATCTGGGAAGTGGAAGATGCCCGTGGTTTTAAACTCCTTCAGGCGCTGATCCGGACCGCCCAACAAGGTGGCGGCTTTGTGGATTACTACTGGCACAAGCCTTCCCGCAAAGAGCAGGTGAAAAAGCTCAGCTACGCCATTGGACTCGATAAATGGGGCTGGATGGTGGGAACGGGTGTTTACATTGATGATATTGAAATTCAGGTCGGGTCGGTTCATAGCAAAATTGATGAAACCATAAGCAAAACATTTATCGGTTTGGGGATTACACTGGTGATCACTATTGGGATCATGGCAAGTCTTGCTACCACTATCCATATTAACGCGAGAGAACTGGCCGACCAAAAACTGCAGGCGCTCAACCGTCAGATCATCGAATCACAGGAAGAAGAACGCACCCGTGTAGCCAGGGAGCTTCATGATGGTATTAACCAAATTCTGGTATCAGTGAAATACCGCCTCGATAACATCAAAGAAGCCAAAACCGACAAAGAGCGGGAACAGAACATCGCATTGGGTCAATCGACCCTGAATGAAGCCGTTCGCGAGCTTCGTCGAATATCCAAAGACCTGCGTCCTGCTTTACTTGATGACTTGGGGCTATTAGTGGCATTGGAAGATCTCGCCAAAGAAGTCTCACAGCGCTCTGGTATGACAGTGTTGTTTGAGCATCATCTGGATATGGGTAAGGTGTCAAAATCCGCTGAAATCACCTTGTTCCGTGTGGCGCAAGAAGCGCTGCACAACGCAGAAAAACACGCCAAAGCGAAAGCGGTAGACATGATTTTGCAGGAAGAAGAAGGCGAAATAGTGCTCACAGTTGCAGATGACGGCATTGGTTTTGAAGAGCATAGAGTGTCTAATACCAGCCAGTCGATGGGCTTAAAAAACATGCGGGAGCGTATCGAGAACCTCGATGGCACCTTCTCTATCAGTAGCTTGCAATACCAGGGAACGGAAGTGCGGGCAATTGTGCCTATTGCAGTTTAAAAGCGAAACACTAACCAGTGACAAATAGGAGAATCACATGACCACGCTATTACTTGCAGACGATCATGTCTTGCTACAGGATGGACTAATGGAGCGCTTATCCAAGCAGCCTCAATTCACCATCATTGGTGCTGCAAGTGACGGTGAATCAGCCATCGAGCAATCACTGGCTTTACGACCTGACATTCTGCTCACTGACATTTCTATGCCAAAGAAAACTGGCTTGGAAGTGCTGAGCGAACTTCGTGACAAAGCCCCGAAGATCAAAGTTGTTATCCTTAGCATGCACAACAACAAAGAGTACATTGTTTCTGCGTTCCGTGGGGGCGCTAAAGGTTATGTGCTGAAAGACGTCTCATCTCAAGAATTGGTGCAGGCTCTAGATATCATCGCAGGTGGTGGCTCTTACTTCAGTGCAGGCGTTTCTGAAACGCTCATGGAAAGCATGAGCCAAATGGTAAACAGGGAACACGAAGACAACGTCCCTACCCCTCGCGAAAAAGATGTGCTTATCCTTATCGCCAACGGCGCTTGTAACAAAACCATCGCTCGCGAACTAAACATCAGCGTACGAACCGTGGAAACCCATCGCCTTCGCGTAAAGAAAAAGCTTGGCGTGACCTCGACCGCAGGCTTAGTTAAATATGCGATTGAACAAGGTTGGATCAAAGGGGAAATGGAACATTAACCATTCTGATACTCCATTTAAAACCCACCGTTATAAACAGGTAAAATATTTGTTCAGAATTGCATATAAAATACTGATTGTTAGTTGGTTTTCTTTCTCATCTCTAAACTAAAGATAACGCCTCGACCACCGAATTGCCCCAACACAATAAGATGGTATGCAAGGCTTAGGATCTCTCCTGCTGTTCTGCTTTACCTGCACTGTTTACTGTTGCCAACAAACAGGAAAAATCCCGCTAGAATTGACCCACACCTCACCAGATACTTTCACCGATGCTATGCTTAAAACAACGAAGAATCAAAGAGGTAGCGTACGGTATTTCTTTGACACTCTGAGTATGCTTGGCGAACAGCAGTTCTACGAGGAACATGAAGCTAAGAAACATGTTCGCATCACACAGCCGATTATGGTGGACGGTATCGTCACGCACCGCTAGCCAGGCATTTCTTTTTACCGATATGGAGCGCGCATGAAAATAGTTCTCGTCACCGGCGGTAGTAGCGGCATTGGACTTCAAACCGTGCTTTCCTTTCATGACGCCGGGTATAAAGTCATTACCTGTTCCCGTAAAGAAGAAAAGTGGAATCAGGCAATGGCAAAGTATCCTCAGCTTTCAGCGGTCGATTACCTGCCTTTGGATTTGAAAGATGTTCACCAGGTTGACCGTTTCTTCGGTTATATTCGAGAGAACTATGGCCATATAGACATTGCCATCAATAACGCTGCACCAATAATCGCATCGCGGGGGGAGTTCTCTGAACTTCCCATTGATGCACTCTACAGCACTATGATAAGCGATTACTGGGTGCCTGCGCTGTGTCTGCGCTATGAACTTCCCTTGATGCAGGAAGGTGCTTGCATCATCAATGTCAGCTCCGTTAACGGGATTCGCCCAACCCCAAATGCTGCCATGTATTCCGGCACCAAGCATGGACTGGAGGGGATTACACGATCTGTAGCGGTAGAAGCAATCCGAAAAGGGATTCGTGTAAACGGTGTTGCCCCGGGCGTGACCTGGACACCCCGCTGGGAGCAAAAACAGCAAGAATTGGGAGCCACACTCAAACAGACAGTCGAAAGTCAGGTGCCTTGTCAGCGCTTTGCAGAGCCGCAGGAAATTGCAGATGCCATTATTTTTCTCAGCTCAGACAAAGCAAAATATATCGTCGGACACACACTGGTCATCGATGGTGGATTGAGTCTGACATAAGTATCAAAGAAAAAAGGGGCTGGATTGTGCTAAGTGGTAGCCACTCCCCTTTCATTTCGGTGAACATGTCATGGACCAAGACAGACATTTAGCATTCATTCAACCTTCCCATACAAGATGTATAGGCTTTGATAATACTCCTGCTTGATTGATGGGTACAACATACAAACAAGCCTAACTTGAGGTTCATTGAAACACCTGTGATCCCGGAGCATCCCGCCTTGCCTCATACCGTGGTACGCTATTCTCAATCTCTGAAAATGCACCAACCAGAACACTGTTAGCCCGACAGCTTTCAGTGTTCTGATTTCTTCCGCATCAATACATGGGGAATAACAATGAACGTGGGTCGTAATGAACCCTGCCCTTGCGGCAGCGGTAAAAAATACTAGCGCTGTTGCATCAGCACAAGCGAGACAGTACAAGATGAGATTGAACAGATTGTGGCCATGAGCGCCAACCTCACTATTGATGAGCTTAATACCCTGCTGAAAAGCAAGATGGACGGACGCAACAATCGTCCACTCGATGCATTTTGTGGCCTTTCTCCCACCCAAATGAGCAAGTGGCTTTACACCCCATTTGGTGACACAGCGGGGATGAGTATGACTATACCGGCCGACCTCTCAAAGAGCCCGGTCATGCGATATCTCAACGTTATCATTGAGGCCATTATCAATAGCAAAGGATCGCTAAAGGCCACTGCTAAGGGAAACCTTCCTGCAAAAATTGCCAAGGTTGCCACTGCACTGTTGCCCGAGTTTGCCACTGCTCAATTCAACGAAGATATCAGTATCAGCGAATTTGCCGGAAACAATGAAGACCACTTCACAGCGCTGCATTACACACGCTTATTGGCGGAAATCGCTAAGATCATCCAGCTGAAAAGGGGGTACTTCGTTTTGGGAGCACACGCAAAACGCACCTATGAGAAAGAAGGGATATCGGGTTTGTATTTCGTCATGTTGGAAACCGCTGTCACACATTACAACTGGGCATATCTGGATGGGTGGCAGGAAGACATTTCACTCCAACAGTTTTGGCGGTTTATGCTTTGGCGGTTGTCTTGTCACAGCGATATTTCTCGCCTGACACAAGAGATGTCCATTGCATTCCATGATCTTATTCATCAAATAGAACCATCCCCCTATTGCAACCAACAAGACACGCTGGGGCGCATGATAGAAACCCGTTTTGTATCGCGCTTTCTCGAGTATTTTGGAATGGTGGTCGTTAACCCGCTTCGCATGACGCCAGAAGGAAAACCAATTACCCCCAAAGCTACTTTACAGCCATTACTGAAACAGACCTTTTCATTTACAGTATGAGCGATTAAAGCACTCTTTTTATTCATGAGGATCCATGAGCGAGTATCAATTTTATCGGTTTGAGCGTGTTAGCGGTGTCTTAGATACAAACGAACTAAAAGCACTCAGAACCGTCTCAAGCCGCGCTGACATCACTCCCCGTTCATTTAGCGTGTTTTATCACTGGGGAGACTTAAAAGCAGAACCAGAAACCATGATGCAACACTTCGATACTGGGGTGTACTATGCCAACTGGGGAACCATTTTTGCGTGGATAAAAGTGCCGAGCCACGCTATTCCCAGCGCTTACCATCCCGCAAGTGATGATTGTCATCTCTCAATCACAGCCATTGAAGACCATACTCTTCTCACTTTTTCCATTGAGGATTTCGAACATTATTTTGACGATGATGATGCCCACGAACTGATTTGTCAGTTGCGCACCCTGAGAAGTGAACTTGTTGATGGCGACTATCGTCTTTTGTATTTCCCTTGGTTGATTCGCGCAGAATATGACGATGAACTGCCACTTATCCCCTTAGTGCAGTTCGACTTTACACAGTTGACTCCGGCACAGCACCACTTTGCCAACCTTTTTGGCGTACCTGAAAACTTGCTTCGCGCACTGACACATCTGCTGCGTGACACGCCATCACATCTACCAAACCAGACGACAGATGAAGCAATCATTGTGTCGTTAACAGACAAAGACAAAAGTCGGTTGATTGAAACCCTATTTGCCGAAGGCTCATTGACCCGTGAACAAGCCATGTCAATGCTAAGGACGCCTAAGCCTACGGAGAACATCACCTATGAGTACTGGCTTAGCGACACGCTGTTAACACCGCACATCGACACGGCTACCCAAGAGGTGCATAACGAACGAAAAGCAAAACAAGCGGCTGAGAAAGCAGCCCAGGAAGCAAAAGAAAATGCCAGATTGTCAGACTGCTACAACCAACGAGAGCACTTATGGCAAGAAGCGGAACAAGAAGCATCCAGAGGTTGCGCCAGCGGGTATGACAACACAAAGAGAACCTTGAAAGATTTAGCCAACGCTTACCTACTGAAGGGAGAACATACTTCATTTGAACAACGCTTCAGCACCTTCAAGACAAAGCACAAAAGGAGACCGGCACTTCAAACACGACTGAAAGAAATCTAGTAGAACGAAATGCTTGTATCGAGATGTCAGCCAGAGAACTTGGGTGGCTGCGTTGAAATGTACTGAAAAGAGGCCGCATCTGCAGCCTCTTTTCGTTTCATTAGCTCTGCTTTTATTAGCTCGTTTTTCTTACCATCACCAAGCGGCCAGCACCTAACAAGATCATGCTCAACAAGACCAAGATGTTCATACTACCGCCACTGCTGCCACCGCCGGAATGGGTCGGTGCCGGCTGGGTAAACATTGGCTGATTGTTATCCGCTCGGCTTGGTTCAACGGGTTTATTCTTTTTCACCTCACGAGCACTTTGCTCTTTGAGGACCCGCGTCTGATTCTTACGTTCTATTCCCAGTTGTTGGAAGACCTGTTCTTCCACGACCAGCAGCGAGGTGTAATCAGTCAGCAAACCATATTCCAGTGCAATGTCTTCGATAGCCTGCTCTTTGTCACTGTCTTTTTGCTCCAGGTAATCCATTTGCTCCTGCAAGTCGCGAATCGCTGAAAATGCCCACATTCTCTCAAGCTCAGGATGCGCTGCTGCAGAATCAGGCAACATCACTTTGGTGCGGTATTCGCGGGACTCACCGGCAATATCCATAGTGAGCTTGATATCAGCTTCCCCGCCTTTGAAGTAATGACCGAATACGGTCAGTTGTTCCCCGCGATACAGACTGCTGATTTGCTCCGGCGTCAGGTCTTTGATTTTCACACCATCAATATCGAGTTGGATGTTTCGGTACGCCTGATGCGTTAACTTACTGGTGATGTTCATTAAGTGGCCGATAATGTCATCCGCGTTAGATACTGACGTTGCCACGCCGTTCGACAACTTGGTCATCGGCACCAGCAGCGGCGTGTTGGCACTATTGCCCATGATGAAGGTAAACAGTCGCACATCGTGCTTCTCCATCAAATCGAAGAAGCGGCGCTTTTCGGTCACACCTACATTGGCTACCCCGTCGGTGACCAATACGATCCCGGTCGGACGATCGTCATCCAGTTTACGGATTGCAGCCGACATGCCTTCATAGAGATTGGTGCCATTACTTGGTTCAACCTGCTCAACGGACTGCAGTGCTTTGCTCACATTCGCAGGGTTAGCCGCCACAAAGCCGCCGGTGAGATCATAGGTATTGCTGTCAAACATCACGACGCGGAACCTGTCTTCAGAAGGCAACTTCCCTAATCCCTGACGGACACCATCAACAGGATATGACGAACGCAGTATCACATTGAACGAAAAGTCCTGCTCCACTTTGTCATTGCGCGTCCAAAAACTGCTTTTGGCTTCATCCACACCCCCTTCTTCCAACGGATAAACATAGCGCCCGATACCGTGATCCAACAATGCGTCCTGCATATATACCAGCTTCACTTTTACGCTCTGCAGAGGCTGCACCGGATACACCCTCATATCAAAGGTTCTGTATTCGTCTTTTTCGGTCAGCGCTGTGGCATTGCCCTGCACTTTTTGGTCATCATAAATCTTACGGGCTTTCTCTTTAGAGACCGCTTCCGCAATCACTGGCGAGCCGCTTATCCAATAGATAAATTCCCCAACTACCGCCTTTTGCGGCACTGGAAAAGAATACAAGGCTTCCAGCTCTACATTGTTTGGGTTGTAGAACGTCTGTTCTATCGAGGTGGTGGCATAGCCGTCCTGAATAGCAACATCAACATGGTGGGATTCAATTTGGAGATCTTTATATTGGCTGTTGACGGGTTTGAGCAAACCCGCTGCCAACGTTTTAGACGAAAACGTGGCGATAAACAGGGCGATAAAAACTACGCCCCAGATGGCGATTTGCGAAGTCATTTTCGGTCGGTTCAGCATTATTGCCTCCTTTACCTTCTGTCATCAGAGATTCTTTCTCCGGTTGCTCAGTAGGTTGCATTAAGGCTTGAAAGCAATAAAGCCTGACAGACAAGGTGGCTAATGGCGCTACTGCGGATATTATCTGGCGAGACTTTTCTCTGAACCGTCTTCGTTTTCAAATTCATCAAACAGCGGGAACGTCCATCGACGGAGGGCGATAACCATCGACGTACCATGTCTTTCTTGCATGGCTAAATCGCCGTCACTGCTACACGATTCATAGAACTCTTTAACGAGGCGCTGGATGCGTTGCTGGAATTTGTAATTGGTTGGCAGGGACATAAGCCCGGTAGACATAACAAGTTTTTCGTCGTCTTTGGAGAAATGAGTGCGAAAGAAAGTTTTAACGACCTGCTGCTGAAAGAACTGCTGAATAGGGCCACCGGAAATCCATGAGAAGGAAGGAGATATCTTCAATTTAATGCGGTTTTCAGGCATCAACTCAATCACCTTGATACGATCAAGATGTGCCAATTTTTGAATGATTTGCGGCTTAGTGAGGTTATATTGACTGAGGATTTGTTCAAAGCGATAGCCGTTGGTAATGCACACGGCCACGAGCAAAAGTGCCCCGTCAGCTACCAATTGTTCTTCTTGTTCCCAAGTCAATGAAGATAGGTTTTGGCTTTCCTCTTCGGCCAATTTAAACAACGCCGTCATTTCCAGGTCAATCAGTTTGCAAACAGCAGACAACCGTTCGAGGCTCATGCTTCCGCCATTGGCAAAAAGCCGCTTCACTGAACCTTCACTCAGATCGAGTGCTTTCGCGACATCCTGATAATTCACATTGCGTGATTTTAACTGCTTTTTCAGTGCTTGAATGACCTGATCACACTCTGACATGACTCTCTCCTTGATTGACCACCTAACGTTAAGCGGAATCTAAGCAAATGCCAAGGCGAACAAGTCATTGTCATGCAAGGATGCTCCCGTCACCATTGATACTGGTGGCACTATAGTCTTCCCCAAAAGCCTCCATCTGTCATCTGCAAAGCAGAAAGACTCAGTTCCGTGCGCGCACAAAAGATATGTTGTGTTGGATAACTGAATGCACAGTGTTTGCCCGGGTTTCCATTCTTGGTCAGTGCATCGTTTATATCCATATCAGCTCTCCTGATGATGGGAAGACGGGGTTTGAGAAGCGGATGCTTTCACTCTCAAGTGTCACATTGCCAGGTTTGGGAAGATAAAGTATCAAATATGTCTAATAGGTCGTTGGCTGCTTACATTGCTGGTATTGGGCCTGTGCCCTTGGCCCAGATTACGTCTTTGATTATGTCCTCGGTCATTCCTTTTACATGAAGGCCAGTAAACTGGCAGGATAAAGGACAAAGTCTTATCTAACTGACCTCCAGACAAATTTCCCTATTCTACATGCCTAGTATTCCTAACTTTAGTGGTGGGTTTCCCTTGCTATTCTCCTACTCCCAAAACAGTAATGGAGAGCATCCTATGGAAACGCAGACCAACAAAGCTATGGCGACTTATGATGTAGTAATCGTTGGTGCTGGTGCTGGCGGCATCGCCGTGGCCTCCAGTCTTTTGAAACGTGATCGCGAGCTAAATGTCACTATCATTGACCCATCAGAGAACCATTTTTATCAACCTGGTTGGACGCTTGTTGGCGGGGGAGTATTTGATTTCAGCCAAACGGAGCGAGAAACAGCAGCAGTCATTCCCAAATCAGCCAAATGGATAAAACAGGCAGTCAGGGCTTTTACACCAGACAAAAACACGGTCACGCTGGATGACGGCAAGTTAGTGGAATATAAATATCTAGTGGTAAGCCCTGGTTTAACACTGGATTGGGATGCAATTGAAGGGTTAAAAAGTACGCTTGGCAACAATGGTGTTACGTCTAACTACCATGTTGATCTCTCACCCTACACTTGGGAATCAGTGAAGCAGCTCAAAAAGGGAAAAGCGGTTTTCACTCAACCCCCAATGCCGATTAAATGTGCTGGTGCCCCCCAGAAAGCACTTTATCTATCTGCACACTATTGGGAACGTAACCGTCTACTGGATAACATTAATATTCAGTTTCATACTGCATTACCCAGTCTTTTTGGTGTACCTGATTTCGTTCCAGCACTTCAGTCGTACATGAAACGTTATGGTGCTAGCCCGCATTTTAATTCACAGCTTGTCAGTGTTGATGGACAGAGTAAAACGGCCATATTCAGTTCAAACAATGAAAATCAAGAAACCCAAATGCGCGAGGTAAAATTCGATCTTTTACATGTTGTCCCGCCGCAGCGTGCACCACAATTCATTGCTGAAAGTGCCTTGGCCGATAGTAACGGGTGGTTGGATGTCAGCCATACCTCTTTGCGCCACCGTCAGTATGACAACATTTGGGGGATAGGCGATGTCATTGGTGCCCCTAACGCGAAAACAGCTGCTGCTGTTCGAAAGCAGGCACCG
This sequence comes from Grimontia marina, assembly GCF_900060185.1. GTDB lineage: Bacteria > Pseudomonadota > Gammaproteobacteria > Enterobacterales > Vibrionaceae > Enterovibrio > Enterovibrio marinus. The sequence continues at coordinate 19,730 of NZ_FIZY01000027.1, read as the reverse complement.
ATTGTTGCGGAAAACATCATTCGTCGTATCGGAAATCAACCGCAATTAGAGATTTATGATGGTTATGGTGCTTGCCCGCTTACAGTAGAAAAAGGGAAAGTAGTGCTGGCGGAATTTGGGTATGGGGGAAAACTCAAGCCAACATTTCCTTCTTGGATACTCGATGGCAGCATGGCCACAAAGACAGCCTGGAATATGAAAGCACACCTTTTTCCATATGTTTATTGGAATATGATGCTAAAAGGGCACGAGTTGTTAACGAAAATGGAGTAGCTAGTTTTTCCAATGCGTGTTGCGGCGGCGAATAGCGGACAGTGAATTTCCCATTGGTGATCATCATCGAAACAAGCATTGTCGCTTACGCATTAGAGAACCGGTCGAAAGCTATTGAATAAGACTGATGATGCTTGCTTACTGTAACGTCAAATAGGGTAGAAACGTGCTAGACCACTGGTCTAACAGAAGTTTGGATGTTTTTTACGCAAAATAGTCGTTTTAGTAAAGACATCTGTAGGTAATAGACCGTATTTTTAAAACTTGAAAACTGTTCCCAGAAAAGTTAGAAACGCCACTTCCTGGGAAGTGGCGTTTCTCTATTCAGCATTTTTGTAGATACAACCAACGCATAAATTGTTTCAACAATTTTAGTTTCAAAACAACTTACTCTTTACCGAATATGTTGTTTTCTTGCTCTTGAACGCGAATGAACGTTGTGCGCTTAGTCAGTTCTTTCAGCTGCGCTGCACCAACATAAGTGCATGTTGAGCGCACACCACCCAGAATATCTGCAATGGTGTTGTGAACTGAACCACGGAAAGGAAGCATAACGGTTTTACCTTCTGCAGCTCGGTATTTCGCCACGCCACCAGAATGCTTGTCCATTGCTGATTGTGAAGACATGCCGTAGAACTTCATGAAAGACTTGCCGTCTTGCTCAATCACTTCGCCACCGCTTTCTTCGTGGCCAGCCAGCATCCCGCCCAGCATCACGAAATCTGCACCACCACCGAACGCTTTTGCTACGTCACCAGCACATGAACAGCCACCATCACCGACGATACGGCCGCCAAGACCGTGCGCAGCATCCGCACACTCAATGATGGCAGACAGTTGCGGGTAACCCACACCGGTTTTTACGCGGGTAGTGCAGACAGAGCCAGGCCCGATACCTACTTTCACGATATCTGCACCAGCAAGGATGAGCTCTTCAACCATGTCGCCAGTCACTACGTTACCCGCGCTGATCACTTTGTCCGGGAACTCAGCGCGCACTTTCTCAACGTACTCAACCAAGTGCTCAGAATAACCGTTAGCAATGTCAATACAAATGAAGATCAGCTCATCTGACAGCGCCATGATTTCCTGAGTTTTGACGAAATCTGCTTCAGACGTACCGGTAGATACCATTACGTTGTTCAACACTTTAGCGTCAGCTTCCGCTACGAATGCCGCCCAATCTTCTACTGAGTAGTGTTTGTGAACAGCGGTCATACAGCCATGTTCAGCCAGCGCTTTCGCCATCTCGAAGGACCCAACTGAGTCCATGTTTGCTGCGATCACAGGTACACCAGACCATTGACGGCCACTGTGCTTGAAGGTAAACTCGCGGGTTAATTCAACTTGAGAGCGGCTTTTTAGGGTAGAACGTTTCGGGCGAAACAGTACATCTTTGAAACCCAACTTCAAGTCTTGTTCGATACGCATTTGTCTTTCCTTACTTCATTGAGACATCTTGCCCTTTCGGACAGGTTGCTTTCATATGTTTTGAACCGTTGGCAGACAGTTCAAAACTTCACCAGAAAGCAGGCACAAAAAAACCGGAGCGTTGGCAGACGCTCCGGTTTTCAGCATTATAGGCACAGAAATTTTTCAAGCAAGTCTGATATTTGTATTTTTTTTGTGGTACCTTTTGTCAGATTACAACTTCAAAAAAGCGCCTTTTTGAACTTCCGCCTCTCCTCAGTAACTCCATTTATCTATCTGATTAAAAAAGAAAAACCGTGCATTCCTTATCGAAATACACGGCTTAATTTTAAGACTTTTTAGTCCTTACAGTACCTTTTTCCAAGGTCCCCATGCTTCACTCAGAAGTGGATCGTCGCCCTGTGTCCAGTACATGGCTTCGTAAGTGACACCATCCACCACCACACGGTCGCCTGTGTTGTAAACTTTGGTTGGACTCCATGCGTTCGGGTCTACTGGCTCACCGCCACCACCTGGATTACCTGTAGACGGCTTATCTGCATCAGCCACAACGCGCACCGTTGGCCAGTTAGCGTGCGAGCCATAGAAGTTAGTCACACATTTCTCGTAGTCGCCTGGTACAAGTGCAGAGTATGCCGTTTGGAAGCCCACTAACTCACACTCAAAAGAGAAACCGCCCGGACGGTCTGCATAGTATTTCCAGTTACCGTCCCAGTTGGTGTAAAGCACATCAGTTGCGCCTTGCAGGTTCAGGCTCCCGAATGGTGTTTGCTGCCAACAGGTATTTTTCTCGTCTGCTTCAATTGGAATTTCATAGTGCGCTGCCAAGCCTTCCCAGTAACGGATACGGTTAACTGGCTGGCCTTTGTTTTTGTTTTGCTCGCCACACTCGATACCGCCGTTGATGATGTTGATTGTGGTACCAAAGCCGTAGCCAATACCTGCATCAATTTCACGTTGCGAAGGTTTCCAGGTACGGTCGATAACGTGCAGCATCGCTGGTTTCGGTGCCTGCGGCGTGAGGAAGAACCAAATCGCAGAAGCCAGGTTTAACCAAGAGTCTGCCACCAGTGCTGGGTCATTCAGCAGGCGTGTGGCATCTCCGTCAAACATCACTTCAGAGAACATGCCGTAGTTAAAGTGATAGGAAAGCTGTTTTGCACCGCGACCAAAGTATCCCTGACCCGTTGCACAAGGCCAACGACGATTTTGCCAGTCATCCTGACCACAACCTGTGGTGTAACCTTCCTGCCCTTCTGCCCAGCCCATTTCACGAACATGCACGAGAGCCTGCTGCCATTCTTCAAGCGCCAGCGGGTTGTCAGAGACGTTGTCTTTGGCAATGTGGCCGCCAGTTTCCTGCGAGAAATGTGCAAATGCAGTGATGATAGATTTCTTACAGATGGCATCTGCATCACGGCCGTCGGTGTAGTCACCACAGAAAGCCGGGAATTTACCGATCGCTTTCAGGAAACGGGTGTAAGTGTACTCAGGCGCAGCCATCTGGGTCAGGAAATTCCAATCTGACTCAGGGAATACTCGCTCTACGCGCTTCACGTTTTCTGGGTTGGTTGCTGCTCCCGGCAAAATCGCATCAACCACAGCATTTGGCTGGGTGCGCAGTGCCTGAGACCAGGTGTCATACATTGGGTCCAGCGTTAACGCATCTTCCGCTGCCTTGATTTCAGACTGGGAAACAACAAACCCGTTCACGTTATTGGGGTCTTGTACAGGGTCCATGGTCACTGCGCTGTGAGCAAAGAAGCTCGCGCCGAACATAGCGGTAAATAAAGCCGTTCGTTTCATCTTAAATTCCTTATCAAAACTTTTTCTGCAACCGTCTTGAAGACGTTTCTGCTTCACGCTTTTTTGCTCTTTGTGCGTTACCGTTCGTCGCTGATTTTTCAGCGATTCGCTGCAACCCAAGGCGATTTAGAAATCTTTTATTGATAGCGCTGACAGTACGACTATATGCATGCATGAATACACAAGACGACAACTATTGAGGGCAGGAATGTCAGAATGAATGGTGCGCCGATGAAAAATGAGACGGATACATTTGTTGTGCGTTGATTCTTTGACCGTGAACCTTGCTTCAACAAGGAAGCTCAACACAATGCACTGAATTTTTGGCAGTTAACATTTAATTTATTCTGCGATGCAGGTCATTTAAAACAGGATAATTCTTATCGACAAGCCGCGTCCAGCTGGACGCGGCTTGGTTACAGAATACGTTTAAATCTTTTTCCAAGGTCCCCATTGCGCACCGGAAGCTGGGTCATCACCCTGTGTCCAGTAACGCGCTTGGTAGGTGACGCCGTTAACCAGCACCTGATCCCCACCAAAGTATACCGTGCTCGCACTCCAAGTGGTTTCACCCTGATCTGGCGTGGTGCCCGTATCAGGATTTGAACTGCCGGTATCGCCGCCAGTGCCTGCATCACCGCCCGTTCCGGTGTCACCACCTGTCTCTGTGCCAGAGCCATTGCCTGCATCTGGGTTTGTACCCGTGTCTGGGTTAGTTGGTGTACCACCGCCAGTGGTATCGCCTGCCACTACCTTCCATGCGCCCCACTGACCAGCTGTTTCTGGGTTCACACCCTGATTCCAGTATTTGGCTTCGTATGTCACACCGTTAATCGTGACGCGGTCACCAGTTAGGTAAACGGCTTTTTCATCCCAGGTGTTATCCGACGGAGTGCCGCCATCACCCGGATTGGTATCAATGGTTTCAACGACACGAACCACAGGCCAACCCGCATGGGATTCATAGAAGTTGCTGACACATTTCTCGTAGTCGCCTTCCACAAGCGCTGAGTATGCGGTTTGGTAACCCACCAGCTCACACTCGAACGAATAACCGCCCGGGCGATTAGCATAGTATTTCCAGTTACCATCCCAGTTGGTGTAAAGCACATCGGTTGCGCCTTGCAGGTTCAGGCTTCCGTAAGGCAGTTGTTGCCAACAGGTGTTGGTTTCATCTGTTTCAATTGGAATATTGAAATGTTTCGCTAGCCCTTCCCAGTAACGGATACGGTTAACTGGCTGGCCTTTGTTTTTGTTCTGTTCACCACATTCAATACCACCGTTGATGATGTTAATCGTGGTACCAAAGCCATAGCCAATACCTGCATCCAACTCTCTCTGTGAAGGTACCCAGGTTCGGTCAATCACATGCAGCATCGCTGGTTTCGGCGCTTGAGGCGTAAGGAAGAACCAAATTGCCGAAGCCAGATTTAACCAGGAATCTGCCACTAGTCCCGGCTCGTTGAGCAGCTTGGTCGCGTCGCCACCGTACATGACTTCAGAAAATGCACCGTAGTTAAAGTGATAGGAAAGCTGCTTCGCACCACGGCCGAAATAGCCTTGCCCTGTCGCACATGGCCAACGCTTATTTTGCCAGTCATTCTGTCCGCAGCCCGTTGTATAGCCTGCCTGCCCTTCTGACCAACCCATTTCACGGACATGCACCAGCGCCTGCTGCCACTCTTCGAGACCAAGTGGGTTGTCCCAATAATTGTCTTTGGCAATGTGGCCGCCGGTTTCCTGAGCAAAGTGTGCAAACGCGGTCACGATGGATTTTTTACAAATCGCATCAGAATCACGGCCATCTGTGTACTCACCACAGAAGGCTGGGAATTTACCAATCGCACGAAGGAATCGGGTATAGGTGTATTCAGGTGCTGCCATTTGGGTCAGGAAATCCCAATCAGATTCTGGGAAAACACGCTCGACACGTTTGACGTTTTCGGGGTTGCTGGCTGCGCCCGGCAAAATCGCTTCCACCACATCATTGGTGCGTGTGCGTAATGCCTGTGCCCAAGTGGTGTACATCTTATCTTGGGTTTGTGCTGCCTCAGCAGCTTGCACTTCTACCCGGGTGACGACATAACCCTCAGGGTTTTGCGGATCAGGCTGCGGGTTCATTGCCATCGCACTTGGCACAGCAAAGCTAGCCGCGATCATCGCGCTCAGAAAAGCGGTCTGTTTCATCTTCTAAAGTCCTTATCAAAATAAATGGTTGGCAAGCCCTTTCGCTTTTACTTCTTTGGTATTTAGCGATTTTCTCGCTCAGCAAATATTTTGCGGAAAGCGAATTTGACTGCCACATCAACTATATGCATCAATAAGCAAAGGGCTCGACAGGTATTCAGCAAAGAAATGTAAGACTGGATGCGACCTGACTAAATTCTGATAAAGCATGATTTGTTGTAAGGTTAATTTTTGAAGTAAAGCAAGTTCAGGGGAGTTTGAGCGCCTTCCAACAATTTGAAGCCAAGTCATTTTTTAAAAATGAAATTTCCATTTCTATCAGTAGGCTAGCTATTTCATGCTTATAATTCCCTCACTGGAGGGAAGGGTATGACTGACGCACAACGCATCATTGCTGAAGCAAGGCAATTAGGCGACACCAAAATCGCTGAACATTCGGGAAGATTCTTTAAATCCGGCCCAGGAGAATACGGTGAAGGTGACAAGTTCATCGGTATTCGGGTGCCTGTTGTCAGAGGCCTAGCCACACGTCATAAGACAGTTTCTCTCAAAACAATTTCAGCGCTGCTGGCAAGTGAATGGCATGAAATCAAGCTACTGGCTCTGGTGATTCTGTCAGAACAATTCAAAAAAGCAGATCCTGAATTCCAAAAAGTCATTTTTGATTTCTACCTTTCCCGCACTCACCTTATTAATAACTGGGATCTGGTAGACAGCTCCGCACACCATATTGTCGGGGGCTATCTGGTTGATAAAAAGCGCGACATTCTCTATTCACTGGCAGAGTCAAACAGCCTTTGGGAAAGGCGCATCGCCATGATGGCGACCTTCCCTTTTATTCGGCTGAATCAGTTTGACGACACCATCAAGCTGGCGGAAACGCTGCTGCACGATAAAGAGGATTTAATACACAAAATGTGCGGATGGATGTTGCGGGAATTAGGGAAAAGAGACTTGCCTTTGCTTCGCACGTTTTTGGATAAGCATGGTTCTGTTATGCCTAGAACCATGCTGCGCTATGCCATTGAAAAAATGACCTCCGAGGAAAGGCAACACTACATGGCAATGAAGTAACTAAAGTGCACGGATCTTTTTGTCCAACTCGTACCCTTGATCAGTCACCAGCTTTTCAAGTACTTCAATGCGGTTTTTAAGCGCATCAATTTCAGCGACTAACTCCCCTGACCCCTCTGCGACTTTGTTCGCTTCGAATTCACGCACCTGTGCCCGGTAGGCAAAGTAGCTTTTCAGTGTCCGTGTTCCAACAACCAGTGCAACAATGATGATGACAGATAGCAGTACGTCCATTTTTGCACCTCCTGAGCCAACACGCCAATAACTCAGCGTGTTTCGATAAATCCACGTGATGGTCGGATCATTAGTTAGTTTCGGTGCAATTTCCAAGCAATAAAAGCTGACACTCTGACACGATTCATAAAATCAGAAGAAACGAGTATTAAAAAAGGGAGCCGAAGCTCCCTGACATGTGTGATTGAAAAATCACTTCACCGACCATTGCGACAGCGTGCGTTTGAAATCCTGATAGTCAAACTCGTTTAAGAGCTGGACTTCGCCGCTGCTGCGCTGGCAATAAACTGATGGCATACGGAGGCCGTTAAACCAGTTCAGTTTCACCATGGTGTAGCCTGCGCTGTCTAGGATGTGCAGACGTTGACCGACTTTCAGCGGTTCATCAAAACTCGCCACGCAGAACTGATCACCCGCCAAGCAAGAACAGCTGCCAATCACGTATGTGTGTTCGCCATTCTCGCTTGCTTCACCTATGGAAGCAGGTTCGTTGTAGATCAGCGTGTCCAGTCGGTGCGCTTCGGTCGCGCTATCAACAATCGCGGTTTTCATCTCGTTTTCGACAATATCCACCACGGTAACAACCAGGTCAGTCGTTTTGGTAATAATGGCTTCACCCGGCTCCAGATAAAGCTGCACACCATGTCGCTCACCGAACGCTTTCAGTGCAGCTGCCAGTTTTTCGATGTCGTAACCCGGCCAGGTAAAGAAGACACCACCGCCGAGGCTTACCCACTCAAGCTTATCGAGGTAGCTGCCGAACTTCTCTGAAATGGCATCAAGCAGGCCGACAAACGCATCCACATCCTTGTTTTCACAGTTCATATGGAACATCACACCATTGAGCGATGCGAAGATTTCAGGATCGATCTGATCGAAGTGGACACCTAGGCGAGAGAACTTACGGGCTGGGTTCGCGAGATCCTGACCTGCGTAGCTGACACCCGGGTTCAAGCGAAGGCCAATTGAGGCTTTGCCTTCCACCAAATGGCGGTACGCCGTGAGTTGGGATTGGCTGTTGAAGATCATTTTGTCGCAGATATCCGCCACTTCACGCACGTCATCTTCGCTGTAACCAACGCTATAAGCGTGGGTTTCGCCACCAAAAGTTTCGTAGCCCAATTTCACTTCAAAAGGACCACTGCTGGTGGTGCCATCAAGGTAAGGCTTGATGATGTCGAAAACACCCCAGGTAGAGAAGCATTTCAGTGCCAGCACCAGCTTAACGCCAGAGAGCTCTTTCAGGCGTTTCGCTTTTTCGAGGTTTTCAATCAGCTTATATTCTTCAATCAGAAAATAAGGGGTTTTCAATTCTGTCGGATTCATGGTCTTTCTCTATAGAAAAGCCTGCACAACAGATTCTGTTGTGCAGGCATTCGCTAACGCTGGGCTTATTTCAGGATGTTGATAACCGGCTCGCTTGGTGACAGTTCTTCAACGCCCCAATCCAGACCAATTGATGGCATCAGCTCCAGGAACGGATCTGGGTCCAGCTGTTCCATGTTGAATACGCCTTTACCGTTCCACTCACCTTTGAAGTAAAGCAGGGCTGCAGTAATCGCAGGAACACCCGTGGTGTAAGCAATCGCCTGATGCTCTACATCTTTGTAAGCCACTTCGTGGTCAGCATTGTTGTAGACGAACACACTGCGCTGCTTGCCATCTTTTTTACCCTGAACCCAGGTACCGATACAGGTTTTACCTGTGTAACCCGGTGCCAGAGATGTTGGGTCTGGCAGTAGCGCTTTCAGCACTTTCAATGGCTCAACCACTGTGCCATCACCCAGAGTGATTGGGTCTGGGCTCAGAAGACCAATATCGCGCATGCAGTTAAAGTAGTTCAGGTAACGGTCGCCAAAGCCCATCCAGAATTCGATGCGCTTAGCTGGGATGAACTCTTGCAGTGAACGCACTTCATCATGCGCCATAGAGTAAACCTTGTGGCTGCCGACCAGCGGGAAATCAAACTCCATCATACGGGTATGACAACCCACTTGTTTCCACTCGCCGTCTTCCCAGTAGAACGAATCACCCTGGATTTCCAGCATGTTGGTTTCTGGGTCGAAGTTGGTCGCGAATTTCTTACCGTGGTCACCGGCATTCACGTCCATCACATCGATGGTGTCGATTTCATCGAACAGGTGCTTGTTAGCGTATGCAGCAAAAACACTCACTACGCCCGGATCAAAGCCTGCCCCCAGAATACCTGTGATACCCGCTTGTTCGAATTTCTCGCGATAGCCCCACTGCCAATCGTAAGCTTGTGGCACCTGCTGGCCTTCAGAGCACAGGTCAACAGCGACAGACGTGTCGAGGTAAGACGTTTTAGTCTGGTAGCACGCTTCCATGATGGTCATATTGACCCACGGAGGACCGGCGTTAATCACCAGATCAGGTTTTACATCGTTGATTAGCGCAACCAACGCTTCCACATCATCGGCGTCAACCGCACGGGCTTCCAACTTGTAGCTGGTATCTTTCTGGTTGTTGCGGCCTTTGATTGACTCAATGATCGCTTCACACTTCCCTACTGTGCGGGATGCAATGGTGTAGTCGCCGAACACATCGTTGTTCTGCGCAGCTTTATGCGCAACAACCCAACCAACACCACCTGCACCAATTTGTAGAACTGCCATGTTAAATTCCTTTCAAAAACTGCTGGGCAAATCCCCCAGCAAAAAATTAGAGAGATTGCTTGGCGATTTCGCCGCCCAGCGTTTCAAGTTCGTTGAGTAGTTGCTCAAAGTCGTTCAAAGACAGACAAGGGTTGAGCAGCGTGAATTTCAAGGCAACGTTGCTATCCACCACGGTTTCACCCACAACTGCGCGTCCTTGTACCAAAGCATCCAAACGGATTTGCTTGTTGAGCGAGTCCAAATCCATCCCTTTGTTTGATCCGGTGAAACGGAACAAAACAGTAGACAGACAAGGCACAGCCAACAGCTCAAAGTCTGGACGTTGATTCACCAAATCTGCCACCTGTTGTGTCTGGTTGAGCAGGTGATCGACCATGGAGCCCAGTGCCTGCGGACCGACGTTTTGCAGCGTCATCCATACTTTCAGCGCATCGAAACGGCGGGTTGTCGCGATAGACTTATCCACCAGATTCGGCAGCACGTCTTCTTCGCGGTTCAGGTAATCTGCATGGTGACGGATATAGCCAAAGTGCGCTTTGTCTTTCAGCAGTACAGCACCACAGCTGATTGGTTGGAAGAACATTTTATGGAAGTCGACAGTCACGGAATCCGCTCGTTCGATACCTTCAAGACGCGCATGGTGGCGGCTCAGAATAAGTGCGCCACCGTATGCTGCGTCCACATGCATCCAAAGACCGTGCTTTTCAGCCAGATCAGCCACATCGTCCAGATCATCAATAGAGCCGTTATCCGTGGTGCCGGCAGTGCCAGTGATCACAAACGGGATCAGGCCTTCAGCTTTCAGTGACTCCACGGCTTCTTCAGCAGATTCGATACTGATGGTGCCATCGGTATAGGTGTCGACACAGACCACAGCATTTTCACCCAGACCCAACAATGACGCTGACTTCTGCATGGTGAAGTGGGAGTTCTTTGAGCAGATCACACGAAGTTTGTCAGCATATTCCGGCAAGCCATCTTTCTGCACATCATGACCGCTGGTTTGCTTGATGATGTGGTCACGCGCCATCAGCAGACCCATCAGGTTGCTTTGCGTTCCACCACTGGTGAAGACACCGTCTGATTGCTCGTCAAAACCAAAACGCTTGCACAGCCAGTCAGTGACTTCTTGCTCTACAAACGTCGCCGCACTTGCCTGATCCCAGGAATCCATTGACTGATTCAGCGCAGTGATAAAGGCTTCGGCTGCAACGGCTGGCAACATTGGCGGGGTATGCAGGTGCGCGATGCAATGAGGATGCTGAACGATGATAGAGTTTTTGCCGATCAGATCTGTCGTTTCTTCGATCACGTCACTCAGTGATTGCGGATTTTCACCCAGTTGTGCGCGGCGGATTTGCGATTGCAGCACCATTGGGTCGAGACCACTGTATGGCGAATCTGTGGATTCGAACAGTTTCTTCAGCGCCAGCGTGCTTTGGTTCATGGCGGATTCAAAACCGTCAGCACCTTGCTTGCCAACATGGATAAAGTGCTCGCGCCAGCTTTGCTGGATGCTGTCCATTGGCAGTGAAACAGGTTTTGGTTCAACCAGAGAATCAATCGCCTCTTCCAGCGCTTTCAGTGCGAAGTCGATTTGCTCGAAAGTGATGATGATTGGCGGTAGGAAGCGCAATACTGAGCCGTCGCGTCCGCCTTTTTCAATGATTAACCCGCGCTCAAGTGCTGCACGTTGAATCGCAACGGTAAGCTCTGACGCTGACTGAGGTTCACCAAATTTATTCTTGCTGCCTTCTGGGTCACAAATTTCAACACCCAGCATCAAGCCTTTGCCACGTACTTCCGCGATACAAGTCGTTTTCTCAGCAATCTTTTCCAGGCCACGGCGCAAGTATTCACCCGTCACTGCCGCTTGGTTTGCAAGGTTGTCACGACGGATAATTTCCATCGCTTTCGCACCGGATACCATGGCCAGCTGGTTGCCGCGGAAGGTACCGGTATGCTCACCCGGGCGCCAGGTGTCGATTTCTTTATTGAACACCAGCAGCGACATAGGCAAACCGCCACCGACAGCTTTTGAAAGACAAAGAATGTCTGGTGTGATACCTGAATCTTCAAACGCAAAGTGGGAGCCGGTTTTACCGATACCACATTGGATTTCATCGAAAATCAGCAGAATGCCGTGCTCTTGGGTAATACGGCGCAGTTCTTTCAACCAGAACGCTGGTGCTGGGATCACCCCGCCTTCGCCTTGCACTGGCTCAACAATAATGGCAGCAGGTTTCTGCACACCACTTTCATCATCAGCCAGCATACGTTCAATGTAACGCAAGCCCTGACGCGCACCTTGCTCACCATGCAAGCCATAAGGACAGCGCAGATCGTATGGGAAAGGCAGGAAGTGAACATCAGCCATCAAGCCTTGGCGACGCGCTTTGGTGCCGAGGTTACCCATCAGCGCCATGGTGCCGTTGGTCATACCATGATAAGCACCATGGAAAGCGGCAATCGTATTGCGGCCAGTGGTTTGTTTAGCGAGTTTGATTGCCGCTTCAACGGCATCAGCACCGGAAGGGCCACAGAATTGAACTTTAGCGTTTTCTGCAAAGTCCTGTGGAAGGAAAGCCATCAGTTCACGAATGAATGCATCTTTCGCTGGTGTTGTAATGTCCAGCGTTTGATAGGGAATACCCGCGTGAAGCTGTTCAATCAAAGCTTGATTGATTTCAGGATGGTTGTAGCCAAGCACTAATGTGCCAGCACCCGCCAGACAATCCAGGTAAATCTGACCACGGCTGTCTTCCACCAACACACCATTTGCCTTAGCAATAGCGACCGGTAGACGGCGAGGATAAGAACGAACCTCAGATTCGTAGTGTTCCTGACTCAGTAGCAACTCATCTGGAGTCAGGTCGTGAAGGCCTTGCAAAACAGGAACTGGGCTTGCCGCCAACTTGTCCTGAGTTTCAGTGGGAAAGTTAATCATTATTCTTGATCTTCCATGTTCACCACTACGTCGCTGCCGACATTGCGTGTAGCAACCCTTAACACCAAATCGGCGTTATTGAGAAATCAGCAGGTAAGTCGTGGAGCACACCCCCGAGTCATCGGGAAATACCCGTCGAATCACTTCATGTGATATCAGCGGAAGCCTAAGTGTGTTCGAGTGCGCTAAAACAAGTACGGCAAAGCATCACGATCATGTCGTGGGGGAACAGCTTTAAATCGTTTGAAAAGCGTCTCTTTTGATCGGGTGGATCAAGGCTCAGTAATAATACTGCAGTTTGGTAAAACGAAGCTGAAGTGGAGGTAATACATAATCACTGTTGGGTTCCTCAATATGCCCCGACTTCGTTGAAGTCAGACAGCTCTATTAATGCCCTTCTACTAGGAAACCATTTCCTAGTACCTACGGTGCAGCGACAACTTCTTCAACATTGCGCCACGTGTGTCCCGAAAGCTCTATGTTCGAGATTGTCGCGAAAGGTAACATAGCTACTTTTTTGAACTCAAGCGTTTTTTTCAAATAAGTGAAAAATAGGTAACCCATTTACATTTGTTACATTTGGAATGTCGAGTACTTTCTCTTGAAAGTGAAAGCGGCGTTCCACGGAGGTCATCGATGAACAAAAAAATAAGAAAATAATAGGAAAAAAATAAATTGCTATTTTCATAAAAGTTATGAAAGTAAATTTTCATCACTCTCGAGTGTAATATTTTTAAGATTATAAATATTGGGTATTCATTAAATATTTTTTCTATGTTAAACCTAAAAATGAACAGCAGAAATGCAAAATCGTCGACGGGTTAATGTTCAAAAAATAACCAAATAATTGGTTATAAAATTTAATTCTATAGGAAGAAAACAAATGGATAAAAATACCCCTTTTTTTAGTAACTTTATTGAAGCAGACACTATTACTAAAGAAGAAGCGAACCAGATTTCTGGCGGATGGAATTTTCCTAACGAAATTGCAACACGTAAAGCTCCGTCTGATGACGATGAAGGTTTTTCTTCATCCGCAATTGTATTTCCAACGGACGAGTTGCCTGCGTTGCCTGAGCTGAGCTGAGCTGAGCTGAGCTGAGCTGAGCTGAGCTGAGCTAATATAAAAATCAGACTTAATTAATATAGACTGATATTCATGTCTATATATCAAGATTTTGTCTCTAAGTTCTCACCCCCAATTGTTGGGGGTGATATTGAAAGAATAATATGCATAACTCCAAAAAAAGTATCCTGTGCATCACGCACTCACAGGACACCTTTCCGGTTGAATGGGTAATAGAACATCTGAATTCAGCGGGTATAGAAGGAATCCGTTTAAACAGCGATCAGTTTCCCCTACATGTTCAAATCGGTGGAAGCATAAGACAATCTAATTTTAATTCAGAGAATGTATTCGTTCAGAGTGATGTCGATAGAATTATATCGACAAAAGACTGGTTGATTGATGAGTCTAATATTGGTGCTATATGGCATAGAAAAAATTTAGTGAGTGATTTGTCCTCGGCACTAGAGGGGGAAATATTAGCACAGGCCACTCGTGAATCAGAGAGCATTAAGTGCGCATTGTTGTACAGCTTAGGTGACGTGTTTTGGCTTGATCATCCCAATATACAAATGGCCAGTGAAAATAAGTGGCTTCAGCTTAAACTGGCTAAAAAAGCTGGTCTTGACATCCCGGCGACATTATTTACTAACATTCCCAATCAAGTGAAGGAATTCTACAAACAGTGCGACGGTGATATTGTAGCAAAAATGCATACGGCTCTCACTGTATCTATGGGAAAGCCACCCGCCTTTGTCTATACCTCGAAGGTGACAGAGGAGCACCTCAAAGATCTTTCCTCATTGCGTTTTTCACCAATGATTTTCCAAAAAAGAGTGAAAAAGAAAACGGAGTTGCGAATTGCATATATAGATGGACATTTATTCCCTGCTCAAGTGAATCTTAGTAGCGAAGATGACAAGGAGTTACTCGACTGGCGTAAAGCTCCCCCAACCACCTCAAACTGGAAACATGTTGATATTCCCGAAGACCTGATACGAAAACTTCGCATCTTCATGGCTTCTATGAATTTAAAGTTTGGTGCTATCGATATCATATTGGATATAGAGAACAAATATCATTTTCTGGAAGTAAACCCGGCAGGAGAATGGGGAATGTTGGAGGCAGAGCTGGGCTTGCCTATTTCGGAACACATCGCCCAAACACTCATTAAATATAGCAATTAGTAAAAGACAGGCTGAAAGAAGCATGACTAAAAACAAAGTACTTATTATTACCCACTCAAAAGATAACCCGAGTATTGATACAGTTTCTGAGCACTTACGCACTTTGGGCGCCATTCCAATCCGATTTAATACTGATCTTTTTCCAACAGAAGTTCAAATTGCAAGTCACCAGCTTAACGGTGGTAATATAAGCGTGTTAACCACGGAAACGGGTGAAGTAGTACAAAGCAGTGAAATAATGGCAGTTTGGTATCGTCGTTTCTACCCTGCCAAAGGACTACCTGCGGATATGGACATTCAGTTGAAACAGCCATCAATAGAGGAGAGTAAGCGAACTATCCTTGGCTTTTTAGATAGCTTGCAGTGTTTCAAACTCGACGATTATTGGGATGTAAAGCATGCATCAAATAAAGAATATCAACTAATGTTAGCTCGCAAAGTGGGTTTGGATTTACCGAACACGTTAACCAGTAACTCACCAGATGCGGTTCGCCAATTTTTTACTGATAATAAGGGGAGAATTATCACCAAAATGCAGACTGCCTTTTCAATATGGCATGAAGATATTGAACAGGTAGTATTTACCAATAAGGTCACAGAGGAACACCTTGATAAATTAGAAGAATTAAACCTCTGTCCAATGGTATTTCAGGAGCATATAGAAAAAGAAGTTGAGCTTAGAGCAACAGTCGTTGGCAACCAAGTATTCTGTGCCTCCATTGACCCTGAAATTATGAAAGGCATGGAAACTGATTGGCGTAAAAGAGGTATGTACACTCTCGATAAATGGCAGCCTTATGAATTACCAAAAGAAGAAGCTGAAAAATTGGTCAAGCTTGCCAAAAAGTTGAATCTCAATTACGGCGCGGCAGACATCATATTAACGCCTGATGGAGCTTACAAATTTCTTGAGATAAATCCGTGCGGTGAGTTTTACTGGATGGACGTATACCAAGAGCTTGGGATCTGTGAGGCTATTGCAAACAACCTAGTATCAGCTGGGCGCTAACCAAAAGTTTATTGTGCTTATGCCCGAGTTCAGTCCGAGGTCGGGCTTGTATACCATTGGAGATCACTATTGAGCCAGCTGTATCGTCAATCTGTTATTGACGCACAAAAACAACGACTCCATGGCGATGTGTTGCTTGCACAACCCTTGTCCATTTCTCTTATCGTAGCCATTTTGTTTATTTCACTCAGCTTACTTGTGTTGTTTCTTAATTACGCAGAGTACAGTCGTAAAGAGACTGTTCAAGGTTACATTTTACCAGATAGAGGCATTATTAAATCTTTTTCGCAACGTAAAGGCATCGTTGAAACTGTTCACATCATGGAGGGACAAGAGGTCGAGAAGGGCCAGCCTCTGGTCACTATTATATCGAGAAGCAAACTAGAGAATGGACTCGATCTCAATCAAACGATTGTTAAAGAATTTGAAAAGCAATATCAGTACATCAACAAAGAAATTGAGTATCAAAACACCATGCATGTCCAGCAAATGGAAAAACAAAATATACTCGTTTCCGATATCGAGCGCCAACTTTCTGCTATTGAAAGTCAGCAGTCACTGATAAATGAAAAATACCAACTTCAGCTCGAACGAGAGGCGCAGCATCTGAAGCTACACAGAGAAGGGCATCTTTCCGCTCTGGACCTTCAATCTCAAAAAGAAGCTTTAATTGAAATCAAAGCCCAGAAAGAGAGAGTGATAGCTAATGAGCTGGATTTGCGAAAGGCTCGAAATACATTGCAGTCTGATTTGACTATTCTTCCCAAGCAACATCAGTTGAACGTTTTGGAATTAGAGCAGCAGAAGTCTTCGATTCGGCAGCAGCTCAGCCAAGCACAGGGGAATGCTATCCATGTATTGACCGCTAATGAAAAAGGAAAGGCAACAGGGATAAACGTCGTAACTGGAGAAACGGTTCAAGATAATGATTTGTTGTTGAGTCTAATTCCTGAAAACGCAAAGCTGATCGCTGAACTTTTTTTGCCAACTCGGTCAGCAGGATTTGTTAAGAAAGAGGATTTGGTCAAGCTCAGGTTGGAAGCTTTCCCATACCAAAGGTTTGGTTATTTAAGCGGGAAAGTTTCACATATTGATACTGTACTTCTACAGCAAGGAGAATCTCCCCTACCAATTAATGAGCCGGTTTATCGTATACGCGTATCTCTTGACAAGGAGCATATCGACTTTAAAGGTTCAACTATTCCGCTTAAAAACGGCATGCTGCTGGAGGCAGACATATTATTGGAAAGCCGAAGCATTATGGGTTGGATCCTTGAACCCGTCTATGGACTATTAGGAAAGATTTGATATGAACTCAATCGTAAAAGAGCCTCATATTACAGAACTTCTGGAGTATTCTGGCAATAAAAAAGTGGCCATGATTTCACAGACAGAAGCAGCAGAATGCGGAGTTGCTTGTCTCGCAATGGTTTCGACCTATTATGGACACAAACTTGATATGCCTGCAGCACGAAGGTTCCATACTCCTGGTCTAAAAGGTATTAATGTTCAGCAATTAATCCAAACGGCAGACAAGATGCAATTGGCTGCTCGCGCACTCAAATGCCCATTAGAGCATGTCGGGAAGTTAACTTTACCCTGTATATTGCACTGGGACCTTAATCACTTTGTTGTCCTTACTGGAGTCAAGAAAAACAAACTCACCATCAATGATCCAGCGTCTGGTACACGTATATTATCTCTCGAAGAGTTCAGCAAACACTTTACAGGGATAGCCATTGAGTTGATCCCAACAAAACAGTTTGAGAAAAAAGATTCGCGCCAAAAAATGGGGATTAGCCAGCTATGGACTCGAATCTCGGGTATCGGGAAAGTGTTAACCACACTCGTGATGCTCACCATTCTATTGCAGATTTTTATGCTGCTGAGCCCTTATTACATTCAATTGGTCGTCGATGAAGTATTGACGAGTTTCGACAATTCTCTATTGGTGGTGTTGGCAGTTGGCTTTAGCCTTCTATTGTTTTTTAACATTATTACCAAAGCGATAAGAAGCTGGTTGATCTTGCGGTTATCGAGTCAGTTGAATCTACAAATGGGTGCTAACCTATTACGTCATTTGTTGCGTTTACCTATGAGTTATTTTGAGACACGTCACATCGGCGATTTAGTATCACGCTTTGGCTCACTCGGTCAGGTAAGAGAGCGCATGACAACTGGGCTGGTTGAAACCATTGTGGATGGCTTCATGTCATTGGCTATCTTAGGTGTGATGTTCGCATATAGCCAGTTCTTAACCGCTGTCGTCTTGTGCATCATTTCTATCTATCTCGCGATTCGACTGGCTCTGTATAATACGTTGCGACAAGCAACGGAAGTGTCAATTGAAGCTAAAGCCAAAGAGCAAAGCCAATTTTTAGAAACCGCTCGTGGAATTCAGACTATTCGTCTGTTTAATGCAGAATCCCTGCGCCAGAGTAACTGGCAAAATCACTATAGCGCCGTCATTAATGCCGACATAAAGTTAGGAAAGCTCAACATTGGTTTTGAGTCAGCAAACCAATTTCTTTTCGGATTGGAGAATATTTTTATCATTTTTCTTGCTGCTACTGCCGTCATGAATGGAGAACTGACGATAGGGATGCTATTCGCTTTTCTTGCCTATAAAGATCAACTGACTACCCGAATGTCAGTGTTAATTGAACAAATTGTGCAGTTTAAAATGTTGCGATTGCACTTGGATCGTATAGCTGATATCGCCCTGCATGAGCAAGAACCTCATCGCGAAAAAGGTCGCAATCTCATACAAATGCGCGGTAGCATCAAGTTAGTGGACTTGTCTTTTAAATACTCGCCAGATGAAGAGTATATATTTAAAAACGTAAATTTAGAGGTGAATGCGGGTGAGTCGGTAGCGCTCATTGGACCTTCTGGTTGCGGGAAATCGACGTTACTGAAAATCATGCTGGGCTTGTTGCAACCGACATCTGGTAGAGTGTTAGTTGATGGGGAAGATATCAGAGACTTGGGGTTGTCTAACTATCGAAATTACATCGGCTCTGTGATGCAAGACGACACTCTACTCACCGGAACCATCGAAGAGAACATATCATTCTTTGACCCAGAGCCTGATCAACAACTGCTATCTCATTGCGCTCATTTGGCGGGGATTCACGAAGATATTCTCAACTTACCGATGAACTATCGAAGTTTAGTGTCTGACATGGGTTCTAATTTCTCAGGTGGACAAACTCAGCGGTTATTGCTTGCTCGTGCTTTATACCGACGTCCCGCAATACTCTTTTTGGATGAAGCGACCAGTCATCTAGATGTCGAGAACGAAAGTAGGATAAATGAAAATATCAAAAACCTACCATTCACCCGTTTAATGATTGCTCATCGACCTGAAACGATAGAGAGCGCAGATCACGTGGTGAACTTAGCGGATCTATAAACCAAGACTTCTCATTACTCAGGAACGGGCTTTTTGTTGACCGGTCCGTTCGATAATGTGCCCCTTCCCGTTTCGGCAAATCCACCCTGAGTTATTCTATGCCTGTGCATATCCCAAATCAGCGTATGCGCCCCATGAACCCACAGGGCGATCTTGCTAATGTTTGAGGTTCCATGGCAGGAGCGCATCGATATCAGGCTCTGCTTTCGCAAGCTCTTTCATGCACTTGACCATGTAATCTTAGAGGATGAGTCCGTTGGCCTTTGCTGTCTCGACGATGCTATAAAGCATCGCGCTCGCGTCATCAGCCCCAGCAGGGTTGGTCGAGAAGAGCCAGCTTTTTCGGCCAATGACCAGCGATTTAATTGCGCGTTCAGCGCGATTATTGTCTATCGATAAATGACCATCGTCGATATAGCGGATGAGCTTCGGCCATTGACCTAGCGTGTATTTTATCGCTTTACC